>NZ_JAHKPM010000039.1 GCF_018860525.1 Vibrio hepatarius
GTGGTATCGCTAACATTTCAGTACTTCATCCACAACACCCTGTCGTGGGCTACGATACAGGTCCTGGAAATGTACTGATGGATGCTTGGTGCACCAAACATAAAAATATACAGTTCGATAGAGATGCATTTTTTGCACAACAAGGAGAGATTAACACTCCTCTCCTAAATGAGATGCTAAAAGAGCCCTATCTAGAAAAGTCTTCTCCTAAAAGCACAGGTCGCGAGCTGTTTAACCTTCCATGGTTAGATAAAATTTTAGATAAGCACTCATGTCGTTGCGAAGATGTTCAACGGACCTTATGTGAGTATACCGCTCTGACCATCTGCAATGAAGTTGAGAAGTATGAACAAGGTAATCTGTCAAAACTTTTAGTATGTGGCGGAGGAGCTAAAAACCCTCTTTTGATGTCACGTCTAAAGGCTTTATTACCATCATGGTCAGTAGATGTAACCGATTCAAAGGGATTCGACAGTCAAAATATTGAAGCGATGGCATTTGCTTGGCTTGCTTATCGACGCCTCCACAATCTACCAAACAATGCGCCACAAGTAACTGGTTCAAGAAGAGAAGCTTCTCTGGGTGTCATATACTTTGCCGATTAACTCAATTTAGATGCATGGAATACCACGAACAATGACTAACGACATACTGATAGCAACACTTTCTCACTTAATTTCTGAAGACCGCAACCCAGAAACAATGGACATCGATTTACTTCCATCATTGGCTATTGTGCAGCGTCTCAATCTACAAGATAAGCAGGTGCCTCTTGCGGTAGAAAAAGTCCTGCCAGAGGTCGCACTTGCCGTCGATAAGATAACCGATGTATTTAAAGCAGGTGGTCGATTAGTCTATATGGGAGCTGGGACAAGTGGCCGCCTCGGAATATTGGATGCATCAGAATGTCCGCCAACCTTTGGCGTATCCGATAATATGGTGATTGGGTTAATTGCAGGTGGTAATGACGCTATTTTAAAAGCCAAAGAAGGGGCAGAAGATTCTCCAACGATGGGCGAACAAGATTTAAAAAATATCGAATTTACCAATCGCGACCTAGTCGTAGGTATAGCGGCCAGTGGACGCACTCCTTATGTTATGGGTGGACTAGAATATGCCAACAAGATAGGAGCAACGACTATCGCTTTATCTTGTAACTCAGACTCTCCAATTGCAAATATCGCCAGCATTGCAATTTGCCCTGTTGTAGGGCCAGAAGCTCTTACAGGTTCAACACGTTTAAAATCAGGCACAGCACAGAAGCTGGTTCTCAACATGCTAACCACAGCAAGCATGATACGTTTAGGTAAGAGCTACCAAAATCTAATGGTCGACGTGAAAGCAACCAACGCCAAACTTGTCGCTAGAGCAACGCGAATTGTGATACAAGCTACGGATTGCGACAGTCAAAAAGCCAAAGATGTGCTCGAAGAGACTGAATATGATGTCAAGCTAGCCATTTTGATGATCTTGACTGGCTTAGAAAAAGAAACCGCTAGAGAAAAGTTAAATCTTCAGCATGGTTATTTGAGAAAAGCCGTCATTGATACAAATGGTACTTAAGTAAAAGTGCCTAACTTAAAGTTAGGTGCTCCCTGCCTTAGCCAACTAGTATTCTAAACGTTCAATATGAGTAATACCTACATTACCATCGAGATCACCAAGCATATGCTCCATCGCAGAGTAAAGCTGAGCCCCGAGGTAAACCAATTCTGCGTTACAGAAAAAAGCATAGTTTGCCATTTTCATCATCAGATTTTGCCAAAAACCTAAGCTATAGCTGGTCAATTAGAATACTCATACCAGCCACGTTGCCACTCCATTCGAAACTTTTGCGCTCCTTCAATTCCCTCGCAAACTCCATTATAGTACTTACCAGTGAGCCCCATTTGATAGGCGTGGTTAGGATTACAAAACTCCTCAATTCCAATCAGATAACCTTGCTCATAATCACCATGTTTTGTACTTCCCAATTTGGCAAGTTCGCTCACTGAGCGCTGGTTATTACCTCGGATACCGTCTCGATAGCCTACCGCATACCAATCACCTTGTTCAACGAGTTGCTCTGTATTCACCACACAGCCTAATAGCATTATCGCCACTATCATAAAAGTAAGTTCTTTCACTGTTTTTCCTTAATTTAAAAGGGTTTCATAGGGTAAGTTAAGGGTGCCTATTCTCCCTTTATACGTCAATATAACCACACATTTTAATTCTTGTTTGTCTCGAACAACCACCAAGCTAACAGAACCTAATGATAGAGGTGTGTAATATACAGACTCATTAATTACTCATCACCGAGGAGCAAATGCCATGTTTTGGTTTTTAAGCTGTGTTGCAGTCCTAGTTGGAGGCTATTTCCTTTATGGAAGTTTTATTGAAAAAGTATTTAATATCAATGAAAAGCGACAAACGCCGGCATATAGTCAATCTGACGGAGTTGACTATGTGGCAATGTCAACGAAGAAAGTTTATCTGGTCCAACTACTCAATATCGCTGGGGTTGGTCCAATTTTCGGTCCCATAATGGGGGCTTTATACGGCCCAGCAGCTATGCTTTGGATCGTCATCGGCTGTATTTTTGCAGGCGCAGTGCATGATTACTTCTCTGGCATGTTATCTGTGCGTAATGGTGGAGCATCAATACCAACGATTACTGGCCGGTACCTTGGCAATGGCGCAAAGCACTTTATGAACATCTTTGCCATAGTCTTACTACTACTTGTCGGGGTCGTATTCGTATCTGCTCCAGCAGGAATGATAACTAACCTTATCAACGATCAGACAAACCTTTCTGTAAACATTTCAACTATAGTGATCGCAATTTTCACCTATTACATCATTGCAACTCTTGTCCCAGTAGACAAAATTATTGGTCGCTTTTATCCATTATTTGGTGCCTTGCTTCTCTTTATGTCGATTAGCCTGATAACAGCAGTCGCACTATCAAATGAATACACAGTGATGGGTGACTTCCAGGCCAAGGACATGTTTACCAACCTTAACCCAAATGATATGCCACTTTGGCCCGCACTATTCATCACCATTGCGTGTGGGGCTATATCAGGATTTCATGCCACTCAATCACCACTCATGGCTCGCTGTATGGAAAACGAACGTAATGGTCGATTTATTTTCTATGGTGCAATGATTGGTGAAGGCATTATTGCCCTTATTTGGTGTGCGATTGCACTGTCATTCTTCGACAATTTAGACTCACTGTCTCAAGCTGTGAGCACAGGAGGTCCAGGTCAGGTTGTGTATAGCGCTTCTTTTGGTTTATTAGGTGTGTGGGGTGGAGTAATAGCTTTCTTAGGCGTGGTTATTCTTCCCATTACCTCTGGAGATACCGCATTTCGCTCAAGTCGTCTAATTTTGGCAGAATATTTTAATATGGAACAAAAAACCTTACGCAGCCGTCTTGTGGTAGCGGTTCCACTCTTTGTCATAGGCGGGATACTGACTCAAGTAGACTTTGGAGTCATATGGCGCTATTTCGGGTTTGCCAATCAAACCACTGCAGTTATGATGTTATGGACGGCATCCGCTTACCTAGTTCGTAATAATCAACTCCATTGGGTAACCACTATTCCCGCTATATTTATGACCACTGTCGTCACCAGTTTTATTCTTAATAGCAGCAGCCTTGGCTTGGGACTCCCCATTTCCACATCGACCACAGTAGGCATTGTATTTTCACTCATAGTTACCGTCTATGTCATCAAGCTTCCCAAGCAAAATCATTTTGAACATGAAGGGATAGACAATAGTCCCACTGTAAAGGAAACAACTTAAACCGACAAAAAAGGCTCCGCTAGGAGCCTTTGTGCAATTTATTAGTCACTGTTCAACCAAAACTAGGAGTCTGCTTTAAAAACTTTAAATTAACCTTAGTAAGCTTAATCTATTTGCTTAACTTGCAATTCCTTGGGTACTTCAAAAAACATATTTTCTTCTCTACCCTGGATTTCTTGCACCGTTCGAGTACCGACAATAGCTTGAATCCGCTCTAGAATTTTGTTAACAAGCTCTTCTGGGGCAGAAGCTCCCGCAGTGACTCCTACTTTGACTTTACCTTCAAGCCACTTAGGTTCGATGTCTTCAGGGCAATCGGTTAAATAACCAGGCGTACCCAGTTTTTCAGCAAGCTCTTTCAAGCGGGTTGAGTTAGACGAATTCTTAGAACCAACAACAATCACAACGTCGACATCTACGGCCATATCGCGCACTGCATCTTGACGATTTTGAGTCGCGTAACAAATATCATCTTTACGCGGACCTTGAATATTAGGGAAAACTCGACGAAGTTCTTCGATAACATCAGCCGTTTCATCAACGGATAAGGTCGTTTGACTGACATAATGCAAGTTGGTTGGATCTTGAACTTTATCTTTTAAGCCCAGCACATCTGATGGCGTCTCAACCAGGTACATTCCTCCCTGTTCACTTGCATATTGACCCATAGTACCTTCTACTTCAGGATGTCCAGCATGCCCTATAAGTACTACTTCCATATGCTTACGACTTGCTCGTGCAACTTCCATATGAACTTTTGTAACGAGTGGGCAAGTGGCATCGAACACTGTTAAATCCCGCTCTTTGGCTTCTTTACGAACCGCTTGAGAAACACCATGAGCAGAAAAAATAACAATATTATCATCAGGAACTTCATGAAGCTCTTCAACAAAAATCGCCCCACGCTGCTTAAGCCCTTCAACAACAAATCGATTATGTACCACTTCATGGCGAACATAAATTGGCGGCTGATAAAGCTCCAGTGCGCGCTCAACAATGCTGATCGCCCGATCAACGCCTGCACAAAAGCCACGTGGGTTGGCTAAAAGAATTTTCATATCATCACTCATAATGATTTCATTATCATTTGTGTTCATTATTCTACTGACAAAATCTCAACTTCAAAAGTTACATCTTGCCCAGCTAAAGGGTGATTAAAGTCTACCGTGACAGAATCACCTGCAATTTCCGTAATGACGCCAGGAATTTCCGCACCACCTGCACCTGAAAAAGCCATAACCGTCCCGACTTCCACTTCAGTATCACCGACAAATTTAGCTCGATCCATATGGTGAACATTATCAGGGTTAGGTGCACCAAACGCATCTTTAGCTTGGAGTTCAATCACTTTTTGATCGCCTACCCCAAGCCCTAAAAGACATTGTTCAAAATTCTCACTCAGACTACCATCACCAATCACCAACTTGGCAGGCTTGCCCATGCTATGTGTGCTGTCTGCTACCGAACCATCTTTTAGCTTAATAGTAAAATGCAGAGTAACTGCAGATTGTTGGACAATAGTCATCACAATATGGTTTCCTTATTTTTGTAAACTGGCCAAGATGCAATAGATGTACAGAGAGCTTAAACCTCGCTCTGTAATCTCAAAGGCCAAAATAGGTTTAAGCGTTACGGATACTTTTCAGGATTTTTTACGAAATCCATCTAGGATTATCATGACAGCACCAATGCAAATAGTACTATCAGCAAGATTAAAAGCGGGCCAATGATAACTACCCCAGAAAAAATCCAAGTAGTCTACAACAAAACCATGTACAACACGGTCAAAAACATTTCCAACAGCTCCACCAATAATCATCGCATAGGCAATATTGTTCCACTTCTCATTTGCCGGAAGCTTGCTCATCCAATATGTCAGCAAGCCAGTAACAGCGAAGGCAATACCGGTAAATAACCAGCGCTGCCACCCTGCTTGATCACTCAAAAAGCTAAATGCAGCCCCATAATTTTTAACATAGAGAAGGTTAAAGAAGGGTAGAACCTCAATACGATTAGCCCAGCCATAATCAATGGTATCCATGACCAAAAGTTTAATGCCAATATCCATCAGAAAGATAACTACAGCTACCCAAAGCCAACGCACTCCAGATTGCTTGAAAGTTAATGCTTGTTCACTCATATATTTCCTATAAATAACCCCAGTAAATACTGGGGCTATTGATTAACTATAAAGTTCCAAATGAAGGTAACACTCGCTATGTTTAAGCGAACTTACGAACTTCACCCTCTCCTTCGATATTAGATACACAACGGCCACAAATTTTCTCATGGCCCTCAAGAGTTCCTACATCAGGAGAGTGATGCCAGCAGCGATCACATTTTTCCTCATCCATGGCTAACACTTCAACAAATAGGCCTTCAATATCCGTCGCCTGAGCAGCATCAGATTTATCACTAAGAGGCTTCACAGTCGTAGCTGAAGTAAGCAGTACGAAACGTAGTTCATCCGCTAGTTTAGTCACTTTTTTAGCTAGGTCATCGTCTACATATAGGATAACTGAAGCTTGCAGTGCGCTACCAATTATCTTGTCGTTACGGGCCGTTTCTAAAAGCTTATTAACAGCAGTTCTAACCGCCTGAATTTCGGACCAGAAGCTATTGTTTAGTTCCTCACCATCGGCAAGACCATGTAACCCTTCAAACCACTCTCCTGTGAAAACAAATTTTTCACGTTCACCCGGCATTTCATTCCAAATTTCATCAGCAGTAAATGACATTATTGGTGCCATCCAGCGAACTAGTGCTTCAACAATATAATAAAGTGCCGTTTGACAGCTACGCTGAGCATGCCCACCACGTTTTGCTGTGTACTGACGATCTTTAATAATATCTAGATAGAAAGAGCCCATTTCAATCGAGCAGAATTGCATTAGACGCTGCGTCACTGCATGAGTGTTGTACTCACCATAAGCTTGAATAATTTCTTCCTGAGCCGCAAGTGCACGCCCTACAGCCCAGCGATCCAACGCTACCATTTCTTCTGCAGGAACGATATCTGTTGCTGGATTAAAGCCGCTCAAATTGGCTAAGAAGAATCGTGCCGTATTACGAATACGACGGTAAGCGTCAGCACTACGTTTTAAAATTTCGTCAGAAACCGCAACTTCGCCAGTGTAATCCGTAGAAGCTACCCATAAGCGCAGAATATCCGCACCTAGTTTATTGGTGACATCTTTTGGAGCAACAACATTACCGATAGACTTAGACATTTTACGGCCTTGCCCATCAACAACAAATCCATGCGTTAATACTTGTTTATATGGGGCTTCACCTTTCATCGCAATTGATGATATCAGCGAAGATTGGAACCAACCACGGTGTTGATCCGACCCCTCTAAATATAGATCTGCACTATGACCATTATACTCTTCGCGAGTATCTACTACCGAGTAGTGAGTAACACCAGAGTCAAACCATACGTCCAATGTATCTAACACTTTTTCGTATTTGGCCGCATCGTCACCTAATAAGTCTGCTACTTCTAGATCCCACCAAGCTTGAATACCTTTTTGTTCAACTAATTGTGCTACCTGCTCGATAAGCTCTGAAGAACGAGGATGTAGCGCTGCCGTTTCCTTATGAACAAAGAGTGCAATTGGCACACCCCAAGTACGTTGACGAGAGATACACCATTCAGGACGACCTTCAATCATGCCTTCGATTCGGCTTTGCCCCCATTCAGGCATCCACTCGACATCTTTGATAGATTCAAGTGCTTTACTGCGAAGACCTGCTTTATCCATCGACACAAACCACTGCGGAGTTGCACGAAAAATGATAGGAGTTTTATGACGCCAGCAATGAGGATAACTGTGCTCATATGCATGATGGTGAAGTAATGCACCTTTTTCTTTTAACGTTTCAACAACCGCATCATTGGCTTTAAATACATGTTGTCCAGCAAATAGTTCAGTATCTGGCAGATACACACCATTAGAACCAACTGGGTTTGCTACTTCTAAATCGTATTTTTTACCGACTACAAAATCTTCCTGTCCATGGCCTGGAGCAGTATGCACAACCCCTGTACCTGATTCAGTGGTAACGTGATCGCCAAGAACGGCTGGCACACTGAAATCATAAAATGGATGCTCAAACTGAGATAGTTCTAAATCACTACCTTGAGCAAAACCTAAATTGTGGAAATGTTCAATACCAACTCGATCCATCACATCTTTAGCAAGCTCGGAAGCAACAATGATGCGCTCCGGGTTATCCCCTTCGACTTGAACTAAAACGTATTCTAAGTCTTCGTGTAAGCATACTGCTCTGTTTGCTGGTAAAGTCCAAGGTGTTGTAGTCCAAATGACTATAGAAATGTCACCTTGCCCTTCATGGCCTTGGCTTAATGAAAACTTAGATAATACAGCAGCACCATCGCTGGCCTTAAAACGGACATCAATCGATGGTGAAACCTTGTCTTTGTATTCAACTTCCGCTTCAGCTAATGCAGAACCACAATCAGTACACCAATGAACGGGTTTAAAGCCTTTCAGTAAGTGATCATTATCTGCAATCTTACCTAAAGCACGAATAATATTTGCTTCCGTTGAAAAATCCATCGTGCGGTATGGCTTATCCCATTCCCCCATAATGCCTAAACGCTTGAAGCTCTCTTTCTGACCCTCAACTTGACCTGCCGCATACTTACGGCATTCCTCGCGAAATTCAGCTGAAGAAATCTTCTGGCCAGGTTTACCCTTCTTTTTCTCTACCATTAGTTCAATTGGTAGACCATGACAGTCCCAACCTGGAATGTATGGTGCATCAAAACCAGAAAGTGTTTTGGATTTTATAATAATGTCTTTAAGAATCTTGTTTAGTGCGTGACCAATATGAATATCACCATTTGCGTATGGAGGGCCATCATGCAGAACGAAAGATTTTTTGCCTTTTTTCGCTTTGCGGATTTCACCGTAAAGGTCTTCTTTGTACCAACGCTTTAGCATCTCTGGCTCACGATTTGCCAGATTACCACGCATCGGAAACCCTGTTTCAGGAAGGTTCAGGGTATCTTTATACTCACTCATCGATTCTTAATTCCGTTGTGTTGGGTGACAGTTAGACATTATGCCAAGCAGTGAACTAGACCGCTTGGTCTTTATACTGATGCAGCCACACCCTTGCTGCCTCAGCATCCAATTTAATGTGTTGTTTTAGTACGTCAAAAGATTCAAACTTTTGCTCGTCTCTAATTTTACTTAAAAGTACGATTTCGAGCTGCTTTCCGTACAAGTCGTCTTGAAAGTCAAATAAATGTACTTCTAGTTGTTGTCGTATTCCGTTAACCGTCGGTCGAGTACCAATATTAGCGACTCCACCTATAGGCTTTTCTGCTAGACCAAGCACTTGGACGGTATACACTCCCGCCACTGGCGACACACAGCGCTTCAGTGGAATATTAGCCGTAGGGAAACCAATTGTTCTGCCAAGTTTTCTACCATGAGCGACTCTACCACTGATACTATAATTACGCCCTAACATGCTTTTAGCCAGTGTTAAATCATCACTTGCAAGCGCTTCTCGTATCGCTGTACTGCTTATCCGTAATTGATCCAAACATAAACTTTGTGTATTCACCACATCAAAACCATGGATTTTTCCAGCAGCCTTAAGCATGGCAAAGTTACCCTGCCTCTCTCGCCCGAAGCAAAAGTCATCTCCAACGATGAGAAATTTAACACCCAATCGTCTAACCAACAAGTCACTAATAAACTCATGCGCGGTCTGGTTAGCAAAGGTTTGGTTAAAATTAACACACAGTAAGCGTTCTATATCAAGCTTCTTTAACTGAACAAACTTGTCTCTCAAACGAGCTAATCGAGCCGGTGCTTTATTTTTAAGAAAAAGCTCCAATGGCTGAGGTTCAAAAGTCATAACAGTTGAAGGTAAGCCCATATATTTTGCTTTTTCAGAGAGATTCTGCAAAACAGCTTGGTGACCAAGGTGTACTCCATCGAAGTTACCTATCGTCAAAACGCAACCTTTATGATGTGCTGTGATGTTGTGGATACCTCGGATCAATTCCATTAAGAGCGTCTAAGTCCTATTGGTTTCAAATTTTATACTACGTGAAACTGACAGATTATATACTAATCATCCTTGTTGTGTCGCGGCTTTTAAATCTTTTAAGCGCACTCCCATGATCAAAAGTGCGACTAAATAAACAGCGGCTCCCAAACCAATCAATAATGTCAGCCAAAACACTCTATGTGGCAACCCCCAAGTCAACCAAACAGATATATCTTCTAACTTCCATAAAATGCATCCGGCCATTAGGCCACCAGCAATCAGTGATTTTCCTATAAACAGTAAGGTTAGACGAGTCAGCTGGTATATTTCTGCTAAATGGAGCCCTCGATACAGTAGAGACATATTCACAAACGCAGATAATGCAGTGGCAATTGCTAGACCCACATATCCGTAAAACCAAGCAAAAATAGCGTTAAATACCATATTAACGACCATCGCAATAATGCCGTACTTAACTGGTGTTTTAGTATCTTGGCGCGAATAATAGCCGGGAGCTAGAACCTTAATCAGCATGAAATTAAGCAGACCGGAAGCATAAGCCACCAAGGACATGGATGCACGTTCCACATCCATAGGGCTAAACTCACCACGCATAAAGAGCACCATCAACATCGGCTTCGCGAGCACCATCAAACCCAGAGTTGCAGGCACACCGAGTACGATTACCATCCGTACTCCCCAATCCATGGTCTGAGAAAAACCAGTCGTGTGAGAATCAACATGGTTTCGCGATAAAGCAGGTAAAATAACGGTGGCGATGGCAATACCAAATAAACCTAGAGGAAACTCAAGCAAACGATCTGAGTAATATAACCAGCTTATTGACCCCGTCTGCAAAAAACTGGCAATAAAGGTATCAAATAATAGGTTAATCTGACTGACCGAGACCCCAAATAGAGCAGGGATCATCAAAGTGCGAATTTTAACTACTCCAGGATCCCTCCATCCCCAAGCTGGTTTAACAAAAACACCAGCTTTGATTAGAAAAGGAATTTGGAACAGGAATTGAACTAGCCCACCAAGGAATACCCCAATCGCCAAGCCTACTTCAGGTTGAGCAATGTTGGGAGATATATACCAAGCTGACAAAATGATCATGACATTGAGAAATACTGGAGTGAATGAAGAGACTGCAAACTTCCCCAAGGTGTTTAATATTGCTCCAGATAGAGCAACAAAAGTAATAAACCATAAATATGGGAACGTTATTTTGAGCATGAAGCTCGCCAATTCAAATTTTTCCGCTGAAGGCCCACCATTAAGCCAATCAAGGAACCAACCAAAACCAAACAAAGCGGTAACAGCACCTGAACACAAGACACCTAGAACAGTCACAATAGAGACCAGAACCCCCAAAGTGCCAGCAGCTCGTGCTATCAAATGGCGAATCTTGTTCATATCTCCTGTAGCATGATATTCTGTTAGAACCGGAACAAAGGCCTGAGAGAAAGCTCCCTCTGCAAATAAACGGCGCAGAAAATTAGGAATTTTGTTGGCAAAAAAGAACACATCAGCACTAGCGCCTGCTCCCATTAAATTTGCCACCACAACATCGCGCACCAATCCAAGCACACGAGAAATAAAAGTCATAGCACTAACAACTAGCCCTGACTTGAGTAAACGTTTACTCACAGCTACCTCAAAAGTCCTGCAATACTTGAAATAAAGTTCCACTCTAAGACAGGAATGTCAGAACTAGAGCAGATTAGTATTAGCAATGAAAAAAAAATACTGATAGAATCCCCGCCATCTTAACCGTGAAAACTTATCTAAGCCAAAGTTAGTTTGGAATAGACTGGTTTTTACACAAATCATTTGACATTTAAGCGCAAATAGGGGATATTCCTCGCCCTTAAATTGTCACCGAACTTAAGTTTTTGGGAGTTAGACCCTTGGCAAATAGTAAATCTGCTAAGAAGCGCGCTATCCAAGCTGAGAAACGTCGCCAGCACAATGCTAGCCGTCGTTCAATGATGCGCACTTATATGAAGAAAACTGTTGCTGCTATCGAAGCAGGCGACAAAGCTGCTGCAACTGAAGCATTTGCTACAGTTACACCAATCTTAGACCGCATGGCGACTAAAGGCCTTATTCATAAGAATAAAGCTGCACGTCATAAGTCTCGTTTCTCTGCTGCAATCAAAGCTCTTTAATGTAACTCTTGATTCTAGTAGCAAAAAACCGGCTTAGGCCGGTTTTTTTATATCTTAATAACGGTTAAATATTCATGTTTGTGTTACCTCAGCACAATATAAACTATGCAACAAATGAATCATCGATTTAACCTCTTCACTACTCAATGTATAAAATACTGTTTGTGCTTGTTTTCGCGTATTAACCAAACCATCTCGACGCAACCATGCCAAATGCTGTGATAATGCCGATTGGCTTAACTCCAGTAGACTACACAACTCACCCACTGAAAGCTCCTGATTGTGTAACAAACACAAAATTTGCAAACGTCTTTCATTTGCCATCGCTTTGAGTAGCACCACCGCTTCGGCAGAATTTTTTTCCATTTCTTTTAAATTCATCGGCTAGCACCTTCTTAAAACGATATAACATCTCAGACTACTATGTATCCGTTGATACATTTACAAAACTGATACTAATCTATTTGCATCAAGTAATCTATTTGTTGAAATCAAAAATATTACTATTGAAATAAACTGGTGAAATCAGCATCGCACACATTCTTAACCGCAGGGTGTTGAATCATACGCTCAGCAAAAATAACGTAGTATTCTTCTCTAAGATCTTCAATATGTTCTATTAGTTGTAATGGTAAGTCATTCTCTACCTCCGATATATATAACGAAGGAGCCAAAAAAATCACATCTGGATGGTAACGAGAAAAAGACTTCATCAAAGCGACATCATCAAATTCTCCAAGAACGTTAGGCTGTATCCCCTTATAATCGAACCATTGAAGCACTTTTCGACCCATTGCAGTCTTACTTCCCGGTATCAATAATTTTCGCTGTTCAAGTACTTCTGGAAACTGCACATGCTCTATATGGCTACTAGAGAAAAAACTCATATGGCATTCACCGAGCTTTTTACTGAACAAACCGGGACTTTGGCTTGAATCAACAGGACAATCCGACAAAATCATATCTAACTTATGCTGAGATAGCTGCTCAAGTAACATTTCGTGCGTTGATTCGAAGCAGCGTAGGTGAATACTATTATCTGGCGGAACAGCCATCATGAGCACTTTACTCACTAGTCTTTTAGATAAAGCATCAGCGACTCCAACGTCAAACAACATATTAGAGCGCTGACTGTAATTAACGATATCTAGCATCTCATAACTAAGACCAAACATGCGATCTGCATATTTAAAAACAAGTTGTCCCAATTCAGTAGGCTCAATACCTCGACCACTTCGCTTGGTGAGTTTCCCTCCCATACGCTCTTCTAAGGCCTTAATCTGCCCCGTTACTGTTTGAGGGGTGAGGAAAAGCGCATCAGCCGCTTTTGTTACGGAACCTTGATTACATACCATCCAAAAGTAATAGAGGTGGTTGTAGTTTAAATGCGACATGAACATTCTCTCTGTACTACATAACGCTATCAGTTATAACAAAACCTTTTGATGACAACAAGAATTCGAAAAAACCGAATAATAAAAGCAATTAGTAATATTTAAAACGAAATATTGTTTAGCTGATATGACAATATCAATCTTTTCAAATCACAAAACCTTTCATTATTGGTACAATTACCTTCCAACCAAAAATTAAAATAACTGAAAAATCAAACGTTAACAAACAATCCAACACTATTATTCAGTGAAGGCACCTGCCGAAACTTAACTGTAATATTAATGACATAATTAACCTCTACTATCGCCAACAGTTTTAATAATTGACCATAAAAATGATTAAAGTCCACGGAGAAAAATTATGAACCAAGCTATTACAGCAGCGGCACCTATTTCGAGTACCACTCGATGGCTACGCTGGGCTAACTTGGCATTCATGCTGTACCTACTGCTTTTGGCAGTATCTATGGTTGGCAGTGGTTTCAAATGGGCAACAGGCGATCAAGCAAAAGTATTATTTGAATTTGCTTCACACCCAGTTGCAGGCTTGATGATAGGCTTGATTGCAACCGCTCTTATTCAATCTTCAAGTACAGTGACATCTATCATAGTCGGCCTTGTGGCAGGTGGATTACCTGTCGAAACTGCTATCCCAATGATAATGGGTGCCAATATAGGTACTACTGTCACCAATACTTTAGTTTCTCTTGGACATATTCGCGACAAAGAAGAATTCAAACGTGCTTTTGCAAGTGCCACAATTCATGACTTCTTCAACTTATTAGCAGTAGCTATTTTCCTACCTTTAGAAATGATGTTTGGTATTTTAGAAAAGGTTTCTCATTGGTTAGTATCACCATTTCTAGCGACAGGAGATATGAGCATAAAGGGGTTAAACTTCATTAAGCCAATGACCAAACCTGTTGTTGGTGCCATCAAAGAGCCACTAACTACCTTTGGGGATGCTATCGGAGGATCACTTCTTATTGTTATCGGCATTGCGACCATTTTTGTGGCAATTACTGTAATGGGTAAGCTGATGAAAAAACTGATGGTGGGACGTGCTCGTGAGATCCTCAAAAGCGCGATTGGTCGTGGTCCAATCCATGGTATTGTGTCAGGATCAATAGTGACTGTATTGGTGCAGTCTTCATCAACGACAACCAGCTTAATGGTACCACTTGTGGGCTCAGGTGTCTTAAAGGTAAGAGATGTCTATCCATTTACTTTAGGCGCTAATATTGGCACCTGTATTACCGCATTATTAGCCGCAACAGCAGTATCTGGTGAGTTTGCTGTATTTGCACTACAAATTGCGTTAGTACATCTATCATTCAATATCTTGGCGACATTGCTTATTTTTGGTATTCCACTACTGCGAGAACTTCCTATCAAAGCCGCTGATATCATTTCGGACATGGCAGTAAAAAATAAAGCTGTTGTTGCTGGGTATCTCTTAGCAGTATTCCTAGTTTTACCAGGAACTATCTTAGCCCTCAGTGCTTAGTTTCTACTAAATAAGTAAAAACCCCGCAGTATTCGTTACGGGGTTTTCTAGCTTTGGCCATACCCAGCCCAAAAAAAGCCGCCTACTGTAGGCGGCCCATTACAATTTAATCCATCATTAAACTGAGAATGGGTATTGAATAGGATCGTGATACTCATAACCTTCAACCCAAAAATCATCCAATGTAACCCATGTTTCCAAATCTTCTAGTGATTTTATCTCTGGATTGATATGAAAGGTGGGGGCTTTCAATGGCTCACGTTTCAGCTGTATATCTCGCATTAACTCAAGTTGATCTTCATAGATGTGAGCGTTAACAATTTTATGATATGCCAGGCCAGCTTTTTTCCCCGTGATCTGAGCCATAACAGCCAGAAATACATATACTTGCACCATATTAAAGTTTAGGCCCAGCGGCACATCACAGGAGCGCTGAGTACTGTTCAAATACAAGGTATCACCAAGCAGAGAAAAGTGATGGTTATACATGCATGGACGTAGACAGCCCATGTGAAACTCTCCAGGGTTATAAAAATTGAGGATCTCCCCCCTATCATCAACACTTCGGGTTAAATCATCAACAATTTTCCGCAATTGATCGACGGAGCCACCATCTGGTTTTGTCCATGAACGTCCCTGAACACCATAAACACGGCCCATATCATCAGTGCCTTTTCGATAAGGGTTATTTAGCCAAACCAAATTTTGATTTGCATTCGCATCCCAGGTTTTGGTACCTAACTTACGAAAATCATCTGCGTTATCATAGCCACGAATATAACCTAGTAACTCTGCAACAGCCGCTTTCCAAAAGCTTTTTCGAGTCGTCACTAAAGGGAATTGATTCAAAGCAATATTATAAGTGAGATCAGCATTAATTACGGTTAAGCAGCGCTTACCTGTGCGTTCATTTTCAACCCACTCACCATGGTCTAAAGTACGCTGACAAAGATCTAAATACTGTTTCACATCCACTCCTTATTTCGTCTTCTGTGGAATAACATCTTTATAATGACCGCGTTTATATGCCCATGTCATCAGCAAAATTCCGCCAATAACCATAGGCAATGACAAGATTTGTCCCATAGATATAAGTCCACCAAATAAACCCAAATGAGCATCAGGTTCACGCACGTATTCTACCAAGAAGCGGAATGTGCCATAACCAGCTAAAAACAAACCTGATACAGCACCTAATGGACGCGGCTTTTTAATAAACCAATTTAGAATCAAGAATAACACGATGCCCTCAAGGAACATCTCATATAACTGAGAGGGATGACGAGGAAGCGGCCCACCATTTGGAAAAACTATCGCCCAAGGCACGTCAGTCACACGCCCCCAAAGCTCAGAGTTCATAAAATTACCAAGCCGTCCCATACCCAAACCAAAAGGAACTAATGGAGCAATAAAGTCAGCGACACCAAAAAACGTACGACCATTTTTCTTAGCGTACCAAAACATTGCACTAATTACGCCCAGCAAACCACCATGGAATGACATCCCACCAGTCCAAACTTTAAACAGGTAAAGAGGATCTTGTAGAAATAGGTCAAAGTTATAGAACACAACATAACCAACACGGCCACCAATCACGACGCCAAGAAATCCGGCAAACAAAAGATCAGAAACTTGTTCTCTTGTCCAACCACTCTCTGCCTTATCTGCTCGCCGATTAGCCAACCACAAAGCAAATGCAAAGCCAATCAAGTACATCAAGCCATACCAACGAATCGATAAAGGTCCCAAAGAAATCAGAACAGGATCGATATTAGGAAATTCAAGAAATTCTTGAGACATAAAACTACCACTCTTTTGGTGTTAAGTTAATTAAATGAGAGTTCGTTAAAGCAACATAGTTCCAGCAACAAAAAGCAAAAACAATGCAAAAATTTTCTTCAATGCACTGGTAGGTAAAGATGTCGCCATTCTAGCGCCAATACGAGTCGTCAGCATGGATGCTGATGCAATCGCTAGAAGTGCTGGCAAATATACGTACCCTATACTATACGATGGTAGAGATTGTGCCTTATAACCATGTAGGATGAAACCTATCATTCCCGCAGTGGCAATAAAACATCCACATACAGAAGAAGAGCCTATTGCCTTACGCATTTCTACACCATGACGATTAAGAAATGGCACGGATAAAGACCCACCACCAATACCAGCAAGGCTAGATAACATACCAATAACCGTCCCTACCATCATAGTTATCAGGCTCCCTGGCATAATTTTCGTATTATGTCTTTTAATAGAAAATAACATTTGCATAGCTAAACCTAGCACTATGAAGCCAAAGACCTTTGGCAGATATGCTGATGGAATCCATTCAGCTATATTCGCGCCTAAAAAGCCACCGACAACAACTCCAGGCATCAACCACTTGACGACATAGATATCGACATTACCGAGCTTAAAATGATTGAAAGCAGATGAACCGGAAGTAACAATAATAGAGGCAAGAGAGGTCGCTAGAGCAATGTGCATACAAATCGCAGGATCAATACCGACCAGTGGTAAAAGAAACAACAATGCGGGCACTACAATTAACCCACCGCCAATACCAAGCAGTCCTGCCATGATCCCTACTATGCTACCAAGAAGGATTAGCATGACTAAAAATTCAATATTCACATCGTTCCTTATTATTTACCTGCGCGGATAAAACCGGAGAACCCTTTGTCATCAAAGAAGGTTTTCATCATGGCATAAATTTCATTGCCATAAGGGTTCATTAAGGCTTTAGTCGCAAGCTCACGCAGCTCACCACTATCTGTGTGTCGAAGCAAATATTTGACCTTAGCCACATTGGACGTATTCATACTTAAGCTACGATATCCAAGACCAATCATGAGCAAAGCACCAATAGGATCACCTGCTAGCTCCCCACAAATACACACAGGTAACTTGAGTTGTTCGCAAGTTCGATGGATATGTTCAAGAGCCATCACGACTGAAGGATGCATTGACTCATACACATTTGCAACTCGAGCATTATTTCGATCAACAGCCAGTAAATATTGAGTTAAATCATTGGTTCCTATTGAAACAAAGTCCACTTTTTCTGCGACGAGAGGTAACAGATATATCATAGATGGAACTTCAATCATGACACCAATGGCAGGCATAGTAATACGACTATCTAGCTTTACCAATTCCAGATGAGCGCGTTCAATCAATTCCAATGCGCTATCAAGCTCCTGAGCACCAGATACCATAGGAAGTAAAATACTAAGGTTATGATGCTCCACACTTGCTTTCATCATAGCTCGTATCTGCATCAGAAAAATATCTGGATGATCAAGAGTAAAACGAATACCACGCCAGCCAAGAAAAGGATTGTCCTCTTCTATTGGTAGATAAGGTAAGGCTTTGTCTCCACCAATATCTAACGTGCGCATCACCACACGTTTGTCCGGATAAGCGCTAAGAACTGATTTATACTGAATTACCTGCTCTTCTTCCGATGGGAAGCGGTTATGAAGTAAGAATGAAATTTCCGTCCTGTATAAACCAACCCCATCAACACCTTGATTTAACGCTATATTAGCATCAGCGCTCAACCCTGAATTAAGCATAACTTCAATGCGTATATTGTCTTGGGTACGTGCTGGTTCCAAGACCGTCTGGTTGACCATAGTAGCAAGTTCGCTCTCTTCATCAACCAGCTCATGGTACTCTCTAAGCAGTTGCCCATTCGGTGAAATAAACAACTTTCCACTATAGCCATCAACGATACCGATTTTACCATTAATCGCTTTCAGATTGAGGTTAACTCCCATCACAGTTGGAATTCCAAATGCACGGGATAGTATCGCAGCATGGGAATTTACAGCACCTTCTAGCGCAACAACAGCGAGTAATTTTTTCTTGGGGATAGACGCTAAAAGGGTCGCTGTCAGTTCTCGAACAACTAAGATAATAGGTTTTTCAAACTCAGGTTGGCTTTTTTCTTTGTTGTGCAGAAACAAAAGCAAGCGTTGACCGAGCTCTTTAACATCCTGAGCTCTCTCACGCATATATACATCTGACATTTTGGCAAATCGATTAGAGTAATTCTCAACCACTTGCCTCAATGCCCAGTCAGCTCGGTCTCCTTTTTGAACCTGACTCTTAAGATCTTTGCGAAGCATGGGGTCATTAAGTAAGTGAGTAAAAAGATCAAATATGGCCAGAGCATCCTTATTGATTTCACCATCCAACTTTTTACGCATCCTACGAAAATCACCAAGTGCCTCTTCAATGGCTAACAATAACCACTCTTGTTCTCGCTCAACATCCAACGTAGATGCAGGATACACATCTGATAAATCAAGCTGTGTATCGTCCCATCTAAATTCACCGATAGCAACACCAGGAGACGCAGCAATTCCCCTAATTTCATCTTGCTCTTTTTCAAGGCGCCACTGTCCTTGAGTCTGTGCATGAGCAATAATCACAGCTAACTGAGCCGCTAGTGTGACTAAAAAAGATTCTTCGATTTCATTAAATTGACGCGGCTGTTTTTGCTGTACCACCAATACACCGAGCACTTGTCTACGGTAAATGATCGGTATGCCAAGAAAACTTTGGTAGACCTTTTCCCCAAGTTGAGAAAAGTATTTAAAATTGGGATGTTTTGATGCTTCAGCAAGGTTAAGAGGTTCAGCGCTACGCTTGACCAAACCAACCAGCCCTTCGCTAAAGTTAATATGGATTTTTTTTCCCTTAAATTTAAGCCCCTGAGTAGCCATCAGTTCCAAGCGTTGCATGTCTTCATTAGCAAGGTAAACCGTGCAGCACTCTGTATTCATTGCACTACACGTTTGCTTTACCAGAACTTTTAAAGCTTGGTGAACATCATCTAATTTGGATACCTGTTCAACAATGTCCCTTAGTTGAGAAAGCATGTCTACCCTCTTCTTTGCTTACGCTTACCTTTCGCTTTACGCTCTTTAAATGGCATTGCTACCGAAGAGAACTCCTTCATTGCTCTGCGGTAAACATCACGCTTAAAAGACACCACTTGTCTAACAGGATACCAATAACTTACCCAGCGCCAACCATCAAATTCAGGGGCATTTCCTCGCTGCATATTAACCTGTGATTCATCACAATCTAGACGAAGAAGGAACCATTTCTGTTTTTGTCCAATACAGACAGGCTTGGAGTCCCAACGAACTAATCTCTTAGGTAGCTTATATCTTAACCAATGCCGACTCGTTGCTACGATCTTTACATCTTTATCATTAAGGCCAACCTCTTCATACAACTCTCTAAACATTGCCTGCTCAGGAGTTTCCCCATCATCAATTCCCCCTTGAGGAAACTGCCATGAATGTTGTCCGTATCGTTTAGCCCAGAAGACCTGACCATGGTTGTTACAAATTACTATTCCCACATTTAATCGGTAACCATCGCCATCTATCACTGGCCAACCTCTAATAAATTCTTAATTACTGTGATTTTTCCACATATACCCAGATGTAGCAAACTTACTCTCGTAATTCACACATAAAATATGCTACGAAGAGCAATTTATGAATACTTTTCGTCTAAACAAGCAGTTATTCACAACATGGTGAGACACACTCCACATTTATTCACCTTTTCTGTGCATAACCATGTGAAAAATTCCATAAAAAGCAATTTAAACTTAGTGTCATTGTGATTAAGCATTCCATAAAAAATTGAAATAAGAAAAACAATCAATAAAAATCAAACATTTATAAATAGATCTATGTAACCATTACCAATAATATAGACTAGCTACTTTAACTTGGGGTTAGATCGGTTAAAGATCCATCACAGTTCATTTTATCCACATCAGGATCATGCTAAACAAAGTAAATTACTAAAATGCAAGTCATAAGTGCCAGAAAAATCCCTATTTATTCATACATTCTTACCTAGGGATCCCTGCCGATGCCAAATGCTGTGGATAACTATACCTATCGAGATCTTTTAGCAAGTAGGATCAAGTTTCGACACTTTAAGCATAAATCCGATACACTAAGGCTTGTATTTTAGATCCAAGACATTCTCATGAAGACGGAACCCAAATCTGAGCAAGAATTACTCAATCGAGCGATGAATATTGCTGGTATCAACTTAAAAGAGTTAGCTAAAGAAGCTAACGTTACCGTCCCACCAAACCTCAAAAGGGATAAAGGCTGGGTTGGACAACTCCTAGAATGGCATCTAGGGGCAGCTTCTGGCAGTAAAGCTCAACAAGATTTCGTACACTTAGGCATCGAATTAAAGACGATCCCCATCAGTTACGTGGGAAAACCACTAGAAACAACATTCGTCTGTGTGGCTCCGTTAATTGGTATACAAGGGCTGACTTGGGAAAACAGCCATGTCCGAAACAAACTTTCTCGAGTACTCTGGATCCCAGTTGAGGGTGAACGAGAAATACCTCTAGCTGAACGCCGAGTTGGAACCCCTTTGATCTGGGCCCCAAGCATAGAAGAAAGTTCACAACTCAAAGCAGACTGGGAAGAATTGATGGAAATGATCGTCCTAGGTCAGGTGGAAAAAATTACAGCTCGCCATGGTCAAGTATTACAATTAAGACCAAAAGCAGCACATAGCCGCATTTTAACTGAAGCTTACGGAGCCGCGGGCAAACCAATTATGACATTGCCTCGTGGTTTTTATCTTCGTAAGCAATTTACCTCACGCATTTTGGCTCAAAACTTCTACTAGTGGGTGGTCAAAGATAGTTCAATATCATAATAAAAGGGTCCATCACCTACACCGCATTCATCATAGGTGTTATGCAACCGCAAGTAAGCCTTTTCAACGCCCAATTTTAATAAGACCTCTTTAACCAAATCTAGAGACTCAAAATGTATTGGCTGATCTTTTTCTTTGATCGGCTCTAATTTGTGTTTGTACTCGACTGCAAGAAGGTAATGGGACAAGTCGGAACAACCAATCACAAATACCTTTGGTGATTGATAATTATCCTTATGATGACCATGAATCCACTTATCTAACTGACTTTTCTGCATGCTTCACCTCCGTAGTAAATTTTAGCTAACATTGTAAAGTTTTGCGAAATTGTTACTGGTATGCATTTAATCTTGCGTTTCAATACCCTATATTGGTAGTGAAGGCCAATAGAGTAAGGAAGTTCAATGCAATACAATAAGTTACCTCACTCCACTCTTGAAATAAGCCAAATATGTCTTGGCACTATGACGTACGGTGAGCAAAACTCCGAACGAGAGGCGTTTGAGCAGCTAGATTATGCTCTAGAGCGCGGAGTAAACTTTATTGATACAGCAGAAATGTATCCTGTCCCTCCCAAAGCAGATACTCAAGGTTTAACTGAAACTTATATCGGTAACTGGTTGAAAAAATCTGGTAAACGAGAAAAAGTGGTGCTGGCCACTAAAGTTACAGGTCCAAGAAACATACCTTATATACGAGACAATATGAGTCTTGATAGGCGTAATATTCATCAGGCAATAGATGATAGCTTAAAGCGATTGCAAACGGATCATATCGATCTCTACCAACTCCATTGGCCTCAACGTCAAACAAATTGCTTCGGTCAATTAAACTACCCATACCCTGATCAACATGAAGAAGTCACTCTGATTGAAACCCTAGAAACGCTAGCTGGTCTTGTCCAAGCGGGAAAAGTACGTTATTTAGGAGTATCCAATGAAACACCATGGGGTGTTATGACATTACTTCGTTTAGCTGAAAAGCACGAACTACCACGTATTGTCTCCATTCAAAATCCTTACAATCTTCTTAATCGGAGTTTTGAGGTTGGTTTATCTGAAGTAAGCCACTATGAAGGGGTCCAACTGTTAGCCTATTCACCTCTTGCTTTTGGGTGCTTGAGTGGTAAATACCTGAATGATAATCGCCCTAGTGGTGCAAGGTGTTCTTTATTCGAGCGCTTCGTACGTTATTTTACACCTCAAGGAATTAAAGCAACTGAAGCTTACGTAAAATTGGCAAGAGAGCATAGCTTAGATCCTGCCCAGATGGCGCTAGCCTTTGTCAATCAAAGACCTTTTGTTTCTTCAAACATTATAGGTGCAACAAACTTACAGCAGTTAAAATCTAACATTGATAGTTTAGATATTGAGCTCAGTGAAGAATTACTGCTTGGATTACAAGAAATTGGTATTACTTACTCAAATCCATGTCCTTGAAGTGAAGGACGCCAGCCAGATTATACTGGCTGGCAGACACATTTAAGGCCAACTAAGAAAGGCTTAGCTGGCCAGACTGTTACGTCGATATTCGCAAACTTAGGACTCGCCGAAGATGGCGAATACGGCGTTCAGTTTTTACATTGTCAGGAACAGTATCTGCGATAAAACGACCATCTACTTCTAAACCGATATCACGCATAAGGTGAGAATTGTTCACTGGAGCATGGAAAGCAGCACGGCGAACACGACGCTTCCATTTCCTATTTTCAAGGCGTAGATCAGCTTTAACTAAAAAGGTGGCAAGTTTTAAATAAACAGAGTGACTCATGATAATTCTCCAATCAATATGGCCGAGAAAAATCAACGAATAAGTCGAAAGTAGGATCTCTTTTAATTCGCTGCTTTTCCGCAGCCAATTAAAATAAATGGTTACGGACTAATTACATTACTTTTTCCACTCTAAAATCACAGATACTAGATACAGTTCTGTACCCCGTGAGAATAGAAACATGAAAACTAGAGGTATCGATAAATGCTGTAATGCTGATATGTTTCATTTCCGCCTCCTAGTAAATAATTAATCCAGATATATGTAGGGATGTGAGTATGAACTCACAATGCCATCTTACGCATATTAATTATTATTTCAATGTATTTTTATCAATAAGATATAATAAAGATTTTTCCGCTTTTTATAATCGATATCAGATTATGAAAATAAAATGTTTTTCTTAATATAGGTCAATAGATCGACTTATTAACTATTTATACTTCAGGATAATCTCATGGTGCGTCACACTAAAAAGTGTGACTACCAGTTCAAGTTACTATATCAGCAATTAAATTGTGTTTATTGAGTAACCGATACATAGTTGCACGAGAGATACCAAGCTCTTTAGCTGCCATCGCAACTTGTCCACCATGTGACTCTAAAACAACGAGTAATGCATCCCGTTCACTGCTTTCACGTATGCTCTTTAAACTCCTTTTACCTTCACTGCGTTTAGGTAAATCCAAATGCTGCTCATCTAACATCACAGTATCAGACATCAATACAATGCGTTTAATTTGGTTCATTAATTCACGAACGTTGCCTGGCCAATGATAGCGAGTTAACTCGCGTGTCGCCTCTTCAGAGAAACTTCTTGCTTGGGCATTGTATTCCTTGGAATATTCTTGAAGAAAGTGACGAGCTAAAATCGCAATATCCCCAGCTCGTTCCTTCAAACTGGGGACGTTAATCCGCAGTACGTTGATATAGTGATAAAGCTCATCGTTAAAATTGCCATCCATTAACGCTTTTTCAATATCACCAGAATTGGCAGTGAGAATACGAACATCTACTTCGCGACTCCCTTCTTCAGTATCGATCGTACCTTCCTGCAAAAAACGCAACAAATTAAGTTGCTGAGAATGAGGTAAAGTCAAAATATCATTGAGTAAAATCGTACCACCATCTGCTTTCTCAAGAATGGAGGGTTCAGAAAGGTCATCGCGGTTGATACCGAATAAATCACTTTCCAACCGTCTCTCTGACATCGCTCGACAATTAACTGAAATAAACTCTTTCTGAGAGCGAGATGACGTTTTATGAACAGCTCGAGCCACGGTTTCTTTGCCTGTACCGCTCTCACCGTAAATCAAAATACTAACATCGGTTGGACCAATACGTTTAATTTGATCCCCCAAACGTTTCATTGGTATAGAATTACCAATCAAGCCAATATTGTTATTGCTACCATAATTTGGCCATACTTTTTTCTCAAGCTTTAACATACCAAGCTGGTGCCCAATAGTGTTCAATAATTGAGCATCTGGAATTGGCGCGGTGAAAAAATCAATACAAAAGTTGACTATAAACTGACAGATGGTGTCAGTACTTAACTGCGACTCTCGTATAAATGCTAACCAACGAACTTGCTTGTGGTTACTGACTAAATTAGCAATACCATTTAGACTAAACTCATCATGGCTCAGATCAACAATACCAATACAGGGTCCGGTTTGATTAAATAATGAGTCTGCTTTGCGTAAATCTGCACATTGAGTGCAACGCCAACCGACCTGCTCTAGTACTGATAACCATGGTTCATAAGTACCACCAACGACGATAAGTGAACCAGGAATAGAGTCCATTCGGAACTGACTAGCCATGCAATATATCCCTTTCTTTTTTTTAATTGTAATGTTGTGTCTGGAAATACACTAACGCAAACGTTACATTATAGGGACTCCCCCCGATAATCTGTCTTAATACTAAGACTAGTGACTGAATTATATAAATGACAAAAAACTTTCGCCTTGTATTTAACACAACCATCAATATAGTAACGCAAAATGCGATATTGCTCCAAATAAAAATCAATATAAGTATTTGAATGATATAAGGTTTAATTATTATTATCTTCAAAGATTAATATTGGAATTGACAAATACAAATAAAAAACCAACCAAAAATGAATCTTAACTCATTATTTGTGAATTAAAAACCATAAATTAAAGTAAAATCAAGGAAAAATATATCTGATAAGACGAAAAATGCCTTAGGCTAAAACCTGCTGGGGCTTTTCAATTTGATATCGGCGAACATCTTTAATTAACATAAAAACAACCATAATACTCAAGGCTACATTCGACATCGGATAGGCGATCCATATTCCTTTAACCCCCATCAACTTAGGCATTAGATATAGGAATGGCAACTGGATCAATATATTACCAACTATCACAAACATAGCTTTTCCACTTTTATTTATCGCCTGATAATAAGCAGCAGCTACAACAAGAAAGCCATCAAGAGCAAGTGCAAAAAGGTGTAATCGTATACCTAAAATAGCATTTTTAATCAGTTCTTCATCGGTATTATTGAAGATAGAAACAAACTCTTTGGGAAATAGATTCAATAAACACACAAATAAAAAACCAATCAATACTGCGCTTATCGTTGCCACTTTGAGTAATTTTCTTACGTTAGGCTGATGGCAAGCACCATGATTGAAGCTCACTAACGGCTGCATTCCATTTGCAGTACCTTCAGCAATGAGATAATACACTGTTACAATATACCCAAGAATAGCATAAGCACCAATTATCATTTGGTCACCATAAAGAGCAAGTAAACCATTATGAATAGCAACCATAATTGCTCCATAGGCATACATAAAAAAGCTAGCAAGCCCAGTATTAATAATCTTGAGTACCAGAAATAACTTAATTTTGAAGTCAGATACACAAAGATTTAATGTCGCCTGTTGAGAGAAAAAGTAGCCTACTCCAAGGATAGTCACTATCATTTGAGCCCCACCTGTTGCAATAGCAGCCCCTGTTAACTCCCACCCAAGACAGACGATAAATACGTAATCAAATACTATGTTGAGTATTGCACCTAAAACCATTAAATAGGTCGCGAGTTTGGGACTGTGATCATTGCGTAATAGAAATGGAGCCGCAATCGAACCCAAGGAAAAAATACAAGATCCAATAAGAACGTTAATATATTGCAGTCCCAATTCAAACACCCGTCCTTGAGCACCTTGCCAACGTAAAAAATCGTCAGAAAAAAAAGCCAATAATCCTGACACCATCGGCACTGACACTAATAACATCAACAGTCCAGTGGCCAGAACCTGCTTTGCTCCAATACTATCTTTCTGTCCCTGATGAATTGAAATCAGCGCTCCAGTACCAACACCAATCATCATGCCTATGGCTAGAATAGTGCCAATCACTGGCCAGGCAATATTAATACCAGCCAATCCATCAGCCCCTACGTAGCGTCCGATAAAAATACCATCCACAACTTGATAAAGCCCACTGACTAGCATTGCCACGATAGTAGGAACTGTATATTTCCAAAATTGGCGGTAGATTGAGGTTTGCATACCAATAACCATTTTGAGAGAGGAAGGGTAACTTTATAGATTGATGCTAAATCGTTTTCAGAGCTTGATTCAATCAACGATTATCAAGACTTAATGTCCAGATAGGTAACCAAGCTAAGAATATTGATTTATTCGCCGGTTTATCACAATAAAAAACCGCAGCTTGATTTAGCCACGGTTTTATCTTTCAGATATCTCGACTAAAGAGCAGCCTGTTTTTTAGTTGATTCTGCTAATTCTTTCTTCTGCACCTGATCATAAATTCCCTGGAGTTCCAGAAATGCATAGCGATGCTCAACATAATCAAATACATTAAATGAAATGGCTAATTTATAGAAAGAAACCGCTTTAGCTAAATCACTGTCTGTTCCCATTGCCTGATAACGCTTCCCTAGATAAAAATAAGCTTCCGTCAAACGTTGAGCTCGAACGGTTCTATCCTTGCTGGTACGATATATTGCGGTAAATGCATCTTTTTCAGATACCTCACCTAACATGAGTGCAACGAGAAACCATCCCCACTGCCTATCCCCATTCTTAAAACGCCCCTCAAGCTCTTGCTTAGCAGTTTCAGGAGAGACTTTAGACTTAACTATATATAGCCACAAGGCTCTAAAAGGATCACTTGGCTCTTGATCGTAGTGCTTCTGCATATCTTCGAGAGCTAATTCAAATCTATCGCCGTAATATAAAGCAATGGCTCTATTTCGCGCAGCATAAGCATTTTCAGGAGCAAGTTCTAGTGCTGAATCAAACGCATCATAAGCGGCATCAAAATTTCTATTTTCAGTGAAGTAAACACCTAATAAGTTAAAGAGATCCGCTTGAGCTGGAAAAATAGCTAAGGATTGTTCATAGTCTAACCTAGCTAAGTTACGTAGCCCTACGCTATCGTAATAGCTCCCTCTTTCAAAGTACATCTTTGCTCGGGTTTCATTAGGCAGATCATCTCTTTGAAGTAATTGACTTAGCCTAGCAATCTGCACTTCTTGTTGTAACGTCGGCTGCAGTGCTTCCACCATAGGTGGAAATACCCACTCTGGCTGGCTATCAATCAAAGTTGAACAGCCCGCATTACCTAATAAGGCTATGCTTAGTGCGGTAGCTTGAAACCATTTCACAAATAAATACTCCTTCGCTAAAGCCCTATTTCAACATTGTACATATTATAAAAAAGGGAGCTAAATGCTCCCTTTATAACATGCTTTAAGCTAGATAAGCCAATTACTCAGCATCAACAGATGGTTGCTCTGTCATAGTTTCTTCAGCAGGTTTTTCAACTGCTTCTTTCATACTAAGGCGTACACGACCTTGACGGTCAATCTCAAGTACTTTAACTTGAACTTCTTGACCTTCAGCAAGGTAATCTGACACTTTCTCAACACGCTTCTCTGCAATTTGAGAAATATGTACTAGACCATCTTTACCTGGAAGAATGGTGACAAATGCACCAAAGTCTGCAAGACGAGCTACTTTACCTAAGTAGATACGTCCGACTTCAACTTCTGCTGTGATTTCTTCAATACGACGAATTGCTTCTTTAGCTGCCTCACCTTCCGTCGCAGCAATTTTGATAGTGCCATCGTCTTCGATTTCGATAGTTGTACCAGTCTCTTCAGTTAGAGCACGGATAACTGCACCACCTTTACCGATAACGTCTTTGATCTTCTCTGAACTGATCTTCATGGTATGGATACGCGGAGCAAACTCAGAGATATCTTCACGAGCGCCAGAAATCGCTTCATCCATTACAGAAAGGATGTGCTTACGTGCTCCTTGAGCTTGGTTAAGCGCAATTTGCATGATCTCTTTAGTGATTCCTTCGATCTTGATATCCATTTGTAGTGCAGTGATACCAGTATTAGTACCTGCTACTTTAAAGTCCATATCACCTAAGTGGTCTTCATCACCAAGGATGTCAGAAAGAACAACGAAGTCATCACCTTCTTTAACAAGACCCATTGCAATACCTGCAACAGAGGATTTAATTGGTACACCTGCATCCATAAGTGCTAGAGAAGTACCACATACTGATGCCATTGAAGACGAACCGTTAGATTCAGTGATTTCCGATACAACACGCACTGTGTATGGGAACTCATCAACAGAAGGCATTACTGCAGCGATACCGCGCTTAGCAAGTTTACCATGGCCGATTTCACGACGCTTTGGAGAGCCTACAAAACCAGTTTCACCAACACAGTATGGAGGGAAATTGTAGTGTAATAAGAAGTGATCTTTACGTTCACCCGTTAACTCGTCAATGATTTGAGCATCGCGCTGCGTACCTAGAGTCGCTGTTACGATTGCTTGGGTTTCACCACGAGTAAATAGTGATGAACCATGTGTACGAGGAAGAACTCCAGTACGCACATCTAATGCACGAACCATGTCTTTCTCACGACCATCGATACGAGGGTTACCCGCGATGATGCTACGGCGTACCACTGTCTTCTCTAGATCATGGAAGATAGTGTGAATTTCTTTGGTGTTTGCTTCTGGATTTTCAGCAAGTAGTACATCGTTTACTTCTGCAGCAATCGCGTGGATGCGGTCGTAACGAGCCATCTTCTCGGTGATTTGGTAAGCTTCAATAAGCTTAGCTTCCGCAAGTTCAGCAATCTTAGAGTTAAGTACTGTATTCTCTTCAGGAGCAACCCAATCCCAAGCTGGAGTTGCTACTTCTGCTGCAAACTCGTTGATCGCATTAATCACAACTTGTTGCTGGTCATGACCAAATACAACAGCAGAAAGCATCTCTTCTTCTGTTAGGTTATCTGCTTCAGATTCAACCATAAGAACAGCGCCTTCAGTACCTGCAACCACTAGATCAAGCTTCGAAGCAGCTAGCTCAGTATTGCTTGGGTTCAGTACTAGCTTACCATCGATATGACCAACACGTGCTGCACCGATAGGACCGTTAAACGGGATACCCGAAATAGCAAGAGCAGCAGATGTGCCGATCATTGTGACCATGTCTGGTTGAACATCAGGATTAACAGAAACTACAGTAGCAATTACCTGAACTTCATTTTTAAACGTACCCGGGAAAAGTGGACGAATAGGGCGATCGATTAAGCGAGCCGTTAGAGTTTCACCCTCTGAAGGACGGCCTTCACGTTTGAAGAAACCACCCGGGATTTTACCAGCAGCGTATGTACGCTCTTGGTAATTTACTGTTAGCGGAAAGAAGTCTTGACCTTCAACCGCTTCTTTTTTACCAACGACAGAGACAAATACTGCTGTATCATCCATCGTTACCATCACTGCTGCAGTAGCTTGACGAGCAATGACGCCAGTTTCTAGAGTAACGGTATGATTACCGTATTGAAACGTTTTAACAACTGGTTTTTCAAACATTGTTATTCCTTGCTTCTGAGTCATTTAAAAAGTTCTCAGAGTGTGTTTAATGGCACTCAAGGCACTACAAATCGCGACTAGTAAAAATGCACTGTACCAGTATGAAATTATTTCAAGGACAATGTCATTTATAATAGCCGCGACCTTTTGGTCGACGAGGTTGACTGCAATGCTATGAGCTATACTTTAGCGCACTCAATTAACAATATGAGTACGCGCGTGCGTAGTATAACGAGATAAATTTGATTTGGCTAAATTTAGCCAACAAAAAAGGGGCAAAAAGCCCCTTTTCAACAAACTGTTCTATGCAATCGCTTATTAGCGACGTAGGCCTAGACGCTTGATTAGGTCATGGTAACGATCTAGATCTTTACCTTTTAGGTAATCTAGAAGTTTACGACGACTAGAAACCATACGTAACAAACCACGACGGCTATGGTGATCGCCTTTGTGTGCTTTGAAGTGACCTTGTAGGTGGTTGATAGAAGCGGTAAGTAGAGCTACTTGAACTTCTGGTGAACCTGTGTCGCCTTCACCACGTGCGTAGTCAGCAACGATTGCTGCTTTAGTTTCTGCATTCAGAGACATATTCTCTCCTAACATAAGAGTAAGTTAAACAATGTGCCAGCCAATCTCTGATTCAGCCGACACGAGAAGCGCGAATTATATGGGATAGCGAATGCTTAAGCAATAGGAAATTTATAAGCTAATTTATACATCTACTGTACTCATATAAATAAATCCAAAACCTACCTGTATTAATACTGCTTGCCTGTCTGACGTATCATTCCTATCTGGGGCATTTCTGTTACACTTAGCTCATTACAACCTACACCCCGAAATAACAGGAATCCTTATGAAAATTGGCATCATAGGTGCAATGGAGCAAGAAGTTACTCTTCTAAGACAAGCAATAACAGACATAAAACAAGCATCTAAAGCCGGCTGTACTTTCTACTCGGGGCAACTCAATGGAGTTGACGTTATTCTCCTCCAATCAGGTATTGGAAAAGTCGCGGCCGCTGTAGGTACTACTATTCTCTTAGATGAATATCAGCCCGATGTAGTCATCAACACTGGTTCTGCAGGTGGGTTTGATTCAACCTTGAACTTGGGCGACGTGGTTATTTCTACTGAAGTTCGTCACCACGATGCTGATGTCACCGCCTTCGGTTATGAGATAGGGCAAATGGCTGGCCAGCCCGCATCATTTATTGCTGATTCAAAGTTAATGAATACAGCAGAAAAAGCTTTGGCTCAAATGGAAGGTAAACATGCGGTACGAGGTCTGATTTGTACAGGTGATGCCTTTGTATGCTCCAATGAACGTCAAGCATTTATCCGACAGCACTTCCCATCTGTGGTTGCAGTCGAAATGGAAGCATCAGCAATCGCTCAAGTTTGCCACCAATTCAAGGTGCCCTTTGTAGTTGTAAGAGCTATTTCCGATGTAGCAGATAAAGAATCACCAATGAGCTTTGAAGAGTTCCTACCTTTAGCGGCTCAAAGCTCTTCTGAAATGGTGTCAAATATGGTCAAGTTACTCAAATCTTAACTATTATATCGGTTACTGATAGTCGTGGAAACTCTCTTTAATCAGCTATATTCAAATGGTGCCCTGCTGGTGTTGTGGGGCGCTTTATTGTGCCATCTGATCTTGCCATTTCCGCGTGAGGCTCACCCAGCTATTCTGTGGCATAAGTTTGCAGAACAGTTGGCAGACAAGGTTAATACCAACACCAATTACTCTCAAAGCTTAATTTCTGGTACCTTAGCAATGTTGCTGATGACCATACCTATGCTTGTTATTCTCCTAGCATTGAAACCTCTGGTTTGGCAGGTACAATTATTTGACCTCGCTTTATTGCTTCTCGCCATTGATTGGCGTAATACTGACAGATTTACTAGCCACTTTGTTTTAGCAATAGCAAGAGAAGATAAAGAACATGCCAAAATGCTTCTTAAACCTATCGTCAATCGTTCAACCCACTCATTGTCGTTACTTGGTTTAGGTAAAGCTGGAACCGAAACCCTTATCATGTCCTATGGCCGAAATGTAGTTGCTGTATTATTCTGGTATGCCTTAGCTGGGGGAATTGGTGCTTTTCTCTATCGCATGACAGTCGAGCTTGCCAGAGCATGGTCTCCTTCCCGAAAGCGATTTTCCCCTTTTGGTATTCCTGTCATAAGATTAGTCGCGATATTAGACTTCATCCCACTGCGTCTATTCGCTCTAATAATAGCGCTGGGAGGGAGGACTCGTGAAGTCTTTTCACTCCTCAAGTTACAAGCAAGTGCTTGGCCGTTGCCTGGACCCGCGTGGCTGCTTGTGTCAGTAGGCGTGAAGCAACAACTTTCTCTTGGTGGCCCTGCTATATACGATGGAAGAAAGGCAGTTCGGAGCAAACTCGGAGGAAGAATAGCCCCTTCAGCCATTCATATCGCTCAGGTACAACGTTTACTTGCATGGAGAATGTTTGCATGGATAATGCTACAAAGTGCCATCATGGGGCTTATCTATCAGGGAATTTAAATGCTTTGTCAGCGACTTCTTTTACTCTTCATTCTGCTACCCACCTACCTAATTGCAGCGCCGGTAGAGCGAGTGATAAGTCTAGCCCCTCATACCACCGAACTAGCCTATGCCGCTGGTCTGGGGAATAAAATTGTTGCCGTTAGTGAATACAGTGATTATCCACCACAAGCAAAATCACTTGAGAAAGTATCGAATCATCAGGGAATAAAGATTGAACGTATCATTGCCCTACAACCTGATCTTGTTATTGCTTGGCCAGGAGGAAACCCAGTTAAAGAACTAGATAAGCTCAAAGCATTTAACATCAATACCTACTCTGTAAATATCGAATCACTAGAAGACATTGCCATGCATATTGAAACGTTAAGTCAGTATGCAAAAGACCCCGCGATTGGCCAAAAAGCTGCAAACAACTTCAGAGAACAACTGCTAAATCTCAGGCAAGAATATGAAGTCGATGTTCCGGTAAGTTACTTTTATCAGCTTAGCGATCAACCATTGATGACGGTGGCAAAAAATCATTGGCCAAGTGAAGTATTTTCATTTTGCGGTGGGGTTAATGTGTTTAAAAATAGTCCTGTTCCTTATCCTCAGGTTGGAAAAGAACAGGTGATATTGAAAAATCCCGATGTTATTTTCTCATCACAACATTCTACCGCTGTTTCTTTATGGTCAGGTTGGAAACAACAAATGACGGCCATCCAAAACAATTACATTTGGCCTCTTAACTCTGACTGGCTCAACAGGCCGACTCCGAGAACAATTAATGCTCTAAAAGAAGTGTGCACACACTTTGAAACGATAAGAAAACAAGGCCAACATCTCTCTAACTAGAACCTAGGGATTGACACATGTAAAAAGATCACCAAAATGACCTTTTTACATGATTACTTTTATCCTTGTACTCGATAAAGCACTTCTTTTAGTAACTCAAAATCATTGGCTAAATCTTCTGAAAGCAGATCCATTGCAGCGTGCTTGGCGAGCGGCCCCGGAAGGTCAATATTAGAATCGAGGATATCATCAACAACTTCCTTAAATTTAGCAGGGTGGGCAGTACATAAAAACAACCCCGTTTCACCCTCTTTCAGTTGTTCATCTAATACCCGATAAGCTATCGCTCCATGAGGTTCACATAAATAACCCATATCAAAAAGCACTTGTACAGACTGAGCACTCTGCTCATCAGTAACAGCACCTTTACCAAGCGTTTCTAACCCCCACTCTTTAATACGGCATAGCTCTTCAATACGCGGCCAGTTATTTGGCTGACTTACATCCATTGCATTTGAAGTCGTTGCTATTGTAGGTTTAGGCTCCCAATTACCCGAATCCAAGTAACGCGGTACTGTATCATTAACATTGGTCGCTGCAATAAAGCGCTTGATAGGCAGTCCCAACGCTTTCGCTAAAAGCCCAGCAGTTAAATTACCAAAATTCCCACTTGGTACTGAAATAACTAAGTTATTACGTTGCTCTTTACTCATTTGCGCTGCAGCTTCAAAGTAATAACAAACTTGGGCCATTAAGCGGCTAATATTAATTGAGTTTGCTGAATTCAGTCCTATATCACCGCGCAACTTGGGATCATCGAACGCTTGTTTAACAAGCGCCTGACAGGCATCAAAATCACCATCAATCGCTACTGTGTGGATATTGTTACCTAAGGTACAAAATAGCTTCTCTTGTAATGGACTAATTTTGCCTTTTGGATATAGAATAACGACATTAATATCCTCCATACCATAAAAAGCATGAGCCACTGCAGCGCCAGTATCACCTGATGTAGCGGTTAAAATTGTGATTTTCCCACCATCAGAAACCACTGCTAATGACTGAGCCATAAAACGGCCACCAAAGTCTTTAAAGGCAAGTGTCGGGCCGTGAAACAACTCTAATGCATAGATATTACCTGTCACCGGCTTAATCGGTGCTGGGAACTGAAAAGCCGCATCGACTATCGCGTTGACTGTTTCTTCTGACAATTCATCACCAATCAAAGCTGAAAGGATTTTTGTGCTACGAGTAACAAAGTCTTCCGCTAATAACGCATCAACATCCTCAAAACTTGGTAACTCTGATGGAAAGAATAAACCTTGGTTACGCCCTAAGCCTTGACGTACTGCTTGAGCAAAAGACACTTGTTGATCATTTTCTTTTATGTTGTAAAGCTTCATAGCTCACTTCCTGTTACTTGGGATCCCTGCTTGTCTAGCTGACAAATATGGACGAACCCTTCTTGATTTTGTATGTAGTTTTGTTCTAGCCAACGAGCGACTCGCTCAGCGACATCTTTCTCTTTGCATAGACTAAATAGTGTTGGCCCACTGCCTGAAATTCCCGTAGTTAAAGCGCCAGCTGTCGCAGCATACTTTCGAGCATCAGAAAATCTCGGCAATAGTTTTTCTCGATATGGTTCCGCAATCACATCTTTAATCATTTGAGCTGCTAATTCTGGCTGGTTAGAATGACAAGCATGAATAAAACCAGCTAAATGTCTTCCATGCGCAATAATATCCTGGCGACGATATTGAGATGGAAGAATTTCTCGAGCCTCTGCCGTAGATACTTTTATTCCCGGATAGGCCATAACCCAATACCAGTCATCAAAACAAGGGACTTCCTGACTAATAATATCTAGTTCTTCTAATATTAACTGCACACCACCAAGGAAGCATGGAGCAACATTATCATAGTGAACACCGCCAGAGATCTGCCCTTCCATTTCACCCATCAGTGCAAGAAGCTGCGTTTGCTCAAGCGGATTACCGTGAAATTGATTTAACGCATCTAAGGCAGCGACTATCGAACAAGCGCTGGAGCCTAAACCAGATCCAATAGGCATATTTTTCTCGAGAGTCATCTCTAAAGGCAGTAAGGCAATACCTTTTTTATCCAATTCTCTTGCAAACACTCGCCAGCAATCATAAACAATATTTTCTTTAGGGTTATGTGGTAGCTTAGAAACGAAATTTCCAGCTGTTTTTAAGCGAAAAGGTTCCTTGCCAACTTTTACCATCACTCGGTCACCTAGCAATGTCCCATCCACTGGAGACACCGCTGCACCAAGGACATCAAAACCCACACTGACATTACCTATCGACGCTGGTGCGTAGACAACGACATCCATACCAATACTCATTCGTTTAAACCCCTAGTTTCCATCCTAACGTACGCATAACATCGGAGAATACACCAGCTGCTGTCACTTCTGTACCAGCACCATAACCACGTAATACAAGCGGAATTGGTTGGTAATATCGACTGTAGAAAGCCAAAGCATTTTCGCCATCTTTTATTTTGAACATTGGATCATTATCATTAACTGCAGAAATACTGACACGGCACTGACCATCAAGAATTTCGCCAACATAGCGCAACACCTTTCCTTCATCTGCCGCTTCACTAGAGAGCTTTTGGAAATACGCATCAGCTTCAGGAAGCCTAGCCATGAATTCTTCGACACTCCCAGAGTCATCAAAACTAGGTGGTAATGCCTTTTCAACAATCACATCTTCTAACTCTAAATTCATTCCAGCTTCACGAGCTAGGATCAATAGTTTACGCGCAACATCCATACCAGACAGATCATCTCTAGGATCAGGCTCAGTAAAACTATTTTCTTTGGCTATATTAGTTGCCTGACTTAATGTCATACCTTCATCCAGCTTACCGAAAATATAGGAAAGTGAACCTGAAAGAATACCGCTAAACCGTTCTAGTTCATCGCCTGCCGAAATCAGATTTTGCAAGTTTTCAATCACAGGCAAGCCTGCACCTACTGTTGTTTCGTACATCAGTTTACGGCGAGAGCTGCGTGCAATATCTCTAAGCTGGTGATAATAAGCCATACTAGCAGTGTTGGCTTTTTTGTTTGGTGTCACGACATGAAACCCTGCTGCTAGGAAATCAGCATATTGATTAGCAATTGATTCAGATGAAGTACAATCAACCAATACCGGATTGATAATGTGATTACGCTGAACCAAAGCAATAAGCCTAGCAAGGCTAAACTCTTCAGTTGAATCATTCATGCGATCGCGCCAATGATCCAAAGGCAAACCTTCACTGTCTAGCAGCAAACCTTTACTATTGGCAAGCCCACACACTCTAAGGATGATGCCTTTATCCGCTAGCTTCACTTGCTGGCGCTGAATTTGATCAACTAGTTCACCGCCTACTCCGCCAATTCCAACCACAAAAACATCAAGGAAGTGTTTTGAGTTAAATAAATTTTCATGACACGCTTTAATCGCTTCTGATACTTTATCTTCGGGTATCACAGCAGAAATCGCACGCTCTGACGAACCTTGAGCAATAGCAACAATGTTCACATTAACTTCAGCCAATGAAGAAAAGAACTGCGAAGCAACGCCTCTCGAAGTTCGCATTCCATCACCAACTAAGGTCACAATTGCGACATCATCTATAAAGTCAACAGGCTCTAATAAACCCTCTTTTAGCTCAAGTTCGAACGAGTCATTGAGTGCTCGCTCAGCAGTAACTCTATCTTCAGATTCAATGCAAAAACTAATACTGTACTCTGAAGAAGATTGAGTTATCAAAACAATCGACACACCCGTTGATGACATGGCGCCAAATACTCGGCTTGCCATTCCCACCATACCTTTCATACCTGGACCAGAAACATTGACCATTGTCAGGTCACTAAGTGTAGTAATGCCCTTAATGGATAACTTATCTTCACCAGTATCTTGACCAATCAGTGTTCCAGCGCCTTGTGGATTAAAACTATTTTTTATTAAGCAAGGAATATGGAACTGGGCAATAGGAGCAATAGTTTTGGGATGAAGTACTGAGGCACCAAAGTATGAAAGCTCCATCGCTTCTTGATAGCTTAAGGATTTCAATAAGCGCGCGTCAGCTACCAAGCGAGGATCGCAATTATAAACACCGTCTACATCTGTCCAGATTTCACAGCACTCAGCACGTAAACAGGCAGCCAAAACCGCCGCAGAATAATCTGAACCATTACGGCCCAAAGTCACTAACTCGCCTTCTTGATTTCCAGCTGTAAAGCCGGGCATGATGTTGACACTTCCTTTTGGTAATGGATTTTGACGGAAGTTTTGAGTGGATACTTCAACATCAACCATAGCTTCTAAGGGATCTCCTTGAGCATAGAGATACTTAACAGGGTCAATCAGACTGGCTGGTTGACCTTTAGCTTCCAAGACCGCTTTCATCAGCTGAACTGAAACGCGTTCACCTTTACTTATGATACGAGCGTTAACATTACTTGGACACATACCTAATAAGTTTATCCCATGCACAAACTGACGCAGCTGACCTAAAGAGGCGCTAACTTGGCTATCATATCCAGTGCTATTGAGATTAGGTAGAGCTTGTTTTATCTCTTGATGCAATTCTCGCAGGGAAGCTTCCAGAGCAACTATCTGTAACTCAGCTTCACCGTTTTTCAGCGCCCCATCAATAACCGCAACTAACTTATTGGTTGTTTTTCCTGGTGCAGAAAGTACAACAGCAACTTCTTCTTGCTGGGCATTATTGGCAATAATATCAGCTGCTCGCAGAAACCTATCTGCATTAGCTAATGATGAGCCACCAAACTTTAAAACACGCATTCCTTCCTCCAAATGCTTGTAAAGGGATATAAAAAAAGGCCTGTATCTCATTGGATACAGGCCTTTTTTTGAATTTATTTCGCTTAGCAGCCTGCCCCAACATATGTGATGTCGGTAATAATAATGGTTGTGGTCATTACTGATAGGCTAAAATTATGCATATGCGATTTTTCGTTAATAGTGTATTTTCTTACCCATACGTTTAACCTATTTATCAATCATGAGTCAATGATTTTTTTTTTGCTTTTTTATTTTCACTTGTATATCACTCTTCTTCCAAACACTTCAACAAGTTACATTAGATAAAAACAATAGGTAATTAGTTTCATAATATTTAATTAATAATTTTATCGCAAATGTAGCTAGCGATGATTGCATTTTATGCTTTACTTGATCGTGCGGTGGGGAAATTTAAACAAGGAGTAGCAAATGAAAAAACAACTTAACCTTTTGCTTGCTCTTACAGCCTGTTCATCAATAGCCGCTGAACTACCTGAACTACCATCACAAAAAAAAACCTCCCCACACAAACTTTTCCTGCTAAGTGAATCCGATCAACATGACTTTGATACATGGAAAATTGACGGTGGTTATTCATATAATCTATTTAATAAAATAGATGTCTACGTAGGGGCTCGCATCAATCAAAGTGCAACTGTAAATGAAAGTGGTTTTTTGAGTGGCGTTAGTTATCAACTAACCCCCAGAGTGTCAGTACAGAGCTCTCTTCATTCTTATCAAGAGGAAAGTTCTACTTTAGGCAATGAAACCATGATTTCGGCAGAAGTTTCTAGCCGAATGAGATTAACTGAAAATCTCGATATTCATGCCACTCTCGAACACCAAGAATGGCAGCAAGGTGTTGAAGTTGGTATTGGCTTTCGTTTTTAAAGCTTCAACACACCAAACAACACTCATTATCACCAATCAAGCAACTCTGTGGACATAACGACCCCATTCCAATCCGCGTAGACATAATCACCAGGCTGGATCATTTGATTATGGATAGTCAAAGTCATATTCGCCTCACCTGATCCATTATTATCCGCTTTAAAAGGGCTAGTACCTAATGCTTTTATTCCAAATTCCATTTCAGCCATCGCTCCGGCATCACGAATAGCTCCGTAGATAATAACCCCCTCCCAGTCATTGTTAATGGCCAAAATAGCAAGTGGACCGTCAAATAAAGCTTCTTGGCAAGAGCCATGACCATCAATGATCAACACTTTTCCTTTGCCATTATGACTTAACATCTCTATAACTTTCGAGTTGTCGTGATAACAGCGTACAGTGACTATTTCTCCCCAGAATGAATATTTGTTACCAAAAGTGTGCAATGGTATAACCAACGAGGTTACTTTATCTTCATGTTTATCACATATATCCGGTGTTATATCTTTCATTGCTCCTCCATAAAATACCTTTAGCATTACCTACATCGTTGTAAATAACTACCAAGATAAACTTTTGTTTGGTCTGCTAAACAAGATAACAAATACAACTCATCATTTATCACATAGTAAATAGCATTCTGCTTATATTTTTGTCCCAAATATAAAGCATGTTGCTCCGAGATTACGACTGCAAAGCTAGTTTCAACCCAACTGAAGTTCCTATCACCCACATAAACTTCACTAAAGTAAGTATGACCAAATTCTTCAACTAGACTGTGATTACTACGATCATTTTCTACTTTAGATTGCCATTGACTATATGGGTTCCACGCGGTGAGAATGGCAAATTCTTCAAATACGAGTGGGTGAACAAACGTAAAATAAGGATCTGAATATTGCTGCCAAAGAAATTTATCTATTGCCATATCATCCAAGCTTTAAATATGTTATCGACGATTATTTTTTGTTACATTCTAACTCTTGATATAAATCAACAAAGTGAATGGAATTAACATACTGAGATTGTTAGCATGCTGTTAACATTATAGAATTCACTTCAATACTAATAGAAAGCGTCAAGATAAAGGATCTCAAGAACGTATTGAACCCAAGGAAGGCGGGCAATCAAAGAAACGATGTACTTTTAAAATCTTTGGTTTATTATCAACATCACATTACCTGTATGTTAGGTTTTTGCCTAGAATTTATTCTATTAGCACAATTTTTTCACAAGTTTAGGTACCGCCAATGCAAACCCCGCACATTCTTATTGTCGAAGATGAGCAAGTAACTCGTAACACTCTAAAGAGTATTTTTGAAGCAGAGGGATACGCTGTTTTTGAGGCCAGTGACGGTGAAGAGATGCACCAGGTGCTGTCTGACAATCAGGTTAATCTGGTGATTATGGATATTAATTTACCAGGGAAGAATGGCCTTCTACTTGCACGCGAGCTTCGTGAGCAAGCCAATGTGGCGTTAATGTTCTTGACTGGACGTGACAACGAGGTTGACAAAATTTTAGGCCTTGAAATAGGTGCTGATGACTACATCACCAAGCCATTCAACCCAAGAGAATTAACTATTCGAGCTCGTAACCTACTTAATCGTTCAATGAGCTCCAGCACCTTTAGTGAAGATAAACGCAGTGTAGAAAAATATGAATTTAACGGCTGGGTTTTAGATATCAATAGCCGCTCACTTGTCAGCCCTAGTGGTGAGGATTACAAACTTCCTCGCTCCGAGTTCAGAGCCTTACTTCACTTCTGTGAAAACCCGGGCAAAATTCAAACAAGAGCAGATCTGTTAAAAAAGATGACAGGTCGAGATCTAAAACCCCATGACAGAACGGTTGATGTCACGATTCGAAGAATACGTAAGCACTTTGAATCTGTATCTGGAACCCCAGAAATTATTGCAACCATTCATGGAGAAGGTTACCGCTTTTGTGGTGACTTAGACGAGTAACTCGTTCTATCATTCGGCAATAAAAATGGAGCTCCTAGCTCCATTTTTATTAAGATGGGATTTACCCTCTTTCACCTTTAATTGCATCGATAATTTCAGTGGTTGAACAGCCTTCTTCAAAGTTGAGAACCTTGACTTCCCCACCGTTAACGATCACTTCTTTACCACCAGCAATATCTTCAGGCTTGTAGTCACCGCCTTTAACCAGCATATCTGGTAACACTTCTGCAATAAGACGCTGTGGCGTTTCTTCTTCAAAAGGTACTACCCAATCAACAGCCCCTAAACCTGCGAGAACGGCCATTCTACGATCCGTTGGATTGACAGGACGTCCTGGTCCTTTCAAGTTTTTTACTGACTCATCAGTGTTGACAGCAACAATGAGACGATCTCCAAGCTTTGCCGCATGGTTAAGATAAGAAACGTGCCCAGCATGAAGAATGTCGAAACAACCGTTAGTCATCACTACTTTCTCTCCCTTAGACTGCGCATTTTTTACAACATCAACCAATAATTGCTCAGTTACTACACCAAAGTCTGTATCTTGACTTCCATGAACCGCTTCTGCGAGTTCTATTGTTGATACCGTTGAAGTACCAAGCTTACCGACCACAACACCAGCCGCTGCATTAGCCAAAGCACAAGCTTCATCAAGAGGTTTACCAGATGCAACTGAAGCGGCAAGAACTGAAATAACCGTATCTCCAGCACCTGTCACATCAAATACTTCTTTTGCTAAAGTAGGCAGGTGGAATGGCTCCTGGCCACGACGTAATAATGTCATTCCATGTTCGCTTCGAGTCACAAGAAGTGCTTCAAAGTCATATTCATCAATAAGGGCTAAGCCCTTATCAACTAAATCTTGATCTGTTTTAATCTTACCAACAACCAGTTCGAATTCAGTTAAATTTGGAGTCAATAAGGTCGCACCACGATAACGTTCAAAGTCAGCACCTTTGGGGTCGATAAAAACTGGCACTTTGGCTGCTCGTGCTTTTTGAATGAACAGCTGAACATGTTCTAGAGCCCCTTTATCATAGTCAGACAGTACCACTGACTTAACTTTAGGGAGGGCCTGTTCCATCCTATCGAGGATAAGTTCTGCTTCAGTGTTTTCAAACTTATCTTCAAAATCCAAACGAATTAGTTGTTGACCACGACTCAATATTCGCAATTTTGTGATGGTCGGATAACTGGGTAAAGCCACAAAGTCACACTTTACTTTGAGAGCAGATAACGTCTCATTAAGAACTTTGGCTGGTTCATCAATCCCCGTCAAACCAACAATATGAGCATGTCCACCGAGAGAAGCAATATTCATTGCTACGTTAGCGGCACCACCTGGGCGCTCTTCATTATTTTCTACTTTTACTACAGGGACTGGCGCTTCTGGAGAAATACGCCCAGTCGGGCCATACCAGTAACGGTCTAACATTACGTCACCGATAATCAATACGCCTGAATCACTATAGTTCGGTAGGATTGGTTTCATTGTGGATCTCCAAGTTCTAATTCGAGCAAAAGTCTAACACAGGCAGATAAAGCGCTAAACCTATTCTAACCACTCATGCCAGAGAGCCTTTACAAGCTCTCGCTCTTTAAACAACTTTTCCTCATCAACATCTGCATCTAAGTTGAGCAAGTTACGATGGTGAATGTGATTGCGCATCGTAGTATACGCAGAGGTTAACGCTATTGCAGGTGTTTCTTCCATCACACCTTGAGCTATCAAGGACTCGAAAATTCTCACGTTGTCACTCCAACGCGTCAACTTAGGATTTTCATGACTATACCTCAAGACCAAATATTGAGCGAGAAACTCCACATCTGTGATACCACCAGGATCTTGCTTAAGCAAAAAGCGACCTGATTTCTTCCCCCCAAGGTGCTCACGCATTTTAATACGCATTTCACCCACTGCTTTTTTGAGGAGAGCCTCGTCACGCATTTGGCTGAGAATATGGTGCCTTATGAGTGAAAAAGCCTTATTAAGAGCGAAATCACCATAAATCATACGGGCACGCACTAATGCTTGATGCTCCCATATCCATGCATCATTTTGCTGATATTCTTCAAAAGCTTGAGTCGTAGTTACAAGAAGCCCAGACACACCTGATGGACGCAAACGCGTATCTATCTCATACAGCGTGCCCGAAGCGGTCCTAGTCGAAAATAGATGTATGATGCGCTGTGCTAAACGAAGATAAAACTGCCGACCATCAAGCACTTTTTCCCCATCAGTATAAATGTCTGTCGGGCAGTCATGGATAAAGACAATATCCAAGTCTGAATTATACCCAAGTTCCCACCCTCCAACTTTACCATACCCAATTACGGCAAAACCTCGACCATCTCGATCCTTAAGGTGAGTAGGCTCCCCATACTTGTCAACCATTTGCAGCCAAGCTTGATTGACCACAGATTCTACAATGGCTTCTGCAAGATACGTCAAGTGATCGCTGACTTTCATCACAGGTAAAGCGCCGGCAATATCTGCCGCAGCAATACGCAAAATACAGATTTGCTTGAACTGACGCAACGCCTCCATTTGCTGCTCCATATCATTTTCTGGAATACGGGCTAGAAAATCACGTAATTCTGAACGATAACTTTCAAACGGAATTGGATTATAAAGATGTTGTGGATCAATCAGCTCATCAAGCAAAATAGGATAACGGCCAAGTTGCTCTGATATCATTGGGCTTTCTGTGCAAAGGCGTACTAATTGAGTTAGAGCCGCTGAATATGTATCCAATAATTCTAAATAGGTGGTACGAGTGACAATCTTGTTTAATAAATGAAGTACTCGTGGTAACCCATACTTCGCATCACGATGTGAATATATTGCACCAAAAACCTTTGGCATTAAACGGTTAAGGACTTCTCGCCCTCTTGGTCCAAGTGTCTTTTTAGCGAGATCCCGCTTGAAAAGGATAATAGTTTGTGCCATTTCTGCCCATTCTTGGCTTCCTATATCTTGAGCAAGAATCCCTTCAATAACATCCAACTTTTCTACCATATCCCATAATTCATGGAAGTGCTTGGCAACCTCTAATGATTCCTCTTCGTCATCACCAATCAAGCTAGTAAAGACCAGATGTACATTTTGCATATGCGCTTGTGTTTCTTTAAACAAAGAAGGCCAACCTGAGAAGCCCAATGCGACTGCTAATTGCAATTGTTCTTGCTCATTTTCTGGTAGAGTTTGAGTCTGTTGATCTGTCATTGCTTGCAAAACATTCTCTAAACGCCGTAAAAATTGGTACGCATGCCGTAGATGCGCCACTTGATCTCGTGATAACAGCTCTAATGTTTCAATAGCAACCAGAGTTTTTAATAGCCCTCTATGACGTAAGCTAGGTTCTCTGCCACCGCGAATAAGTTGAAATACTTGAGCGACAAACTCTATTTCACGAATTCCCCCTGCTCCCAACTTGATATTGTTTATAAAACCACGTCGCCGAACCTCACTACTTATCATTGACTTCATTCTGCGCAATGATTGTATGGCACTAAAATCTATATAACGCCGAAAGACAAAAGGCCTTAACATCTGACGCAACAATCGATATTCCGAGTACATTTCTTTGCCCATCACTCGACCTTTGATCATTGCGTAGCGTTCCCAATCTCTACCTTGCTCTTGGTAATAGTCTTCCAAAGCGGCATAGCTCATGACCAAAGGGCCACTTTCACCAAAAGGACGCAAGCGCATATCAACACGGTAACAAAAACCATCAAAAGTTTGCTGATCTAAGGCTTTGATAATTCGTTGAGCTAAACGAGTAAAAAACTGAGCATTCGATATACTCCGAGCTGTGCCCTGCGTATCTCCATTTTCTGGGTAGGTAAAGATAAGATCAATATCAGAAGAAAAATTGAGTTCACCACCTCCAAGCTTACCCATGCCAATGATCAACATTGGCTGGGCTTCACCGTTTGAACAACAGGGTGTTCCCCACAATTTACAACAAGCACTATATTGCCATTGATAAGTTTCGAAAAGCATGGCTTCAGCTAACTTGGATATGTGATCAAGACTTTGCTCTAAATCCCAATCACCAAGAAAGTCTCTCCATGCAATGTACACCATTTCACGACGACGAAATTGCCTTAATATTCTGTGTCCTTGTGTCTCATCGTTACAATTAACCAGACATTTAGCCAGACTAGAGCGATAGCTTTTATATCGAGACGGCTGCTCTAACATTTCGGGCAAATGCTCTTGTAGATATTGATCTTTTTGTAACGACTCCACGACAAACTGACTCAAGCCCGCAATATAGCTCAGTTGTTCACGCAGAGCTTTGGACCATTGTTGGATCGCATCATGTTGAGCAAGAGGTTCTAGCGCATGTTGGGACACACAAACAAGCTCGTCGGGCAATGGCATGGTTCTTCCTTGAATTAGTGAAAAGGTTGATAACGGTGTTATAACAATAAAAAATACCTACTAACAATCAGAGGCGGTGTATTAAAAATATTCTAACTATGAAAGATACGATCTTAACATCAGAACCTACGTATTTTTGCATTTTCTCTAACATGTCGAGTCACTCAAAAAACGGCAACAACCTAATCGTCAGCTAACTGACGAACATTAGTTAGATTCTGATTCATTTTTTCAACAATACTGCTCTTCTATCAGCAGTATTTGAATATACTTTATGACTTTCTTTCATGACTTAAATGCTATGTTTGTCATTGTTAATTCTTCGCTAGTTCTTATATAGTTACCGGCAACTTCACACACAATAAGAACATATACGACTGCCGTTCATTATGATCTTGAAATGAAAAGTTAGCATCAAATTGAGTTAAAATATGGAAAAAAATGATATCAAAGATGATGTAAAACCAATGAGCTTATTATCACTAATACTGTCATTTATGGCACTATTTGTGATCTCCGCATTACTGTTTTTCCCACTTAAAGAACCTACACGCCAAGTCCTGATCAGCTTAGACTTTATTATCTGCAGTATTTTCCTTCTTCAACTCACGATTGACTGGATCCGTTCTGCAGATCGACTGCAATATATCAAGCGCCATTGGGTAGATTTTATTGCCAGCATTCCAATGGTTGAACCGCTGCGATTTGCGCGATTATTTCACATCTTACGCGTCATTTTGGTTATCCGTTCGAGCCGCTCTTTAATCAAGCAGTTGGTGATCAACCGCCGTGAAACTACACTTGCTTCTATATTACTGCTCATGGTGATATTACTTACCATAGGGTCAAGCATCATGTTATTTTTGGAAAGTAAATCGCCCAATGCAAACATTCAAACGGGAGGAGATGCGATATGGTGGGCACTAGTCACCATTTCAACGGTAGGCTATGGAGACCATTTTCCTGTCACCAATGCAGGTAAGATTCTCGCTTCAGGGCTAATTATCTGTGGAGTGGGGATTTTTGGTATGATTTCTGGCCTTATTACTTCGCTTATCACATCACCGACAGAGGTTCAGGCGCAGCGCTCAGAAAATAAAGAACGGCTATTACTTAAAGTGCTCGATCAACAGCAAGAGATACTTAAACGTCTAGACCACCTTGAAAAACAAGAAGATAGCAATAGGAAGTCATAGCACCTCCTATTACTAGAGGGGACTAGTCTAATCTTGCCAGTAAGGCTGTGCTTCTATACAAATTACTCGTGTTTGTTCCATTGCGTGTAAAATAGACCTTTCTTGACGAGAGAGCCAGCGTTGAAGCTGATCATGCTCTTCTCCCTTTAACTTATCGACAAGTTTATCTAATGCTCTAAGTTTAAGTAAATCATCAATACCGTGCAGTAAATCACTCCATGGCAGCCTAAAACGATTGCGCTCTTCGGCATCAAACAAACTGGCAAAACTTACGCCTGTGTATAAATTACGCATCAGTCTATACCGTTGATCGATATAATCCTGGCTGCACATAGAACGTTCTGGAGGAAAGGCTTCCATCAATTCAGCCCAAGTACGATCGAGTTGTTTGCAAGAGAAAGGTTCAATAGTCAGGGCTATTTTTTCTCCGGATTTATCATCAAGAAAAGGCCGCCAGCCTCGAGTTAAAATCCAACGGCTAAGATCAAGCAGCAATCCTATATATCTCGCTGAGTTAAATAGGGTTAGCATATCCTCCCGACTTGGCAAAGACTCTTGGATTAGCCTTAGCTCACCAACCAGAAATTTACGCGCGTCAAGTTTACGTAAAGCGTGTCCCTTATCTTCAAGTAAAGCCTCAAGGTAACCAGAATCATTAAGCCATTCCAATGATTGCTCTAACCATTTCAACTCTTGACGGATCAAAGCACTTGCCCGGTTCGGGACAAGACCACCGTAAACGGTAAACACTTGGCGAATAAAGCTAATAGCGCTTTTTATTTGGTGTAATGCTTCGATTGACACTCGCTCAGCATAGATTTGTTCATGATAAAGCCAATGTGACAAACCATGTTCAAGGGAATGTATAAAGCAAGATTCCACCGTATCGTGTTTATCTGTATTAACCAAAGCTAATGGCTTAACCTCATCACCTTGATAATCACTTGCAAGTCGATAACCTTTAGCCGCTTTACTCAAATTTCCAAGGCGAAGGCCTCCATGTGCAGACAAGCGGCGAGCCAGTGTAAACAAAGCGTCAGTTTGCCCTGACTTTAACTCCAACTCAATTTCGCAAATAGGCTCCTGTTTTTCACCTGCCCCAACGGTTCCTTGGTCAAACGCTATTTCAATCTGGCTGCCATCTTGCATCGTAATCAACCACTGCTCACGAATAAAATCAGTAGTAAAAATGGGAGCGATTTCTGACTGTAAGAACGCAATATCTTTGCCTGTTGGCCATATATCTGACGGGTGAAGGCTCAACAGAGGTTCATAGCTGCTATGCTCTGCATTGTATTCGGGTCTCTGATGTAAACCAGCCACAACACGGCCAGACGTTTTGACGGTTTGGACATACACATCGTCAAAACGACGAATGCGAAGACCAATATCATGAACACGTAACCAATTATCCGGCGTATCAAAATAAATATTACCCAGCTCACGACGGCTATGCTGGAGTACTTTTTCTTGCGTAATTCTCTCTTGCAAAGTATTTGAAAATTCGGGAGAAACAAAAAATTTCAGTTCAATCTCGTTTTCCATAGCTAGCCCTTTAAAAGCAGATACAAACAGAATATTGCCAATTTTCAAACTGGGCAAGAAAGAAATATCACCGCAATGATGATCTAAAACAGTTTTAATGATGGATTTAATGCGTTAACATGCGCGCCTTTATAGCCATCGTTCAACATTTCGCCATGAATGGTATATGTTTTTTTTAGGTTATATTAATAGGTTGAATGACCATGCCAGTAAATACAATTATGGGGTTATTTGCAAAGTCCCCAATCAAGCCTTTGCAACGCCACGTCGTGTGTGTGAACGAATGTTGCTCACACCTAGTCAACTTCTTTGAAGTCAGTTCGAAAGGAGACTGGGAGAAAGCATCAGAAATTCGCGCACAAATCTCGCATTTAGAGAAAGAAGCCGATGTTTTAAAACGTGAAATTCGTCTAAAACTACCTCGCGGTTTGTTTATGCCTGTTGATCGCAGCGATATGCTCGAACTTCTCACACAGCAAGACAAGCTGGCAAACCTAGCCAAAGACATTGCTGGCCGTGTATATGGCCGACAACTAACTATCCCCGAACCTCTCCAAAAAAACTTTATTGCGTATGTCAAACGTTGTCTTGACGCGGCTAATCAAGCGCAAAAAGTAATCAACGAACTCGATGAGTTGTTGGAAACTGGATTCAAAGGCCGCGAAGTGACACTTGTGGCTGAGATGATCCACCAGCTAGATGAAATTGAAGATGACACCGATGCAATGCAGATCGTTCTTCGCCAGCAGTTAATGGCAGTCGAAGATAGTCTGAATCCAATCGATGTGATGTTTCTATATAAAATTCTTGAATGGGTAGGTGGCATAGCAGATCAGGCGCAACGCGTTGGTGCACGCCTTGAACTCATGCTGTCTCGTTCATAAACATTAAGTAACTAAATAACGAAGAGCATTTTAAACACTCCCCCTAATAAGCGATTGATTATTTGACGCTAAGGGGTTTTGTCGTGCCTGATTTGCTCCGCTTGTTATCAACAACTAGGTATTACGATGGATATCCTTGCGAACTACGGCACTGTCCTGATTATTATTGCGGCCATTTTTGGCTTTATGATGGCTATTGGTATTGGCGCAAATGATGTTGCCAATGCAATGGGAACATCAGTAGGTTCTAAAGCATTAACCGTAAAACAAGCGATCATTATCGCAATGATTTTTGAATTTGCGGGGGCTTACCTTGCCGGCGGAGAAGTGACAGACACCATTCGTAAAGGTGTAATTGAAACATCACTCTTTGCCAGCCAACCCGATGTCCTTGTCTTTGGTATGATGTCTGCTCTACTTGCTGCAGGCTCTTGGTTACTTCTCGCTTCTTATATGGGCTGGCCAGTATCGACAACTCACTCCATAATAGGCGCAATTATCGGTTTTGCCTGTGTTTCAGTGGGTACAGAGGCCGTCGATTGGGGATCAGTCAAAGGAATCGTAGGGAGTTGGATTATTACACCCATTATCTCTGGATTCTTCGCTTACGTCATTTTTGTCAGTGCACAACGGCTGATTTTTGATACTGAGAAACCACTATTTAATGCTAAGCGCTTTGTCCCCATATACATGTTCATCACTACCATGGTGATTGCACTAGTAACAATTAAAAAAGGTTTAAAGCACGTCGGGCTTCACCTTTCTAACAGTGAAGCTTGGGTATGTGCGGCAATAGTTTCTACCATCGTTATGGTGGGTGGATATCTGTATATTCAGAAAAAATTCTCCAGCCGTGAAGATGATCATGGGTTTGCTGGTGTGGAAGGTATATTCAGCGTTCTAATGGTTATCACTGCCTGTGCAATGGCATTCGCCCATGGTTCAAATGATGTGGCAAACGCAATTGGTCCTCTTTCAGCAATAGCCTCTACAATTGAGCATATGGGTGAGATTACAGATAAAAGTTCAATTGCATGGTGGATTTTACCTCTTGGTGGCTTAGGGATCGTAGTGGGTTTAGCAACCCTAGGACACAAAGTGATGGCTACTGTTGGAACAGGCATCACTGAGCTAACACCAAGTCGTGGATTTGCAGCTCAGCTTGCCACTGCATGTACCGTCGTTCTAGCTTCTGGTACAGGACTTCCTATTTCTACCACTCAAACGCTTGTCGGTGCCGTGCTAGGTGTTGGCTTTGCACGTGGTATTGCCGCGTTAAATCTAGGTGTGGTACGAAACATCGTAGCTTCATGGATTGTTACTCTTCCCGCAGGCGCACTACTTGCCGTTGTGTTCTTCTATATCATTCAAGCAGCATTTACTTAATCAATAAGGTCAATGATGTGTTAACTCGCTGTCATTATTGACTCAAATCCACAGAAAGGGAGGCTTAGCTTCCCTTCTTTGTTGCAGTAGCGCCTGAAACTACTTACTATTTGTTATTAAGGGCTGTTTACCCAGAAAGTGTTAGAAAAAACTGTTAAAGGATTGATCGTGAAAAAACTGGTTTGCTTGGTTTTAGCTTCAATATTGGTTACACCCGTCGCATTAGCTAAAAGCCGTTACATCGCAGATAACTTATTTACCTACATGCACTCAGGTCCGAGTAACCAATTCCGAATTATCGGCAGTGTCGATGCAGGGGATAGGGTGACTTACCTAACCGCTGATAAAGATACTGGGTATACTCAAATCCAAGACAGTAAAGGCCGTAAGGGCTGGGTTGAAAGCCGCTTTGTCACCACTCGTGAGAGCATGGCGCTGCGCTTACCTAAGATTGAAAAAGAATTGTCTGATGTGAAAGCTAAACTCGCCAACGCACGTTCCAATGCTGATCAAGAAAAAGCAGGGTTAGCCGGGTCTTTAGAAAATCGAAACCGTCAAATCGCTGATCTAGAAAAAAGCCATGGTGAAATTAGCCAGCAGTTGACGGCATCACAGGAAGAAGTCCGCAACCTAAGAGCTAAATTAGATACGCAAAAGGACGACTTATTGCTTAAGTACTTTATGTACGGGGGCGGCGTCGCTGGTATCGGCTTACTATTTGGTCTTATTCTTCCTCATATTATTCCACGTAGAAAGCGTTCACCTTCGGGCTGGGCATAAATTTCTTTGTGGACTAAATTGAGTACGGTTTAAAAAGGTCGCATACGCGACCTTTTATCCTTGCCAATCATATAGTGCAGGCACCTGAATCTCTAAACCATTGAAAGAGATAACACTATACTGCGACTCTATATTCTGAAGTTGAATATCCTCACTTATCCAGTCCCCTTCTCGATACTCAGTACCATTTATCTTAGCCCAACGTTTGTCTGGATTACTTGAATAAACATGAGTCTGGAAATCAAGAGGTGGTAATTTACCCTGCCACTCACGACTATTAAGTACAAGATCAGACGTGTTTCTACTTTGGCTAGATACTTCGCGATTGTCGAGTGCTGATTCAACGCGCAGCGCAAGCTCTGGAGACAATCCAGACAAGTCTAAATTTTCTATCAGGCTATCATTGTCTACAATGGCTGGTGATTTGTCTTCTTGCTGAGGAGAAATGGCATCAGGTATCAATGTGGATGTGTCTGGTTTAACACTTACTGGAGGTAAAAAATCATAGGTCTCTCGAAGAGTGCCAAATGATGGATAGTTTAGAGTGTAATACTGAAATGAAATTTTCTGCACTTGTGATTGAGGCTGATTAGCTATTTCCCATGCGGCCAACTGCTCATTGTAATTATGATAAATGCCTGCAACTCCCCCCCAAAATGCTGGAGTAAAAACGAGAGTCGCAAGTAGCCAGATCGGAACTGCGCGTTGCACTGATTTGCTTATCGTTGGTTGCCTATATTCAAATGTACTGAATGTCTGATGATTCTGCTCTGAATGTTCTAATGCTTGTAATACTTTCGACATTATACCTCTCCCTTAGGCTGTTCAAGTGAAGGTGCTTCATCCTGAGAGAGCTTTTCTAAACGCTGTAATGTTTTTTGTCCTGCGATACCGTCAACATGTAAACCTTGCCATTGTTGAAATAACTTAATTTTATTTATCAATTCATTACCATAAAAGTCGCTATCTACTTCAGACTCACCTAATGCTTTAGACAAACGCCTATTCAATTCATAAATCGCAGGCCCAGACATTTTTGGCTTAAGCGTTTGATGCCAATAACCTCGCCAAACCTGATAGTATTCCCCTTTCCATAAACTCATTAGCTTATCAATTGGTAACTCAATTCTCTGCTCAGCCACCAATAATTGAGCCATTTCATCACCTAACTTATACAAGACTGCATAACTCTGTCGCCCTTCACTATTTAGAGTCAATAACACTGGTACATTTGCTTCCTTCAATACGGAAAGCGTACCATTTGACTGTGCACATCGAAAAGCACCTTCACTTCCTTGCCGACACAGTCGCTCAACAACAGAAGCCTGAATTCCCCACACACGGTAGAGCACATCCATTGACTGCTGAAAATTATCAGACTGCGAGAGTGTATGCATTAATTGAGGTGGGAAGACTTCCTCTTCAACCATGTTGACAACCTGAGGAGGGTACTTTTCAACAATATACTGATGAATCAGGTTATCTACCAATTGGGGAGCCATCCAATAGCTTACCGCTGTGAATACTGCTCCAATAGCACTGGCTTTTAACCAGGATGAGCTACGAGGAGCTGACTCAACAAATTGGTAGGAAGATTGAAAGCTCATGATTTCCCGGCAAGCAACTTCAACACTTGAATGACTTGGGATTGTTTCCCCAATCCTATAGGCTTGCTTTAATGCTGCATCACAAATTAGATTGATTAATCGCGGAATACCAAAAGAATGTTCTGAGATAAATTTTAATGACTTAGACGAAAATAAACCGCTATCTCCACCAGCCAACTCTAAACGATAACGAATATACAGTGTGGCTTCTTTAACATCTAAAGGTAATAAATGGTATCGACCCGTAATACGTTGTGCAAGCTGGCGCAACTGAGGCATTTTCAGCCTCTGCTGAAGTTCAGGCTGTCCAACAAGCAGCACTTGTAGTAGTTTCTGGTTATCCGTTTCTAAGTTTGTTAATAATCTCAATTGCTCAAGCACTTCGGCAGAAAGATGCTGAGCCTCATCAATTACTAATAAAGTTTGAATGCCATTAGCGTAACTACTAAGTAAAAAATCATGAATCTGTTGGTTAAATTGTTTAAGTGTGCCACCTGAGTGATACTCAATTGAAAACTCATCGCAAATCGCTTCAAGCAGCTCTAAACTTGAAAAAGTGGGATTAAGGATAAGGCCGGTCTGAGTGTCACTGTCCAGAGATTTTAGTAACGTTCTAACTAAAGTGGTTTTCCCTGTGCCGACTTCACCAGATAGCATAGCAAATCCACCACCTTCCCCAAGACCCGCTTGCAAACGAAACATGGCTTCTTTATGTCGTTGGCTTTGGAATAAAAAACGAGAGCTTGGTACTATCGAAAAAGGCAGCTCTGTGAATCCAAAATGTTTCTTATACATGTCTCTCATCTCTGGGAATTTACTGATAAGAAAAGTAACATTGCTAGCACTAATAGCCAATGCAAATATCCGAATATAAGAGGGATACCTGTGCAAATATTTCTAGTTGGTGGCGCGGTGCGCGATAGATTACTTAACATTGCCGTCCATGACCAAGATTGGGTTGTTGTAGGCGCCACTCCTGACAATTTAATCAAAAATGGATTTGTAGCTGTAGGCAAAGATTTCCCTGTTTTTTTACATCCCGAGACCAAACAAGAATATGCCTTAGCAAGAACAGAAAGAAAAACAGGATCTGGGTATAAAGGGTTTGATTGTTATTTTTCATCTGATATCACTATTGAAGAAGATCTTCTTCGCCGCGATCTGACCATCAATGCCATGGCTCAAGACAGCAAGGGGAGGATAATCGATCCCTATGGTGGTCAAACCGATCTAAATAATCGTATCCTAAGGCATGTTTCTAGTGCCTTTGTCGAAGATCCTCTACGTGTTCTTAGAGTCGCACGCTTTGCTGCCAAACTTCAGCATCTCGGCTTTACTATTGCTGAAGAAACTCAAGATTTAATGAAGCAAATTGTCATGTCCAAAGAGCTTGAGCATTTAACTGCTGAGCGTGTATGGCAAGAATGGCATAAATCTCTTTCTACTCAAGACCCACAAGTTTTCTTATCAGCACTTCGTAACTGCGGAGCACTAAAAGTCGTTCTTCCAGAACTCGACGGCTTGTTTGGTGTCCCTCAACCAGAAAAATGGCACCCTGAAATAGACACGGGTATTCATAATTTATTAGTTGCCAAACAAATTGCACTTTTAACGCCATCAACAAAAGTTCGCTTCGCCGCACAAATGCATGATCTAGGTAAAGGAGTCACCCCAAAGGCTGAGTGGCCTAGCCATAAGAAGCACTGTCATACTGGCCAAAATATTATCAAGCAATTATGCGACCGGATACGAGTACCGAATGAATATCGAGAGTTAGCTTTAATAGTCTGTAAACAACATTCAAATATACATAGTGCAGAAGAATTAAGGGCAGAAACGATACTGAAAGTGCTTAACAGTTTCGATGTTTGGCGTAAACCAGAGCGATTAAAAGAAGTATTACTTGCTTGCATGGCAGATAGTCGTGGGCGTACTGGATATGAAAAGACAGATTATCCTCAGAAAACCCTTTTTGAACAGGCCTATCAAGCTGCCTTATCTATTAATGTCCAAGAAATTATTAAAGATGGATTTCAAGATGGAGCGATTCGTGAAGAAATGGAGAAACGAAGAATAGAAGCCATTAGAAGCTTTCGCAAAACATTGCCTAAGAACAGCCCATTAAACCCATAGCAGACGTGTAAAACTGAATAATTACAATAATAAATCGCCTCTAACTTAGAGGCGATTTTTACTAAAGCTATTTAGATATCAATAAATTATTGACCTTTAACTTCTTTAATACCATTGTATGGCGCACGTCCACCTAGAGCTTCTTCGATACGGATTAACTGGTTATATTTAGCAACGCGGTCAGAACGGCTCATAGAACCCGTTTTGATTTGGCCTGCTGCTGTACCAACTGCTAAGTCAGCAATAGTAGCGTCTTCAGTTTCACCACTACGGTGAGAAATAACCGCTGTGTATCCAGCATCTTTAGCCATTTTAATTGCTGCAAGCGTTTCAGTTAGAGAACCAATCTGGTTAAACTTGATGAGGATCGAGTTAGCAACGCCTTTTTCGATACCTTCAGCAAGGATCTTAGTATTGGTGACAAATAGGTCATCACCAACAAGTTGAATCTTGCTGCCCAGCAGTTCAGTCTGGTGTTTAAAGCCATCCCAGTCAGATTCATCCAAACCATCTTCAATAGAGACAATCGGGTACTCTTCAACTAGACCGGCCAAGTAATGGTTAAACTCTTCAGAAGTAAAGACTTTACCTTCACCTTTCATGTTATAGTTACCAGCTTCTTTGTCGTAAAACTCAGATGCAGCACAGTCCATAGCAAGTGTCACGTCTTTACCAAGTACGTAACCTGCAAGCTCAACTGCCTCTTTAATAGCAGCAAGAGCCGCCGCGTTAGATTCTAAGTTAGGAGCAAAGCCGCCTTCATCACCAACAGCGGTACTCATACCTTTCGCTTTCAATACTTTCGCTAGGTTGTGGAATACTTCTGCGCCAATACGTAAACCTTCTTTTAACGTTTTAGCACCAACAGGTTGAATCATAAACTCTTGAATATCAACGTTGTTATCTGCATGTTCGCCACCATTGATGATGTTCATCATAGGTAGAGGCATAGAAAATTGACCTTGAGTACCATTTAGCTCAGCAATGTGCTCAAACAAAGGCATACCTTTTGACGCAGCTGCTGCTTTTGCATTAGCAAGAGATACAGCTAAGATTGCATTGGCACCAAAGTTCGATTTATTTTCAGTACCATCTAGGTCAATCATTACTGCATCAACGGCTGCTTGGTCTTTCGCGTCTTTACCTACTAGAGCTTCCGCTATCGCTCCATTTACTGCGCCAATAGCTTTAAGAACACCTTTACCTAAGAAGCGGGCTTTATCACCATCACGAAGTTCAAGAGCTTCGCGTGAGCCCGTTGAAGCGCCAGAAGGAGCCGCCGCCATACCAACGTATCCACCTTCTAGGTGAACTTCAGCTTCTACTGTAGGATTGCCACGTGAGTCGATAATTTCACGACCTAGAACTTTAACGATCTTAGACATTGATGATTCCTCTCGTTCAAATATGAATGTCAAACTTAAAAGGCAGCCGCAAAATTATGCGGCCACCTGTATCCTTTTACTTCTCAAATTCACCGCGGGAAAATTGCCCTGCAGCTTTGACAAAGCCAGCGAATAATGGATGCCCATCTCGTGGTGTTGAGGTAAATTCTGGATGAAATTGAGCGGCTACAAACCATGGATGAGCTGGATTCTCAATCATCTCAACCAATTTCTTATCCGCAGACAAACCAGACACTTTTAACCCAGCTTTTTCGATTTTAGGCCGAAGTACGTTATTTACCTCGTAGCGATGGCGATGACGCTCATGTATGGTAGCGCTGCCGTACATATCTCGTGCTTTGGTACCCTTTTCCAAGTGACATAACTGAGAACCAAGACGCATTGTTCCACCTAAATCTGAGCTTTCAGTGCGTTCTTCAACTTTACCTTCATCGTCAACCCATTCAGTGATCAATCCAACCACTGGGTATTTCGTTTCTTTGTTAAACTCTGTCGAATGCGCGCCTTCAAGGCCTGCAACATTTCGAGCGTATTCTATCAAGGCAACCTGCATTCCAAGACAAATCCCCAAATACGGTACATTGTTTTCACGAGCATACTGAACCGCGCGAATCTTACCTTCAATGCCACGGTCGCCAAACCCACCAGGTACTAGAATAGCATCAAGGCCAGCGAGAGCTTCTTCACCTTTGCTCTCAACATCCTGAGAGTCTACGTATTTGATAGTAACATTAAGGCGGTTTTTCAAACCTGCGTGCTTCAAGGCTTCATTAACGGACTTGTACGCATCAGGTAGTTCAATATATTTACCAACCATGCCAATGGTTACATCACCAGTAGGGTTAGCTTCTTCGTAAATAACCTGCTCCCACTCAGAAAGGTTAGCTTCATTTGCGGTGATACCAAAACGCGCACATACAAGATCATCAAGTCCTTGAGACTTAATCAGTTGAGGGATCTTGTAGATAGAGTCAACATCTTTCATTGAGATGACTGCTTTCTCTGGTACATTACAAAATAAAGCAATCTTCTTGCGCTCATTTGCTGGGATCACACGATCACTGCGGCACACCAAAATATCAGGCTGAATACCAATAGAGAGCAATTCTTTGACAGAATGCTGAGTAGGTTTCGTTTTAACTTCACCAGCAGCCGCAAGATAAGGAACCAGTGTCAAATGCATAAACATCGCACGTTCTCGACCTAATTCAACCGCTAACTGACGAATAGCTTCCATAAACGGCAAAGATTCTATATCGCCGACAGTGCCACCGACTTCAACGATAGCGACATCATGACCTTCTGAGCCTGCGATAACACGATCTTTTATCGCATTTGTAATATGAGGGATAACCTGAATAGTTGCGCCTAAATAATCACCACGGCGTTCTTTACGTAAAACATCAGCATAAACACGACCAGCGGTGAAGTTGTTGCGCTTAGTCATCTTGGTACGAATGAAACGCTCATAGTGACCAAGGTCTAGATCTGTTTCTGCACCATCTTCGGTAACAAATACTTCACCGTGCTGAGTTGGACTCATTGTGCCTGGGTCAACGTTAATATACGGATCAAGCTTCATCATAGTCACTTTAAGACCACGAGCTTCGAGAATAGCCGCTAGAGATGCTGCTGCAATACCTTTACCTAGAGAGGATACAACCCCGCCAGTAACAAAAATGTAATTTGTCGTCATGTTTAACCTGAAATTGGTTGAATGAGGGAAATAGATTTCTTCTGGACGGGGGATAAATATACCAGAAGACCCTTATCGCCACAACGTGAAATATATCACACTGTCATTTTTTCTTTTTTGTTTCAAATCAAATTCGAATTGTTCTATTTTCGGTAGCCTAGACTAAGGCTCTTGTCGCTTAACATGATCCCATAAGTGGTCAAGCTGCTCTAAATCAAAATCTTTCAACATCTTACCTTGCCCTGCAATAATAAACTCGATTGCCTTAAACCGTCGCACAAACTTTAAATTTGCTTTACTCAAAGCAGACTCTGGATCCTTATCTAAATGACGACTTAAATTCACCACCGCAAACAATAAGTCCCCCAGCTCTAATTCTATTTTATCTTGATTCGGTGACACCTGAAGCACTTCGTCCATGACTTCGTCAATTTCTTCACGAACTTTATCCACTACTGGTCCTAGAGAGTCCCAATCAAACCCATAACGAGCACACTTCTTTTGAATTTTATTCGCTCGAGATAAAGCAGGTAATGCGTTTGGTACAGAATCTAGAATACTTTGTTCAGCGCTGCCTTTCTTTGGCTTTTCTTTGGCTTTTTCCGCTTCCCAATTATCTGCGATCTCATCCTCACTTGAAAATTCAACGCCCGAAAAAACATGTGGATGACGTCGAGTCAGTTTTTGGTTTGCACCATCAACCACATCAGAAAACTCAAATAACCCCTGCTCTTTAGCTAATTGACTGTAGAAAATTACCTGAAACAACAAATCACCTAGCTCTTCCTGCAGATTATCCCAATCACGATTGTGGATGGCGTCAACAACTTCGTAAGTTTCTTCTATGGTATGAGGCACAATTGTATCGAAGGTTTGTTGCAAATCCCACGGACATCCCTGTTGAGGATCACGCAGCGTTGTCATGATTTTTTCTAACTGCTCTATCGGGTGACTCATTATTGTATTCCTCTAAAGAAAAAGGTGAGTGGTTATACCACTCACCTTTAATTAATCGCGGACAGGTTAACCTAATCTCTTTACAGACATGACATCTTTGATTTGTTCTACGCGCTTGGATAAGCGTGATAATACCTCAACATTGGTCACTTCAAGATCAAAGTCCATAATGGACAACTGGCTACGGTAATCAACTCGACTTTTCATACTGTTCACCTTTATTTTTTCATTAGAAAACAGTGTAGTGATATCTTTCAGTAGTCCACCACGCTCCATTGCCTCAACACGTACAGTCAATATGTATGAACCAACATGGCCACTTCCCCATACTGTATCTATAATTCTTTCTGGTGCATGATGACGAAGCTCTTCAAGTTGCTCGCAATCTGACCGATGAACCGAAATTCCCCGACCTTGAGTGATATAACCTGCAATTTCATCACCAGGAATAGGCTGACAACAGCGCGCTAAATGCGTCATAAGATTATCAACGCCTTCCACAACTACCGCATCTTTTTTAGGTCGACTCAAAGCCGGCGATTTGTTTTCCGCTTCTTTAAGTTTTTCAAGCGCCTGTTGATCTTCTTCTTCAGCTGTAGGCTTATTAACGAGGGCATTAATATGATTGATGATCTGGTTAATACGTAAATCACCGCTACCAATCCCAACAAAAAGTTCATCTGCACTATTTATATTAAATCGCTTAAGTGCGTATTTCTCAGCGTCTTTTAGCGTTGCACCTATTTTAGTTAACTCAGATTCGAGGATTTCTCTACCCGCCTCTAAGTTTTTCTCTCGCGATTGTTTACGAAACCAAGCATTAATTTTCGCCCGAGCTCTTCCAGAAGTTACAAAACCCATTGATGGGTTTAACCAATCACGAGAAGGGTTAGGCTCCTTAGAAGTAATAATCTCAACCTGGTCACCCATGGTGAGTTTATGAGTGAAAGGCACGATACGGCCAGCAACCTTAGCTCCAATACAACGATGACCTACTTCAGAGTGAATATGGTATGCAAAGTCAAGCGGAGTCGCCCCCATTGGTAAATCAACCACATCACCACGAGGTGTAAATGCATAAACGCGGTCATCAAAAACTTGGCTGCGAACTTCATCAAGCATCTCACCAGAATCTGACATTTCTTCTTGCCAATCAAGCAGCTTACGTAGCCAAGTGATTTTTTCATCATAACCACTGCGTCCACCGCCACCTTCTTTGTATTTCCAGTGAGCTGCAACACCAAGTTCTGAGTCTTCATGCATGTCTTTTGTGCGGATCTGAATCTCAATCGTCTTGCCTTCAGGGCCTAGAATGACAGTATGTATCGATTGATACCCATTAGGCTTGGGGTTAGCGACATAATCGTCAAATTCACCAGGTAAATGTCTGTGTTTAGTATGAACAACACCTAATGCCGCATAACAATCTTGAAGTTGATCAGCAATGATACGTACTGCACGAACATCAAATAGCTCGTCAAATGCCAAGCTTTTTTTCTGCATTTTGCGCCAAATACTGTAAATATGCTTGGGCCGCCCACTCACTTCAGCATTGATCCCTGAAACATTGATTTCACTGGATAAATCGTCAACAAAATCTTGGATGTATTGTTCACGCACGATACGGCGTTCAGAGAGTTGCTTTGCGATTTGCTTGTACGTATCAGGTTGCTGATAGCGAAATGCATAATCTTCAATTTCCCACTTAAGCTGGCCAATACCTAAACGATTAGCAAGAGGGGCGTATATATTGGTACATTCTTTAGCTGCCGCACATCGAACTTCATTAGGAGCCTTTTTAACCTCAATCAAGTTACAGATTCGCTCAGCCAATTTAATGATTACACAGCGGAAATCATCAACCATGGCAAGTAACATTCGACGAACATTATCAACCTGAGCTGATGCAGCAGTCCCTTCTATCGTGACATTCAGTTGCCCAAGAGCTGCCATTTCTTCCACACCATCAATCAGCTTGATGGTTTCTTTACCAAAATCTTCTTCTAATACCTCACGTTTATAAGCACCACTTGATACCAATGGGAACAGCAGCGCAGAAACTAGAGTAGCCTTGTCCATAGAAAGTGTCGTCAGGATTTCGATCATTTCCCGGCCACGCCACAGTAACAAGGCCTTTTGTTCCTTGTCAGCCAAAATAGTTTCGCAGTGTAGGTATACCTCTTTGAGGCGCTTTGCCACTTTGGTATCTTGTTTTAGGCTCGCGACCCAAGTATCTAACTCAAACTGCTCATCTTGATTCAAGTGTGCGCTTCGTACCGCAACCATTATCTTTGTCCTGTTTTACTTTCTATTTTCGTAAGGTAAGACTGCTCTATACGAGGTAAGTTCTTATCATGCTTTAATAAATAAGGCCATGGATTCTAGATGACTCGTATGAGGAAACATATCTATCATCCCAAGTCGTTTTAACTCATAACCTTGGCTAAGTAGACTGTGAGAGTCTCGCGCTAGAGTAGCAGGATTACAAGAAACATAAACCACCCTCTTCGCTCCCAAAGCAGAGACTTGTTCTACAATTCCACTGGCTCCCGCTCTGGCAGGATCAAGCAATATCTTATCAAATTTCTGACTAGCCCAGGGCTGACCTGACACATCTTGTTCCAAATTAGCCTGAAAAAATGTCGCATTCTTAATCTGGTTCACTTCAGCGTTATGAGATGCTTTATCAACCATCTCATCAACGCCTTCAATACCAATCACTGATTTGACTTGCTTTGCCATTGGCAAACTAAAATTACCTAAACCGCAATACAAATCCAGTACGCTATCTTGTGGCGACAAGTCTAGCCAATCAAGCGCTTGTGCTACCATCAGAGCATTGACATCTCGATTTACCTGAATGAAATTATTAGGTTCAAATGGAATAGTAACTCCTATCTCTTGATAGATTCCTGATTCACCGTATTCAAGCACCATATCATCACTATTTGGCATCAAATACAAAGTCACCTGCTTACTGCAGACAAAGTCGAACAAAGCTCGTTGATCTTTGGGCGATAAAGAATTGGTATGACGTAAAACCAAAATACATGCATTGTCAGCTTTCACCAATTCAACATGACCAATACATTCAGGGTGAGAAAACGTCTGCAGCAATTGGTATAAGTCTGGTAACAATGCATCCAATTCAGGAACTAATACCGGACAATGCGTCAAAGTCACAATATCCTTACTGTGCTTTTTACGAAAACCAAATTTGAGCTTATGAGTTTTTCTATCCTGCATCACGCTAACTCTCGCTCGCCTACGATAACCTTGACTTGGGCCAACAATCGGCGCATACAATCCAAGTTTTTTCCCTGCAAATTTACTTATTAGCTGGCTTAAGGTTTGTTGCTTGTACTCTTGTTGATCCTGATTGCTCAGGTGCTGCATGTTACAGCCACCACATTCATCATAATGAGGGCAAAATGGATCAATACGTTGCTTGCTCGAACTCTGCACTTTAATTAATGATGCACGAGAATACTTGCTTTTGCTCTCTGTAAACTGAGCTAATACTTTCTCACCTGGTAATGCTCCATCAACAAAAACGGGCTTACCTTTTTGGTAGGCAATACCTGCTCCATAATGATCAAGCTTATCAATGGTCAATAACTGATGTTTCGTATTCAGTTTAGTTTTCTTTTTCGGTTGGAAGAAACGCGCCATAACTCTGTTCTTTGCCTTGTACTATTGTTCTGTATTACTATCCAAGTATCACCTTTTCATACCTGAACGATTGTCGGAGCCGAACGAGTTGATTATGCTTAAGTATTCGATGGCTTCTTTTTGCTTGGAAGCTATTTTCCCACATCCATACCACGATGTTTAGACAATAATGACTAGATATGGCTTACGCGCCCGCGTTATTACTCTCACACTTGCGCCTACCTTAATAATTGGCCTGCTCCTGAGCGCATTTTTCTCTTTCAACCGCTACCATGATCTTGAAAAACAAGTTATCAACTCAGGGTTAAGTATCGTCGAGCCCCTTGCTATTGCCAGTGAAGAGGGATTGAAAAACAACAGCCGTGAAGCTGTTCGAAGAATTATTAGTTATGCCCATCGCAAGAATTCTAAATTCGTTCGTAGTATAGCCGTTTTCGATTACAACCATGATTTGTTTGTAACATCCAACTTTCATCCTAACTTTGAATCTCTGACGTTCCCTCGCAATGAATCCATTCCTTTACTCGTAACGTCTGACTTACAGGGAAACACTCTAATATTACGAGCTCCCATCGTCGCAGAATCAGGGTTACTTTCTGCAGCTAAAGGTCAAAATAATAACTCAGCATTAGGCTATATTGCCATAGAACTTGACCTATCCTCTTTAAGACTTCAGCAATATCAAGAGGTTTTCTCTGCCTTCTTAGTGCTAATTTCGGGGCTTGGGTTATCAGCAATCTTTGCTCACCGCTTAATGCATGATGTTACTCGACCTATTTCGCATATGAAAAATATGGTAGACCGAATTCGCCGCGGCCACCTCGACGTTAGAATTGAAGGCAAAATGCACGGTGAACTAGACACATTAAAAAATGGTATTAATGCTATGGCTGTGTCTTTATCAGAATATCATGTAGAGATGCAGCATAGCATAGACCAAGCCACTTCGGATCTTAGAGAAACCCTAGAGCAGCTAGAGATCCAGAATGTAGAATTGGACATTGCTAAAAAAAGAGCTCAAGAAGCCGCTCGAGTAAAATCTGAATTTTTGGCTAACATGTCACATGAGCTTCGAACACCTCTTAATGGTGTCATTGGTTTTACTCGCCAAATGCTCAAAACCAAATTGACCAACAACCAAACCGACTATTTACAAACGATTGAAAAATCAGCTAATAATTTATTAAGTATTATTAATGATATTCTTGATTTCTCTAAGCTTGAAGCGGGTAAACTTGCTCTAGAAAATATTCCGTTTGATTTTCAAGAAACACTAGAAGAGGTGGTCAGTTTACAAGCAACAAGCGCCCACGAAAAAGGGCTTGAAGTGACCCTTAAAGTTGATTCTAAAATCCCTACCGGCGTGGTAGGTGACCCACTACGGATTCAACAAGTACTCACTAATTTAGTAGGTAACTCTATCAAATTTACCGAACGCGGTAACATAGATATCAGTGCTGAAATGCGTTCACAAAAAGAAGATGTTATCGAGCTACAGTTTATGGTACGTGATACAGGAATTGGCATCTCAGAACGACAGCAAGCTCAACTATTCCAAGCATTTAGTCAAGCAGATGCGAGTATCTCTCGTCGTTATGGGGGCACTGGATTAGGTTTGGTCATCACACAAAAACTTGTTGGTCAAATGGGAGGAGAAATTAGCCTCACGAGTAGACTCCATCAAGGATCAACCTTCTGGTTTACCCTCAAACTTCATTCAACAGAAATGCCAGTCAATACCTTAATAGAAACTCAATCGCTGAAACAACGTACATTGCTGCTGATAGAGTCTAATATGCAGGCTGCCTCTGTAATTCAACAGATACTTATTCAAGAAGGTTTGATCGTCACCTATCGGTCATCACTCCCAGATGACTCAAGCCACTATGACTACATTATACTTAATTTAGCACCAAACAAACCCAATCAGCTAGAGCAAGTAGAGCAATGGGTGAAACACGCTAAACAATGTACATCTCACGTAGTGGTAGGTATTCCCAGTACAGCTCTAGCCTTATCAGACCACCTTATCCAAACCCATGATGTACACTGCATTACCAAGCCACTTTCACGTCGAAAGCTATTACAGATTTTAGCGACCAATCAAGAAACATTCCCCGGTATTGAGTTCAAGCCAACTTACAGTGAAAAGCTCCCTCTCACTGTTATGGCTGTCGATGATAACCCCGCTAACCTCAAACTTATCAGTGCATTACTGCAAGAAAGAGTCGAGACAGTCATCACCTCTACCAATGGCTTAAATGCTGTTAGCCAAGCCGAAGAACGAAGATTTGACATAATCTTCATGGATATTCAAATGCCTCATATGGATGGGGTGACGGCATGCCACAAAATCAAAAGCACACAATACAATGCAAATACTCCTGTCATTGCTGTAACAGCACATGCAATGAGCGGGGAACGAGACAGATTGCTTGGTGCCGGCATGGACGATTACTTAACCAAACCCATTGAAGAAAGGGTACTTCAGCAAGTCTTAACACACTGGAACCCAGATACCAACAGCATTAATAAAGAGCGGCCTGATGTAGACTTGCAAACATACTCCTCACTAAATTCAACGGAAAATAGCAGTCTCATTATTGACTGGCAAGCCGCGCTAAAACAATCTGCAAATAAAATCGAACTTGCGAGAGATATGTTACAAATGTTGGTTAACTATATCCCAGAGGTGAGTGAGGTAGTTGAAACGGCGATGGAACAAAAGAATTTTGACAGGGAAAAGTTACTTCATTTTATCCACAAATTGCATGGCAGCAGTGCTTATTGCGGCGTGCCTCGGCTTAAAAAAGTCTGTTCAACTATAGAAAAAGCGATTAATTCTGGCTCCAGCATTTTGGAACTTGAACCAGAATTATTTGAGCTACAAGATGAGATGGAAAAGGTTATCGAGAGTTCAGCACCTTATTTAGACTCATAAATAACCGTTGCAATGGTATAATGACGCTCATCTGAAATAGATAGGTGGATTTGTTCCACCTGTTTTATTTTAGCAATTTCAAATGCTTTACCAGATAGCGATAAAGATGGGGCCCCGTATTGGTCATTAGTAATACTAAAGTCGTGGAATGTCACCCCTTGAGCAATACCAGTCCCCAATGCTTTTGAAGCCGCTTCTTTAGCAGCAAAACGTTTAGCCAGAAATCGAGCTTGCTGTTTCAAAGAATGAAAACGCTCAAGTTCTTGCTCTGTTAGAATCCGCTGCGCGAAACTCTCTCCAGAGCGAGCAAGCGCTTTCTCAACACGCTCTATTTCTGCAATATCCGTCCCTAAACCTACAATTGCCATCGTAGCTACTTACGCGCTTCAACCATAAGAGCTTTCATGTCAGCAACCGCTTTGTGAAGGCCATCAAAAGCAGCTCGACCTATAATAGAGTGCCCAATATTAAGTTCATGGATTTCTGGTATTGCAGCAATCGGAGCAACATTATGGTAAGTTAAACCATGCCCTGCATTAACGGTAATACCTAAATCAGCAGCATAACTTGCACCAGCTGCGATTTTTTTCAGTTCATCTTGTTGGTCATCGTCATTCTCGGCATCAGCGTAATGCCCTGTATGAAGCTCTACGTATGGTGCACCGCAAGCCTTAGCAGCATCAATTTGCTCTCTATCTGCGTCAATGAACAAAGATACTTTGATCCCTGCTTCATTCAAGGCTTTTGTAGCATGTTGTATTTTCTCTATATGCCCCACGACATCTAGCCCACCTTCAGTCGTAAGTTCTTCACGTTTTTCCGGCACTAAGCAAACGTATTCAGGCTGAGTTTTGAGTGCAATCTCAACCATCTCATCCGTCACTGCCATTTCAAGATTCATACGAGTCTGGATCGTTTCACGTAAAATACGCACATCTCGATCTTTTATATGACGACGATCTTCTCTGAGGTGGATAGTTATACCGTCCGCTCCTGCACGCTCAGCAACTTCAGCAGCGTGAATAGGGTCTGGATACTTAGTACCACGAGCATTACGCAGCGTCGCAATATGGTCGATATTAACACCCAGATAAATTAAACTCATTTTCCAATACTCCGTGATTTAGGAGCTATAACTTGCATAAATAACTCCCTACTTTTTAATGGTTTTCCTCCAAGATACGGCTTTAATGCCACTCGTGTAAAGCGTTTAGCCGCTTTTAGTTGCTCTTTTGTAATAAACCTACGCTCGCTGATCGCAATCAGTTCATTACCTAAAAAGGTAAGATTATCTGTTCTAACTGAAGCTATAAAACCTTTTTGTTCTCGATAACGATATGTCATGTCAGCTGCAATAAGCTCACCAGTCCCTGCGCAATGCAAAAAATCGACTCCATATCCCATTGCAGACAGTAATGCTAATTCAAAACGTCTCAAAGCAGGTTCAGGGTTATCACATTGAGCCAGTTCAGTTAGAGTATTAAGGTAATCATGAAACAGAGCAGGCATGGGAACTTCAGCCATCAAAACTCGAGCAAGTAGCTCATTAACATACATTGCTGAATATAGTGTAAGACCAGAGAGAGGCAACCCAAGGCTGATCGGCTCAGCTTGACGAAGAGTCTTCATTGAACCTTTGCCGGACCATTTTAGCAGTAAAGGAGTGAAAGGCTGCAAAGCGCCTTTAAGATGAGATCGCTTACTTCTTGCTCCTTTTGACATCAGAGCTAATCGCCCGAATTCCTCACTAAACACATCGAGAATCAGGCTTGACTCACTATAAGGACGTCTATGAAGCACAAAACAGCGCTGTAAGCCTTCTGCAATCATATTTAGTGTCCAATAAAGATAAGGAGCCAACAGCTCCTTATTGCGTTGTGCGAGAACAATAACACTCGACTAAAGTTAAAGGTCGTCAATGTACCCCAAAGAGCGCAGAGCACGTTCATCATCAGCCCAGCCTGATTTAACCTTGACCCACGTTTCCAAATATACCTTACGACCAAACAACTCTTCCATATCTAGTCGAGCTTCTCGTCCTATGGTCTTAATTTTTTCACCACCTTTGCCGATCACCATCTTTTTCTGACCATGGCGCTCAACTAGGATAAGAGCATTAATATGAAAACCATCGGTTGCTGGATTATAATCGAAACGCTCCACCTCAACAGTGACTGAGTAAGGTAACTCTTCACCAGTGAACCTCATTAGCTTCTCTCGAACAATCTCAGATGCCATAAATCTCTGCGAACGATCCGTCACATATTCTTCTGGGAAATGATGAGTGGCTTTAGGTAAATGTTCACGAACATGATTGCGTAACACATCAATATTCTTACCTTGTTTAGCAGAAATAGGGACTACGTCAACAAAATCCATCCTTTTTGACACTTCCATCATATGGAGCATTACATCATTTCGGTCTTGGACGTTGTCGACTTTATTAATACACAATACAACCGGGAAATTCGACTTTTGTAACTTAGTCAAAACCATCTCATCATCTTTTGTCCAATGAGTCCCATCGACGAGAAAAAACACTAAATTAACATCGCTGAGTGATGAGTTAGCAGCTCGGTTCATAAGGCGGTTAATCGCACGCTTTTCCTCGATATGCAAGCCTGGTGTATCGACATAAATCGCTTGATAATCACCTTGGGTATCAACACCCATAATCCGATGGCGTGTCGTTTGTGGTTTGCGTGATGTTATCGAAATCTTTTGTCCGAGGATTTGGTTCAAAAGAGTAGACTTACCCACATTTGGGCGACCGACTATTGCAATAAAGCCACAATATTGGTTGTCTGGTGCGCTCTTTTCACCACTCGATGAAAAAAATGTATCGATATCAAAATCATTTTTGTCTGATGAATCAGTCATTGCTAAGTTGCTCTAGTGCTATTTCAGCAGCCGCTTGTTCTGCCTTGCGGCGACTGGTGCCTTTACCAACTACAGACGTCCCTATGCCTGCTACTTCACACGATACAGTAAACTGCTGATTGTGTGCTTCACCTTTAATATTAGTCACTGTATAAACAGGCAGAGGTTTTCTTCTCCCTTGTAAGAATTCCTGCAAACGAGTTTTAGGATCTTTTTGAGAGATACCGGGTTGAATAGCCTCAAGACGCTGGTGATACCAACTAAGAATAATTCTGCGAGCCACTTCAATATCACTATCAAGATAAATGGCCCCAATAACGGCTTCAACAACATCAGCGAGTATCGAATCGCGGCGGAAACCACCACTTTTTAACTCTCCAGGGCCTAATTTTAAGTAATCACCGAGTTCAAACTCTCTGCCTAGTTCCGCCAGAGTATTACCACGAACCAATGTTGCTCTCATACGACTCATATCCCCTTCATTAATGTCAGGGAAACGGTGATAAAGATCATCAGCAATAACAAAACTTAAAATTGAATCACCCAGAAACTCTAGGCGTTCGTTATGTTTTCCATGAGCACTGCGATGTGTCAGTGCTAAATGAATAAACTCAGCATCATTAAAATGATAACCAAGCTTTTTCTCTAATTTAGATATGGGAGAATTCATGCTCTCTCGATAAATTTAGTTAATACCACCGATGCGGTTAAAACGCACACCGGTCGGGATCCATGAGGGCAAAATACTATCGGCATCGCGCTCAAATTCAAAGCTTATCCATATAGCAACGGCCTTTCCTACCAAATTTGCTTCAGGGACAAAGCCCCAAAAACGGCTATCAGCACTATTGTCTCTGTTATCACCCATTGCAAAGAAATGCCCTTGTGGCACAACCCATTCTGTAGTGCCACTACGTGGGTAATACTGCTCAACAGGATTACGAGCTAGTGGATTGACCAAAATATTGTGTGCAATACTTCCCAATTGTTCCGACATTTGAATCTGCTGAACACCTCGGTCAATAAAATCACTTTCTTCGACGTTAAACAATTTAACAGGTTCACAGACTGACGTACCTGACTTTTGAATACATATCTGTTTATCGCTACTGTAACGAATAAGGTCACCAGGTAGGCCCACAACACGTTTAATATAATCAATGCTTGGTTGCGGTGGGTATTTAAATACCACCACATCACCACGTTCAGGTTTTCCAACTTCAACTAATTGATTGCGCCATACGGGGTCTTTTAAACCATAAGCGTACTTTTCAACCAAGATAAAGTCCCCGACCAACAACGTCGGCATCATAGAACCAGAAGGGATCTGAAACGGCTCATATATAAATGAGCGCAATACAAGAACTATCGCGATAACAGGAAAAATAGACACACAGTTTTCAATCCACCATGGCTGCTTAACCACTTTTTCTGTCACTGTAGCATCAAGCTCTTGAGTTTGTTCTTCTATAGTCGCAAGCTGTGCATAGCGTTTTTTAGCAAACAGCAACTTCTCAAGTACCCAAACAATACCGGTTACCAAAGTGACAATAACTAGAATTAATGAAAATGTATTCGCCATTGACTTCCCTTATCTCATAAACACGAAAGTGAAAGAGTCGTAACTCTTTCACTTAGCAATAGGTTAGCTTATCAGAAACTACTACCTAATCTTTACCAACATGCAGAATAGCAAGGAAGGCTTCTTGAGGCAGTTCCACATTTCCGATCTGCTTCATACGCTTTTTACCTTCTTTCTGCTTCTTCAATAGTTTTTTCTTACGACTCACATCACCGCCGTAACATTTTGCAATCACGTTTTTACGCAATTGTTTAACTGTAGAGCGTGCAATAATATGATTACCAATCGCTGCTTGAATAGCGATATCAAACATCTGGCGAGGAATAAATTCTTTCATTTTCTCCACCAACTGACGACCACGAGTTTGCGAATGATCTTTGTGCGTAATTAAAGCGAGAGCATCAACTTTGTCGCCATTAAGCAATACATCGACACGAACCATATCTGATGCTTCAAAACGCTGAAAGTTGTAGTCCAATGAAGCATAACCACGAGATGTCGATTTCAAGCGGTCAAAGAAATCAAGCACAACTTCAGCCATTGGAATATCATACGTTACAGCAACCTGATTTCCGTGGTAAACCATATCTACCTGAGTCCCACGTTTCTCTACACACAAAGTAATTACATTACCCAAGTAATCTGAAGGCACAAGAATATTACAACGCGCAATAGGTTCACGAATTTCTTCAATATCGTTGATCGCTGGAAGTTTTGCCGGGCTATCTACGTGCAGTAGCTCACCATCTGTTTGTTCAACTTCATAAACTACCGTTGGGGCTGTGGTAATTAGGTCTAAATCATATTCACGTTCAAGTCGCTCTTGGATGATTTCCATATGCAGCATTCCAAGGAAGCCACAGCGAAAACCAAAACCCAGAGCTGCTGAACTCTCAGGTTCATAAAATAAAGAAGCATCATTGAGGCTGAGTTTACCCAAAGCATCACGAAAGTTTTCGTAATCATCTGAGGATACAGGGAAAAGACCCGCGTAAACCTGTGGTTTAACTTTTTTAAAACCTGGTAAAGCCTCTTCACAACCATGCTTAGCAAGCGTCAGCGTATCTCCAACAGGAGCACCAAGAATATCTTTGATACCACACACTACCCAACCAACTTCACCAGTATTAAGCTGCGTTGTATCCTCTTGCTTTGGTGTAAAGATGCCTAAACGATCTACTCCCCACACCTGCCCTGTGCTCATCACCTTAATTTTATCGTTCTTCTTCAGCGAACCATTTTTAATGCGAACTAAGGAGACAACGCCTAAATAGTTATCAAACCAAGAGTCAATGATCAATGCTTGTAATGGCGCATCCTCATCACCTTCAGGCGCTGGAATTGCAGAGACAATATTTTCAAGTACATCTTCGATACCCAGTCCAGTCTTTGCAGAACATCGGGTTGCTTCCATCGCATCGATGCCGACAATTTCTTCAATCTCCTCAGCAACACGCTCAGGGTCTGCTGCTGGCAAATCAATTTTGTTCAAAATAGGAACCACTTCAAGGTCCATTTCAATCGCTGTGTAGCAGTTAGCTAAGGTCTGAGCTTCAACGCCTTGCCCTGCATCAACTACCAATAATGCACCTTCACAAGCAGCAAGTGAGCGAGAAACCTCGTAGGCAAAATCTACATGTCCCGGTGTATCGATAAAGTTGAGTTGATAAATCTCACCATCTTTAGCTGTGTAATTTAGTGTCACACTCTGGGATTTAATAGTAATACCACGTTCGCGCTCTAAATCCATTGAGTCAAGTACTTGAGATGCCATTTCACGGACACTCAATCCTCCACAGTCTTGGATCAAACGGTCGGATAGGGTCGACTTACCATGGTCGATGTGGGCGATTATCGAAAAGTTACGAATGTGCTTCATGATTTGGTGTGACTAAACTCTTAAATATAGGGAAATAAAAAGGCTGCATTACAGCAGCGCTTCAATAAAGTTGGCAGATTCTAACTAATTTCTAGACAATACGCACTAGCTAATTGGCTCACCTAGCACACGAAGCAATTTGACACTTCGTGATGAACGGAACTCAAGTTTAATAACCAACCGTTTAGCGCAATATATTCCAATAAGAGTAGAAAGTGCTGAAGTCAAAATGACCACCCCTTCACCAGGGCCGAAAATAGGGCTCAATAACCACTGGCCACCCAGTGCGCCGAGCATCATAGCAATCAAAGGGACTAGGTAAACTAGAGTAGCAGATTGCAAAATATCTTTTTCTGGCAAACCTATTTCGACAATCTGCCCCTTTTTAACGTACTGTGCTGTATCGAGTTGCCAATGTAGTGATTTACTACCAATAGCCTTAGACACTATTCCTGTCCCACAACCTTTTTGTGATGAGCAGCTAGAGCAACTCGTTTGCTGCTCACAGCTTAGTTCTACAGTGTAACCACTAGAAATTGGCTTAACTGAAGCAACCGTTGCTAACGCTATCATCACTGCGTAGTACTCACTTGTTTATTAATCGTCACCGACTGAGCAATACGCTTCGCTGTCGCTGGAGGAATATCACCAACTACAGATATTTCTTTAGTGCCTTTAACATAACTATGGAGCGTTCGTCGCCCTTGGCGTACTAATTGGCCTTTTAGAGAATAATCATCACTTTCTGACACATACACAGAAAAGCTGAACAACCCATCGCTAAACATCTGAGTTTCAACCATTCTGTCACTACTTCCCATCCTATAACGATTAAGTTCTGTTGATTCAAAGCCTTTGGGTATCCAATCCACTGTCCAAAAACTTTGTTCCAACTCACCTTTCGGTAAAGACAGCACACCAGGTAATTTAACCGTATTTAGTGTACTTAACACTTCAGCAATGTTGTCATTAACACTGAAAGAGATAGTTCGATATTGTTCAAGGACTTCACCATCCCGGTCAACTAAATCAGCTCTAATTGGCAACTTCGTTTGATCGTCAACCCATAAGATATAGGAATAGCGAAGGCCATCTTTTGAAGCAACCCTAAGTACTTGACAAGCGGTTCCTGCTTCTCGAGCACGTCCGACCTGAATAAAATCATAGTACTGACTCAGATCCTCAATATCACTATTCAAAAGAGGAATCGTAGGAGCAACAATATTACCAGATTCTATCGTAAACGGCTCAACCCCGGGTTCGATATAACTAACCTCATCACCACGCCTTATCACCTCTCGAGCAGGCCCACTGAGATAAACAAGATGAGCCAGTTGCTGACCATTATTTCGAGCATGGCGATACAAAAGAGGCTCGATACTATTTTTCTTAATCAGAATATAAGAAAGCTCATAGTTAAGGTGTTGACTGGCTTCGTTCATTTGATGCAACAACGCCTCTGCAGTTTTTTCTTCTGCAAAGGCGAGTGGCGAACTCAAACTGAACAGTGCTAGTACACTGGTCAGGATTTTATTCATTCAACTACCGTTTCTGGATTATCGTTATGATCTGAAACTTCGCTATTTAAACGCAGCTGCAATTCGTAATCTTGCAACATTGCATTAATTCGACGCCGCTGTTCCTGTACGTTGGTTGTACTGTTTGGCGTTGGTTGATCGACTGAACTACGAGTTAAACTCACTGGCTCAGCACTGCCAGTAAATGGAATAGTTTGCAACACAGGAAGCTGCTCTACATCGGCTTGTCCCGGTTCACTGCCTCCATATTGCTGCACACCAAGAATAACCACAAACGAAACACAAGCTGCTACTGCAACCTGGCCAAATTGGTTTAACCACGCGGGTAGCTCACGACGAGCCCTAACTGGATGTGGTTGACCAGAAGGTTGGTTAATTTCTGTAATATTATCAAGAGAAAGCCTAGTATGTGTGTTCTCTTTTTCCAAAGCAAGTGCGACGCTGTCAGCTATACACCAATCTCTTATTTGTGGAGCTTCATCTCGCATCGCATCACCAATTAAATGGTAATTGCTCCAAGTCTTAAGGCTAGATTGGTCTTGCTCTAATTCACTAATTAGAGCTTTATCAACCAACTCCCCATCCATGAGTGCTGAAATTTTCTCTTTGTCAGCCATTCTTTTCACCATTAACCTTACTGGCGTTAGTGTTCTATAAGAGGTTGAATTTTTTTCTCAACCGCTTCACGAGCTCGGAAGATACGTGACCGCACCGTTCCAACAGGACATTCCATTACTACAGCAATTTCTTCATAACTCAGACCATCAAGCTCCCGTAACGTCATTGCCGTTTTTAAATCATCAGGTAGAGCTTCGATCGCACTAAAAACTACTTGCTTCAATTCTTTTGACAACGTTAAGTTCTCAGGGTTCGAAATTTCTTTCAATGCACTACTTGTTTCGTAATATTCAGCTTCTTCAGTGTCTACATCCTGTGCTGGCGGCCTACGCCCCTGAGCAACAATGTGATTTTTAGCAGTATTGACAGCTATCCTATATAACCAAGTATAGAAGGCACTTTCACCTCGGAAACTCGGTATAGCACGATACGCTTTAATAAATGCTTCTTGGGCTACGTCAGGTACATCTCCAGGATTATTGACATAGCGAGAGATAAGATTACAGACTTTATTTTGGTATTTTATTACCAATAGATTAAAAGCTTGCTTATCTCCACTCTGAACTCGCTCAATAAGTACTTGATCGGTCAACTGCTCGTTCATTCGAGCGTGTACTCCTATTGTTATCGACCCCTACCTTACAGATATGAGCATTAATTATTCAAAACCTAGTATTGACACCACCGCTTACTTGAGCACTATTGTGACTCAACAATAAATATAAAGTTCAAAATTTCTGCCGAATTTATTTTAAAAACGATGAATCTATTACAATGTTACCCACAATTGTGGGGATGAAAGGGGCCAAAATCAATGTTATTTACAAAGAATTGCATTCATTCCAATGCTAATATGATTGGTCTACTCTGTGTTTTATCAGGGCTTAATTGCAATGTTTTAATCGACCTACAAACAGCAATGCTCTATGACTGATAACCTATGGTTGGCGCGGAACGGCACGATTTTATTTAAGAATTAAATTAACTCAGGAATTAAAAAGGTTTATGAACGCAAACCGTGAACATCAATGTGATGTATTAGTGGTGGGTAGTGGCGCAGCAGGTCTATCGTTAGCGCTTCGTGTTGCCGAGTACGGCAAAGTTATTGTGTTAAGCAAGGGAACGAGAAGCGAAGGTTCAACTTACTATGCTCAAGGCGGTATAGCTGCAGTCTTCGATGAATCTGATAGTATCGACTCCCATGTTCAAGATACTCTTATCGCTGGTGCGGGCTTGTGTGAACAAGAGACTGTTGAGTTTATCGCTAAAAACGCAAAAGCTTGTGTTCAGTGGCTGATTGATGGTGGCGTTCCATTTGATCGTGAAGATGGTGATAGCGATGATAATCCTCGTTACCACTTAACTCGAGAAGGCGGGCATAGTCACCGGCGTATCTTACATGCTGCCGACGCTACAGGCATGGCGATGCAAACATCTCTACAAGACAATGCTCACCACCACCCTAATATTACTGTACTGGAACGGCACAATGCACTGGATTTGATCTGTGCAGACAAAATTGGTGGTGATGGTACTAAAGTCGTCGGTGCCTATATATGGAACCGCAACCAAGAACATGTCGAAACTGTACGAGCAAAATTTGTCGTACTTGCCACTGGTGGGGCATCTAAAGTTTACCAATATACCTCCAATCCAGATGTCTCTTCAGGTGACGGGATTGCAATTGCTTGGCGCGCTGGATGCCGTGTAGCAAACATGGAATTCAATCAATTTCACCCAACTTGCCTATATCACCCAGAAGCGAGAAATTTTTTACTTACTGAAGCTCTGCGAGGAGAAGGCGCTTATCTCAGGCGACCAGATGGATCACGTTTCATGCCTGAGTTCGATCAAAGGGAAGAACTTGCTCCACGAGACGTTGTAGCAAGAGCCATTGACTTTGAAATGAAACGTCTCGGCGCTGACTGTATGTATTTGGATATTAGCCACAAGCCCGCTGATTTTATCGAGAAGCACTTTCCGACCATATACAGCCGTCTTATGGATTTGAGTATCGATATGACAAAAGAGCCAATTCCAATTGTCCCAGCGGCTCACTACACCTGTGGTGGAGTCATGGTCAATAAGCAAGGAGAAACCGATTTGTCGCAGCTTTATGCTGTTGGTGAGGTTAGCTATACCGGTCTTCATGGCGCCAATCGTATGGCTTCAAATTCCTTGCTGGAGTGTGTGGTATATGCATGGTCTGCGGCAAACGACATCATAGATAAAATGGCAGAAGCGGCTATACCTCCCACCTTACCCCCGTGGGATGAAAGCCAAGTTAGTTGCTCCGATGAAGAAGTCGTCATACAGCATAATTGGCATGAGCTACGTTTATTTATGTGGGATTACATGGGGATTGTTCGCACAGATAAACGCCTTGAACGGGCATTACGGCGCATTCAGTTACTTCAGCAAGAAACTCATGAATATTATAGTAATTTCAAAGTATCAAATAACTTACTTGAATTGCGTAACTTGCTTCAAGTAGCTGAACTGATGGTACGTTGTGCAATTGAAAGGAAAGAAAGCCGAGGACTACACTATACTCTCGATTATCCTGAATTAGAGCCAGATAGCAGCCCAACGATACTTTATCCTGAAAAACTAATATAGACATTCTAGAGGGGGAGCTTACTGCTCCCTTCTTAAAAACATTAGAAATTGTCGATAATGCCTATCAGAAACACTATCGCGCCACAAAATATATCTATCACCACTATCAAACCTCAATAGCACACCAAAACCTGATAAGCTCATAATGTGTTTCTTAATCCTAACCCTTTCGCCATTGAACTCACACAAACCAGAGCTTGATAAAATCAATTGACCTTTAATAGATTGAGTCAACCAACTGGACAGTAAATGATGTTTATACACCAAATTAATAAGGCAAAAAGTGATTGTCAGAGGCATATCAGAAACAACAAAACAGCAGCAAGCCAAAATCAAGACACTGATATTGGCCTGACAAGAAAAAAATGACGTTAAGGCAAGTAACCTAACGCACTTTGCTGAGGTTGTGGGCAACAATTTTATCGACCATTAAAGCATGAACTGAGTTATCACTTCGGCCGTGACCCATAATCCAAGTAAATAGATCTGGGTCGTCACACTCTAGAAGCGCGGCAAAATCGCGCTGTTCATCATCTTGGAGCTCTTCAAAGCACTCTTCAAAAAACGGCATAATGACGACATCCAGTTCCAGCATGCCTCGACGACATGCCCACTTAATACGCGCCTTTTCTTCCCGAGTATACATTTTAAATCCACCTTTTCGGTTGTTTGTAGCGAGTGTAACAATCAATAAATCACCCGACCACTAACTTAGTCACAATCCCGAGTAAGCTAACAGATTTATAATACTTACCATACAACTTGAAAGGTTGTTTATTGAGGTGTTTAAGCGCTAACATAGCAGCAATAAATAGCATTCAGGTAAAAATCATGGATTGGAAAAACGGTTTTGAACCACTGTCTCTATCAAGTACTGACTCTCTTCCCGAGCTTGCATTAACGCATTTAACATCATGGGGAATGATCACAGCAGAAGGAGATGAAAAAAAATCATATTTGCAGGGGCAGGTTACATGTGATGTGGTAAAACTCAATACCGACGAGAGTACTTTGGGAGCACATTGTGATGCCAAAGGCAAAACATGGAGCGTATTTCGCTTGTTTCATCATCGAGCTGGCTATGCGATGCTGCAACCTAAGTCAGCCATCACTCAAGAGCTTGCGGAGCTAAAAAAGTACGCCATTTTTTCCAAAATAGAGTTTCTGTCTAGTACAGATGTCTTACTCGGCCTAGTCGGAAAAACAGCCACTCAGGCTATAGACATTTTATCATCGCAACAGACTTCGGTCAGAGAGATAGACGGTGGCACTGCTGTTAAGATAGATGAGCAAAGATGGTTACTAGCTGTTAATGAAGCCACTGCAACAAAGCTGTGCCAAACGATTGAGGCACCAAAAATCTCTGAAGAGCTATGGACACTTCTAGATATTAAAGCAGCTACCCCCATTGTTTCCGCCTCAATACAAAGCGAACACATACCACAAGCACTTAATCTTCAAGCTCTTGGAGGAATCAGTTTCACCAAAGGATGTTATACAGGCCAAGAGACTGTCGCTAGGGCTAAATATCGTGGAATGAATAAGCGTGCCTTGCAAATAATAAAAGGTGATTGTGATGAACAATCCGGCGTATCCGGTGCAGAAATTGAACGCTCTGTGGGTGATAATTGGCGAAGTGCTGGAGCACTAATGACTAGCTATCAATTTAATGATGGTAAAGCCATCGGACTTATCGTTCTGCCTAATAACCTTGAAACAAACACTCAACTTCGTCTAGCAAACCAACCCGATTCAAGATGGACAATCCAACCACTTCCATACTCACTTGATGACGACGAATAACATCGAAACCAAGATAACCCGCTACCTAGCGCAGCGGGTTTCAATTAGGTTGTAGATACAACTACACAAAGAAGAATTCGCCAAATGCGACTCATAACGCAATAAAGACTTCAGTCTACGCTAACACCATTCCAAATTAATGCATCTTTAGCTAATTAACTACCTTTAGTAACAAGTCCAAACCTATCCTTGAAACTGCATAAAGACCTACTTATAAACTTAAAATCAAACAGTTAAAGTCATTACCTTATTATTCCATAGTCAATTTATGCAAAAAATTTACCATAAATTGGCATGAAATAAAAAAATTAAACTATTCTTAAAACTGTCATAAATCTCGGGTTTACTATTTCGTAATTGAACAACCGAGATGAGTTCCATAGACAGAACATAACTAAGGAAAACATCACATAGAAATGGGTATTTATCTATAACTTTGCTTAATGGAGCACAAATACCCAAAAGAAACTCATTTCACTGCATATAACCCCATTAAAATCACGTTAATATTGGGTTGAAATTTGTATACTTGCAGTGCTTGCTACATATAAGGATCACTCTATGAGACTGTTTAAGCGCTACACACCGGGTATGATTGCTAAACACGTAAGTCGACTATTTAAGGGAAGGATTTATATTTGCGGTGTCGGTAAGTTTGAATTCGATAATGGGAAACTAGTTTTGCCAGAAAAAGCTGAAAAGCGCCATTTTAAAACGGTAAAGGAAGTCAATCAGGAAATTATGCGATTGCGTTGTGCATACATATAAAAATTATAGAGGGGCTGGTCAATACCAGCCCTTTGTCATTTAATATCAAACCATTTCTTGTTCAAGATATTTAGCTAAGACTGGTAAGTTACCTTTAAGTCCAAGAGCCCTTTTGATGATTTCATCTTTGGCTCCAGGAAGTTGTCCGACCAAAGTCATACCTAGCCCTCGCACAAGCTTTTTAGCTGGATTACTGCCTGAAAATAAGTCTTTAAAACCTTGCATAGACGCGATCATCTTGGCAGTTTCAGATTTACGCCAACGCTCATAACTACGAAGATTACGACGACTACCAATATCTTGGCCTTTACGCCAACTAGCTTGAACTTCCTGAGCAAGACTAGCAGCATCAAGTAGCCCCAAATTGACACCTTGCCCAGCCAGAGGGTGGATTGTATGAGCGGCATCACCGACTAACGCAACGCGATCCACCGCAAAATCACGAGCATAACGCATTTTTAGTGGAAATGAGGCTCGCTTGCCGATCACCTCACATAAACCCAACCTTGCATCGAATTCTGCCGTCAACACTTTGTTGAATTCTTGATCAGACATAGCCATCAAGTTTTCTGCTCGTTTGGGCTCAGTAGACCAAACTATTGAGCTCATATTACTTTGGTTCATAGGTAAAAAAGCAAGTGGACCTTGAGGAGTAAAGACCTGACGAGCTACCTTTTCATGTTCTTCAGCAGTCCAAATATTCGCTACCACGGCACTATGACCATAGTCCCAATGAGTGAGAGGAATATCCAACTGCCTTCTCAACCAAGAGTTTGCACCATCAGCACCAACAACAAGCTTCGCAGTTATGCCCTGCCCATTGGCTAAACTTAGCCACACTTCGCGTTCACCAACAGCCATAGAATGACATTGTGCGGGCATATGAAGGCTAACATTAGGTAGTTGTTTAACCCTCTCCAGTAAAGACAACTGAATCACTCTATTCTCAACAATATGACCCAAATCAGGTTGCGCAAGCTTCATCGCATCAAATTCAATACGAGCAAAACTGTCTTGCTCCCAAACTTCCATTGCAGAGTATGGTGCGACACGTCGTTGCTCTATCCCCTCCCATGCTCCTATATTACGTAAGATGATCTCACTCGAGCGGCTAAGAGCAGAAACACGGACATCAGGTAGGTCATTGATTTCATAATCTGGTATCTGGCTTTCAATCACAGCCACTCGCAATTCCGTGTCTTTGAAGGCAGCAGCGAGAGTTAGCCCTACCATGCCTCCGCCAACAATTGCAATATCAACGCTTTGCATCATCGAATCATTCCTCACTTAGGTTACTACCTAGCAACCAATCCTAGTGTTCTAATTAATAAAGGCGCTTTAAGCATCGACACATTATCCACTGCCATTAAACCCAGGTTACGAGCAACTCTGAGAGTAGGATAATCATTGGAAAAGATATGAACCAGAGATGACGTCAATGACGCGGTCATCGACCTATCCTGATCTCGACGGTGTTTATACTGACTCAAAACAGAGTAAGCGCCGGGATCATCTATTTCAGTCAAAATGGATTCAGTTAGTGTCGCTATATCTCGAATTCCTAAATTAAAGCCCTGACCAGCGATCGGGTGAAGTGCTTGTGCTGCATTCCCCACAATGGCAAATCGGTGAGACGTATTTTGCTGGCGATAGCTTTGTTGTAAAGGATAACAGCTTCTGTTACCAACTGCCTCAAACTCCCCTAAACGCCAGCCAAAAGCACTCTGCAGTGACTCTTTGAATTTAGCATCACCTAAGGACATCGTCTTCTCTGCTTGATCCGGTTCTAAGCACCAAACTAAAGACATCCTCTGTTCTCTCATAGGTAAAAGTGCTATTGGCCCCGACGAGGTAAAACGCTCAAAAGCTCGACCTTGGTGAGCTTGAGCTACTTTAATGTTTGCAGTAACCGCTACCTGTTTAAAATCATGCAAATCTTGTTCAACCCCTAACAGCTCGCAGCACGTAGACATAGAACCATCCGCTGCAACCAAAAGCTTACCTGCGAGCAATTGACCATCATTTAGTGTGATATGGACTTCACTTTGCAACCTTTCTATATGTTTGACTTGAGCTGGGCATAATATTTGAATCTGCTTGTGCTGGCTCACTTTGTTATTATAGTAGTGCCCAACGTCATTAAGCTCGACAACATACCCAAGAGCATCGGCCCCTACTTCTTGGCGATCAATTTCAGTCGCGCCTACATGACCACGATCTGATACGTGAATATGCTTTATTGCAGTCGCAAACTCGGACATTTGCTCCCAAAGATCAAATTGTTTGAGAATACTGATCGTCCCCAAAGACAAGGCAATTGAACGAGAGTCAAACCCAGGATGCGCATTATAGTCGACTTGATAAGGCTCAACGACAGCGATGGATAATGAATGCGCTGATCGCTTACTGATCGCTAGCGCTAAAGTCATACCAGCCATCGCGCCTCCGGCGATGACAATATCAAACTGCTTCATGAAACGTCCTAATTAATGAATAGTCGGGGCCTTCTGTTCTGCAGGTTTTTGACCAAACTCTGCATGAATCGTTAATACGCAAACCTTGATATGTTCAATTACTTGTTCAAGTAATTTAGCTTGTTCTTCCAGGTCATCCTCTTCATCAATACCTAACTTAGCAATTTCTTCTAAATCTGCGAGTGCTTCCTTAGTATTTTGGGAAGATTGTTTGATCTCCGCACCAACCAATCCAAGCCCTGAGATGTAATGACTGACCCATTCCGCGACACCATCTGCAATATCAAACAAACTGGCACTCGCCTCTTCATTAGGGATCAAAATAGAGATATTCATCGCTGAACTAGTCAGCTCAGCAATCGTCGCATCCAACGTCGTTTGAGCAAGTTGCAATGACTTCGCAGGCCAGCCCATACCATCATTGGTATAGTCAAAAATCATCGGCTGCCAACTCTTATCAGTTAAGCTCAGCCCACCACTTAGCATTCCGGCTAAAAGCCCGTGTAGCTCCGAAGGATTGACAGTCAAACCCGCAGTTTGAAGCTCACTTGCCAGTGTCAAATATTCTGGCAGTTTATATTCGCTCATACAGAGACCCAAAAATAAGTAAATAATATCGATTCTAGCATTTACTCAAGGTAGCGAAAACGAACGATTGCCCTAATGTGGGTAGCTTTTATACAATTTGTCTAATTAGTGTATTTTTATCCGGTAATTTTTCTCCTTCAGAGGGAAAAGCTTGAATCTTAACAAGCCTTTTCCTATAGTTTCCTCCTTGGTGATCATCTATATATCACCCCCAACTAACGTATTTAGAGTCGCTATGAGTAATCAAGCAGTTGAAGTTGAAATTTTAGGCAAGTTAACTCGGGTGAATTGCCCTACAGGGCAGGAAGAGTCGTTATGCAACGCGGCTAAGCAACTTGACGAACGTCTAAAAGATATGGCCTCTAAAACAAAAATCACTAACGAAATGCAATTACTTACTTTTGTGGCACTGAACGTCTGTCATGAATTGGAAAGCCGTGATACATTAGAAGTAGAGCAGAAAAAATCGTTAACCAACAAATTGGAACAATTGACGGCATCACTAACTACTGCGCTCAATCAAGTAAAGTTAGAGCAGCAATAAGTTTTAAAGCCTGAGACAAGAATTTACCCTGGAGTGTTCGTGAGGGGATTAAGTCCCTGAGCCGATAAGCAATAATTAAGGGTTGGTACTTGATAGCTATTGAGCAAGCTCGGCTTGAACCGAGAAGCCTACGGTTGTCATTGCTGATCCGCCTTGAGCCAGCTGGTTCAAGGGTCAAAATCTCCAACGGCACTCTGGGGTACCCTACACATATCCCACCAGTGGTATTCTTATGACACACTCTCGGCAATATTACCGCCAGTTGATCCGTACTCAACGTAATCAGCTCAGCCAAGAAGCTCAACAGCAAGCGGCCAAATCACTGGCAAAACACTTTTTAAGCTTACCCGAGATAAATCGAGCACAGCATATTGCCCTTTACCTACCTGCTGATGGAGAAGTAGACACCTCGTTAATAATTAATAAGTTAAGTCTTATCGGAAAAAGTATTTACCTACCCGTCATTCATCCATTCTCTGCTGGTCATCTTTTATTCCTTAGCTACGACTCAAGCACCACCATGGTCTGCAATCGCTATAAGATACTTGAGCCAAAGCTTATGAAAGATGACATCATACCTGTCAATCAACTAGATATTATTTGCACACCATTAGTGGCTTTTGATAAACAAGGACATCGCCTTGGTATGGGCGGCGGTTATTACGATCGTACTTTAGCACCTTGGTTTCACTATAATTCTGGGCCAAAACCTATCGGACTAGCCCATTCGTGCCAGGAAGTTGAACAACTTCCCATCGAATCTTGGGATGTCCCCTTACCGAAAATCGTCACCCAAAAACAAATCTGGGATTGGGAATAGTCCTTAATTGATTATATAATCCCACCCTCAAAGGTATACTTTCAACCCAGTTTAGGAGACGGGCATGACGCAAGATGAAATGAAAAAGGAAGCCGGTTGGGCTGCACTTGAATACGTAGAAAAAGGCAGTATTGTAGGTGTTGGTACTGGCTCAACAGTTAATCACTTCATCGATGCGCTGGGTAGCATAAAAGATGATATCAAAGGCGCGGTATCCAGCTCTGAGGTCTCTACAGACAAGTTAAAAGCATTAGGAATTGAAATTTTCGACTGCAATGATGTTGCTTGTTTGGACATCTATGTAGACGGGGCTGATGAAATTAATCCAGCACGTGAAATGATCAAAGGTGGTGGAGCCGCCCTAACTAGAGAAAAGATTGTTGCTGCCATATCGGATAAATTTATCTGCATTGTTGATGGAACCAAAGCGGTCGATGTTCTGGGAGAGTTTCCATTGCCAGTAGAAGTTATCCCGATGGCCCGTTCCTATGTCGCTCGTGAGTTAGTAAAACTCGGCGGTGATCCTGTCTACCGCAATGGCGTGGTGACAGATAATGGCAACGTTATTTTAGACGTTCACGGCCTTAGTCTCACCAACCCAAAACAGTTTGAAGATAATGTCAACGCTATAACCGGAGTCGTCACCGTGGGCTTATTTGCACACCGAGGGGCAGATGTTGTGATCACAGGTACCCCACAAGGGGCAAAAATCGAAAGTTAGTTTTCGCATTTTTTAGACATTTCATTAAAAACAGCACCGATAGGCGCTGTTTTTTTATCTATCTTATTAAAAATTATTCCATATTCTTTTATTTTCTTACCAAAATGTGTATTTTTTTGTTAATTTAATGAACAGAACACACATGACGAAAACGTTTGCGTCAGCAAAAGAACTCACGTAATGTTAGCTTTAATACCGTTATATAGCTTGTGCACTACTTAAGCCCCAAATTTAGATTTTTAAGGACGAACAACATGGCCAAAGTTTCACTGGAAAAAGATAAGATTAAGATTCTACTTCTGGAAGGACTTCACCCTTCTTCAGTCGAAGTATTACAGGCTGCTGGCTACACTAATATCGAGTATCACAAAGGTTCCTTGTCTGAAGAAGCGCTCCTTGAAGCGGTAAAGGATGCTCATTTTATTGGTATCCGATCTCGCACTCATTTATCTCAAACCGTCATTAGTGCAGCCGAAAAACTCGTGGCCATAGGCTGTTTTTGTATCGGAACAAACCAAGTTGATCTCAGCGCCGCTGCAGCTCGAGGCATTCCCGTGTTTAATGCGCCCTTTTCCAACACTCGCAGTGTTGCTGAATTAGTGCTTGGACAAATATTACTTCTACTGCGAGGCATCCCAGAGAAAAATGCCCTAGCTCACCGCGGAGTATGGAAAAAAAGTGCTGAAAATTCATACGAAGCGCGAGGAAAAAGACTCGGGATCATTGGCTATGGCCATATTGGTACTCAACTTGGAATCATTGCCGAAAACCTTGGAATGCGAGTTTATTTTTATGACATTGAGAATAAACTATCATTGGGTAACGCCACTCAAGTACGCACAATGGCTGAATTACTTAATAAATGTGACATCATTTCTCTGCATGTTCCAGAAACTGCAGAAACTAAAAATATGATGGGAGCCGAGCAATTTAAGTGTATGAATCCTGGCGCGATTTTCATCAACGCTGCACGTGGCACAGTGGTTGATATACCAGCTCTATGTGCTGCGATGGAATCAGGCCATTTGTCTGGTGCTGCCATTGATGTATTTCCAACTGAACCTAAAACCAACGTCGATCCTTTTGAATCTCCACTGCAAAAATTTGATAATGTTATTTTAACTCCGCATGTGGGTGGATCAACACAAGAAGCACAGGAAAATATCGGCGTTGAAGTGGCAGGAAAACTTGCCAAATATTCAGATAACGGTTCAACACTATCAAGCGTTAACTTCCCTGAAGTATCCTTGCCAGAACACCGTGATTGTTCTCGTTTATTACACATCCATAAAAACCGCCCTGGAATTTTGACCCAAATAAACACGATTTTCGCCGAAGAAGGGATCAATATTGCAGGTCAATATTTGCAAACCCATGCAGAAATCGGATACGTAGTTATCGATGTCGAAAGCAACCGCTCTGAAGAGGCACTGAAAAAACTCAAAGGTATCGAAGGCACCCTTCGAGCTCGTATTCTGCATTAATCTCTATTTCGCTGCCGCTTACCTAAGCGGCAGCTTTATTATCCACCCTCATTAATTTCCCCTAGCAAGCTCAAAAATTACGCTTTACTGCATCCAGATCCAAGTTCTCCTGATTAGATCACTCTATTTCATCAATATTTAACACTTATGTAGTATTTATCACAGAAATCACTTTTATTATTCATACAATGCCGAATTCTTTCGAACGAAATCATTTTTGCTCGTTCCATTTTCATTTATAACCATCGCACAATACAAAATGAGGTCCTATGTTTGGAATCTTCAAACCTAAGCCGCATATCGACAGACTCTTTTCAGGTCAGATAGATAGCACTTATTCACGCTTACGTTGGCAACTTTTTATCGGCATTTTTGTTGGCTATGCTGGCTACTATCTGGTACGCAAGAATTTTAGTCTTGCTATGCCCTACCTAATCGAGCAGGGTTATAGTCGAGGAGATTTAGGTGTCGCCTTAGCAGCTGTTTCAATTGCCTATGGACTATCAAAGTTTTTAATGGGCAGTGTGTCAGATAGATCAAATCCACGATATTTCCTAAGTGGTGGACTTTTGATGTCTGCGCTGGTGATGTTTTGCTTTGGCTTTATGCCATGGGCAACAGGCAGTATTACCGCCATGTTTATTCTTCTGTTTCTTAACGGCTGGTTTCAAGGTATGGGCTGGCCTGCCTGCGGACGAACCATGGTTCACTGGTGGTCTCGTAAGGAACGCGGCGAGATAGTATCGGTGTGGAACGTGGCACACAACGTAGGTGGCGGTCTCATTGGGCCTATGTTCTTACTTGGACTTTGGGCATTCAATGATGATTGGAGAAGCGCGTTTTATATCCCTGCGTTTTTTGCGACATTGGTAGCTGTTTTTATTTGGCTGACAGTTCGAGATACACCTCAATCTTGTGGACTCCCTCCAATCGAAGAATATAAAGACGATTACCCTGACGACTACGACAAGTCACACGAAAAAGAAATGACCGCCAAAGAAATCTTCTTTAAGTATGTTTTCTCAAACAAACTGCTGTGGTCTATCGCGATTGCTAACGCCTTTGTCTATTTAATTCGCTACGGCGTATTGGACTGGGCACCAGTGTACTTAAAAGAAGCTAAAGAGTTTACCGTTGATAAATCATCATGGGCCTACTTCCTTTACGAATGGGCCGGTATTCCGGGAACTCTATTGTGTGGCTGGATATCCGATAAGCTCTTTAAAGGTCGCCGCGCTCCAGCAGGCATTTTATTTATGGTCTTGGTCACTGTCGCGGTACTCGTGTATTGGTTTAACCCTGCCGGAAATCCAGCAATAGATATGGCTGCCTTAGTCGCCATTGGCTTCCTAATCTATGGCCCTGTGATGCTAATCGGACTTTATGCTCTTGAACTCGCACCGAAAAAAGCTGCAGGAACAGCCGCAGGTCTTACAGGTTTATTTGGCTACTTAGGAGGTGCTGTCGCCGCAAATGCTGTGTTAGGCTACACCGTCGATCATTTTGGTTGGGATGGTGGCTTTATCATCTTGGTCGGCTCATGTATCACATCCATAGTGTGCCTCATTTACGCCTTCTTAGGTGAAAAGGCGCACCATGAACAAAAACAAAAAGCCGCGCTTGCTTAAATCACGATGAAAGGCAGCTTAGCTGCCTTTGTTTTTATCAAGGACAACAACAATGAAAACTTTTTCTCTTACAACAACCTTTTTAGCGCTAAGCTTATCCGCTGGCGCTATCGCCAAGCCTCTTGTTATTGCCCACCGTGGCGCTTCTGGTTACTTACCAGAGCACACGCTAGAAGCTAAAGCTTTGGCCTATGCGATGAAACCTGACTATATAGAACAAGACGTCGTCATGACCAAAGACGATCAACTGGTTGTGCTGCATGATCATTATCTAGACAGAGTGACAGACGTGGCAGAGCGCTTCCCAGACAGAGCCCGCAAAGATGGTCGTTACTACGCGATTGACTTTACCTTGGCAGAGATCAAAACGCTTAAAGTCACTGAAGGGTTTAAGCTCGATGACAAAGGCGACAAAGTAGCAGGCTACCCGACACGTTTCCCAATGTGGAAGTCAGACTTTAGCGTACCAACTCTTGCAGAAGAAATTGAGCTTATTCAAGGGCTAAATAAAACGCTTGGCTACGATATTGGTATCTATCCAGAAATCAAAGCGCCTTGGTTCCACCGCCATGAAGGTAAAGACATCTCCTCAGCAGTCCTTAAAGTGCTTAAGCAATATGGTTATGACACTCAAGATGACAAAATCTATCTGCAATGTTTTGACGCTAACGAGCTAAAACGTATCAATGATGAACTGATGCCAAAAATGGGCATAGATCTCAAACTGGTTCAATTGATTGCTCACACAGATTGGAATGAAACCATGGTTTATCAGGGCGATAAAGCAACGCCTTACAGCTACGACTGGATGTTTAAACCCGGCGCAATGAAAGAAGTTGCCAAATACGCGGAAGGCATTGGCCCATGGAAACCTATGTTAGTCGATGATAAATCCACTAAGAATAACATCATCATCAAACCACTGATGAAAGAAGCGAAAGACGCTGGATTAGATGTTCATCCCTATACTTTCCGCGCCGATCCTGGTCGCATCCCCGCTTACACAGATAGCTTTGAAGGCATGATGGATATTTTCTACAATCAAGTAAAAGTCGATGGTTTATTCACTGACTTCCCAGATAAAGCGGTGAGCTTTTTAAACCAATAATCTTTCTTTAGCTAACCAATCAGCGCCTGCGACACTTATCTTTATTCGGTTCAAGGGTGTTTGGTTGGTTTATAAAATATACAAAGCTTATATTGAGCAATGACACATTAATAAAGGGAGCGATAAACAAAGCAATATAATCAAGCACTTCTAAGGTTTAGTGTTTCAATAAAGTGATGTCTTTCTCCAATTTTATTAAACTCATACTACCTAGAGGAAAGTTAATTTTAACTATAAAAGATAGAAAAAAATCAGAGCCAAGCAATCCATCCATTTTAAATCGTTTGTCAATAGGGTAGAGGATAGAATCAGATTTGAAATTAGCGACATTCCCAACATTGAAACTATTGACACCTCCAATATTGAAATCATAGAATATTTTTTTACAATCAATTTTTGGTCCTAAATCAAAATCACAATGCTCTATTTTTTCTTTGGGGTCTACTTTACTAGAGACAAATATAGATTCTGAAGCTCCTGTATCCAATGACATCAAGTAATTTTTATACTTAGATTTTAAGGATATAGTAATACCTTCCTCTTCATCTTCACCTTCCTCTTCATCTTCATCTTCATCTTCATCTTTGAATGGAAATAAAAATAAGTCATCAATTTCAAATTTATTTTTATAGTCTTCTACAATAAGATTTTTACCAATATAGTCAATTGTTATTAACTTATCTTTAAACAGACCTCTCCCTATAACAACTTCATGCAACTTCTCATTTTCTGCTTCCGACCCGATAGAAACATCCCAAGGTTGAAAATCAACGCCATTTATATTCTCAAAAGACATACAATCAATGGACATATTTGGTATATAAAACAACATATTATTGTTAATTTCACCGTTGATATTGATTGTTTTTTCTACATCACCTGTGTATTTCAGTTGAGGAAAATATTTTATATCTTTCTTAGGTATATGAATAGAGTAGGATGAGCCTAAATCAAACAATGCCTTATATTCTCTTTTATCTATAATTAGAGTCAAATAAGGAATATTAAACTTGTCCAGCTTTAATGGGATTTCAATCTTGTTGCAAATTTCAGAAGAAAGTGCAGTACTAATAATACTAAAGAAAAGCACTATAAGAAAAAAAACATTACCGAAAATTAACATCTTAGATTTGTTATTACTTGAAAAATAGATTTGATCTTATAACGAAACAATAAGTAAAAATGTATTATTTTTAAGAATATCATACAATATTATATATTCACATACATTTATATATCAATCCAAAAAATAACGACAGATTTTATTAATGACATAGTTGAAAATAATTTATAATTCTCAAGAAAAATTAATATCATCCGAATTACTAGGTGGTTTTATCTATCAAATACTCCATCCTAAAGAGATAAAGTTACTAATTATAATTTCCTAGTAAAAAGCACCTTAGCCACTATGGGAAGCTAAGGCGTTTTATCCAAGGCTTATATTTAAGTTATGCTTTAAGTGCTCTTTCACCGCGTGCAATACCCACCACACCACTTCTTGCAACTTCAATCACTTCCGTTACTTCTGAGATAGCTTGGATAAAAGCATCGAGCTTTTCACTGGTGCCCGCTAACTGAACCGTATATTGTGAAGCGGTGACATCAACAATCTGGCCACGGAAAATATCGGCGGTGCGTTTTACTTCTTCGCGTGCCAAGCCGCTGGCTTTTACTTTAACCATCATGAGCTCACGCTCAACATGCTCAAACTCAGTCACTTCTTGCACTTTTAGTACATCAATCAGCTTGTTAAGCTGCTTCTGAATTTGCTCTAACTGCATATCATTAGATATAGTGGTGATGTTTAAACGTGATAAGGTTTCGTCATCAGTTGGCGAAACCGTCAAAGACTCAATGTTGTAGCCACGCTGTGAGAACAGACCCACTACCCGAGATAATGCGCCCGGTTGGTTTTCCATTAGCAATGAAATAATGTGTCTCATCTTAAGTTCTCTCCGTCTTGCTTAACCACATCTTGTCCATACCCTCGCTTTTGATCTGCATTGGATATACATGCTCAGTCTCATCAACATTGATATCAACAAATACCAGTTTGTCTTTCATATCTAATGCTTGTTTGAGTCCTGACTCGAGTTGATCTGGCGTCTCGATCCGGATCCCCTCATGTCCATAGGCTTTAGCAATGGCGACAAAATCAGGCACAGAGCTCATATACGAGTTCGAGTGTCTCCCTTGGTAAACAATATCCTGCCACTGCTTCACCATACCAAGAAATCGGTTATTGAGATTTATGATTTTGACGGGGATGTCATATTGCATTGCCGTCGATAGCTCCTGAATATTCATCTGAATACTGCCATCGCCAGTAACAACTACGACTTCTTCTTCTGGTTTAGCAAACTTAACGCCTAAGCCTGCTGGAAAACCAAAGCCCATAGTGCCAAGTCCACCGGAGTTAATCCAACGACGTGATTTATTAAACGGATAATAGAGCGCAGCGAACATTTGATGCTGTCCAACATCAGAAGCAACGTAAGCGTCTCCATTGGTCAGCTTGTAGAGCGTCTCAATCACTTGTTGCGGCTTGATACGCTCAGAGGACTTTTCATAAGACAGGCACTGACGATCACGCCACGTTTGGATATCGTCCCACCAGTTTTGTAAAGCCTGACTATCATTGGTCGCGCCCTGATCTTCCAATAAAGATAACATGCTTGATAATACTTTTTCTGCCGATCCCACTATCGGCAGATCGGCCTTAACATTCTTAGAAACTGAAGACGGATCAATATCAATGTGCATGACTTTAGCATTAGGACAATACTTTTCTAGATTGTTAGTTGTTCTATCGTCAAATCGCACTCCAACGCCAAAAATAAGATCGGCATTGTGCATCGCCATATTGGCTTCGTATAATCCGTGCATACCCAGCATACCAAGAGCATTTTTATGAGTACCCGGAAAAGCGCCAAGCCCCATAAGAGTACTAACCACTGGGAGGCTTAACTGCTCAGATAACTTTAGAAGGTATTCGTCTGCTTGGGAAATAACCGCGCCGCCACCTACATATAAGACAGGTTTTTTAGCAGCAAGTAGCGCTTTAAGACCTTTTTTGATTTGTCCTTTATGCCCTGCAGTGGTCGGTTTATATGAACGCATAGACAAGCTGGCTGGGTATTCATAAGGCAGTTTATTTTGTGGGCTTAAGACATCCTTTGGCAAGTCAATAACCACAGGGCCGGGACGACCGGTTGTGGCGATATAAAAAGCCTTTTTCATGATTTCGGGAATATCTTGCGTTTGTTTTACTAAGAAGCTGTGTTTAACAATAGGTCTAGAAACACCAACAATATCACACTCTTGAAACGCATCATTACCAATAAGGTTATTGGGTACATTACCTGAAATAACAATCATAGGAATGGAGTCCATGTAGGCCGTTGCAATCCCTGTTACCGTATTAGTTGCGCCCGGACCTGAGCACACCAGCACCACGCCAGCTTTGCCTGTAGCGCGCGTATAACCATCAGCCATGTGAGTCGCCGCTTGCTCATGGCGAACAAGGACATGTTTGATTTGCTCAGTCTTAGCATGCAAAGCATCATAAATATCTAAAACAGATCCACCAGGGTAACCAAAGATTTGTTCAACACCTTCCTCGATCAGAGACTGAACAACCATCTCCGCACCGGACAACATTACTGCCATACTTATCTCCTCGCCAACTCTCCAATTGATAAGGTCAATCAATGGGGCTGGGTTTACATAGTCTAGGGCTTATTCGTAGCCTAATCGAAATACTTCCACTTTTTCGGCTATGCCTTGCTGTGATGTAACACAAAACAAGTTCGAGCAACAAATGTAACGTTTTCTTAAACAATGATCTAATCAAATTTAGATCTCACTTTAAACAAGATGCTACAGATTGAGGTGTGGGCAGTGAATCAAGCTAATCAGTTATCAGTATTTAGATGGTCATGTCAGACTATAAGTATATTTAGACAAAAATTTTATATTTTGTGTTTGAGTGAAACGTGTCCTTTAGTCTTGGATAAGCAGATTTTTGTGAAATAAATGGATTATTTACTCCACTGGAAAAGCGTTCACTTTATTCAACTAGGTCTCATGTTAGAGTATCTACAAGCGATAACTCACCACTAAGAATCAAGCATGGCCTCAGAAACAGCACTCAATGAAACCATCGAGAGACTTATCGAGCAATATAATCAAGGTCAAGTAAACCTGGTATTAAAACAAGCTCAAGCACTGTCTCTACAGCACCCGAATAACAGCATGATTTGGAATATTCTAGGTGTGGCAAGTAAAAGTGTGGGAGAGATGGATCAGGCTCTTGAGGCATTTGAGCAGGTTATCGACTTATGCCCTGAAAATGTTGGCGGCTATAATAATTTAGCTGTCGTACTTAGGGATAAAGGTAAACTTCAAGAAGCGCTTGAGTATTATCAAAAGGCGTTAGCACTCAAGCCTGATTATGCTGAGGCACACAACAACAAGGGCGTGGTGCTTAGAGACCTTGGCAATCAAAAAGACGCTGTAAAAGCTTATCAGCAGGCGCTTACAATAAACCCAGATTATGCAGAAGCGCATAATAACTTGGGCATTATCTTTCAAGAACAAGACAAGCTAAAGCAAGCGTACGAATGTTATATGAAGGCTTTATCACTCAAACCAAACCACGTTGAAGCCTATGATAACTTAGGAGCGGTACTTGAAAAACAAGATAAGCCAGAGCTGGCGGTCATGGCATATCAAAAAGCCCTCACCTTAGACCCACACATGAAATCTGTAAGGCTAAAAAAGCTATATCAACAAGCAAGGCTTTGCGATTGGCCCGCCATGGAGGAAGACATACCTAAGGTTGAAACTCTCGGCATCCAAGGTAAAGCCGTCTCTCCTTTCGCAGCACTAACCTTTGAAGACTCACCACTAAGACATCGACTTCGTTCTGAACAATTCGTTAAATCCAAACACCTAGTGTGCGATTTACCACAGATAGCCAAGCCGAGGCAAAAATCCAGTCGACTTCGCATTGGCTATTTCAGCGCTGATTTTCATGACCACGCCACCATGCATCTCATGTCTAAAGTCTTTGCCCTGCACGACAGAGAAAAGTTCGATGTCTACGCTTATTCTATTGGCCCTAATACGGGTGATGAGATCAGGAAGAAAGCGCCTGACTTATTTGATGTTTTTCATGATGTAGCTAAGTTAAGCGACCTAGAGATCGCAAAACTTGCAAGAAAAGATAGGATTGATATTGCGGTTGATCTTAAAGGCCATACCCGAGATGGGCGTTTAGGTATTTTTGCCAAGCGGCCAGCAGCGTTGCAAATCAGCCATGTTGGCTACCCAGGAACCACTGGTGCTGATTTTATCGACTATCTCATCGCCGATTCATACCTTATCCCGCAAGAGCAAAGACCTCATTATACCGAGAATATTATTTATCTACCCAACAGCTACCAACCCAATAATAACACTCGCCTAATCCCTAAATGTTCATCGACTAGACAAGAGTTGGGTTTGCCCGATAAAGGGCTCGTCTTTTGCTGCTTCAACAGCCCATATAAACTCTCCCCCAAAGAATTTGATATCTGGATGAATGTATTAAAAAAGGTAAAAGGAAGTGTTCTTTGGCTGTTTAGCAACAATCCCCATGTGCAAAGAAATCTAAAGCAGCATGCCGAGCAAAGAGGTGTAAATAGTGAACGCTTGATCTTCGCCAAACCTTTGCAACAAGAGCAACATTTAGCCAGATATCAACATGCTGATATTTTCTTAGATACCTTTAATGTCAACGCCCATACAACGGCAAGCGATGCGCTTTGGGCTGGTGTCCCTGTCGTCACCAAATCAGGACAAGGCTTTGCTGCCAGAGTCTCGACAAGCTTGCTTCATGCTGTAGGATTACCTGAACTTGTCACACATACAAACGAAGAGTATCTGCAGGTAATTTTGCAACTCGCTAACCAGCCTGAAAAACTCGCAGAAATCAAACAAACTCTTACTAGTCAACCAATGTCTAAACCATTATTTGATACTGAGCGATATACTCAAAATTTAGAAAAAGCGTATATCATGGCTTATCAAGATTATTTTGACCAAAAATCTTACACAGATATTTGGGTAACGGAGTAATACTTTACTAAATCGAGTAAACCGAGTTGTCAACATAAAAATCCCTCAAACCATTTTAGTTGGAACATTTGAGGGATTTTAAGATTTGAAAGGGCGTTGTTGCCTAAATCAGTTGAACCTTTTCTAAGTCCTGCGATCTGATCATTTGTAATGGTTAGAGCGGTGGCAATATGGGTAAGGCGAAAAAGAAAATAACTAATTGGGAGCAATACAATAATAAGGCTTTTTGCAGCCGCGGTTCTGTTACGTTTTGGATAGATGATTCAGCCATGAAACTAACGAGGCAATTAGTGCAGAAGTCAGTCTCGTGAGTATTGGCGATAGCACTGCCAACATTACTCAACCCTTTGCGCAGAAAGTTCCATAGTGTATCTGCCGATAGAGCCTATGACACAAAGAGTTGCCATGAAACTCTGAAAAGCGGGACAATGACGGAGTGGAAATCCGAGTCTGGTTATCACTATTACTCAATATCTGAGACCGCCATATCTCGATATAAAGGACTAACTAGATGTAAATTGAGCTGGAGATGTTATAACCGTGATTCCGCACCTAATTCAGGTATTTTAAAATGTGATACGAAACACGATTTTTGACCTAGTTTGATTGGAGTCGTGATTTCAGAGCTAAATAGTGCTAATAATGTAAGGTTGAGTAAAAATACATCTAACCACCTTATATTCAAGTGGATATTGTTTGATATTTTTTAGTGAGTTTACTGAGCAGGGTGTAACATTGCAAAGTCTATATCTTCTTCGAAAAAGCTGCTAAATGCTTCGAAAATAATTGCAAAAACACCTGCGGAATCTTGGTTATAACGCTCAAGTGGGTGAAATCATGTCGAATGTCAGAGCGATAAACAAAGACATAGGACTAGGCATGCTTGTTCGAAGCTAACAATGAGCCACATATGGCGTTGTTGACCTTCAAGCTGATTTGATCGACAACGCCGTATCGACTCAATAGATTTAGATGTAACGCAAAATTAAATGGATAATTATGACTTTTTTAGCACTAAAATACGCTTTATTTTATAGTGACTACAATATCTATTTCAAAAACGATACTCACGATTCACTTCATCAATTAAACGATATCTAGAGCTTTTTACTCTTTCATGAGGAGCAAACAGTGCGCTTGACTCATCAAGTAAGTCTACTGCGCGCTTCAATTGGGCCAGCTCCAACTTTGTTGGTGATTCAAGTTCTGAAAGTTCGTTAATTTGAATAATAGCAAGCTCTTTTGCTGCAATATGTTCAGGCAACCCTGACTTTGTGCAAAGACCATAAATACCGTCAAGGAAATATCCCCACTCTTGCTCAATATGCTCTTGAATATAAGCATTTAGCTTCACATTCATTGATGTGAACCCTTGATTTTTTAAATTTCCAAGTGCTTCTTTATATCGCTTAGAAAATACGGAGAATATTTTTTCTTTTTCTTCAAGCGATTGTACAATACCCAACCAGGCGAGGTAGCCTTTTGCGTAGTACTCAATTTCTTGAGTGTCTTCATGTAATCCAAAAAATGAATCACACTCAAGCGTAAGTTTTAGCTTATATGAGCATTTTGGCATGACACCAGCTTCTTGATAGCGTGCCAGTGCTTGCTCACTCACTTGTGCCTGAGTTAGTAGCTCAGATTTTGTTATCAAATATTCGTTTAAGTATTTTATTAGTTCCATTGACTTTTATCTCATTGAAGATGCGCAAGCATATTATTTTTTACGCTATTGTGAATTAATTTAATCTGCTGAAAGTCAGCACAACATAACTATTAAAGGCTTGCAGGCATAAAGGTAATTTACGACAATGACTATCTATGTGCTTGTAAGCTATCCGCTGGCGCGTCATTACGCTCATTTAGCCCGTAATCTCTAGTGACGTGAGCAACTCTTAATCGATAATTTTTAAATACACTTTCTCGGCCTTTCGACTGAGCGCTTCGGTGTACTTCTAAATTACGCCATTGTTCTACCGCAGCTTCACTTTGCCAAAAAGACAGTGACAATATTTTTCTTTCATCAGTTAGACTTTGAAACCGTTCTACAGAAATAAATCCATCAATCTGTGACAGGCATGCTTTGAGTTCACTGGCGATGTCTAAATACTCAGCCGTTTGGCCATCAGCGATTTTTACTTCAAAAATTACAGCTATCATTGTCATCCTTCCTTCTATTCTTTTTGTTCACAGATAAGTAACTTTGCTGATCACACTTTCCTGCGCATCATTGGCATGCATGAGCAAACTAAAAGCAATAGTACAGGGGTAATAAATGTTTCATTGTGTAGTCGCATTCAAAGTTGTTAAAAATCTAGATAATAAGTCGGTTGAATGGAAGCGCCCGTTATTGCACAAGAAAGTCGCTTTGAGCGCATTACCGATTTCATTGAGCCGATTGGTATTTATAGCTTGTGTGATAGCTTGTGAAAGAGTATTGGCAACCGACTCCGACCATAGATATGTGTAATATTTACCTTCATAGCCATGTGAAAAGAGGTGAGCAATATTGTTGTAAAAACGAAAATTTGATGAACACACTCTTACATCCATCAGGTCATAAACTTGTGTGCGAACGTTTTCCAGCACATGTGTGTCATATTGCGATTCATGACTGTGGATGATCAAATCAAATAACGCGAATTCAACATCTTTTATCTTTTTGATAAGCCGATGTACTTTGTGATTATGGATTAATTTAGTTAACTCCTCACTCTGACTGCGTGATAGATTCTGTGGTGCTATTTCCTGCAAAAACCGCAGACTATACGTTAATAGCTCAAATGCAGTACTCGGTATTTCAATTTCGTCAACGCATACATCTTTGTAGTCGAGTGGCAGAGGGCCTTCGCTAAGAGAGAAAATGGCATGCATTGCATGGCCAAACTCATGCATTAATGTGGCTAAGTCATTAAATGTAAAGTACCCATTACTGTGCTCTACATTGCAAGCAATCATTACGCTATAATCGTTGGTTGAGGTAAAATCATAGAAGACATCCACAAAGCTGCCATCAAGGTCATGACAAAGTTGTATTGAAAGGCATATTTTTTGATGTTTCAGGCCATCTAGAGTTATGTGCCAAATATTATTTGCCGTTCTCTTGATGTGTTCTTTAAAGCCAAATGTAGCACTCAAAAATTCAATAATATTGCTCAATGTTTTAGATATTGGGAAATACGTTTGTTCAATACCAGTACTACCTAACGGATAGAGTTGGTAAAGAAAGTGAACAATATCCTGACCACCAAAGTTTCCTTGTGTATCCAGTGCCTCTTTTTCTACTTGGTCAATTATGGCTGAAATTTCGCCTGCGTGTTCATGCCAATGCTCGGTGACAAAATTTAATGGCAGGCTGTTCACTGGGGATTGGCTAGACAGCATGTCTAAAAAGCTACGATATCCTAGTCGCTTCGCATCAGCTCTTCTTTGCTCTAAAATTTCGAGGGCTATATAGGTGTTATCAAATGCGCCTTCATTTCCTAATTGGCAGTAAAGTTCATAGACAAGCTTTCGCTTCTCAGTGCTAGTACAGTTTTTGAAACAGTGCTTAATCAGTGCATTGCTAAATGTTGCACTGTCTTCAAAGTCGCTCCCAAATATATTTTTCAGTTGTTTATAATGATTTTGTGCAATAGCTTTTCTGTTGTTGAAGAGATTAAGAACATATTGCTGTTCTAGATCTTGCTGCTCAGCCGGTTTTACATAGTTAGTACCGAAGAGTTCTATTTTTCGCTTCTCCCATGCATCGATGAGTATGGGATCCACAAAGTTATGCTCTTTTTTGAACTGAACCAAAAGATCGGCATGATTATTGGCTATTTCTTGATAGTCAAGTAGCATTGCGATAATTGCTTCAAAATCAGATTCTGGTAATGCACAGTATTCTTGATAGAAACACAACTCACGAAAAGTACTCTTTATAGCCAACTCACTGGTGATCAAAGCAGCAAATTCTTGTTTTGCTTGACCAAATGCTTGTTGCTTTAACATATGACTTAGCGCATTTATTTGACGCTTTGCTTCATCAATGAGCGGTGGTAATCCTTCTTGCAATGCTTTAAATTGATGTACAGGAGCTATCATGCTGACTCCTCAATGTTACTCTTTGCCTGTTTCTTTTGGTTAAGCAGCATAAATACCGCTAAGAGCGAAGCAATGCCCATAAAGCCTGTTGCACCTAGCTTTAATGCATCTGCCCCATTATCAAAATGATTAATCAGCAATCCGCCTTGCATAGCACCTAACGGAACGCACAATAAAACCATAGAGCGTGTAACAGCGACAACTATGCCTATTTTCTCTTTTGGAACAACTTTTTGTCGTAACGTAAAGTAAGCAATCACAATAATTGAGTTAAAGAAGTTAACCCCACCCCAAATAGTACCTAATACCTGCGCACTATTAGCAAAATGGATAAAGGCAAAGCAACACATGCTGCCAATCGCAGCCAAAGACACCGAGTTATATTCACCATACTTTTTAACAATATAACGAGCGGAGAAACTGCCAGCTAACGCGCCTATACCTGCCAAAGAGTAAGCGAACCCAACTTCATTCTCAGAAGCGAGAAGATCTTCTTTCAAAAGATACATGAAGTTCGAATAGAACATACTAATCGCGATATTTACGAATACAAACATAATGCACAAATTTCGAACTTCTTTAATACTTACGGCTAGATTAAAGCCCTCAACTATCTGGGCCCAAACTTTTTTAAGGCCTGTGTGTTCTGTTTCATCAGTATGTGTAGTGGCATAACTCACTTTGATAGTTGAAATTAACAGCGCTGAAAACGCAAAAGAAAATACATTAATAGCGATGGCATGATTAAGTGAAAATGTAGAGATAATTAACACACTTAATGTTGGCACAACAACCATCAAACTATTGTCTATACCCCGCATCAGGGAGTTGGCTTTAATATAATCGTCCTCGTCAATGATTTGAGTTACTATAGATTGATGTGCAGGGATGTAAAACGCACTAATCATGGACATAGAGAAAGCGAAAATAATCGCAAATAATGTGTCTAAGTTCAGGTATGTAATGGAAATTAAGAAGGCGAGGGATAGCAGAGCACACACGGCATCCCCAAAGACTAGGATTTTCTTCCTATCATATTTATCAGCGGCGACACCGCCAATCAGAGTAAATATTATGGTTGGAATATAAGTAATGGCATACGACATTGCCATATATAAAGCCGAGCCAGTGTCTTTATATATAGCAAGAGGAATGATAAGTTTATAAAACCAATCACTCATCACAGTGGCAAAATATGCACAGGTTAACCTTGTAAGATTAGACATCAGCTAACTCACCTTCTTTAAGAGCCGCAAACAGGGCAATCAGGTTGTTTTTCCCATTGCTCGACGACCTTTGTTTCAACATTTTTGAAACAGATTTGCGTAAGCTTGTTAGTGTAAGAAGGAGAACCTATGTTTGTTAAAATCTTGACAACTTCAGTCACCATTGCGCCTGAAACAAATGAAACTAGCGGGATAATTGCTGGCCACGAGTAAGGTGTTTCAAACTGAGTATGAGTTGTGTGCTTGTCTTCGTGCACAGCTTTGCTCAAACTACTTTCTTCATTTGCCTGAGAGCGCCAACAGCGTACACATCCAGAATCACCTGGAACGACACTATAAAATACACCACGGTTAACGCTTAATCCTCCAGAAATAAAAGGAATTTTATTCTTAACACACGCTTCATTCATCCAAATTGGCATTTTCATTCTCGGTTTATCCGCAACGCCAATCACAAGATCGCAACCTTGAATGAACTCGGACAGCTGTTCCATTGACTCAAATTTTTGTTGAGAGATATCTGTTTGCATTTGTGGGTAAAAATCTTTGATTCGCTTTTCAGCAGTTTCTGACTTTATGCTTCCGACGTCAGATTCTTTATATAGAATTTGTCGATTTAAGTTGGATTGTTCGATTCTATCAAAATCTGCAGCTACAACATTCTTGATACCGATGGCTGCGAGACTAAGAATAATATTTGATCCTAAACCGCCCAAACCCAGTAAGCAGACTTTTGCCTCTTGCAGTCTAGCTTGAATAGCGTATTTGTTTTCAGTCAATGATAACAGTGAGCCGAAGAAATCAAAATTTCTGCACCATCTATCGATAACATCCTGAGAGATATAGTTTAACTTATTTAAATTAAAGTAGTTGTCTTCTAACAACCGCATTTGGTCCAGTTGTTCAATAGCCTCTAAAACGTCTTCATGTTTTTTTTGGGGGAGTTCCGTGCATACAAGATCGGAAATTTGCATGATTGTGTTTTGACCATTCATGGCAGCGTGTAAGCTTTTCAGAAAATCTAGAGATCCTTCTAATAAATAGCTATCTTCGCCATGGGAAAGAATAATTTTGTCTGCAAGGAAGGTTTTTTCTACAGTTGGTTTAAAAATCGGTAAGCAGTGCTCTGAGTACATATCATTTTCTCAGTTTTAATTATTGTAAGTTACGGCCAATTTCGATATGTTAGTATTTTTTAATAAGAGAAATATGGCACTATTCATTTGTAGCTTATAGGCCTCACGTAAGAGTGAGGCCTAACTTAAATTAACCTACTTCTTGCTCAGAAGAACGGCTTACTTTTACTTTAGTAAAATTCATGTTCAACTCCTTATAATTTTATAATTGGTATTTATGCACTAAAGAGGTTAGTCATACGGCGAGTTAGCTATAAAACCCCTCTTATTATTACTGTGAATTTAATATCACTGAGATAGTTATTTAGGATTAACCTACTTCTTGCTCAGAAGAACGGCTTACTTTTATTTTAGTAAAGTTCATGTTCAACTCCTTATAATTGATATTATGCACTAAAAAGGTTAGTCATACGGCGAGATAGCTATAAAACCCCTCTTATTATCTCAGTTAATTTAATTTCACTGAGATAGTGACTTGGGATTAACCTACTTCTTGTTCAGAAGAACGGCTTACTTTGACTTTGGTAAAATTCATGTTCAACTCCTTTTATTATATAATTTAACTTCGTCAAGAAAATATTTAAAACTTTATTGAAATTAATAAATTAAATATTCTTGAGCTATTAATTTATATAAAAATAAAGATACAAGTCAATTATTTATTTTAAAAAATTTATTTTTTTTATTTAAATAAATAACATACTGATATAGTTGACATATATTATAAGTTTGTTTACCTTACTTTCCTTTAATTAAGAAACAAGGAGAGGGTCTATGCAGGTCATTTCAAATTCAGAGTTGAAAGTAATTACGCATGTAGATAATTCTGGAGAAAGCATTTATGTAGGCGAGGTACAACCATTTAACTCTAACGAGCTGTTAAAATCATTCTTGCAACACAAAAAAAAAACTAACTTTACATTTGTAAAACTTAAAAAGGGAGAGACTCACAAACCTCATGTTCACGACTGTGACAGCATGTTAATTGTTACTAACGGGAAGGCTACGTTAACTGGGGATTTGACTCAGGCAGTTTCAAATGGGTCTGTGATATGTATCCCTGCTGGTAAATTGCATGGATTTACTTGTCATTCTGATACAGACTTCATGGGTATTTCAATTCAATTTTCTCAAGCCGGATTATTTGATGATGGAGATAATCCAAATATTAATTTTTCATATACAGAAAGATTGATTGAGCATAATGAAAAAAAATGTGAGGATTTTAAGCAATCTCCTTTTTTCAAGCTCATTAGTCAAGGTATTTTAAAAGAAGAGAACAGTAAATCTACTTTCTATTCTAATCTCAGAATGTGGTCTGATAAATTTCAAGAAATCCTCTTCGCAAGACAAATGTCGGCACAAAATGAAAGCTTTAAAAATATATTCGCTGAGCATTTGGTCGAAGAGTTTGGACATAATAAATTAATTACAGAAAAAAATAAGTGGGACCCCATTATAGAAGCATGCAGCGACTGGTTCATTCTGAAAATGTTGCAGCTTGATAATGATGAAAAGCTAGTTGTGACTCACATGGTACTGGAGCTGTGTGGCGATGTTTTTCATACTGAAGCTGCTGCTGGTTATACAAATGAACAAAAACTTAGTGACGAGTATATGACCTTACATGCCCATCTAGATGAAGGACATTCACAAATGGGGGTAGAGCTCCTAAAAATTAATAGTAAAGAAGACTATGAGCGCTTTATTAAGTTAGCAAATCAATCATGGAAAATGCTTGAATTAATATTAAATCGAGTTGCGGAACTAACAATCAATGAACTATAAAATATAGTGTCAATTTTCAATTAGCTCTGTGCTGTAAATTTTGATTGACTAATCCCTTAAATTTATCATCACTATAGCCGAGTATAGTTAATATAGAGTCATTTTCTAGTGAGCAGAAGGCAACTCAATTACTTTGGCGTTTGGATTATCTTACAGTCTAAAACTTGTAAGGATAGGTTTATTCATATAGATATTGCTTTTTTAGCATTTATAATATTAGAAAATTTTTAATTAGCGTCACTTTTTGACTAAATCAGTTGAACCTTTTCTAAATCCTGCGATCTGATCATTTGTAATGGTTAGAGCGGTGGCAATATGGGTAAAGCGAAAAAGAAAATAACTAATTTGGATCAATACAATAATAAGGCTTTTTGCAGCCGCGATTCTGTTACGTTTTGGATAGATGATTCAGCCATGAAACTAACGAGGCAATTAGTGCAGAAGTCAGTCTCGTGAGTGTTGGCGATAGCACTGCCAACATTACTCTACCCTTTGCGTAGAAAGCCCCATAGTGTATCTGCTGATAGAGGCTATGACACAAAGAGTTGCCATGGAACTCTGAAAAGCGGGACAATGACGGAGTGGAAATCCGAGTCTGGTTATGACTATTACTCAATATCTGAGACCGCCATATCTCGATATAAAGGACTAACTAGATGTAAATTGAGCTGGAGATGTTATAACGCTTAAGTGGGTGAAATCATGTCGAATGTCAGAGCGATAGACAAAGTCATAGGACTGGGCATGCCTGTTCGAAGCTAACGATGAGCCACATATGGCGTTGTTGACCTTCAAGCTGATTTGATCAACAACGCCGCATGAAAGTACAGTGTTTCGAGTGAATGATTATTTCACTGCATCATCACGGTACATCTCTTCAATTTCATCTTGGTATTTCTCGTTGATGACTTTGCGGCGAAGCTTCTGAGTCGGAGTCAGCTCACCGGCATCCATTGAAAATGCTTTGGGTAACAGCTTAAACTTCTTCACTTGCTCGAACTTCGCCAATTCTTTTTGCAAGCCATTCACTCGGCGCTCTAGCATTTCCACTATTTGATGATGCTTAATCAATTCAATACGGTCATGGTATTTAATATTAAGTTCTTTCGCGTATGTTTCAAGACTGTCAAAGCAAGGTACAATGAGAGCAGAAACAAATTTACGAGTATCAGCAATTATTGCAACTTGTTCAAAAAAATGATCTTTTCCGATAGTGCCTTCAACCAACTGAGGCGCTATATACTTACCTCCAGATGTTTTCATTAGCTCCTTAATGCGATCGGTAATGAAAACGTTGCCTTTCTCGTCAATATGACCTGCATCTCCCGTTTTTAGAAAGCCATGCTGATCAAACGCTTCTGCCGTTTCTTTGGGCATCTTGTAATAACCGCGCATCACCATTGGGCCTCGAACCAATATCTCACTGTTGTTACCAATTTTAACCTCAGCACCAGGCATTGAAGTGCCTATTGACTCAGGTTGAAAACGGTCATCACTCCAACACGATACAGTTGCCGTGGTCTCTGTCATCCCATAACCAAGCTTTATATTGATGCCAATAGCATGAAAAAAACGACCAATCGACTCATCCAATTTTGCTCCACCACATGGCATAAAGTTAATACGCCCTCCAAGTAAAGAGCGGAGCTTAGACAATACAAGGTGATCGGCCAACTGGTGAGACTTTCTCAGCAACAAGGCTGGTTTTCTACCTTCTTGCTGACATACCGCCACTTTAGCCCCCATATTAATAGCCCATGTAAACAACAGTTTTTTGGTAATCGATGCTTTCGAAACCCTATCGTGAATAGCAGAAAATATCTTTTCATAAAATCTCGGAACCGCGCACATTACTGTCGGCTGGATTTCATTGAGAGCCTCACGAACTTGCATCGTATCCTGTAAATAGCAATTAGTACCGCCACGATAAAGAGTATAAAAAGTCCAAGCTCGTTCAAAAACATGGGACAAAGGTAAGAAACATAATGACACATCATTATGAGTTAGACTTAATCTCTTATCATGTCCTTCAAGCTGCGCCGCTACATTATGGTAATCCAGCATCACTCCTTTAGGCTGCCCTGTTGTCCCAGACGTGTATATTAGAGTGAGTAAGTCATCAATATTTGCATCCGCTAAGCGTTGTTCGAGTTCAGGCTGTTTATTGTTTTGAAGACGAGTAATAAACCCCTGCCAACTGCAAGCAAAATCAAATTGCCCAATATCAACTTCACCTGACATAGCAACGACCAGCTCTAACTTTGGACATTGCTCAAAGACACTCACTGCTGCATCAAATTGAGATTGTTCACCGACAAAAAGGATACGCACATCCGCATTATCCAGAATATATCCTGCCTGATTTGCAGTATTGGTTGGGTAAATGGGAACGGTAACTGCACGAACTTGAAGGGCTGCTAGATCCGCAATAGTCCAATTGGGCATGTTATTGGCAAAAATACCAATTTTATCTTGAACTTTAATACCGTGCGTCAACAATGCCAAGGATAACGCATCAAGTTGAATGCCAAACTGCCTCCAAGTGATGCCATTCCACCCGTCACTCTGTTTATATTTCAGAGCGACTCGATCACCATGGGTGCAAACCTGCTGACGAATTTTTTTAACAATATGAAAATCTAAGTTAGCCATGTCCCTACCTTTCGCTCACGCCTGTAAGCTTTTAGAGCGCACAAGTGTACATTTAGGTAAAGAAAAGGCAACTGAAGGGGGTAAAAGTTGGCAATTGAAATGTAAAAAACCTTGAATAACGACAAATCATCCAAGGTTTATCAATAGATTTAGTTACACTTGTGCAATAACTTCGCCACAAATCATCATTAGTTGATCACGAAGCCATATATGACCTTTGTCTTTTTCGCTTGATTCATGCCAGCTTAAGAAACCACTAATTTTAGCGTTTTCAAATGGGAAATCTAGAATTTGTAGCTGCTCTTCATTGGCGGCATTTTCAACCATCCAACGAGGCGCTATCGTAACAAGTTCAGATTGGCCAACCACATACAAAACATTACTCAAGCTAGTACCTTCATAATAAGCTTGTACGTCAAGATCACGATATGCTTGCTCAGAGAAACTACGTTGCCCATGAACACGAGATAATTTAGCGTGACGTTCTTCTCTTAGTTGCTCAGCCATAACTTGCTGTTGAATACGTGGATGCGATTTAGACGCCACGACTACCAATTCATCTTGAAAGATTTCTGTACTTGAAAAGCCTTGTTCATCAAAACGAGCATAATCAATCACAAAATCAATTTCCTGATAGCGCATTCTTTCTGCCAATTGGCGATCAAACTCTGCATCTAAATGAAGCTGCACGTTTGGCGCTTGTTCATGAATAGTCGACATGATTTTAGGCGCAAAGCGCATATCACATGGGCTACATATAGCGAGTTTGAACAAACGCGTCGATGTTTCTGGTGAGAAAATAGAGCTTGGTAATTCATTGCGAATCAGCTGAAGTGCCTGGCGAACAGGACCAAATAATAAGCGAGCACGTTGAGTGGGCTGAATGCCTCGGCCCTGACGCATAAATAGCTCATCATTAAACATCACTTTCAAGCGCGCAACTGCATTACTTACAGCAGGCTGGGACATACCTAAGTTGTGTGCAGCACGAGTAATATTTTGCTCCTGCATAACCGCATCAAAAACAGTTAGAAGGTTTAGATCTACTCCTCGGAGAGTACTTTCCATTCGGTAGCTGGCAATAGCACTCATAGATTCTTTTTTCTCAATCATCACGAAGCCTCTTTTCTTGTATTCGTCAATGTAAATAATTTTTAAATGAATTTGGTTGGGAATAGATAACCAATTTTTCGTTATATTTGCCCGTCAGATATGTCACAACGGATCATTACTATCAACGAATCATTCATTGATTGGCAACCCGATTGATAATTAATCAGTATTTTTCATCTGAATGATAAATTTAATTAATAAATTCAAGTACTTAAATAAAACATAAAAAAACATAAATTAATAATGACATAAAATTTTGAGTAATTAATTAAGTTGGGGAATAGGTACTAAGTGACAAAAAGAATCATTTACATGAAAAATAATTCCTATGTTAAATGCAAAGCCTACATAAATACCTCTACTGAATGCTCAACCGATTTACTAAACTCGAAAGAAGTTGTTTGTTTGCCTAAATTAACTTTTTAGCCGTCAATAGACTCTTATAACAATGGCATTCTAAGCGCACCAACCTTCCCTTAGCACTTTCAATTGACTCACTTCACTATCATATTCACTGTATATTTTTGCATTCAGGTGAAGAATATCATCCGTATCATCTATCTATTGATCTTTATCTAACAGCTGCTCATCGACTTCTAGCTCATCGCATAACGCTTATTTTCGTATTAGTTAATAAAAAGTACTTTTAGACTTGACGTCTACACCAGAGTGCGGTACTAATTTGTTAACTTAATTTTGTGGTTAATTTAACGCTTTAAAGGATCCGTTAACAATGTCCAAGCATTTTTTACTTCTGCTGAGCCTCCTCCTTATCGTGAACAAATCACGCGGGTAGGCTGTGGAAAAATAACCACAACAAGATTTTAAAAGCCCGCATCTCGATGCGGGCTTTTTTGTACCTAAATACCGGAAGAAAACGATTCACTGTGTGAACATAGAAAATCAGGAAGGAAGCGAATATGAACGATCAGGTCATTATTTTCGACACCACGCTACGTGATGGCGAGCAAGCGTTGTCAGCAAGTTTAACAGTTAAGGAGAAACTGCAAATTGCCTATGCGCTTGAAAGGCTTGGAGTTGATGTGATTGAAGCAGGCTTTCCTGTCTCTTCTCCTGGCGACTTTGAATCTGTGCAAACTATCGCCAAACACATAAAAAACAGCCGTGTTTGTGCACTCTCTAGAGCCGTAGTAAAAGATATTGATGCGGCAGCTGAGGCTTTAAAAGTCGCTGAGCAATTTCGAATTCATACCTTCATTTCTACTTCTACCATCCATGTTGAGGATAAACTACGCCGCAGCTACGATGATGTGGTTGAAATGGCAGTTAAGGCTGTTAAACATGCTCGTCAATATACCGATGATGTAGAGTTTTCTTGTGAAGACGCAGGCAGAACACCGATTGATAATTTATGTCGTATGGTTGAAGCGGCGATCAATGCTGGTGCAAGCACCATCAATATCCCCGATACCGTTGGCTACACTGTACCTAATGAGTTTGGTGCCATTATCCAAACATTGTTCAACCGTGTACCCAATATTGATAAAGCCATTATCTCAGTGCATTGCCATGATGATTTAGGTATGTCTGTTGCAAACTCTATTGCCGCAGTTCAAGCTGGAGCTCGTCAAATAGAAGGTACTATTAATGGCATTGGAGAGCGTGCCGGTAATTGTTCTCTAGAAGAAATAGCCATGATAATCAAAACTCGTCAGGAATTTCTGGGCGTCCATACCGGCCTTAAATATGATGAAATTCATCGCACCAGCAAGTTAGTCAGCCAGCTTTGTAATATGCCAATACAGAGTAACAAAGCGATAGTAGGCTCTAATGCATTCAGCCACTCTTCGGGCATCCACCAAGATGGTATGCTAAAAAATAAAAATACCTATGAAATCATGACGCCAGAATCAATAGGGCTTAAAAATCAAGCATTAAATCTTACCAGCCGAAGCGGAAGAGCCGCGGTAAAAAGTCATATGGACGGCATGGGTTACAAAGAAGAAGAATATAGCTTAGATGCCTTGTATGAAGATTTCTTGAAATTAGCAGACCGAAAAGGACAAGTGTTTGACTACGATTTAGAAGCTTTGATGTACTTCTCTAATCTGCGTGAAGAAAACGACTTCTACAAATTAAATTATCTAAGCGTTCAGTCTGGCAGCGTCATGGCAACGACGAGCATAAAGTTGCTATGTGGTAACGAGGAGAAATGCGAAGCAGCAGTTGGAAATGGCCCTGTAGATGCACTTTATCAATGTATCTATCGCCTGACTGGATATGATATCGTGCTAGACAAGTTCGATCTGACTGCCAAGGGTGAAGGTGAAGATGGATTAGGACAAGCTGACATTATTGCCAACTACAAAGGCCGTAAATATCACGGTACTGGCGTTTCAACTGACATAGTAGAAGCATCGGGACAAGCTCTACTTCATGTTATCAACAGTATTCAACGCGCAGATAAAGTTGCAGAGATAAAACAAAAAAAGATCGCAACAGTATAAATAAAGCCTAGAAGCCGAAGTCGCTCCTAGACATAAAGTATCAAATTTAAGGAAGCTCATGACAGACAAATCATACAAGATTGCCGTTCTACCAGGAGACGGCATTGGACCAGAAGTAATGGTGCAGGCGAACAAGGTCTTGGATGCAATCGAAGAAAAACATTCCATTCAGTTTCATCGCACCGAACATGATGTCGGCGGTATTGCGATTGATAACCATGGATGCCCACTACCAGAGAGTACAGTGGCAGCTTGTGAAGGATCCGATGCTGTCCTTTTCGGTTCAGTAGGAGGTCCAAAATGGGAACACTTGCCGCCAAATGACCAACCTGAGCGTGGGGCTTTACTGCCTTTACGTAAGCACTTCCAACTTTTTTGTAACTTACGTCCAGCTCAAATACATCAAGGTCTCGAAGACTTCTCTCCTCTGCGCTCCGATATTTCACAGCGTGGCTTTGATATTGTCGTCGTTCGCGAATTGACCGGTGGCATCTATTTTGGTCAGCCGAAGGGCCGCGAAGGTGAAGGAGCGAATGAAAAAGCTTTTGATACTGAGGTTTATCATCGCTTTGAAATAGAGCGTATTGCTAAAATTGCCTTTGAATCTGCGCGCTTACGCGATCAAAAAGTGTGTTCAATCGACAAAGCAAATGTACTACAAAGCTCTATCTTATGGCGTGAAGTTGTTGAGGAAGTTGCGCAAAGTTATCCAGACATTGAGCTTTCTCATATGTATATTGATAACGCCACCATGCAATTAATCAAAGACCCCGCTCAATTTGACGTGATGCTTTGCTCTAATATCTTTGGCGATATCATTTCTGACGAATGCGCGATGATCACAGGCTCTATGGGTATGCTGCCCTCAGCCAGCTTAAATGAAAGCAAGTTTGGCTTATACGAACCAGCAGGTGGAAGTGCACCAGATATCGCAGGTAAAAATATTGCTAACCCGGTCGCTCAAATCCTTTCTGCCGCTCTTATGCTGCGGTACAGCCTAGGTGAAGAAACCGCTGCTCAAGATATTGAAACAGCCGTATCAAAAGCATTATCTGCAGGCGAACTCACCTCTGACTTGGCAGGTAGTAAGCCAGCGCTATCAACCGCAGAGATGGGCGATAAGATCGCCGAGTACATTTTAAATTCATAATAATTATTCGCTCTTGGCAAGCCGTTGTCAGGAGCTATACACAGGATCGCGATAATGGGCAAAACACTGTATGAAAAAGTCTTCGATGCACACGTCGTCGTAGCAGCAGAAGGTGAGAATCCAATTTTATATATCGACCGTCACTTAATTCATGAAGTGACGTCACCCCAAGCTTTTGATGGTTTACGTGAAAAAGGACGTCAAGTTCGCCAAGTGAATAAAACATTCGCCACTATGGACCACAACGTCTCCACCACAACCAAAGACATTAATGCCTCTGGTGAGATGGCACGTATTCAGATGGAAACGCTCTCCAAAAACTGCCAAGAATTTGGAGTTACCCTTTACGACTTGAACCACAAGTACCAAGGTATCGTTCATGTAATGGGACCAGAGCTAGGTATTACCCTTCCTGGAATGACGATTGTTTGTGGCGACTCACACACCGCAACGCATGGCGCGTTTGGCTCACTAGCTTTCGGTATAGGAACATCTGAAGTAGAGCACGTATTAGCGACTCAAACCCTAAAACAAGCTCGTGCAAAGACCATGAAGATCGAGGTGAAAGGTAAAGTGGCCCCAGGGATCACTGCTAAAGATATTGTATTAGCCATCATTGGTAAAACCACTGCTGCTGGTGGCACTGGTTATGTCGTTGAATTCTGTGGAGAAGCCATTACGGATCTTTCAATGGAAGGCCGAATGACCGTCTGTAATATGGCGATTGAACTAGGCGCAAAAGCAGGCTTAATTGCACCCGATGAGACAACATTTGAATACATTAAAGATCGTAAGTTCTCCCCTCAGAGTAATGACTTCGATACGGCTGTAGAATATTGGAAAACGTTAAAAACAGATGATAATGCAAAATTTGATGCTGTGGTCACTTTACAGGCTACTGACATCAAACCTCAAGTCACTTGGGGAACCAACCCCGGACAAGTCATTGCGGTTGACCAGCCAATCCCTACACCAGAAAGCTTTTCAGATCCTGTAGAAAAAGCCTCCGCCGAAAAAGCGCTGGCTTACATGGGACTAACTGCTGGTAAAGCACTATCTGACTACTCAGTTGATAAAGTTTTCGTCGGTTCTTGTACTAACTCGCGCATCGAAGACATGCGCGCCGCAGCAGCCGTCGCTAAAGGCCACAGAGTTGCTTCTCATGTTCAAGCACTTATTGTTCCGGGTTCAGAACAAGTTAAGGCCCAAGCTGAAGCAGAAGGACTAGACGTGATCTTTAAAGATGCGGGATTTGAATGGCGCCTTCCTGGATGCTCTATGTGCCTTGCCATGAACAATGATCGTCTGGGCCCCAAAGAGCGCTGCGCTTCAACATCAAATCGCAACTTTGAAGGCCGTCAAGGACGTGATGGTCGCACCCATTTGGTTAGCCCAGCAATGGCAGCGGCCGCTGCTATTGCTGGCCATTTTGTCGATATTCGTGAATTAGATTGAGGAGAATCGTAGATGTCAGGTTTTAAACAACATACAGGCTTAGTGGTTCCTCTCGATGCAGCCAACGTCGATACCGATGCGATTATCCCTAAGCAATTTCTACAAAAAGTGTCGCGCTTAGGCTTTGGTAAACACCTATTCCACGATTGGCGCTTTTTGGATGATGCTGGAGAGCAACCAAACTCAGAGTTTGTAATGAATAAAGCACGCTACCAAGGTGCTTCTGTTCTAGTCGCTCGTGAAAATTTTGGCTGTGGTTCATCGCGAGAGCATGCACCTTGGGCGCTAGCCGATTATGGTATCAGAGCCATGATAGCTCCAAGTTTTGCCGATATATTCTATGGTAATTCAATCAACAACCAAATGGTCCCTGTTAGGCTTAACGAGCAGCAAGTCGACGAAATCTTCCAATTCGTTGAAGAAAATGAAGGGGCACAGGTTGAAGTAGATCTAGAAGCCAACCTAGTTCGTGCAAACGGCAAAGAATATTCGTTTGAAATTGATGAGTTTCGTAGGCACTGTCTGCTTAATGGGTTAGATAACATAGGTCTAACTCTCCAGCATAAAGATAAAATTGCGGATTACGAGAGTAAGATTCCAACATTTCTCAAATAAATCCCACTACTTAACAAGCTGAGGTTGGCTTAGCCAGCCTCAGCTTGTTAAATTTTGAAAGTTCTCAGTCAGATGCTCGGTCTTAAGTCATATTGCTGCTATCAATAGGACCATCTATGAAATTCATTCTTCCTTTACTCTTGGCTATAGTATCTTTCAGCGCCTTTACTGCGCCTAAATCCGAACTTTGGCCTTATTGGAACACGAGCAATGAATCCAGTACTGATAGCGTAGATCACCAAGCTTGGCAACAGCTTCTCGATCAGTATTTAGTCAGCAAAGGTGACTATACCCTATTTAAATACTCATCTGTCAGCGAAAAAGATAAGCTAGCGCTTGCCAAGTATCTTGAGATATTGGCCAAAACAGATCCTCTTTCACTCAATAAAGCGCAGCAATATGCTTATTGGGTCAACCTGTATAATGCGATTACCGTTAAGCTGATACTGGACGACTATCCGGTCAAATCGATTACCAAACTTGGCGGCTTGTTTAGTTTTGGGCCATGGGGCGATGATGTAATCACCATCAATGGGAAAACACTGACACTAAACGATATCGAGCACCGAATTTTGCGCCCTATTTGGCAAGATCCTAGGACTCACTATGCGGTGAACTGTGCAAGTTTAGGATGCCCCAACTTGCAGCACAACGTTTTCACTGCCGAGAATACAGAAATGCTGCTAGAACAAGCAGCGACAAGTTTTATTAATAGCGATAAGGGCGTGTTCGTGACAAAAGACAATAGCCCCCAACTTTCATCGATTTATGATTGGTTTAGTGTCGATTTCGGTGATAAAGCATCACTGATCAAGCATTTAAGTCACTATCGACCTGACTTAGCAACTTTGGATGGTAAGTTTAGCTACGACTATGATTGGTCACTTAACGAAAGTAAATAACACTCGTTTAGTTGTTGGTTGGTAGTCAATCTACCAACCATTAACACTGAGAGGGGACGTCACCTTCCAGCAAGTGATTGAATTATTTTTCTAAAATCACAAAACGCATATTGTGTGCATTTTTTTCATCCGCGAGATACGTTTCAGAGTAAATCTCTTGATAGTCATCACTCCATTTAGGGAAAAAGGTATCACCTGAAAGCTCTGCCTTAATAAAGGTAATATAAAGCCGATTAGCTAAGGGCAAACACTCTTTATAGATACTCCCTCCCCCAATTATCATTACTTCATTACAATCACCGACTTCTGCTAAAGCGCCACCAAGTGATGAAACTATGGTTACACCATCTGCCGAAAACTCAGGGTTTCTGGTGATAACGATATTACGGCGGTCAGGTAAAGGCCGGCCAATAGATTCAAAGGTTTTTCGGCCCATAACCACAGGCTTACCTATAGTATGCTTTTTAAACCACGCAAAATCAGCAGGCAGGTGCCATGGCATTGCGTTCTCATTGCCAATAACATGCGGATTATCTTTTCCATTGCTGAGGTCGCCCGTCAAAGCAACAATCATACTAATAACCACAATCAAATACCTTAAAATCTAGAGTGAAAACGGATTATACCTTAATAGAATAATAGGACAATCTCCGATATAAAGTAGTCACACAATAGGTTTGCGGCGATAAAATAACAACCCGGGCATCGCTAAGCCAACGGCTAATCCCATAATAATAAACATGGCTTTCAGAAAATTTTCTAACAAAGCGGCAAACAATTGGTCACTGTAACCTTTATGGTTAAGCTCAACCAGTGCAATCATCGCTTTATATGCGAACACTCCAGGAACCATGGGGATCAGAGCGGCTACTGTAAATACTTTAGGGTGCGCCATAAAACGATGCGACCAATGTATACCAATCAAGCTCACTAATGTTGCCGCAAAGAAAGTCGCCCATTCAATCGGCAGACTAAAATGCATCATCAGATAACGCGAACCATGTCCAAGGGCTCCACCAATGGCACAATAGGACAGCGCTCTCTGAGGGACATTGAACACTAGGGCAAAGCCTACAGCAGGAATAGAGGAAAATATCATATCGTTCAGAAGCCCAGTCAATAACGAGTAAAACGTCATAGGAGCCATCCCCACACTCCCACTATACTCATCGCTGCGATTATGCCTAAACAAGTCGCTAAAGTAAGTAAACTGGCCATAACAAATCTTGCAATCCCCATATTGATATAGCCTTTGAGCATATCTGCCACAGCATTTATAAGAGGGAAGCCAGGTACTAACATCAGCACTGAAGAAGCCATTGCGACGGAAGGTAAATTACCGAGTTGGTATATGACTGCCTGAGCGGAAATAACTGTGGTCACAAAAGCAGTAACTGCAAAGTTCATTAGCGGATTGAAATGACGATGACCAATCTCTTGTCGAACAAACATTCCGATAGAAGAAGCTATAAAAGTCATAAAAAATACTACCCAATCACCTCCAGCTAAACGGCTAAAGGCAGCACATGACAAGCCTATCATACCCATCACTAACCAGCGATTATAACGTTTAGGGTTGACCTTCTCCAGCTTATACTGAGCTAAGTTGAGATCGATAACCCCTCTTTCCAGCATGATGCAGATTCTTTGAATCTGAGTAACTACCTGCATGTTGATACCACGATCAGGGCTACGACGCGCCGTAGTAATGCAATGTTGCTGATAAATTGTCGTAACGACTAATGAGCTTGCCGAAAGTGATACTTCAACCTCATCCATTCTCACAGCTAAGCCAATACGCCGAGTAATATCAACAACCAGTGTACTTTCTGCACCATGTGCAAGTAGCATCTGCCCTGTTTGGGCGATAAAACGTGAAGCACTGTGTTGTTTACATAACATAATAGGGATCCAACACCTTTGTATGCTCACGACTATGGCTTATTGTTAATCACAGTAATTTGATCACAAACAAAAAAGCCGCAATATAGATCACATTGCGACTTAAGTTCAAAGGTGTAAGCTACTCACGGACATAGACAACATGGCCATCATCGCCGTCGTCGTCATCTTCATCGTCCCAATCATCATCTTCTTCCGTGATCACGTCTTTACCTGCAATCGCGTCTTTGTGATAATCATCCCACATGAAGTTAACTTTTTCTTCTTCAGTTACTTCTTCTTCTTCGCGAGGTAGGCTTTCCATGAAATCAGCGAGCTTGTAACAAAGCTCTTTCGTGCCTTGTTTATTCACCGCAGATATTTTGTAATAGTCTTCTTCCCATCCAAGCGCGTCGATAATATTTTGAATAATGTCATTGGCTTCGTCTTCGAACATAAGATCGACTTTATTGAAGATCAGCCAACGGGGCTTATCTGCCAACTTCTCACTGTATTGTTCAAGCTCATCAATAATAGTAAGCGCATTTTCCACCGGATCAGATTGATCAATTGGCATGATGTCGATCATATGCAAAAGAACACGACAGCGTTCTAAATGCTTTAAGAAACGGATTCCAAGACCCGCTCCATCTGCTGCCCCTTCAATAAGACCTGGAATATCAGCGACGACAAAACTCTTTTCGGGAACAACACTAACCACACCAAGACTTGGGATCAAAGTAGTAAACGGGTAATCGGCAACTTTCGGTTTAGCAGCAGAAATCGCACGTATGAAGGTCGACTTACCAGCATTTGGCAAACCTAACATACCGACATCTGCTAATAGCAATAACTCCAACCTCAGTTCACGGATTTCACCTTTGGTACCTAACGTTTTTTGTCGTGGTGCGCGGTTAACTGAAGATTTAAAGCGTGTGTTGCCTAATCCATGCCAGCCACCTTTAGCAACCATTAACTTTTTACCGTGCTCAGTGACCTCTGCAACAATTTCGTTGGTATGAATGTCGACCGCTCTCGTACCTACTGGGACACGTAATACTTTGTCTTTCCCACGCTTACCAGTACAGTTACCACCTCGGCCATTATCTCCACGTTCAGCTTCATAAAAACGCTGGAAGCGATAATCAATCAAAGTATTGAGGTTCTCGTCGGCTTGGATGTAAATATCACCGCCATCACCGCCATCACCGCCATCTGGACCACCTTTTGCAACGAATTTCTCTCTCCAGAAACTCACTACACCATTACCACCGTCTCCGGCCTGAACCTTCACTACCGCTTCATCAACGAATTTCATCTCTTACTCCGCCCACTTACTACATCGCGTAGTTGCGTTGCAAACTTCATTCATAGAGCTAATTGGCATAGTATGAATGATATAAATTCTAGCAGACTCCTACTTCGGCTCAATCACCATGGCACTCAGATCGATCTGCTATTTAGGAAATATACTGAGGGGCTTTTTCTAAAACCGCTTAGTATCACTTCCTACTACTCTAAATAAAAAACCCCGCCAAAAATGGCAGGGCTTTGGAATTCAGCTAGAAGCCTAAATTCTTACTCTAAGCGAGGATTACTCAGCTTCAATACTTACGAATTTACGGTTCTTAGGACCTTTAACTTCAAACTTCACTTTGCCTTCGGAAAGAGCGAATAAAGTATGGTCTTTACCAATACCTACGTTTGTACCAGCATGAAACTTAGTGCCACGTTGACGAACAATGATGTTACCTGCAAGAACAGATTCACCACCGAAACGTTTAACACCAAGACGTTTGCTTTCTGAATCGCGGCCGTTACGAGTAGAACCACCAGCTTTTTTGTGTGCCATTGTTAAGCTCTCCTAATCAATTAAGCGTTGATACCAGTGATCTTCACTTCAGTGAACCACTGACGATGACCCTGTTGCTTACGAGAGTGCTTACGACGACGGAACTTAACGACTTTAACTTTGTCGCCACGACCGTGTTGTACTACTTCAGCAACTACTTTGCCACCCTCTAAAAGAGGAGCGCCAACTTTAACGTCTTCACCATTAGCAACTAAAAGAACTTTTTCAAACTCTACAGTTGCACCAGTTTCTACGTCTAATTTCTCTAAACGAAGTGTTTGACCTTCGCTTACACGGTGTTGTTTACCACCAGATTGGAAAACAGCGTACATATCTTACTCCGCTTTTTCCGCACAGCCGTATGTGTATTCTATACATCATGGGTGTGCGCTAAACTAATCATCAATAGGGCGCAGATTCTACAGAAGAGGCGCTCCTATGACAAGCCATATTTAAAAAAAATTGGCGAAAAGCTAGTCGCCAAATAAAAGTGCGCCGATCATGCCCTTTAGACATGTATTTATCAACGTTTTTTAGTGTATTATCCACCAATAAAAATGATAAGCAGACCTTAAAAGTTCTAACTTCACTCGGATTTACAATGGATTTTAAAGCTATCCAAACGCTCACTGCCGACGATATGGTAAAAGTGAACGAAACAATTTATGCTCAGCTCAACTCTGACGTTTCTCTAATCAATCAGTTGGGATTTTACATTGTGAGTGGCGGTGGCAAACGTATTCGCCCTCTTTTAGCTGTGCTATCTGCTCGTGCACTCGGCTATCAAGGTCAAGCTCATACTACTGCAGCAGCCTTTATTGAATTTATTCATACTGCCACGTTACTGCACGATGATGTGGTTGATGAGTCTAACATGCGTCGTGGTAAAGCGACGGCAAATGCTGCATTTGGTAACGCTGCCAGTGTTTTAGTTGGTGATTTTATTTATACCCGCTCTTTCCAGATGATGACGGAATTAGGTTCCATGCGTATCCTCAAATTAATGAGTGATGCTGTAAACATCATTGCTGAAGGTGAAGTTCTGCAACTAATGAACTGTAATGACCCTGATACGACTGAAGACAGTTATATGCAGGTAATTTATTCCAAAACAGCTCGTTTGTTCGAAACGGCAACCCAGATTGGTGCAATACTCAACAATGCACCAAGTAATGTCGAAACTGCATTACAAAACTATGGTAAATATCTGGGTACTGCATTCCAATTGATTGATGATGTCATGGACTACACCTCTGATGGTAAGGAAATGGGCAAAAACGTCGGAGATGATCTCGCTGAGGGTAAGCCCACCCTGCCACTTTTATACGCGATGGATAAAGGTAATCCTACTCAGAAAAATATGATAAGGGAGGCTATTGAAAAAGCCAATGGTATGCAAAAACTCGATGCTATCATGGAAACGCTTAATCAAACTGGCGCATTGGATTATACCAGAGAGAAGGCTTATCAAGAAGCTGATAAAGCCATAACAGAATTGGATATTTTACCCGAATCCCCCTATAAGCAGGCTTTGGTAACACTCGCTCATATGTCTGTGCATCGTAGTAAATAAATCTAAGATATAGATATTGGGAACCTAAGTTCCCATTATCTTCACCGCAGCAATGCGAAGGTTTATCGACTACGTAATCACCAACTTGACCAAAGTCTATGCTTTGCTTTAGTTAGCAATACATCTTCCCCGCTTTTTTAAACTAGCAGCAAAACAGCGACCAATAAAATGCTGCGCAGTATTTTGCGAGCAAACTATTTGTTATGTATCGCAACGATTAGTTGTTTCATTATTAACCTCTAACAAGGCACAATAATTTGCCTTTTAAAGAGCAAACATTAATTATTCCTAGAGGTTATCATTGCCAATTTTTAAGCAGAGGCTCACAGCACCTTGATGACATCAACGTCAATCTTAGTCCCTGACACTCCTTTATCAATTTCACCTGTGAGCTGTACTTTAGTTTGAGGAGTAACGGTTTGGTTAAACCACTTATCATGATCAATCTCCACCGTCACCTCCCCTGTACCATCACTGAAGGTATACATTTCTCCTCCTAAGGAAGCGATAATCTTTCCAGTTAAAGTGACTGGTGTATCGTCACTAAACATTCCAGCATCCATCACTTGCTGGACAGTCGAGATACCTTGATTAGGGCCGTTAAAGCCGGCATTACCTTGAGGACCGTCAAAGCCTTGTGCATATACAGTAGCTGAAGCCGAAAGTGCGAGTAGAGAGATGAGCAATTTGCTTTTCATTGTTGTTTCCTGCTGGTCAGTAAGTGTGTTCAATCTAACTTTCAATGACTGAATGGAAGATGAATGATTTTGTTATATTTGACCATTTTGTCATTTAATAATCGAATGAATTGAGATTTGAGTTCAGAAATCAAGTTACTTGCATGCTATAAACCAGATTTAGTTCACCTTTAACTACCCAATAACCCACTAATCAAGACTCAATTGATAACCAATTTCCCCAAAAATCATCACCTAGACAAGCCCGACGCGACAGCAAAAAAATAATTACTATGAATATAACTCAATAAAACAACAGCCTAGGCGAATGCGAATATATTATTTCATATAAAATAACAATGAAAACTGATAATTTTGTTTTACATTATTGATAATTGCGTTAGCTTAAATGGAAGGAATTTATCAACTATTGGCATTTTCAATAGATAAAATCAATGAATTTATAGTGAGCTTAACTGTATACCTTCAACCAAAAGCAGTCATAAGGTGTTGTATGCGCGACTATTATTACCTAAATCAAATAAAAGCAGCTTTGATTCTTTTAGAACACTGTTTGGTGGTTGCAGCAAAGAGCCAAGCGGCTAATCAACCGATTACTAGTCAAGTCGATCAAAATAGCCGTCGCGTGCTACAGGCGAATCAACGTCAGTTAAACAAACAATTACAGCCTAAACCGACAAAAGGCACTTCTGAAGAAGGCCTTAAAGAAGTCACTGCTGAAGGGAACCCTATACTACAAGAATCGGCTAAATGTTTACCCATTATTGATATCACTGATACAACGCTTCTATTGGCGAAAATAAAGCGCACAAAGCACCATTGTGGGATAGAGCTGCTCAAAGCGTTGGTAATAAAGTAGATAAAGGTATCCAGGCCTTTACAAAACGGACAACAAACCAACTAGCTGTACAAGTCCTTCAGGGAATATCTCCGTACAAGTGACTGATAAACAGGCTGTTGAGCAAGAGCCTGGCATATCGGCTAAGCAGGATATTTCAGTTCAATCTACTCAAGCTACACAACTTAAAGGCGCTAAACTTGAGTCACAAACTGGCACTGTTGATACTGGCCCCCAGCCTGTAATCACAGAAGCAATTTCTGATAAAAATGTATCGGTAAGAACAAATCTAAACACCGATATTAAAGAACTTGGTAAGCAAGCGTTCAGTGATATTAAAGAGGGACAAACACCCTTAATCGGAGTCAAGGTTGAATCTGGCACCTCAGAAGGTAAAGTCGTTCAGCCTCAAACTAATGAAGCATCAAAGTAAACCTCAAAGCGCGCTGGAAACAGCGCGCTTTTTTATATCATTTATCGCTAAATTTACGATTTAGTTTACCTTAGATGATTGGCTCGTAATCTGATTAGCAACACGAATACCACTTCTCACCGCACCTTCAAGGTACCCGACATACTTAATAGCAGTGTGCTCACCGGCAAAATAGACTTTCCCATCAGGAGTTAAAAAAGTATTCCAATGACGAGTCATCTGCTCTGGCCCATAAGCGGCAAAGCCCCCCATAATATAAGGGTCTCGGTGCCAAGCATGAACGGAGCCATACTCAAAATACTTGTTTGAACCTGGGTACATAGCCTCCATCTGCTTAAGGCGATTATCAATAATCGCTTTATCAGACCAACCCTTTTGTTGATGAGCAAAATCACCCGAGGTAAATGCTACTAGTACTCCCCCTTCACCTTTTTGACGCTCAGAACCTTCCCAAAGCCAGCCAATCGGTAATTCAGAAATCACATCTCCTCCCAGCCCTTGCTCTAGCCAAAAACGTTTACTGTATTTCATTAGCACTTTGACATGAGAACCATAGTTTATCTCTTGTGCAGCAGCTCGTTTATCACTGGCTAATTCAGGTTCAAATTCAATTTTATTCAATACAGGCAGTGGAACCGTAACGACCACAACATCGGCAATAAACTCTTTATCGGTAGCACTAACGGTAACACCAGCTTCGTTTTGACTCACTTTTGTTACCGGATGGTTCAGTAACACTGGCCCGTTAATATGCTCAACAAAGGCGTTTGCGAATTCACGGGTACCGGCCAAAAATCGCTTGATTTCTACTTTATCATCATCGACATCTTCATAGACTTTCGCCTGATGGGATAGCCACAACAAAGACACATTTCTCGGCTCATCATACTCACCGCGTATTGCATGTTCTGCAAGAGTTTTGGCAAAAGGTAACAGCTCTAGGCTATCAATCCACTCTTGAGCCGTAATCTTATCAAGGCGCATAGCATTAGGAGCAAGGGTAGGATTGGAAGAATCGGGAACGTTTTCGGCCAAATTATCAAAAGCCGCTTTAAAGCGCTCTAGATCCTTTTTAACCTCCGGAGAATACTCTTTCTTAAAATCACTATAGCGAGTCAACTTACTGTCTAGGAAGTAGGCTCCCTTTTCAAGCTCGTCACTGTAGCCAACATCAACGATCTTTACGTCAAACATCTTTGCATAACGAAACAATTCAGTGTGTACACTTTTATCATCAAGCAATTCACCACCAGACTCAGCATGTTGAGCGCCCATATCAATAGTGCTCATCCGGCCGCCAACACGATCTTTGGCTTCCAAAATCGTAACTTGATAACCCTTATTTTCAAGCTCATAAGCTGCGGTCAATCCTGATAAGCCAGCGCCTACAACAATGGCTTTTTTCTCTTCAGCACTGATGCTTTGGGAAAAAAATAAACAACAAGTACTCACAAAAACAAGTTTCTTACATACAGATAAAATCATAAACAATAACCAATTAAGTGCATATGGATTTGCAACATAATATGTAGTTACAGCCAATTATCAAACCCAAAAAACCTCACTTGTGATCGCATCAACCTAAAGCAGTCAAAACAAGTTCGCCTTTTAATTCTCATGGGTTTAGATCGAGAAAAATTAAATTAGTTCTTTACCTAAACCTAACTTGAGGTTCTAACCTCTATCGTGTTGACAGAAAAAGGAAAGGAGCAAACAATGATCCAGCTAGAACATATTAATTTAGTGGTGAGGGATATTCCTGAAATGTTAAAATTTTACCAAGCTGCATTTCCCCATTGGTCTATTCGTGATGAAGGGCAAGCAACATGGAGCGGCAAACCAAGAAATTGGCTACATTTTGGCGATAATTACCAATATCTTGCCTTCAGCGATAATGGTGAAGATGACAACCGTCACTTAGCAGGTCACCAAGTCGGTTTAGCACATTTTGCCTACGTCACCAATAATATCGATGCCGTAATTAACCGCCTACTTCGTGCTGGTTACTCAATAGAAAAACAGGGGGCAGAAGAGCCTTATCGCAAAAACGTTTACTTTCTTGATCCGGCTGGCTTTGAGGTCGAATTTGTTGAATATTTAAGTGATGAGCCTAAGCTGCGTAATTTATCGAGCTAAGCCATACCCTGATAGCAAGTGGCGCAGGGAGATACTCTCTGCGCTGTAAACAAGATAACTTGTGTTTAAAAAGCCTAAGTCAGCGATACGAGTTGCGGCTGAGGGTGTGGACCTTCCACTTCAAAATAGCGCACCTTACCCTCACGGCGTAAAATATCTAAACGCCAGCATAAAAAGCTATCAGGAATCAGCCCTTGATGCTCACCCATTACTTCACCAATTACCTGAGCAACGGATTCTTTACCAAGCTGACCCACTTTAGCTAGCAAATGATGATCCCAGTAGGTTTCCGGATACTGAACAAGCTCTCCCTCGCTATCAAAATCTCGGTATCCCCTATCTAGCAAACGCCAATCAGCCCATAAACTAGCAAGCTCTGTGCACTCAGTCTGGCTAAGCTCTTTAGGCTTAAGCGCAATAAGCTCTTGTGGTTCACACATAGCCACCGCGTACTGGCCTAAATATTCACTGTTCACTTTATTCGTAATATCAAGCACAAATAAAGGTGTGTTTGGGTCAGCATTATAGGCCAACATGGATAACATCAACCTGTCTTGAGCGGTATTTCCTACCCAAACCACAATAGGTGTTTGCTGTTTTAAAATCTCAAGGATAGCGCTCTGGTAAGTTAAGCCTGACTCTGCAATCGCATCATCATCCCCTTGCTCATACCACCACTGAGCTTTCCAAACTGCCTTCCACCAGCTAAGGCGCTTTTGTTTACCATCTTCGAGTCCTTCCATAGGACCAAAACGTAAGTCATCAAAAAATGGATAAATTTCATGTTGCTGTGAAGTCAGCTTATTACACTGCTTAAGATTGCCTGCAGCACTATCTCCCCAGCAGATATAGCGATATACCATTATTTACCTCACACACCAATCAGGCAACTAAAGAATAACAAGAGCAACCAATGATAAGTTATAAAAATGACAAAACTCGCCTAAGTTTTCCCTTGCTCATAATTAGCAAGGCTTTCTTTTTGGTACTTTTCAAGCCGCTCTGCAATATCATGCTGCTGCAAAGAGATAGAATCGAGAGCACTCGCGGTCGTTTTAATCGCCCCTGCCATTGACGCCATATTCTGGCTCGCTTTAACCAAAGAAGATTGCATTGGCCGTAAAATACACCAGCCAATAGCGGCAATGATGAGTATTACTAACAGCCCAATAACGCTGATAGTCAGTAACACTTTAAACTGTAAATCATCTAAAAACAGACGACTTTGCCCAGCAATCGCTTGTTTTGATTGTTGAAATGCACTAGGAAGTGATTCCACTGATTGCTTAGACGCATCAACAAGCTGGTTAAGACTCTCCACCGTTTGTTTAAGAACGCCTTGCTGCTCTGGCGTCAAATTCTCACTGTGAGCTATCTTATCAAGCGCATCACCAATATTTTCAAGAGATTGATTGGTGTTATCCAGCGCTTTCTCAATCCCGTCCAGCTCTAACGTCATATTGACATTGATAAACGCATCGGCTTTATCATCGTCAACCGGCTGCGCGGCCGCAAAGCAACTTACAAGAGCAAAGATTAAAACCAGTGTCCATTTCATAGAGATTCCTTCAAGCGATAATACCGATTTAACATCAGGTTCAGACAACACAGCATATCAGCGACCTAACTGATACACCCCTATACGATAATACCTTAATGTATTCCTGTTGGTTGACTATAAAGTTTAATTGAATACAAGTTTGTGTAGGGAGGAACAACTATTTTCGACGTACTTATAGTTTGATTTTGGACACTGCCATACCAGAGGGATGAGGAGGAGCACAATCACCAATTTTACCAGTCAGTCCCTACAATTGGTATCGCCAGCCTGCTCAGTTATGTCCAGAGAAAAACCAGTTTACTTGATGGCTTTACCCATGTGCTGGATCGCTATGTTAAAGGCACCAAAGATGAGAAAACGGTTTTCGCCTGTATTGTTGCGCTGGGTACCAACATGAGTCTGGGCCGGATGGGGGATATCTCTGATGTGGATACCCAGGAGCTACAAACCGCTTACCGGAATTTCTTTCGCCTGGAAACGCTGAAAGAAGCCAATGATCTCATTGCCAATGCCACCGCGAAACTTCCCATATTCCGGCACTATGACATTGAAGCTGATGTATTGCACTCGAGCAGCGATGGTCAGCGATTTGAAACTCAACGAAATACTTTCAATGCCCGACATGCCTCAAAATCCTTTGGCTTGAAGAAAGGTATCTCAGCGCTAACCCTGATTGGAAACCATGTACCAATCAATGCGAAGGTGATTGGCACTCATGAACATGAAAGCTACTTTGTATTTGATCTGCTCTATAACAACACCGCCGATATTGACCCTGATCGTCACTCGGTCGATACCCACGGCACAAATCAGATTAACTTTTGGATCCTTCATGCCTTTGGTTACCAGTTTGCCCCCCGATACCGCAATTTTTCTTCTAAGACCGATAGTATCGTGGGCTTTCAATCTCCAGCGAACTATGACGATGAGTTTTTGGTCAAACCTGGTCGAAAAGTCAATGAAGAGCTTATTATCAAGGAGTGGTCCAATATCCAGCACACCATGGCGTCACTGGGTCAGAAAGAAACTACCCAGTCAGCCATCGTGAGAAAGCTCAGTTCATACGCAAGGCAGAACCGAACCAAGAAAGCTCTATGGGAACTCGATAATATCTATCGCAGTATATACTTACTGGATTATCTGGATGACCGCCTGCTTCGTAAACATGTAACTAAAGCGCTAAACCGTGGTGAGGCTTACCACCGACTGAAGAAAGTTATTGCCCATGTAAACGGTGGTAAATTGCGAGTGAAAAGCGAAATTGAACAACACATCCTGCATGAATGTACGCGTCTGATCGCCAACGCAATTATTTATTTTAATGCGAAATTGCTCTCTGGGCTGATAACCGGTGAGTCACCTGATTCAATACTTACGCCAGAGAAAATCAAGAAAATATCACCAGTCGCCTGGCAACATATTAATTTTTATGGTCGATTTGAATTCAGCGATCTTGGGACATCATTCGTTGATTTCAATAAATTAGGCGAGGCACTCAAATCAGCAAACATCAGTACAAATGATGAAAATTTGGCCTAGGAGAGAGAAGAGTTTATAACAATAGCAGGTTAGTAGAATACAAAGCTGGTTGTTGCGTTGGACACTGCATATGTGATGGACATCAGATTAGACCATTTCGGGGGATGGGCAAAAATGGCCCACTTTGAAATAGACACCATCTTTGGTGCAGGTCAGAAATCATTTTTACTGACATTGGTCGATAAGATGTCGAAGTCTGTTGTCATTCGGAAACTCGCCAATAAACAAGCGAATACTGTGGTAGAAGCATTTAAAGACGTCCACGGTTCGACATTTTATGATTTCAAAACCCTCACGTCTGATAACGGCTCTGAGTTTGCAGCCCATGAAGATATTGCAGATATCACAGGGTCCGATTTCTTTTTTGCACGGCCTTATCATTCTTGGGAGCGTGGATTAAACGAACATACGAACGGTTTAATCCGGCGTTTCTATCCAAAGGGCACTGATTTTAATAAGGTGAGTGAAGAGGAAATTGCGGATCTGGAACATATATTAAATACTAGAGGCCGAGCTTCGTTAGGGTACCGGTCACCGAATGATGTTTTTTTAGAGCATTTGATGGCTGCTTAGTTTATAACAGGTGTTGCGTTTCAGGCGACGGAGGGGCATTACATTCTTAGAACTTGTGAGCATTGATTATTTAGGAAGGTAGCTTAGGCTATCTATATTTGAGTGAAAATACTTCATATTAACCAAGTTCTTTAATTTTCTTTAGTATCTATGTAGTAGGCTCTGTGACAAAATGGGTCTATCAAGCATACTACATAACTTATTGCTCTCTTGATCTTTTATTAAAAACTATACTTTAAACCAACGGAGACTAGTGAATTTTTATTATCAAGGCCTGCAGAGTTATCAAAACTATCGACCTCACCAGTTGCATTATCAATCATAGTTGTTTTTGCTTTAGCCTCGTCATAAATTGTGTATACGTATTCTGCATATAATTTAACGTTAGGCGTAAAATTATACCCATAATTAAGGGTTAATGAAACAAAGTCTGAGTTACCATTACTTTGCTCATAAAACGTTAGATCTCTTTCATTATGGTTGTCCCTATCTTTGGCATCAACCCAAGGACTCCACTTAACTTGAGCACCAAAATCAGACTTATTGATACTATATTCGCCTGCCAAGCCAAGGTAAAATACTTTGAATTCTTGCTTGTAGTCTATACCCACTGAATTATCGGGGAATGATCCAACATCAGCACCATTGTTATACGAATAGGTACCTCCAATTCCATCCCATTTGAACTGATTGTACTGGTATCCAGCTAATGCACCAATCTTGTAATTACTTTCGCTTAACAGCCAATAAGTGGCGTTAAGATCAATTTCATAAGCATTTCTCAATTTAGTATCAGGACTGATAGATATATCCGTTGGTGAAGATTGATTTGGGTCTTCCCAGTCGCGATCTTCCATATGAGCGTCACCATTATCACTCATAACAGACCAAAAACCGCCCTTAACGGTCCACTTTTCATTGATATCCCAAGTGGCACCGAGTTTAATGATTGGAACATTTTCAATCTTCCAATCAAGCTGGCTTAACTTCTGTCCATCGTCGTAAACTAACTCGGTTGATGAACCGTTCAATAGGCCGATTGCGCCTTCTAGCTTTATATCGTTAGTCTTATTTGCTGCCATAGCCTCAGGTGCTAATACAAGCGGAATAAGTATTAAGGGTAAATTTTTTATGGTCATATAGACGACTCCGATAACTTTTATGTAACTTGTCAATAAAATCAGATATCTAAATTGAGATATTGATATTAAACTCACGGGAGATTGTAAGAATCAGTTCACATAAAAAGTATCCGGTATTTACCTTAGTTTTATTAAATTAAGTTTCTTTTATAAATTGGCGCCTGCTAAATTAGGAACCATTCACCTTTCGGTGGAGCAGTGCCTTTGGGCAAGAAGCGACGAATTAACCCATTTGTATGCTCGTTCAAGCCGCGCTCCCATGAACTATACGGTTTCGCAAAGTAAAAGTCTGCCCCCGTTATTTTCACAATCTCTTCATGGCCAGCAAACTCTGTCCCATTGTCAGCCGTGATGGTCTTAAATTCATAGAAAGTTGAACCATGAACCTCTTTAAAGCCTTCTATGACTGCATCCGCTGACTTGCTTTTCAGTCTCCTTATCGTCACCACTTTACAGGCTTTATCGACGATGGTGAGCAGTTGAGATTTGTGATTTGTGATTTGTGATTTTTACCGACGATAGTGTCAATCTCCACATGGCCAATTTCTGTTTTTTCATCCGCGATAGCAGGACGTTCACTGATATCAACGCGGTTTTTAATTGTCGTGAAGTAATGGGGTACCAATAAAGCCTCTATGACATCAAAATTTTCATCAAAAATAACAGCTACTAAGTAATCAAAATCTTTGTCATCATAGTTTCGAATTGCGCTTAATTGACGAGACTGATTAGTAGATGTAACGCGCCTTCCTTTTATCTGAAATCTAGAAAAGTTTAGGACACATATACTGCGTGCCCTAGTGTGTTCTTAGAGTAAAAACTGTTTAATTACACTACAAACAAATTCTGGCTGATCCTTATGTGTCTCATGACCAGCGAATGGGACATTAGCAAACGATGAGTATTTAAGTCGATTAACTAGCTCTAATGCTGCTGGAAGAGGGAAAAAGAAATCTTCATCACCACGTATCACCAGTACCTTGCCATCAATTTGATCAATCGTATTTTCGGGGTAGCCTGATGAGCTTGTATCCGTCCACATTCTAACAATTTCAGCGACGAACGCATCAAAGTTCGGCTCTGGGTTTAGCTCGTTAAAAAGTCGATATGAATCTGGAAATTTCTCGCTCCAGCTCTGCCCTGTCACTCCCGAATAAATATTGTAAATAGTCGAATCCGCTTCCAATTTGTAATCAGAGCCAATCGTTATCAGCTTATTGATAACTACTGAGTTTGACGCCATCAAACGATAGCCAACGACACCACCATCACTGAAACCAAGAACTGCCGTCTCTTTAATCCCCAAATAGTTAAGCACAGCAATAATATCCTGCTCTAAGCGCTGATATGTTAGTTCGCTGCTGCCTAGCGTAGAACGACCATGACCGCGACTATCAATTCTAATTAATTGATAGTCTTGTGATAGTGAAGGAGTAAGTACATCAAAATCTTCAATACTACCGACACCGCCATGGAGCATCACTAATGGAGCTTTGCTGCTATCTTCCACAATATCAAAATAAATTGTCACATCGTCGATTTGGATGCTTTCTTGACGTTCGATAGTCCAGTTGGTCATGAAGATACCTATACTTTGTTTTAATGATTGAAAAGAGTTACCAGTCCATTGAGAGGCAAGTAACCGTGCTACTGAAAGTAAATATAAACAATATTAGTGACAGTTTTTGTCAGTAGCGAATTCCATTTTCATTAATTCCTTCTATTTGTTGCCATTTTTTCAATAACGCTTGCCGAGATGAAGGGTAATGCTCTGCTAAGGGAGACCATTTTGATATTCGATCTAGTCTAAAATTACGAAATGCTTTTCGTGTTTCACACCAAGCGACGAGAACATAATGATGCTGGAATAAACCAATAAGGATCGGCCATATCACTCGTGAACTGGTATTTTGCTTTCCATCTACGTATTCAATTGTCGTTTTGTATCGTTGTTCAATCGTCTCTCGAATACTAGATAGGTTTATTGTTAACTCAGGAACTTCAATGATAGAGGCTACTCGAATCACATCTTCATCATGTTTGATGCTATGATCCCTAGGTAATACGGCTGAGATCTTGGCAATCGCATTGTTACTGATATCGCTAAATTCACCATTTGCTTGTTTTGCAACCCAGTTAGCACCTAACAAAAGTACCTCAAGCTCTTCCTTTGTAAACATCAACGGCGGCAACGTAAAACTAGGCTTTAAAATATAGCCTAATCCTGCTTCTCCCTCAATTTCTGCACCTTGGGATTGCAAGGTTGAAATATCACGATAGATGGTGCGAACACTGACACACAACTTCTGGGATAGATGCTCGCTGATACTGGGTATTTATGGCAACGTAGAAGTTGAAGTAAATCAAGTAATCGCTGGCTTCTTGACATTCAATAACTCTGATGTAAGTAAGTTCATGAATGAGATTACAACATCCGTATACTAAACACTATTCTCTGACAAATAGGAGAATGTAATGGATGAGTAAATTTGATCATATGGTTAGAGTGCAGGTACAAGAAAAAGTAAGGCAAATTGCTTCACTATAGCTTACTTGGTCACGCGACTCTAGCAAACAATGGGGCATTTTCAATTTAGAAATGGCAGTGTGCTCGAAACAATCACTGCCAATTAATATGATGCATTATTCCTCTCACTCAAACATCGGGAGAGAATTAACGCCTACTCCACTGTCACTGATTTGGCTAAGTTACGTGGCTGGTCGACATCCGTACCTTTAATTAAGGCAACGTAGTATGACAATAGCTGTAGCGGCAAGGTATAAACGATAGGAGCAATAAACTCATCACAATGAGGCACGTTGAGAACTTTCATGGTGTCATCACTTTCAAATGACGCCTTATCATCCGCAAATACGTACATCAAGCCGCCACGCGCGCGCACTTCTTCTACGTTAGACTTTAGCTTCTCTAGTAATTCATTGTTTGGCGCGACAACAATGACCGGCATTTCAGAATCAATTAGTGCTAATGGGCCGTGTTTTAGCTCACCGGCTGCATAAGCTTCTGCGTGAATATATGAAATTTCTTTTAGCTTTAAAGCACCTTCCATTGCAATGGCAGATTGTTCACCACGCCCCAAGAATAACGAGTGATTTTTATCAGCAAAATCTTCAGCAAGTGCCTCGATAGATTCTGCCATTGCCAATGTTTGCTCAAGTTTGGCAGGCAGTGATTGAAGTGCTGAAACCAGCTGCGCTTCTTTTTCTGCTCCGAGTGCATTATGGTGTCCTATAGCGCCCGCAAGCATGAGTAAACCTGCAAGTTGCACGGTAAAGGCTTTGGTAGACGCGACGCCAATTTCTGCGCCCGCTTTCATCATATATGACATATCAGATTCACGGACTAGCGAAGAACCCGGAACGTTACAAATCGTCAAGCTCGCCATGTAGCCCATCTCTTTAGCAAGTCGCAGCGCTGCCAGTGTATCTGCTGTCTCACCTGACTGAGAAATAGTCACCAGCAGAGAGTTCTCAAATACATGGGATTTTCGATAACGAAACTCAGAGGCGATTTCAACATTGCAGGAGACGCCTGCCCATTCTTCGAGCCAGTAACGTGCGACCATTCCAGCATGGTAACTGGTTCCACATGCGATAATTTGAACATGTTTCACTTGACTTAAGAGTTGCTGTGCATTATCACCAAACGCCGAAGCATCCACCTGACCATTAGCCAAACGCCCCTCTAAAGTACGTTGAAGTGCCACGGGTTGTTCATGTATTTCTTTTAACATGTAGTGGCGGTATTCACCTTTATCACCTGCATCATGAGAAACTTCTGTCTCTTTGACTTCACGTTTAACACTCTCACCATTGGCATTAAATACAGTGACCTCACGGCGAGTAATCTCAGCCACATCCCCTTCTTCTAGGAACATGAAGCGCCGTGTCACGTTTAATAACGCCAACTGATCAGAGGCTAAGAAGTTTTCACCCACACCAAAACCAATCACAATAGGGCTACCAGAGCGTGCTACTACAATGCGAGAAGGATCTTTGCGGTCCATTGCTACTGTTCCGTATGCACCTTCAAGCTGCTTTGCTGTGTTTTGTACCGCTTCAACTAGAGTCTTTGCTGTACGCAATTCCCACTCAACCATGTGAGCAATCACTTCGGTATCCGTTTGTGATACAAATACGTAACCACGAGATTTTAGCAGCCCACGCAGCTCTTCATGATTTTCAATAATGCCATTATGCACCACGGTAATATCACCAGACATATGTGGGTGAGCATTAATTTCTGAAGGTTCACCATGCGTTGCCCAGCGCGTATGTGCGATACCCGTTCCACCAGCAACTTTAGCTTGATCAACTGCATCTGCTAGCTCTTGGACTTTACCCAATCGTCTAAGACGCACAAGATTAGACTCTGCATCTACAATTGCCACACCCGCTGAGTCATACCCTCGGTATTCTAGACGGCGAAGACCTTCGACTAAAATTTCGGCTACATCTCGTTGTGCCACTGCACCGACGATTCCACACATATCCAACTCCAATTCATTCTGATAGCTAGCAATTATAGCCAGCTGTAATTTATAAGTTTTAGGGGCTTAGCTAACATGAGTTCAGTCCATTAATTGTCTCATATATTAGGCACAAAGCACTTTGACACCATGAGACTCAATATTTGCCTTTAATTCAGGCTCTATGTCTTTGTTTGTAACTAAAACATCAATGGCAGCCCAAGACAGCTCCAAATTAGGAATTTTTCGACCAATCTTTTCAGATTCAACCATAACAATCACTTCACGCGAAACCTCTGCCATCACTTTACTCAGGCCAACCAATTCATTAAATGTCGTCGTACCACGTTCTATATCCACACCGTCTGCACCAATAAACAATTGGTCAAAGTCATATGATCGTAGTACTGACTCAGCGACTTGTCCTTGAAAAGACTCAGAATGTGCATCCCAAGTACCACCCGTCATTAATAATGTTGGCTCACTTTCTAATTCACTTAGGGCATTAGCAACGTGCAATGAGTTAGTCATAACAACCAAACCACGCATCCCATTAAGCTGTTCTATTAATGATGCCGTCGTATTACCACTGTCAATGACTATCCGATTATGCTCCCGGATCAGCTTAACTGCCGCCTGCGCCAACTCAATCTTACGAATCGAAACTTTATTACTTAACTCATCATTGACCACTTCTTTAGGTAAAGCGATGGCTCCACCATAGCGACGTAAAAGCTGGCCATTTTTTTCCAAAGAAGCAAGATCCTTTCTAATCGTGACTTCGGATGTCTCAAATTGAATAGAAAGTGATTCAACGCTGACTTCACCTTTCTCATTAACCAAATGAGAAATCGTATGCCTTCTTAGTTGAGTGTTTCGCTTTGACATTTAATTCAAGCCAGTAAGTTTCAAATCGAAATAAATTATAATCAATTCGAAATATTAAAGTCTATTTATTTCTAGCTAAAAAATAAAAAATAGAGCCAAAAGCTTGTTCTAAGACAATTGTTAAGCAGTGATATTGAAATAAATCAGTGGTAGAATTTGCCACCGAAAAGAAAAAAAATTACAGAATTGAAGGTTAGTTTTGTATGCCTAGTAGCATATATTATGGGGTAGTTACGATTTAAACGCGTATTGCCACACAAGTTTGGTCATAAAATGACTAAATGCATTGAAAGACTTTCAGTTCTGAAGTCGACGATAACATTGATGTTCTCTTAATATATAAAAGGCTCCAACGCCAAGTAGGCACCCTCGACTTCAACCAGATAAATGAAATTTCAAATTGTAACTATTATCGACCGGAGAATATCTTCCATGAAAAAGACCAAAATCGTATGTACGATTGGCCCTAAAACTGAATCAGTTGAAAAGCTCACTGAACTAGTCAATGCGGGTATGAATGTCATGCGCCTGAATTTCTCTCACGGAGATTATCAAGAGCACGGCGATCGTATTGCAAACTTCCGCAAAGTAATGGAAACATCTGGTAAGCAACTGGCTATCTTGCTGGATACTAAAGGACCAGAAATTCGCACCATAAAACTAGCAGAAGGCAAAGATGTTAATTTAGTCGCTGGTCAGGAATTTACTTTCACTACAGATACTTCAATCGTCGGTAACAAAGATAAGGTTGCCGTTACATACTCTGGTTTTGCGGCAGACCTTAATGTTGGCAATACTATTCTAGTCGACGATGGCTTAATCGAAATGAACGTTGTGGCTACGACTGAAACTGAGGTTAAATGTAAAGTCCTTAACAATGGCGCTTTAGGTGAAAACAAAGGCGTTAACTTACCTGGTGTTTCTGTCAATCTACCAGCACTGTCTGAAAAAGATAAAAATGACCTTAAATTTGGTTGCGAGCAAGGTGTTGACTTCGTTGCAGCCTCATTTATACGTAAAGCATCTGACGTTAAAGAGATTCGCGCTGTATTAGCAGAGCATGGTGGTCAAGATATTCACATTATCTCTAAGATTGAGAACCAAGAAGGTGTCGACAACTTTGATGATATCCTTGAACAATCTGACGGCATTATGGTTGCCCGTGGCGATTTAGGCGTTGAGATCCCTGCTGAAGAAGTCATTTTTGCACAGAAGATGATGATCGAAAAATGTAACCGTGCACGTAAAATGGTCATTACAGCGACTCAAATGCTTGATTCTATGATCCACAATCCACGCCCAACTCGTGCAGAAGCTGGTGACGTAGCGAATGCGGTAATGGATGGTACAGACGCAGTCATGCTATCGGGTGAAACTGCAAAAGGAAAATACCCTGTTGAAGCAGTAACCATCATGGCTCAAATCGCCAATCGCACAGATACTGCGCTAAAAGCAGAGCTTGGTTCTCGTTTAGACAGCCCTCGCTTGCGTATCACTGAAGCGGTATGTAAAGGAGCTGTAGACACAGCAGAAAAGCTCGCAGCGCCACTTATCGTTGTCGCAACAAAGGGAGGCAAGTCAGCACGCTCAGTGCGTAAATACTTCCCAACAGCTAATATCTTGGCTTTAACCAATAATCCAAAAACAGCGGCTCAATTAGTACTCACTAAAGGTGTTCGACCTGTTTTAGTCGACTCAATTAATAATACAGACGCTTTCTATATCTTAGGTAAAGAGCTAGCCCTTGAATCTGGTTTGGGTAACAAAGGCGATATTGTAGTTATGGTATCCGGTGCTCTCGTTGCATCAGGCACCACAAATACTGCCTCTGTGCACGTATTGTAACACTGGTACTAAAGTGAGTGATACAAAAGAGGGTTCTGCATCTTCTTTTGTATCGACTATTTTACGTCTAACCTTCTAATCCCTTTAAACGAGATGAAACGCTTTAATCTAGCTTATATATCACATCAACACGATCGCGAATCACAATCGTAGAGTCTTGGTAAGTGTTGGATTCTGCTCTAGTATCCATCGCCATTGAACGCGTCAAAACAGGCTGATTATTAGGGGCATTGTAATCTACACGCCAAACACCACTGATTTCTTTATCGAAACCTGAAGCGAGTGATTTTGCTTTTTCATTTGCATCTTTAATCGCAGCCTGCCTCGCTTGCTCTTGGTATTTAGCCTGCTCTTTAACCTTAAGCTGAACATTTTGTACTTGGTTAATACCTGAACTCAAAGCAACATCTAAATACTGATTAAGATTAGATAACTGGGTAACCGTTACATTAACAGTACGCGAGGCTCGATATCCAACTAATTCAGGTTGACCATTTTTCGGGTAATGATATTGAGGAGCTATATAAAGATTTGAGCTACTAATGCTGTCATCACTCATGCCCTGCTCTTTCAACTGAGCTAGGAAATCAGTAACCACTTTATCCACGGTTTGCTTAGCCTGCTCTGCTGTCATGGTTGTTTCTACCACTCGCACAGTAAACTCAGCCATATCCGGCGTTGCGATAACTTCACCATAACCCGTGGTTTGTAAATGGGGAAAATCAGGCGAACCTGCATACACACCAATACTGACAAGACTTAAAACGATGAAAAGTAGGCGAGACTTGATCTTCATTATTATTTCCCTTAATTAACTTGTTTCATACATGATAACGTCTAGATATGACTTGAGGAACCCTGTTGCAGGTTCTGACACAATTTTGACCAAACACTCACTCAACTGTCCCTGTAAGCTTTTAATTAACAGCGACAAATTAAATTCTTTGCCCTTCCTTAACTAGAGATGCTGGTATAACTCATGGATCATAGATGAAAGTGTTATAGCGAGACTAAGTCTCGCTTCTCTAGTGTAAACTTTACTACGATTCTACCTTGTTAAGGTGAATATCCATTTGTGGGAATGGAATATCTATATTCTCTTTATCCAGACCTTCTTTAATCGCTTGCATCAGATCAAAATATACATCCCAGTAATCCGTTGTTGTGACCCAAGGCCTAACTACAAAGTTGACCGAGGAATCCGCAAGTGCATGTACACCAACCTTTACCTCAGGGTCTTTTAAAATACGCTCGTCCGCTTGGCAAATATTCATCAGCAATTGCTTAGTTTTTTGCAAATCCGCACGGTAAGAGACGCCTATCACCAAGTCAATCCGTCTAGTCTGATGGCGAGAATAGTTAGTAATAGGCCCACTGATAACACTACTATTGGGCACAACAACCATTTTATTATCAGGTGTAGTAAGAACCGTTTGGAAAATCTGAATCGATTCTACACTACCACCAACACCGGCAATTTCCACAAAGTCCCCTGACTTAAATGGACGAAAAGCAACAATCAACACACCAGCTGCAAAGTTAGATAACGAACCTTGTAAAGCCAACCCAACCGCTAAACCTGCAGCACCGATTACCGCAACCACAGAAGCAGTCTGCACGCCGATTCGACTCAAGGCCGCAATCAAAACAATGGTAAAAAGCAAGTAACGAACTAACGTATGGATAAAATCAACCACCGCTTTGTCCATTCTTTTCTTATTTAATACCTTAGTAACACCATTGGCTACCATCTTGACAACAATGCTACCAATGAAAAATATCAGAATAGCTGAAATCACGTTCACTCCATATTGGATCAGCAATTCTGAGTGTTCATTTATCCACGTTCCAGCTAATTCTAAGCCATTAATAATTGGAGTTTCGATTTTCCCAACCTCTCCTGACATAGCCTATCCCCTCTCGCAATGGTGCCACACAGATACCTTAAATCCAGCATAAAGGTAACGATTAATTTTTGACCGAACCCTGATGTAGAGTATCGACACTTACCACTAATAACTCTATTTTACAGTTGCTTATAAGATCGAGCATGGGTTAGCTCGTTAAAGATATGTAATAGTGCCATTTTTCGCCATTGTTTTTAGTGCGCCTGACCTCATCAATCACTTAAATTATCCACAAACAAAAAAACCTGCTCATAAAGAGCAGGCTTTAACATCTACCAAAGTACAAAAATGTAAGGTTATAGTACGTCGACTGCGTTTAGGTCAGTAAAGGCTTTTTCCAAGCGTTTAACCATTGATTCCTGTCCTTTACGCAACCAAACACGTGGATCGTAGTGCTTTTTGTTCGGTGCATCTTCACCAGTAGGGTTACCAATTTGTCCCTGTAGATAATCATAATTATCTGCAGCATACTGACGAATACCGTCCCAAGTAGCCCACTGAGTATCAGTATCGATGTTCATTTTAATAACACCGTAGCTGATCGACTCTTGAATTTCAGCTTCTGAAGAACCTGAACCACCATGGAATACAAAGTTTAGTGCGTTAGAAGCAAGACTAAATTTCTCTGCACAGTAAGCTTGTGAGTCACGAAGGATAGTAGGTGTCAAAACCACATTACCTGGCTTATAAACACCGTGCACATTACCAAAAGAAGCCGCGATAGTGAATCGGTGACTTATCGCAGTCAATTTCTCATACGCATAAGCAACATCTTCTGGAGAAGTATATAGCTCAGACGCGTCCATGTCTGAGTTATCAACGCCATCTTCTTCACCGCCTGTACAACCTAGTTCAATCTCTAGCGTCATATTCATTTTCGCCATACGCTCTAGATAGTTAGCGCAGATCTCGATGTTTTCTTCAAGAGGCTCTTCCGATAAGTCAATCATATGAGATGAGAACAGTGGTTTACCTGTTTGAGCAAAAAATTCTTCACCAGCATCCAGCAAACCATCAATCCATGGCAGAAGCTTCTTAGCAGCGTGATCCGTGTGAAGAATAACAGGTACACCATAAGATTGAGCCACGGCATGAACATACTTTGCACCAGCGACAGCACCCAGAATTTGGCCACCTTGACCTTCTAGTTTAACACCCTTGCCTGCAAAGAAGGCTGCGCCTCCATTAGAGAACTGAACAACAACGGGTGCTTTCACGTTTGCAGCGGCTTCTAATACTGCATTCACAGAATCAGTACCAACTACGTTTACTGCTGGAAGAGCAAAATTGTTCTCTTTTGCTACTTCAAAAACTTTTTGTACGTCATCACCAGAAATCACACCTGGTTTTACGAAATCGAAGATCTTAGACATGGCGTCATCCTATTTATCTATCGTTTTAAAACAAAACTTATTAGTTTAAATTCTTGCAAACGTTTGCTACAACAAAGGCACATTTAAGTAAAAAGCATTATACGCAGCAAACACGAAAGCGGGAAAACCTCCCACCTTCAATAAATCATTTAGAGCGTGCTTCCAACATTTCTACCGCAGGAAGCGCCTTACCTTCAACAAATTCAAGGAAAGCACCACCACCGGTAGAGATATAAGACACATCAGCCTTAATACCAAACTTATCGATTGCCGCTAGAGTGTCACCACCACCAGCCACTGAGAAGCCCTCAGACTGAGCAATAGCATCAGAAATACCTTTGGTGCCCGCTTCAAAGTTCTTAAATTCAAACACACCGACAGGGCCATTCCAAAGAATAGTCTTAGCATTTCTAAGAATTTCTGCCAACTCCGCCGTTGAATCAGGGCCTAGGTCGAAAATCATATCGTCATCAGTAACATCTGCGACATTTTTAATTTCAGCTTCTGCGTTCTCGTCAAAAGCTTTTGCGCAAGCGACATCAGTTGCAACAGGAATCGCGCACTCATCCATCAGTTTTTTTGCCGTATCAACTAGGTCTGCTTCGTACAGAGATTTCCCAACATTGTGACCAGCCGCTGCGATAAAAGTATTGGCAATACCGCCACCAACAACAAGTTGGTCTGCCACTTTAGATAAAGACTCAAGCACAGTCAGTTTGGTGGATACTTTTGAGCCACCAACAATGGCGACCATTGGTCGAGCTGGTTTATCCATTGCTTTCGCTAGAGCGTCTAGCTCATTGGCTAGCAGAGGCCCGGCACATGCGATTGGTGCATGCATACCAACACCATGGGTTGAGGCTTGTGCGCGGTGAGCAGTACCAAAGGCATCCATTACGAATACATCACAAAGAGCGGCATAAGCTTTAGACAGCGCTTGTTCGTTTTTCTTTTCACCTTTATTAAAGCGGACGTTTTCAAGGACAACTAGCTCACCTGAATTTAGCTCTAATCCATTGAGGTAATCTTTCTCTAACTTAACTTCACAATCTAACGCATCGTTTAAGTAATTAACAACCGGTTGTAGAGAGAACTCTTGTGCATACTCGCCTTCGGTCGGGCGGCCAAGGTGAGATGTCACCATTACTTTTGCACCAGCTGCAAGACAATGCTTTATCGTGGGTAAAGATGCTAAAATGCGTGCATCAGAAGTCACTTTGCCTTCTTTTACTGGAACATTAAGATCAGCGCGGATAAATATACGTTTACCTGCTAGGTCCAGGTCAGTCATCTTGATTACAGACATGATGTGTCCTCTCAATATTAAAAATAAAATTTTTTCGGTTCGGTATTTAACCCAACCCAGTCGTTATTCAAACTCACTTAGATATGGAGATTACCAGCATTTATTTCAAGGCCAAAAATAAATACCTCTCCAGATGTATGTTATACCTATTTTGCCGTATGCATCGCCATTGCAGTATCTAACATACGATTGGCGAAACCCCATTCGTTGTCACACCAAACCAACATTTTCACCAAATGACCGTTGCTGACACGGGTTTGTGTCCCATCAACAATCGCGCTATGAGGGTCATGGTTAAAATCAATCGAAACGAGCGGAGCTTCAGTATAGTCAACAATTCCTCTTAATGTACACCGAGAAGCATTAAGTATGGTTTGATTTACGTCATTAACTTTCACGTTTGTATGAACGGTGACACTTAAATCCATCGCAGTCACATTTACTGTCGGCACTCTGACAGAAATTGCTTCAAACTTGTTAGAAAATTTCGGGAAGATCCTTTCAATACCCTTATGCAACTTTGTATCTACGGGAATAATTGATTGGCTAGCTGCTCGTGTTCGTCTAAGGTCTGTATGATAAGCATCGATGACTTGCTGATCATTCATCGATGAATGAATAGTAGTGATTGTGCCAGACTCAATGTCAAACGCATCATCTAACGCTTTAATAATTGGCACGATACAATTTGTAGTACATGACCCATTAGACACGACCTTGTGATCAGCTTTTAGAGTGTCATGATTAACGCCATAAATAATGGTATTATCGAGGTCATGAGAGCCTGGATGTGAGAACAACACTTTCTTCGCGCCCGCTTTAATGTGTTCTTGGCCATCAGCTTGTGTTCCAAACACACCAGTACAATCTAAAACCAAATCAACTTCAAGATCACGCCAAGGCAATAAATTTATTTCAGGCAGGTGCAGTATACGAATGGAATCAAATTCACCAGTACCTTCGTAGGGTGCATCATGGTGGATATATATGTGCTCTTGGTCGTTAGTGATTTTTCTACCAAATCGTCCATGGCTAGTATCATATTGCAGAAGGTGAGCCATCGCGTCAGGTTGGGCTAACTCATTAACAGCGACTACTTTAATTTGTTGATTTTTACCGCTCTCATACACCGCACGCAGTACGTTACGACCGATACGGCCAAATCCATTGATCGCCACTTTTAGCATGATCCATCGCCTTAAATCATTTTCGTGTCACAAATATTACCTGATAGATGTATAAATCGCATCTAGATAATAGGATCTGGCACCCATTTGCAGTCAAGTTTCGTTCAAAATAAATACCGAGCCCTTGTAAATAGAGCTCGGCTACTTATATACCAGAGCTATTAATCCAATAACTCTTTTGCTGTGTTAACGACATTTTC
>NZ_JAHKPM010000065.1 GCF_018860525.1 Vibrio hepatarius
CGCGTGCTGTTTCGCTTAGTTAGAGCATTTTTTATTGACGATGACCCAGTGCCAATGGGTGAGCGGATCAATGATTTGGTGCGCTACTCAAGCCCCGAGTATGTTGGTGGAGAGTTAGTGCAAGATTACACCAACTATTTGCTCTTGCCATTGGCTGAGCTTTTGGTGTCGATTCATCACCCAGAAAGGGAAACACGCTATCCAGCTAAGCTTAAGCAAGCGTTGGAGTGTCATATTCAATATTACACTGATGTGGGTAAAGCGGATTCACCCAGTATTAAAGGTGATACAAAAGGCTGGTTTACTATTTGGATCACGGCGCTGGCCGCGCACGCTTTTGAAGCGCGCGGCCTTGAGCCCACCATTGATAGTGAATATATGCCGCTGTGGCTGGTAAAAGGTGAGTTTCCAAAGTTTTATGCCCTAGACCCAGAGCATAAGCAGTTATTCCCTCACCAAGCTGAAGATGCCTAAAAGGCCATAAACCCAAAGCCCCTTAGCTTAAGTGCTAAGGGGCTTTTTTATGCGCTCGGTTAAAACTTGCGCTTTAACTTTTATACATCTTCTCAAAGTTACTCTGGTTCCAACCAATCATGTAACGGTCGCCAATTTTAATCACAGGAAGAGAGCGAGCGCCAATTGCATCAAGTTCTTTACGGCCGCGCTGCATTTTGGCATTGGTGAGGCGGTATTTGTAGCCTTTAGAATCCAAGTATTTTTGCGCATCTTTACAGTGTGGGCACTTGTCTGCGACATATAGGACAAGTCGTTTCATGAGGTGTTCCTACTAATTGATTAACTGCTGAGTGTAATCAAAAGGGGATGAATGGCAAGCTTGAATCCAGTAGAATTTGGTGATTAATGGGCAAAATGAGTATAAGAATGGATCCCGCGCTTCGGTATATACAAGGCTACCCAGAGCATATTATTGCCCCAGTGACGCAGATGTTTGAGGCTAAGCGTTTGCTAACTTGGTTTAAAAAACGCTATCCCGATAATCACCATATCAAAAGTGAGAAAGCGTTATTTGAGTACACAATGGCGATTAAAAATCGCTATATGAAGAAAACGGCGCCGCTTAGAAAAGTAACCTACGATAATAAAATACACGTGATCAACAATGCGCTAGGTTTGCACACGTATGTGGCGAAAGTGCACGGCGGAAAAATAAAATCCAACAATGAAATCAAAATTGCCAGCGTGTTTAAAAACGCGCCCGAGCCGCTGTTAAGGATGTTGGTTGTGCATGAGTTAGCCCATTTAAAAGAAAAGGAACACAACAAGGCGTTTTATCAGCTTTGCTGCCATATGGAGCCGGATTATCACCAACTTGAACTCGATGCTCGATTATTTATGATAGTGCAGCAGATAAGTGATTCGAACTAGGCGTGAATCATAGCGGCTTAAGTGCGTTTATAAAGCTATTCTGATCAATAAAGCATTGGTGTTAGTGCACACGATAAAGAGGATACTAGGCTCATGGAAATCGAAATTTATCTGCCATGTGATCCTGAGTGGTTCTGTGACACATTGCTCGTACTATTTGCAGCACTTTTTCTTATGGGGCTTATTGGTTTTGCTTTTATTGTTCGCAATGAGTACTTAAAAATTCAACGATCTTCGCAAGTGAGGAAACGTCGTAAAACGCCCTTACAGCAACGAAAAAAACAATAGGGAGCTATTTCGGCTGTGTTTTTAGCGGCAATTTTTTCTTTTCTATGTCGGCTAAAAGTGTGAGCGAAAGAGGGTGTTGACCAAATCTATGCTCAAACTGGTTAATATGAGCAAGCGCCGCATCAAAATGGCCGCGCTCTATTTCTAATTGGGCTAAGTTTAACAGGGTTTGTGGCCGATTTGGATCATGTGCCATGGCTAGGCGTAAACTGACAATTGCCTGTGAAGGCTTGCCCTCTTTTAACCAGCATAAAGCGGCGTTTTCGTAAGAATCGGCAATGCGATAATAATCGGGCTGAGTAACAGCCTTAGCAAATTGTTTTTGAGCAAGCTGATATCTTGACCGTTTGCAGAGGAAACTGCCGTAATCATTCAGAGTATTGCCATTGTTTGGCTCACTTCGCTGGGCATTCTCATACATCTTTTGCGCTTGTTCAAATTCTAAAACTGTTTCTAGATAATGTGCCATCGCAAGTTGCGAGCGATAGTACTTGGGCGCATGCTCAAGTGCCATTTGAAGGTTTTGCTTGGCTTTGACCGTATTTTTTTGTTGCAGGTAACGCATACCAAGTGCAATTCTAGCATCGGCTTTAAGCCGTTGGTTTGAATTAACAGCAGGACCCGTTGTTGACGTCACACAGGCAGTGAGGAAAACAATAGTAAAGACGATGAAAACGCGCATTCTAATTCAGTATTTTTTAGATTAGTTTGAATGTATTACGCTTAAGCTCCGGTCTCATCATTATCGACACATTTGTGCGTGTTGAATGGCAAGAATAAAAGCAACATAAGGAAACAAGGTGTGAGAAAACAAGTGGTTTGCGCGACTATTGTGAGCTTTTTGGCGGGGTTGTCGATTAAATCTTCACTGGCTTCAGAATTAGACACGACAACTCACTATACCGATGAAGGTATTGCTTATCTTGAACTCGGTAATCCAGCGAGTGACTATCGTTTGATTTTTATCCATGGCTCACCAGGTAGCAAGGAAGGTTATCAGGACTATTTGGCAGACCCTTGGTTGTTAGAGCATGCCCAATTAATATCTGTGGACCGAATAGGTTATGGTCAATCTCCTAATCGTCTTGAAGCAAAAATTAGCCAGCAATCAACACTTCTTCAACCACTGCTTGCCAAGGACAAGAAGAATATTGTGGTGGGTCATTCTCTTGGTGGACCAATAGCACTGTCGTTAGCCCTTCAAATTCCTGAGTCAGTCAGTGGTTTGGTGTTTATTGCACCTGCGTTTGATCCAGAATTAGAAACACCAAAGTGGTACAACATACTCGCTGATACTTGGTTAGTGAGTTTGTTTCTGAACCACAACTGGTCGATGTCTAATGGAGAAATGATGTCGCTTGCCGATGAATTAGCACTATTGAGTGCTAAAGATTGGCAAAGTTTAGACAACATACCAGTGACTTTGATCCATGGTGACGAAGACACCATTGCCGACCCAGACAACTCAGAGTTTGCGATGGAACATTTAACTGGCAATTTAAAGAAATTGGTCAAAGTTGAAGGTGAAGGACATTTCATTTTGTGGAAGAACCCAGCCAAGATCATTGCTGAAATAAAGCAAATGCTCGAATTAATGCAAAAGTAAAATGAAGCTCCACGCTGATGGCTAAATGGAAGGCTGCAAATGATAGGTTATTTGGACTAGAGCTGCTAAGTTAACTCACTTAAGGCGGCTGGAATAATTCAGCCGCCTAGCTAAGCAGTATTAATCATCTTTAGTAAAGTTTGCTTCGCTAAATTGATTCAAGTCATACGGTGTTTGCTGGTAAACACAATAATTGAGCCAGTTGGAAAACAACAAGTGTCCATGGCTTCTCCAACTGGCAATCGGTGGGTTATCTGGATTATTGTTGGGGTAGTAATTGACTGGCATTACAGGTTCTATTCCTTCACCAAAATCACGAATATATTCATGATGTAGCGTAAGCGCATCGTACTCAGGATGTCCGGTAACAAAGACATTACGCTTGTCTTTGGTCGAGGCGAGGTATACGCCAGCCACATCCGATGTTGCTAAAACATCGAGGTCAGTATGCTCTTCTAAATATTGCGGTGAAAAATCAGCATAACGTGAATGTGGGGCAAGAAACGTGTCATCAAAGCCGCGTAGTAATGGGTGAAAGGCTTGATGAGTTTGGTGATGATACACACCAGACAACTTTTCTTTACGTGTACGTTTAGGCAGGTCATAAAGAAGTTTAAGTCCAGCTTGCGCCGCCCAACAAACGTATAGGGTTGAGGTGACGTGCTCTTTTGCCCACGCCATAATGGTTTGCAGATGCTCCCAATAAATTACATTTTCAAACTGTACTAAGCCAAGCGGGGCGCCTGTAATGATCAATCCATCAAAGTTACGGTCTTTAATGGCTTCAAACTGTCGGTAAAAGTTATTGAGATGCTCAGTAGGTGTATTCTTACTAGGCCTATCGTCAATACGAAGCAGTTCTATGTCTATTTGCAGTGGGCTATTAGAAAGCAGACGAAGAAATTGAGTCTCAGTTTCAATCTTTTTGGGCATAAGATTAAGAATTAATACCTTAAGAGGCCTGATTCCTTGAGTTGAGGCCCGTGACTCAAGCATGACGAAAATATTTTCATGACGTAATACATCACTCGCAGGTAGTTGATCGGGGATCTTAATTGGCAAAGCTTACTCCCTTGGCTATTTGGACGTCTATACATCCAAAATAGCGTAAGTGTATTAAAATGTCGATAGTATTCTTATGACGTTTTACGTTAAAGTTGGAGCCTTGTTATTCGAATTGGTTACTTATGACACTTAAATTAACAATTGTCCGTGGATTGCCAGGATCTGGAAAAAGTACCTTCGCCAAGACGTTGGGTGTGAAACACTTCGAAGCTGATATGTATTTCATTAACGAAAAAGGTGAATACCAATTTGATTCAAATGCAATTTCAAAGGCACACGCTTGGTGTAAAGAAAAAGTTATTCAGAGCTTAAAGAATCGAGAGAGTGTTGTTGTTGCCAATACCTTTGTTAGGAAGTGGGAAATCATCCCTTATTATAAATTAGCTAGTCAATATGGTGCAGAGTTTGAAGTGATCGAATGCCAAGGGGGTTTTGATAACATTCATGATGTGGATTCAAATACGATTGCAAAAATGAAGAAGCGCTGGCAAAAGTGGTAGCGGAGCATTGGTGCGTTAGTCATTTTAATTCGAAGATTCTCTAATGCCTTAATACCTATATGAGCTTGTGTTCATACAATTTGCTTCCTATGCTCAATGGGTTTTAACCAAATAAAGTCAAAGGGCAACAAATGGGAAACATTAACGATATTGAACTTCAAACAGCAAGTACACCGACCTATGGTCGAAGATTGTTCAAAGAGGAGGCACCGACACACAAGATTCCCGATATTGAGCATGATCCACAAGCTGTATACCGATTTATACGAGATGAACTTCAATTAGATGGTAATCCAACGCTGAACATGGCGTCGTTTGTGACCACAGTCATGGATGAAGAAGCGAATCAACTTATCCGCGATAATCTAGGCAAAAACTATATTGATGGTGAAGTTTACAACCGGACATTAGAGATAGAACAGCGTTGTGTAAGAATGCTGCTCGATCTTTTCAATGCACCACATAACATGAAAACTGCCGAAGATCTTGCTCTCGATAAAACCACCCGAAGTGGGTGGGGTACGGTTGCCATTGGTTCTTCTGAAGCACTGATGCTTTGCGCGCTTTCCCACAAAGAGCAATGGAAAAAGAAACGTAAAGCACAAGGTAAAAGTTACGATAAACCGAACATTGTGATTGGTTCCGACGTTCATATTACCTGGGTCAAATACGCTCAATATTTTGATGTTGATATTAAATGGATACCAATTAGCGAAGCTAATAACTTTGTCATCTCATCTGAAGAAGTGAAAAGAGCCGTTGATGAGCATACGACCTGTGTTGTTGCTGTTATGGGGACATCTTACACTGGGCAGAACGATCCAGTAGAAGCGATCAATGATGTGCTGGTTGATATTAAGAATGATTCGGAAAAAGGCTGGGATGTACCTCTTCATGTTGATGGAGCAAGTGGCGGCTTTATTGAACCCTTCCGTGATGATAGCCAAGTGCCGAGATTAAATTGGGATTTCAGGTTAGAGCAAGTGAAAACCATCAATGTTTCTGGTCATAAATTTGGCCTAGTCTACCCTGGAGTTGGCTGGGCATTATGGAAAAACTTCCATGAAATCCCAGACAAACTGTTTATAACCACCAATGTTCTTGGCTTTGATGAATCGACTTACAGCCTTAACTTCTCACGCGGCAGTGCTATGGTACTCGCTCAGTACTACAACTTTTTACGACTAGGTAAAAGGGGCTACAGTGCGGTTGTACAAAACTTGATGTCATTAGCGCATGACTTATCCAATGGTCTAGGCTCATTGCGTTTGACGGTGACTGAACATGACAAAAACACGGGTGAAGAGGAACCAGGTAACATCTTGTTTAAAGACAAACCTATATTTACAGTCATCAATGATGCTGAATACTTTCCTGCTTCCGTTGTCAGGTTAAATTTGAAATATGATGGACAAGATAAGCCATTAACAGATGATGATATTGAAAATTACCTATACTCTGTTCACGATATTTCAGACAAGCTTAAGCAGTCTAATTGGGTGGTCCCCGCTTTTACGATGCCGCTTGAAAAAACACCACCCATCAAAGACGAAAACGATAATGTCATCAAGCCTGCGAATCAGGATGTACCAGCTATTGCGGTTATGCGTATGGTGGTTAAAGAGGGCATTAGCAGAGATATGGTTAGTATACTGATCCAGAACTATGCTGACGCAGTGATAAAACTTGAGCAACAAATTCGTGGTATTCAAAATTCTGATAAGGAATACAAAGCAAGTATCACTTTTGACCAAGAGGCTGCCTGTGGTGCCGTTGATTTGGTTGAGGTCGCATGTTTGAAGCTGCAATACACACAGAAAACCTCAGTCACAGCATCAAGAGTCGCGCTTGGCGCTAAGTAGTTTATAGCCGTGCTAAAAACTAGGTTTTAATGCGGCTTGGCTTAAATGCGAAGTACAGTACAGCTAAACATTTTCTTTCAATTGAATATCAAGTTAGGAGAAAGCGATGAACTCATTGCAAAAAAAGCATGTGCAAAAAGGCAGTATATTTAAAATTGAGCTTAAAGGAAACCAATCTACAGGTTACCGTTGGTGCTTAAAAACACTTCCGAAAAGTCTCATATTGGTAGGTGAAGATCAACACGCAGATCTTCATCTACCTCATATGGTTGGTTATGGTGATACGCAAGTATTCTTTTTAAAAGCCGTAGAGAATACACAAGTTGAAGAAGTTCTAGAGTTTGTGAATATGCGAATACGGAATGAAGACTTAAAAGATATGAAAGTGATGAGCTACAGCATCACAGTTAGTGAATGTGACACAGATGTACCTTACCAAGTAGTCAATAACTACTTCTACAGTGGGCATATTCCCAAAAATGAACAGAAATACTATGTGTTTAGTTCTTTGGAAGAATTTCAGCAGGTATTCTCTCCGGCGGCAACCATGGGACGTCAGGTTTGGTTGACTAAACAAGACTTCAAGAAGAATATTGTTTTGGCCGTGGTAGAGCCACAAAAAGATGCGACCACTGAATACCGTTTAGATGCGAAGCCATTCATTAAGAATGATATGTTAGTGATTGATTATCATACTGAAGACACTAAGACACCTGGAACTGAGTATCGCTTTAGTGAAATTTTGATGGTATCACGCGGTGACTACGATTGCGTCGAATTTATTGCTAATGGGAATAAAGTACAGGTACCAGTTAAAGAAGAAACAACCGCTTAAAATAGTAGGTGGGTAGTTTGACCTTTTTTCCTCAAAAGAAATGCCAGCTAAGTTGGTATTTCTTTTTTATCTGCTTTGTCGTTATCAACCCAATCATTGCGATTTTTGGTGGTGAGAGATAGCTATGCTCCCATAGGAAATTTAGTTTACCGCCGCTGTGCACTGGTGTTCTACGCAAGTTTTCTTCCATCAGGACATAATAATGGCTTTCTATTTCATATACGGGTGGAATGGATAGGGAGTATCTTACCTATTTTAGAAAACCCAGTTTACTTTTCAGATGGCGCATATACCTTTCTTGACCTTCAAGAAAGGTATGAAAATCTTTATCTGCTTTGTAGTTGTCAATCCAACCATTATGGCGCTTAATTTTCTGCCATTCATCAGTTTTGTACATTTTTTGCAGTGCATGATTCCACTTGTTGACTTGCTCTTGGCTGGCCCCCGGCGCTGCAAAAAAACCTCGCCAATTAGCGAAAACGGTATTGTTACCATACTCAGTTAGTGTTGGAATATCAGGTGCAAAATCTAGGCGATTTTGTGCTGTGATAGCAAGGATTTTCATCTGTCCGGATTTAGATAACTCAAGAACCTCACTCAACCCTGTTGATAAGAGTTCCGCTTCATTCGAGAGTAACGCCTCCGTTGCTCTTGCGCCATAGGATGCGTAGTGTATTTTTTGTGGTTCAAAACCTTCGTTTTTTAATGCTAAGGCTATAACTAGATGGTCCATGCTTTCTCGCGCAGAACCACCCGCAATTTTAATTTTACTAGGGTTATCAATAAAGTCTTTAACAACATCTACCCAACTTGTGTATTTGGAGTTAGCGGAAGTGACTATGGCGCCGTAATCAGCGATGGTAGCGGCGACAGGGGTTAAGTCTCGAAAAGATTGAGGAAGTATTCCGTTGAGCGATCTGACTACAATGGGTGTCGAGTTTACCATTAAGGTGTTTGGTTGACGTTTGGCGGTTTCAATTAGATGGGAAATGGCTTTACCACCACCTCCTCCTGATAAATTTTCAAATGACACTTGGTCAACAATCCCTTCTTTGACTAATACATTACCAATGCCTCTAGCAGTCCTATCCCAGCCACCACCGGCTCCCCCAGGTATGAGAAAATGCAGTTTATCAAGATCTACTGCAATAGATTGGCTAGTTAAAGGAGCTGCAATAATAAATGTAATGAGGGGTAGCTTGAATCTATTAAATATAGTTTACGTCCCATATACGTTAGTTTGCCCAAAATTGAGAAATCTATATATTATTTGCTCACGGGCTAGACTGCTTTAAACTAAATGAGGGCTTAACATTATTTATATGCAACCAATTTGTCAATGGTATGTTTGATTATAAAATAATGACTTAAGCGCAAATCTTGCATAATTAGCGACGGTTGGCTTGAGAAGAATACGCATGTTTAAATGCGCTTGTTTATTATTGAGAGGTTTGTGCTTAGAAAATGACTAGGCTACAAACCTCCTCCTATGATTGGAATACTTTATGTGAATAAATTTAGCTACGAAGGTGAATGTGCTCTAACGATATAAAAGACTATTCACATATACTGAGATTTTGTGTCTCATTTCCATAGCACTGAGCTGCTTTAGGTGAATCAACCATGACGGCGTATACACCTAGTGATTTAGCATATTGGTAATCATCTAGGTTATTGACGCCGATTAAAACTATGGTGTTATCACCTGCCTCAAAACATGTAAAATCCTTTTTAGACCATTTGAAAGTGGTCTTCGTTCGGCCTTCTCCCAGCATAAAATGCTCAACCACCTCTACATTTCGTACTAACTCAAATGCATGCCAACCAGGCTGCTCATCTGGAGCTTTACATTGGTTGGAGAGTTTACTGCCAAATAAAATATCTCTTGTTTCAGCGCGACTTTTGAAAATATTTAGAGATGAATATTTTTTGGCTGCATCTGTATAGGATTCCGATGTTGAATAAATACGAGTTCGGTCGACTGAGTCGGTTTGTTCAATAACATCTGCGACGCTTTCAATGTACCTTTTAGCTTCTGCATCTGGAGATTTTAAATCAATGAAGAATTCTGTATGAGGAAACTTAACTAATACTTCCTTTAATGTTGGAATCTTGTACAAGTTGTCATTGTCAGATACTTTATTTTTATAAAATTCATAGCCAGCATCCAACGTTGCTAAATCTCTAGCCTTCATAGAAGACACTTTTGTTGGTTTGGTAAGTTCAGTTAAAGCAGCTAGATCACTCGGTCTATAAAGCACTGGAATGCCATCTTTTGATAACTGTACTGTGATCCAAATAATATGCGCACCACGTTGAATAGATGACTCGATAGTTGGTAGGGTATTCTCTGGGCCATCTGCGGCCCCGCCTCTATGGGCAATGATTAAAGGATTACGATCTTCTGATATGTCATTTACATCATCGGACAATTTTGAAGATATTTCGTTGGGTATGGTTTCTGAGAAGGTAAACCCTATATGACTAAACATAAGCAAAAATAATAAAATCTGAATTTTTTTCATATCCATCTCTATGAACAAAGACTATTGGCCCAATACATAATTGACGGGTAATAGGCCCCTGATATAAACCCGCCTTATCCATCATAAACCATGATTGGTAGGCTTTATATCCGGTATTAACCTGAGTTTTTATCTTTTAGAGGCAGACAGACTAGCTGTTGAGCGTATCTGATCTGTTTAAAAATTAATATTTGGTATCGACTGAAAAGGCTTTCTAACATAGCAGGGTTGTTTGTTTTAACAAAGTCTATTAAAGAGAGCTCAGCGAAGGGGTGAGTTTGCCACATAGTTTGTAGAGAAATAGCCAGTGAGAAATAGTCATGTTGTGGTGATGCCTCTCCAGTTCGTAAATATGGATTTAAGGCACAGAATTTAGGAGTGAGAGAAGGGTTGCAATGGTGCTGATAGTACAAGCCAATTTTCATGATACTGCCTAAATCAATCAATTTAACCTGCCGATCAGATGTGATAATTAGATTTGAGGGTTTGATATCTCCATGAATATAGCCTGTGCCATGTAAAGCGCTTAATGCTTGCTCTGCGCTATTGATGATCAATTTTTTTGTATCAATATCGTGATTATCCACACCATCGGATAAAGAATCAAAAAATTCCAAAATTAGCCAATCGATGCCACTATTCGAACCGTAATCCAAGTATTTGGGCCAATGCAGAGATCTATAGCGATGAAGAAACTCAGCTTCAGTTTTTAGCTGCTGCTTGGTTTGTATGGTATATGCAAATTTAACTATGCTGAGGCCATAATAGGGGTGGGTTGTTAGATAAGTTTGTTGATTGATTAATGAGTACTGGGATATGCCCAATACTCTAAACACGGTTTTTATTTTGTCGCCAAATTCAGTTGGCTCATTCATATCAAATGCTCGATGGCAGTGAGAAAGCTGAGAAAAAATTGGGTACAAATGGGTTATTTTGTCCCTGGGTCTTTATGCTCAACTGAACCTGGCTATCACCGTACTTAATTGCCAATTCTGTCTGTTGAGATGTCGCTGATGCGACTCTGGGTTCTATAAGCCTAAACCATGCCCAGTTGCCTTGGAAACTTTCTGAGGCGATATTGTTGGCCTGAGCTTTAAGTTGAAAGCCAACGGAATCCTGTTCGATTGCTGCAGCGCTCCAGCTTTGTTTAGTCCATAAACGTGGCCCGTGCTGGTAAGTAAAAAGAGGCTTTTCTCCTTGGATAATAAATTCCGTCACATCGGGACTCATTTCCTTAGCTTTTAGCTGGAACTGAAGTGACATACTCTGCGGATCGGCCAAAAACAAAGCACTGCGAATATCACGTGCTTTAGCCATCATTTGCCATACTAAAGGATCTAATGCAAAGCCGGTGTTTGGTAACAATCCATAAAGGTAAGGAGCTCTCTCTTCTGTGGAAAAGTTTTTTAACTTGGTTTGGTAGTATTGATCTAAGGTTCCATCTAACTTGAAGAAAGTGGCAACGTCGGCTGTGCTGGCATCTGAACTAGCCCTTTTGTTGAATGGATAATAGGCTGCAATCGTGGTTTTGTATGGCTGGTAAACCTCTGTTTCCCAAGTGGTATTGAGATAATCGTGGGCTAGACTCATTACGAGCTCATTGGATTGTTGTGTTATTTGACTCAGAATTTGCTGCGAGAATGAAGGTTGTGATGCTTCTTGCTGAGCCAAAACGGAGATTGGATTGCTAGTTTTTATCGTTGCCGTGAGTGCTTGATAAGCGACTTTTTGTGGTTCATCTGCTTGGTAGAATTTGTCTAACCATGTTTCAGCTTGGGTCACTTTACCAAGCAGAGAATCAATGGGCTTGTTTCCTTGCTCGTCTGTAGTGACTTGGTCATGGAATCGTTCAAAAGCGAGTTGAATTTGTCGTGCAGATTCTTTTTTGTCAATATCTTGTTCCGCTGGTTGAGCGTTTTTATCTTTAGTCGGTGTTTGTGGTAATTCTACAGAGGTGTATTTACTTATTGTATTATAAAGTAATGCCAAGGGGTTGTTTGACGCAGTTGTCAGTAATGCCAAGGTTTTTTTTAGCTCGTCAGCATTGGATACATTGGCTATTTTGATATGAGAAATAAAATCACGCCAATAATTTATATAGTCACTCTGATATCTTTGTTTTAAGTCCCGGCTAATACGATACATTTCTGAAGCACTAGGGGAAGTACCAGCAACACCTTCATATGCTTTTAGAGCTTTTTTTAAAATTGGTGAGTCGACCGATAAATCTAATTCATTAAAACCAGAAGGGGTATATAAATAAGGTACCATGTAGCCTGCATAGTTTGGTGAAAAAGACATCAGATTCTGAAAATTACTACCTAACTCTTGGCGGATATCAATTCGTTTTGAATAAACTGATGAATTGAGAATATGCTGGTAAAGCAGGGTTTCGACCCCTGTTTGGCTGATCACTTTTTTTGCCAAGTGCTCCAGTCCTAAATTTGCTTTAATAGGGACGAGGCCTTGAGCAAAAACATCATCAAGTAGAATTCCCAGTTGGGCAATATTAACACTGTCAGCTTCACCTTGTTCTTCTAAAGTGGTAATAAAGTACTTCTTAAGCGCAGCAATATTACTTCGATCAACATTAAACAGTAAGCGATAGTTGTTTAATAGAGATAATGTTTTGGCTTGATCTTCCAAGTTCACATAGACAAACAAATCTTTTTCCAATGTATTTTCCATTGAAGTGATCAGGACTCTTTGCAACTCGTCGTAATAAGCAGTTCGTACGTCATTGACAATACTTGAAGTAGGCATGAAAGGTAATGTATACCATGGCTTGGGCTCTAGGTAGAGTGTATAAATTCGGTTAAGAGAATATAGGTTGGGTATGTTATCTGCCATGTTTTCGATATTGTAAGGTTGTGCTGAAATGGCTTCTTTATACCGCTCAAGCATTGAGTCAGCTTCTGCTTCTATTTTACTTTGATAATCGAAATCTAGTTTTATGTCGATGAGAACAAAAGAAAACAAACTTAACCAAAATAGGGTATAAGCTGTTTGCATCGTTAGTAGTAGGTTTTCTTTACGTCGGTTGACACCTACAAGTTCATGCTCATTGATGATGGTATGTGTCATCAAATGTTGAGCAAATAAAGTTTGTTGTACAGGGATTTGTTGATGTTGCTGAAATTGCTCATACCCTAAGTTTTGATTTACTACATTCGCTAAGACGTCATGTTGTTTTTGAACAACACCGCTATGCGTAAAATAGAAACCTCTAAAATTTAGGCCTTCTTGTAACTGTTCGCCACGATATAGACGGTACAGAAACTCCCATAAACTTTGTTTAAGTAAAGCAAATTGGTATGGAGCTGAACAAATAGCATTGCGATAATCTTGATTCAACTGGGACACTAGTGCAGAACTCATATTCGAGAGTAATTGGGTGATGAGGTTATCGTATTCTTTGTTAAACCAATCGGCTTCAATACCGCCATGAACCAAAATGGGTGAGGTCGCACCAAATACGTCATTTCTTTTTGCTTCATCAAACCCTGAGAAAAACTGGCAGAAGTCGTTAATTTGTCCCATCTGGGTAATGATATTGTAAATAGGAAGATTCAAACCAAAAACACGATTGAACCCCTTAATCTGTGACTTAATCTGATCCGCTTTTTGCGTAATTGTCTCCGTTGATTCTAATAACTCTTTCACATCTGTCGTCAGAATAATGCCATTGAGAGCTTGACGTGGACGCCACTTATTTAGGTTTTGACATAGCGTTTTAACATAAGAAGTATGCTGTTCTTCCCCTAAACTTACCGAGATAAGAATGGAATGATCACTGAGCCAAAATAAAATTGGGAATTCAATATCATTGCCAAAATCATCAACTTTATATGCTTCATAGCCCATTTGAGTAATCGTACTTTTGTCTTTTATAGGGTTATCGCTGAGCAGAATATAACAGGGAAGATCATAGCGACTAAACAGCCGTTTTTTTCTTTTTTGGATGCTTAACATTGATTTAAAATGCTTTGTAAGCAACTTACAACGTTTGTTAATCAATGCTTTTTCTTGATCGGTTGTTTTAGGTTGTAACTTTCTTTTTGAGAGTTGCCAATAAAGAAATAAACCGAGTACTAAAGAAGTCAATAAGGTTATCAAAACACCTACTAAAGTATGGGTAGGGTAAGCGAACCTCCAAGTTAACAGGCCACCTAAAACACAAATGGCGGCGACAAGAAGGAATGTCCAGAGCAGGGAACTTAGCCTGTTATTCTGTGATTGGGACGAATTTGATTCTACCATTGCTAAGGAGCCTCTGAAGTATTCTTGGTATCACTTGTTGTTTTGCTTTGTACTATGATTGCTTTGATTGAATCTTTGTCGTAGTACCAGTCTTTTATTTCTTCTGCTTGCCGAGGGGAATCGCTGCGTACAATGACACGGTAGTAAGAACGTATTTGTTCTACGGTAGGCATGTAGGCTGACGGCGATAAACTTTTAATGAATGAGTTGGCATTTTTTTCTGATGAGAATGTGGCTAGTTGAACTAACCAACCAGATTTACTGGTTTTAATACTTGGTGGTGGTATTGCGTCTATCATTTCGACTTTACTTGCTTTTTTGGGTGGAACTACTAAGTCATCATCTTGGCTGATAAAAACAATATCTTTTACCTCTCCAGACAAAATATAGCGATCGCTAAATGATGGTAGAGTAGTAAAGTCTCGAGCTCTGGGAGGAAGAGTCTCTTTATACCAAAAGTGAGTAAGGCCGATACTCAGCGCAATTAACGTGCTGAAAAATAATGTAGTTAATAGATAATGTTTACGCCGAATAGGTTTACGTGCTTTAGGCTGTTTTACTCTAGTTCGACAATGAATACCATTACTAGTGCGATACTGTGCGATAACTTGCTCAAGTTGATGGGTGAAAATTTTGAGCTGCTCACTACCTGTTTCTCGATACTGACCTTTGAAACCAATGTTAAGAAATATATAAATAACTTCCAGTAAATCGATAAGTTTATGAGGCTGACGTATTGCTTTTTCTGCAACGGTAAAAAACAATTCACCGCCATTACGCATCCCGAATAATTCACTAAGTAATGTCTTATTTTCCCAACAACGTTTTTCTCCCCACTGACTATAAATAATGAGCTCGTCTAACACGACAGCGTATAAAAAGCATAGCTTATCAATGACGGCCACAGGGTAAGTCAGTTCTGAACCTTTTGCCTTGATATCATTGATGCTGTTAGCAAGTTGATGTCTTAGAGTTGTTACATCTTGTGGTTCGGGAAGAGTCGATACCTTCAGTGTTGTAGCAAGTAATTCGCTACTAATATTGAGTAGTTGATTTTCAGCCTTATTGAAGTCATTGAGAACATTATGTTGATTTTTGGACGCGTTGATAGGCGTCCAATATGATGTGTTATCTTCATTAACCTTTTCAGTAAATTCAGACTTATCAGTATTCCAAACTAAGGTTTCTTCGTCTAAGTAATCCATGTGCATTACCTCAACGCATACAGCATAACGTCTAGTTCGTTTATGCGAGTGTCAACATGCAAAGCGATAGCATCACGATTCTCTAACATCTCTAGCCACATTCTATCTGAAGTATCGACTTCAAAGTAGGCAACGCCTTGCATTGGTTTGAGTTCACTCGGAGCGACAGGAAGAGGGGCAAGTTTTATGCCTGATAAGCTATTTCGCACTAGTTCAACTATTCTTGCATTGTTGCCAAGCTTGGCAGCGATTGGAAATAATTCATTTAGCTCTGAGCTACTAATATTAGATTTAACGGCCAGAACAAAGCGACGATTTGATACGCTGGCAGTATCTTTGATAAGTGTTCTTAAAAGACGACGCCTTTCAAATAATGAAGAATCCCAACTAAATTCTACAACAGAATCTTGTTGAACCATTGTTAGCATATTTCGGAGGTTGGCAAACAGAGGATTGAAGCTCTCATACAGTTTTTGGTATTGCAGACTACTACAAGATTCAGGTATCGCAGGTGTCAAAGCCATAATTTGAGCCTCAAATTTCCTCAGCTCTAAGTAAATATCATGAGTTTGAAACTTTGGGTTGTTAATTGTGAGTTCGAACCAAGGGAGCCATGTATTTAATGTTTGTAACCATAAATAATCCTGCATCATTGACTGCGGACTCTTTTGGCCTTGACCGGCTTCAATACGTTTAAGTAAGCTATTGGCTCTGTTTGCAGATAGTGCGTGTATCTCCTTCATTCTTTCAACTAATAACATGGATGCGCCATAATGAAGACATGCAGGGATAAAAGAACGGTCAAGAACTACTTCACCAGATTCAATACATTCCAGTATTTTTGCTATTGGTATAAGAGTAAAACCAGAAGTATCTTCGCCTTCAATTTTTATCGAGACATTTAATTGGGCAACATCTATTTCAACACTGGCATTCTCAGAAGTGGAGGTATCAAACACATTTATTGATTGTGTAATGTACCGACTTTGTTCTGACTCATCGTGACCATAATCGTTGTTCCCTTGTAGAGATATTGGCAACGCTAAATAAGCAATCGTTTCGATCGTTCCTTGTGGTATGTCTCGCGCAATTTCTTCTTTGAGGTCAAATTGTGTTCCATCCGGAAAAACACCCGATGAAGAAGATACTGAGAGTTTACCAATTTTGAGTAAACTATGATTAACTGTTAACTCAGTCACACCATAAAAGGGAGAAAACCCTGCCAATGTCTCAATGTTTTGGCGAATATAATTTTGAACATAACGATCCTGCTGCTGAAAATGCTGTGGGGCAATAAACATGCCTTCTTGCCATACTACTTTTTTAAATGCGTCCACGTAATTCCCTCAAATATGATTAAAACAGTTTCCACCAGGGTGAGTCTGGCTTGATCACTTCTAATTTCGTTTTATCGCCTGAAATGCTCAATTGTAGATATTCATCCGAACTTTGGGGTAACACTGAAACCGATTTCGGCTCACTATTTTGGTAATCAATAAACTCGACTAATATTGCTACATACTGAGTTTGGCTATTGATATCTAGAGTGAGCTTGATGTCGCTGCCCGGTATAACTATTGGCAATATCTGCTTGGATATTAGATTCGCGCTAAGTAATTGAATATCATTACTATACAAATCTATAAATGGTTGTTGTTTAAACATTTGTGCATCAGTCAGTTGATATAATCTTACTACCACAGGATTCGAAGTATTGGATTCTGACGGATTAGTCGATTTATCAGACTGTATCGCTAAAGAGTATTGTGCCACCACGGGCGCTGGGTCAGATGAACATCCAACCAAGAATAAAGCCCAAACAAAACACCACTTAGACATTATTTTTCCTCTCTATTTTTTTGCATGTTTTCCATGAAGAGAGCTTTAAATTGGCGTCTAAAATCACCATTTTCCTGACGGTGCTGGAAGTGTTTCCGATAGATTTTCCAGTATTTTTTCTCTTTACTTGTAAAAAGTGAACCAGAAATATAATCATTAAATTGTCTTTCTAACTGGCTGGGTGCAAATTCATTCAGAAACTGATCAACGGTTTGATCAAGTGCTTTAAATAAGACTTCATGATGCAACGCAGGGTTGGCTAGGTACTTTTGGTTTTTCTCCGTTATCGATAGTATCTTTTCCAACGAAGTTTCTATTGGAGTGTCAGGTTTTGAGCTGGCTGGTAGTAATTCAGAGCCGTTTGATTCATGAACTATTGTAGGATTGGAGTTGTCATCTTCTATATGCTGCGAGATGAGTTCATCATCTAAATCTTTGAATGGGTCGGCAGCAAAAGGGTCGTCACTAAGAACATTTTCTTGAGCAAAATCATTGGTTTTTTCACTCGATATTGAGGGCGAATTTTCTTCAAGAAAGTCAGTTTCATCATTATCAAGTTGTAGTTCAAAGGGTTCAGAAAACAAGGGTTCGACCTCGATTGTCTCTTTGGGTTGCTTAGATGAAACTAAAGTGGAAACCAGCATGGTATACCGTTCTATTTTAAGAATGTCACCATCATTGAGCGGATATTCTTTCTCCTTCACCATGGTCTTATCATTGAGCGAAATCGAATTCTGCCCAGTGCTTTTTACACAGAAACCACTGCCTGTGTAACGAATGCTACCGTGGACTCTTGAAATACGCTTGCTTTGATCAGGCAAGGATATGTCACATGAAGAAGAACGACCAAAATCGCCCCCTGCTTCAGGTAGGTACACGACTCTAGAAGTGACTACCTCATCAGAGGGTACAGAGATCAAATGAATGCTTATTGTCATTTGTTTACCCCTCACATTTTAAAATTGCTGAATTAAATGCTGCTAAAAAGCCCGAATATTTTTTGAGAAAATGATTGGAGAAGTAGACTCCCATAGGCTTAGAGTCTTTGAGCTTAGACTGAAAAAAATCAAAAGGAAGTGCGGCGGTTTCTAACTCCCGATGAAATACTTTTTCATCTTCTAGTACTACGTCAATTTCCCTTTGTTTCAATAGCTTTAATAATATTTTAGCATCTCTAGGTTGTTTAACGACATTGAAGCCATTACGTTTTAGCCAAAACCATTTACTGGATCCAAATTTGGCTGAAAAGTTGAGGTTTACCTTAGTGAGTTCGTTAATGTTTGGTTTAACGCCTCGACCAAAATACCAACGCAGTCTTTGTTGGGCTATAGCCGTCGACAATGTTGCATATTCATCACGTTCAGTTGTTTGTGTGGCTATAAAAAATCCGTGTTGTAGACCGCTTTGCACTCGTAACTGTGCGTCAGACCAAGCTGTCATCGTAATTTGATAAGGTTGGCCCATATTATTTAAAGCACATTTAACTTGGTCGAGTGCTAATCCTTGCATTTTACCATCAATATAGCCTTGATAAGGTGGCCAGTTTTGTGTGGTTAACTGAAGGCGAGCAGGCCCAAATACTGCTTGAGCCGATACAGCAGTCATAAGAGTAGAACTGAGTGAAAATATTATGAATAATACAAAATACGGCATAGTCTTTTTCATTCATTTCCTCCAATTAATTCGGAGATTTTCAAAATTGAAACCGGTGGATAATAGTCAAGTTTCTGAGCTGCTCCCACGTTGACTATGTAAGAGTATTGAGTCAATGATTCGATTGGAATTTCACTAGCAGGGAATTGTCCTGTTAGAATTTGTTCTGCTTTATAACCTGCAAATTGGCCTGCATTATAGTAACGACTGACAATACCAAAGAGAGCGTCATTATTTCGTATTGGTGACTCTGTAGCTGAAAAAGTGGCGATGCCGTTTTGATGAAGGTTATCCACGATGTTTTTACCCTGACTTATGATGTACGAATCGGGTGGTAAGTATGCTAACTGGACACCATCTTCTTGCATCATGCTTACGACCTTATCTATTGAACCCGAATCTGGTTTATCATTTCTTGTTCGAAGAGGGTATAGAAATACATCTTTTTTAAATTCTGACGAAAGTGCTTGAATATTCCTAGCCGTCACCACTGAGTTGTTTTCTAAAGGATTGAACATAATACCGATAGTTTCTAGTCCTGAAAGTTGGCTAATTGCTTTCAATTGAACAGTGTGAGGAACAATATGGCTAACGCCTGTGAAATTTCGATGGGAACCTTTAAGAGAGTTGACAATCTTAGATCCCACTGGGTCAGTGACAATGCTGAAAACGACAGGTGTGTTACTCTGTTGCCTAAAAGAACTTGGGTAGTTTTCAGTGCCAAGTAAACCTAGCGTAATTGTTGTACCGAATGTGTAGATTAAATCTGGACTTAATCTATCAGCGCTTTTTAAGTGATTTGCTAGTAATTCTTTATCTCGCTTTGCATCCAAAATCGTATAGTGAGCCGATATTTTGTCGGATAGGTAATCCATGAAACCTCGCTCGGCGTCAGTGATTCCTCTCCAAAGCACCATGACAATATGTTTATCGCCTTTAGATGGTTCTGCTGGTGCTTCAAACGGCAGGATAGCCAGTATAGCTAAAAGTAAAATTCTCATTCCACTACCTCCATTTGTTTTTTGTCTTGACGGATGAAGACGTTGTAACAGCTCAGAAAAATGATAGAGCTTATAAATAACGTAACACCGAACAGCATAATGGTGCTTTGAAAGCCTAGAATGCTTAGACATAAGCCTGCTAACAGAGGCCCAGAAATATTCCCGATTCGTTCGATTAACCGGAATATCCCGATGGTTTTCCCTTTATCTAAATTTGACTCTCCTAAAAGTTCTATAACAAGTGGCACTTGAGGTGAAACTCCAACGCCATGAGCGACACCAACTAAAATGACAATCAATAGTAGTCCTAGAGAACCAGGAAGTGCAACAATGCTCATCAATGCAACTGCCGACAAAATACCACCAACAAAGATGAAAGTGATTTTGTTGTTCCACTTATCTATCAGTATTGCTGAAAGCGGCGCAAAAAATACTATGGATAAGCCGTATGTCATCATAATGCGTCCTGATACAGCATTATTTTCTCCAAGAGATTGCAAGTAAACAGGGCAGATATAGTACAAAAAGCCAGTTAAAATAATTTTAGCAGGTATGGCACTGAAGAAGACAACAAGAGCAAAGTATTTATTAGTCAGCAGAGCTTTAAAGTCAGAAAGCTTGACAGGTTTGCTGGTAGAGTTTGGTCCGCTGCGGTCAAATACGCTAAATACCAGCATCACTCCTACTATGGCTAAAATTGAAGATAGCAAAAATGTCATAGAATAGCCGAGCTTGTCAGCTAATATTCCACCGATGGCTGCGCCACAAAGTGAACCAGAGAAAAACGCTGAAGCAAACGTCGACATACCTTTAGTTCTATTGTGAGAAGCTGTTGTATCAGTGATGTATCCCTGAGCTGAGATAAACACAATACCATAGCCGATAGCTGTGATTATGCGGGTGATAAGCAGAATTTCAATATTTGGGCTTAAGGCAGTGGTAATAAGGCCGCCAGAGATAATGATGCCGCCTATCGTAAGAGATTTTCGTCTACCGACTTTATCAGACCAATGCCCAGCAAAAGGTAAAGAAATTGCCCAGAAAAGCATGAAAAGTGAGATAGATACCCCAGTGACTAATTCCTTAGGTATTAAATGGAATGCACTTGGTATGTTGGTAACAAAATCCGGGAAAAAAGCCAGAGATGTAGCTTCAGCAAAGATCATGATAAAGAGCGGTAGTCTAACAAAGCGATAATCCTGAATGTTCTTACTTGAAAATGTTTTGTCATCGAATGTTCTTTGCACCAACGGATTCAGTTTATTTAATAATATGCTGAGCTCATCATTAGATTGAACACGAACGAGATGAGGGTTTTGTTGTCCTTCATCGATATTTATTAGCTGCTTTATTTGTTTCCATGGTTTGATAATCATCGCGTTACAAACAAATAAAATAATTTCGATTACAAACAGGCCAGATGCTACGAGGACCGTTAGTATATCCATAATGCTATCTTTAATCATTTGTGGAATAATATTGGTATCTGCCATCATTTGAAGCTGAATCGTCCCTGTATTACCTATGGGGATAGACAATAGACTCGCATCCTCATAATTTGGAAATACTTCTGGATATTGATAGATGGCATCTAGATCCTTTTCTATACGAATAGATAATAGCTCCGGATGATTGCTTATATAGGAAGCAAACTCTTGTTCCAATCCCGTTAACCTGTTTAGAGGCACGCCTTCTTCAACTAAGCGACTAACCATGTTTGAGAGAGTATCTCCAATGAGGTTAGATTTTTGTTCTAACTGTTCTTGGTATACTGCAGAAAACGTGCTCAATGACTGATACGAACTACCAAGATTGGATGCAATAGTTAAAAGGATCGCCAAAATGATAATTAGTAGCGGAAAATACTTGGCACGAAAACGCTCCCAACTTGAGCGAGCTTTATTGAGAATAATAAGATCTTTTATTGACTGGAGAATTTGTCTGTCAGGTAAGGCCTCAATATTAGTTAGGTCCGTAGCAGACTTGATTTTACTCAGTAGAAAGTCAAGTAAAGTATTTAGTATTAAGTAGCCTAAGACTGAAGCCACTAGAACCCAAAGCAAAGTGTATATTATTTGCTGAGAAAGCAAATTGTTTTTGATTTCATCTAAGTAAAGCGGTGAGTAGTAGAGTCTTAACTCCCCCTCTTTAACATTGAATGTATTATTAATATCGGTGGTGATCAGTCGGTCAGAGTCAAATTTAGCGACGCCTGTTGTAAACAATACCTCATCATTATTGTTAACCACTTGTATTTTGTTAATTCCATCAACCAGTTCAGAACGCCTTTCTATTAGGGCTTGAATGTTTGAAATGGAGGATAAAGGTAACCCGAAACTTATCGCTTGACGGATATCATTGTCCGTTTCATCCACGACAACTTGGAAGGTAGAGTCACTGGTTTGGGTCAGTCTTTTATCAAAGTTGAGATAGTTTAGCGTTGTATTAAGGCCATTAGAGAACAGCAAGACAACGACGATAGCAAAAATCAATTTGAATCGTAAGGAGATAAATCGTTTTGAGCTATTTTTATATCTAGTATCCATCTTGCTGTTCAATCTCATACTTATTGGATAGTTAACTCAAAACCTGTTTCGTCGTTTGCCGCTATGACCGACACTTGAGTAATAGGTTGTTGTAAACTCAGTCTATTAATACATTCCTCTGCAAGTTTCGGCATTAAGGATCGGTTGATGATCTGTTCAACCGCTCGTCCACCTGTTGTAGGGTCAGTATTCTTGGCCACCACATAGTCTATAAACCCTTTATCCCACGTAAAAGAAGCTTGGTATTGTTCGGCCAACTTTTTCTTAATCCGAGCAAGAGATATTTCTGTAATTTTAGAGAGCTCATCATCATTGAGTGGATAATAGGGGACAATAGTAGTTCGGCCTAAAAATGCAGGCTTAAAATAGTGCTGTAAGTCTGGTCGTATAGCTTCGAGTAACTCGTCATTATCTAATCGTTCACTATTGCCGGCACATGCATCGCAAATTGCTTCATCAGCAGCGTTGGACGTCATAATGATGATGGTATTTTTAAAGTCAATTGTGCGGCCTTCACTGTCTTTAATATGTCCTTTATCAAAAATCTGATAAAATAAGTCGTGTACTCCAGGGTGAGCTTTTTCCATTTCATCCAGTAGAAGTACAGAATATGGATTACGACGTATAGCCTCTGTTAAAACGCCACCTTCTCCAAAACCAACATAACCTGCGGGTGAGCCGAGCAGCATAGAAATCTTATGCTCTTCCTTAAACTCAGTCATGTTGATAACTGTCAGATCACTGTTACCACCGTATAATTGTTCCGCAAGGGCCATAGCTGTCTCTGTTTTACCAACGCCACTTGGACCACACATTAGAAATACACCGATAGGTTTACGATTATCTGTTAATCCTGCACGTGATATACGGATCGCTTTAGCCAGCTCTTGTTTAGCAACATTTTGTCCAATAACGCGTTTGTCGAGTTCTTCCTCTAATGATAAAAGGCGGGCTATTTCATCACTCATCATGTTACCAACTGGGATACCTGTCCAATTAGCAATCACTTGAGCGATTGTATTGTCATCAACCATTGCATTTACAAGAGGTTCATCTCCTTGCAATATCGTGAGTTTATCGATCAATTGATTAAGTTTATCTTGTTGTGATTTGTCGACTTTATCACTGGCTTGAGTATCACTGATTTCTTGCTGGAGTTGCTTTATATCATCAACAATCTCAACTTCTTGTTTCCATCTTGACTGCAAACCCGTTAATTTTTTTTCATTTGTTGTAATTTGTAAGGTTAGTTGATTTATTTCGTCTTCAGCGCCCCCAAATAAAGCATTTTCTTTCTCTAGAGCAGATTTTTCATTATGTTGATAACGAATAGTTTGCTCAAGGGATTCAATAACTTCTGGTTTTGCCCCCTGTGTTAATGCAATACGTGCACTGGCAGTATCTAAGAGGCTGATGGCTTTATCTGGGAGTTGACGGCTGGGTAGATAACGAATGGATAAATGGACGGCAGCAGCAATCGCTGATTCAGCAATAAAGGCACCATGATGTTCCTGTAAAGAGGCAGCGATGCCTCTGAGCATTTGTTTCGCATCTTCTGCACTTGGCTCTTCAATAGACACGACTTGAAAGCGTCTCGTAAGAGCTGGGTCTTTTTCAAAATATTTTTTATACTCAGCCCAAGTGGTTGCGGCAATTGTTTTAAACTCTCCGCGAGCTAATGCAGGTTTAAGTAAATTTGCCGCATCATTTTGACCAGCGGCACCTCCTGCACCAATTAGGGTGTGAGCTTCATCGATGAACACGATAATAGGTACTTCGCTATTTTTTACTTCGTTAATGACATCTTTTAAGCGGTTTTCAAATTCACCTTTAACGCTCGCTCCTGCCTGAAGCAGACCTAGGTCTAAAGAGTGGATTTGTACACCTTGAAGCGCACCAGGAACTTCATTTTCAGCGATTCTTAGAGCTAAACCTTCAACAACAGCGGTTTTTCCAACGCCAGGTTCCCCGACCATAATTGGATTGTTTTGTCTTTTTCTGCAAAGAATATCTATGGCTTTACGAACCTCGGTATTGCGTCCAGATATAGGATCAATTTTACCATCTAGAGCTTGCTGGGTTAGATTCGTTGTGTATTTGCTTAATGCATCATTGCCAATAGGAGCGGTAACATCACCTCCAGTACTTTGGGGACTGGTTTTCGCTCTGGCAACAGCCGCTTTGTTGGTGAGTCCTTGTAATGACTCTAAGGAAACACTTTGTAGGCTTTCCAGTTGAAGTGTGTTCATGCCTAGTACATTTTGTTGGAGTAGTGCTTGGATAAGGTGCAGGCTGATAATCTCACCATGACCATAATTGACAGAAGCAAGCATCCAAGCATCTTTGACAATTTCTGTAAGTGCTTGGCTTAAGGTTGGTTGACTTTCATTTCCTTTAGGCAAGCGAGAGATCTTAGAAGATAACTCATTTATTAAATTATCTTGGGACAAGTTTTGTGACTGGATAAGATTAGCAAGGTGCTTGTCTTGTTGAGAGATAAGCTGCAATAACCAGTGTTCGGTCTCAATTGAAGGGACATTTTGATTCATAGCTGCGCCTGCTGAAACTTCAAGTGCTTGTTTCAACTCAGGTGACAGTTTAGCGACTAAATTTGTTAGTGTAACTTGCGTCATACCATTTTCCTTGTATTTCAAAGGCAGTTAATACCTAGCTCATCGTTTATCCTAAAGTTGTTTACTTCAGAAGAATACTTACTGTTTGTTGAGGTTTTCTTTCCGGCGCAAGGCAGTCTACTTCACCCAATTTTGCCGCATTGTGTTTGTTACTAGAAAGTCTTGGTCGATTTAAATATTCTCGCTTCACATTAAGGTAAACTGAGGTTGACGTATTATCACCAAGGTAATGTTGAATAACCTCTTTCATGTGTTTTGCGAGTAATGGATCTGATTGTATTGTGACAAGCTCACTTTCAGTTTTAGGAGTGATATACACCAGAAGGTGACTAAAGTGAGTTAAGCACGTTTTGCCGAGTAAAAAACCATGGCCCACTCGACTATTAAAATGTGCATCTTTACCTATCCGAGTCAAAGAATCATAAGGTAATTGGCGTCTCTCATTGACTTTTGTTGAGACATTTATATCAAAAGGAAAGTAATCATTAAGTATCTGCGAAAGCGTGCTTAAGTTTCTTTGCCCTTGATTGAGAAGCATCGAATATTGGAAGTACTTTGCATGTGATTTGCTCAATGCTGCAAGATTGTTGAGTAAGGATGTTTTTTGGGGCTGTAATTCATTTTGAACCACTAGCCAAGCACCTGCCTCTAAATGGCTAACTAATTCAAAATAGCGTTGATTGAATACATCAAGAAAATTTTTTAAAGCGTGATCATCTCGATGGAGAGCAGATAGCAGTTCTTCATAAATATAATTTGGAATGACGCCTTTGACACCTGATAGAGCCTGTTTTGCTAGCCGAAGTTTAAGTCGATTGTTTTTTAACGAGAAGTATTGAATCTCACTAGCATCGCCTGTAGGCATGGCCTCAGCTTTTAATTCAAGCTTAACTCTAGTTGGACTCTGGTTTATCCAGTGCGATAGTAATCTCATCGCTTGAGCGAAGTCATATTGTTGGGGGTATTGGCTTAAATCGCTTATCAAGGACATAGTCTTTCCAATTAGCAATTACATTGCTAACTGACTCCCATGTATTTTAGGGTAGCGTTTAGAAATGCCATCCCTACCGTATATTTTTACGGAAAGTTGAATATACCGATCGAAGCTACAAAATTGTTGGAAAAAACGATTAAGTACATCGCTAAAAGCAAGAAAGCTGTTTTGTGTGTCAAGTGTCAATTCGATTTCACTCCCAGGTGAGAATACATTTTTCCCCATGATTCGTATCGCGGAAACCTGTGATTTAACAGATACATTGTGTATTGTCTGGATTTCTTCTGCGGATAGTTGTTCTCTACTGCATAGCAATAGCATCTGCTTTAGTTTCTCGGTAGGGTTTTCGGCATGTAATAAAGATGAAAAGTTACCATTTAAAAGTCCAACAAACTGCCAATGAAGGTTTAAATTCTGTTCTCGTCCAATTGGTGCCGTAGGTGGGTAAATAGCGGTAAAAGTACCGAGTATATCGATATTCTCGGTACATTCCATTTCTCCATTAATCCCGCAAGCTTGTTTACCATTTGTGCAAAGTAAGTTCGTGCCATATAACTTACTAAACTCCAACTCTTGAGTTGGCTTGAGGCTAATGGCAAGCCTAAATTGTCCAGATAAGTCTCTTGCACTTTGCCAATAATCAGCGGTTTGATCAGATTGATAACTGTCACGAAATAATGGTATTAACGGTTTTTCTCCTTGCGGTGTTATTTCAAATACCCTTTTTACTTCAACGATTTCTATGTCACTATCACTATGAGCATCTGCATTGACAGGTATGGTAAGGCAACGTTGGTCATAGCTTGTTGGCTCTCCAGTTTGTTCAAATAAATTGATTGCAGGGATAACATCAAGTTTAAACACATGATTATCGAACAATCTCATGAACTCTGCTGGAATGGCATTCATAAATAAATTGAGTTTGATTTCAGAACTGTCAATTTTTTTTGCCGCTTCACCAAAATCTTTTAGACGAAAAAATTGACGTTTTTCTTTGAAGAAGAAAAACTCACTGATGAGTTGAAAGCCAGAAAATTGATTCCCTTTTTGTGGTAAAAAAAGAAATTTAAGATCGCTAATACGACTTTTTAATTTTTCTGCTGGCAAAACGATGTGCTTATCGCAGCTTATATCTGAAATGGATATTGCTTTCGTTTGACCAAGTAACAACTCAATTATAGAGTCAGCATTATTTTCGAAGCCTTGTACAAATAAATCTAAATCTTGGTGGTTCAGTTGTGAAAAAAGAATGCTAGGGTCACCTGTTGATAGTGAAAGCTGAATGACCGCTGTAGATTGTTCTGCTCCTGCTGGCCGATTAAATTTAAAAGGAGCACTCGAAGCTGTAGTATCAAATAGCTTAAAAGGTGCCGTTTCTAAAGTATCGATTGTAGTGAATTGACACACTCTACCTTTTGCATCGGAGGTAAAGTGGGATCCTTTGGGAATAATTGTCGATTCAGGTGAGTCACCTTGTGAAGATAAATGCATGTAGGCAACGCTGGGTATGGTTTGAGTATAGCTCGGGTAGATAACATTCAGTAATCCTTCGATCACTTCAGGCAATTGTTCAGAGAGTTGTTTTTCTATAGTTGCGTTCAAAAGAGCGACACCATCTAGTAGCCGTGCAAGGCTTGGATCTTCAATTTGTCCTTGATGGATATTAAGTCGTTCTGCATGTTCGGAATGTTGTTGACCAAATTGCCCGAGTGCCCGGCGTACAAATGTCAGCTCTTGCTCAAAGTAACGCATTAAAGGATCAGTCATAGCTGTCCTCCGTCATGATTGTGGTTAGATCATTAAGTGAAATCTTGGAGTCAAAGATAAGTTCTTGTTCACCTTTCGACGTGTTGGCTCTAGCAATAATGTTAAATACTAATGCGTTTTCACTATCGTTACGTTCTAATAGTTCGACCATGACCTGCGAAAGGCGAGGTTCAAAGTGACGTATATAACTCTCTAAGCGAATCGAAAGTTGAGCTTGATCTAGGCTAGCACTGAGTAACTGTACGTCCTCAATACCAAAACGAAGGTTCGAGCGCTGTAGTTGGCTGAACCTATCATCGATGTTCAATAACGGTGACTCTGACTCAAGCAGTTTGATCAGGTGATATTTGATATCGTCTATCTCTTCTTTCTGAGCGTATCCCTTTGATTCTATGAATGCCTTCCAAAATCCCACTAGGCCACCTCATCTAAATCCGTGGTGAGTATGACTTCACCAGTAAAGTGATCGTATTGATATTGAGGTACAATTCTTAATGTGCATATAAAGCTTCCGGGGTGAGTCTCTGACTCTGTCACAGATATCTTAGCGAAGCTAAGCGGGTATTTTGCAAGTGTCTCTTCATTAGCATAGGTGACATTACTGGAGAACTTTTCAATCCATTGAGTCAAAAAAAGCTCGCATTCAGATGCTGTATTAAAGCTGCCTAGCATTTCACGTACCTGTACTTTTAAATAATGAGCAATACGACAAGACATTAGGCTGGTTTGGATCTGGGTTAACACCTTATCATTATCAGATTTTCCGCTTTGCCATATGGAGTTATTGCCATTGAAAAAATATTTATCTGTTAGAGGGCTTTTGGTTAGGGGAATAAAACCATGCTGAGCATAAAATTTTGATATTTCACCAAATAATACCACATTTGTCTGCGGCTCTCGGATAAACAAACAATCATGTTGGTCAATATTAATTACTGCACCTTGAGATTTGTCATTCCAACGAGATTTAAGAAAACCAAACCAATTGACTCTATGATATTCACGCATAACCGTTGAAATAAAAGCAAATCCTGCATTTCCCCATAGCCCTGTTCCAAGCTCATTGTAAATAAAGCCTACTTTTGTATTTTGGTATCGATACCGCATACGTATTGATGGCATAACAAAGCCAACAAAACGACAACTCTGTTTGCTACGAAGCGACTGCCATGCTTGAAAATCAGGCCCCGAAATGATTTTCTCAATTCTGTTTATGTCGGAAATCCAGTCGGCACCAGATTCAACAAAAAACTTATCATTTGTTGAGAAAATCATGGGGCATAATGTGGACTCGCCAAGTTTACTGATGAGTTCAACGGTAAATAAATCGTCATAGTCAGAATCAAAGTCCATATCGATATCAACTGGGTGGGTGAATAAAATACATCCAAATGGCTGGCCCCCCAGAGTATTAAGCTCTTTGTTGCCAATTTTGTTGAATAGACTCGACGCCTTAACATTATATGCTTGATTGACATCAGCAGAGACTTCTTCCCAGTGCATATCAAGCACTTTAACTCGAACGCGTTGATTATTTACAGGCAAGCCTGCTAAGCCCTGCAAGCCTAACCAACTGCTGTGAAGTTGTGCAAAGTCTTTGTGATGTATAATTTTGTCCATTTGATGAGACAGCTTTTGATCTAAGAAAGCAATTAACTTAGCGATAAAATTGATAAGAGAAGGTTTGTTGGATAAAGCACCTGAATCTATTTCAGACAACATAGACAGCGCCTCTTTGAGAAAGTCGCTGTTTGTGTTGTCTAGTTTCGAAAACTTTTTTTGCCAATCAATATTGAAGTTTGCTTGCATACGACTCTTAGAACTAAAACAAAAAAAGAATTAAGGCCGGAATTACCCGGCCTCAGATTCGTTTAGCCTGGGATTTTGGCAACCATGCGTACCGACGTTGTCAGCTCTTCTAATTGTAACCAAGGCCTCAGATGAGCAACCGCAGAATATGAGCCAGGACGACCAGGTTGTTCTACAACCTCGATTCTTGACTCACAAAGTGGTGTTTTAGCTCGTTGTTCATTACCAATTGCACCAGCATTGGTATATTGGTCTATCCAAAGTTGTAGCTCTCGCTGTATGTCTGGTGCTTCTAAGTTAGAACCTAGCTTATCCCGTCCCATTACTTTTAAGTAATGTGCAATGCGACTACTAGCCATGATATAGGGTAGGCGAGCAGAAATTGAAGCATTTGCTGTTGCATCGGGGTCAGTATAAGTTTTCGGTTTTTGCGCTGTTTGGCCACCAATAAAAACACCATAATTTGAGTTTTTATAGTGAACAAGAGGTAAGAATCCTAAGTCACTGAGTTCTTTTTCTCGTTCATCAGTCAGGTTGACTTCGGTAGGGCATTGCTGAACAAGATCTCCTGCTTCGGTTTTGTAGGTAAGGTTAGGAAGATTCTCGACCTTCCCGCCGTTATCTAGTCCTCTGATTGATGTACACCAACCCGATGCCGTATATGCTTGAGTCATCTTCAGTCCAAGTTCATACGAGGCATTAGACCAAACCAGCTGGTCATTGCTTGATGGGTTCGGATTACCATCCATATCTGTATCAAGCTCTTCATAGTTGAACAGCTCAGTACCTAGTCCTTTTTCACCGTATGGTAAACGAGCTAAAGTTCTTGGCAAAGTAAGAGTTACGTACCTTGCATCATCACTCTCGCGAAATGCATTCCATGCGGCGTAGGCTGGTGAATCAAAACCAGCTGCAATAGGCTTGCCTTCATCAAATGTTGTGAAATCGTTAAACTCAAACATTTGTGCATTAGCCGCGGCGACAAAGGGTGCATGGCATGCTGCTGCGACCTCACCCATATAGCGCAGTAGAGCAACATCTTCATCTTTTGAGCTAAATTCATAGTCGCCGATGAAAGTACCGTAAGGTTCTCCACCTGCGGTACCAAACTCTCCCTGATAAACAGCATTAAAAAATGGGCTACGGTCGATTGCTGGTGCGTCTTCAAACTGATCAAGAAGCTCTTCTTGAGTAAAATCAACCATTTTGATTTTCAAGTCACGACCAAGCTCGCTTTCTTTTACTAGCTTTTGTAGACCACGCCAAGAGCCTTCTAACTTCTGAAAGTCTTTCTGTTGCATCACTTCAGACAGCTGTTTCGATAGTTGTTTGTCGATGTCTGATATTGCATTTTCAATGGTTTTAGTAACATTTTTGTCCCATGTTACGGTTCCAGAAAGTGCTTGCTCAGCAAGAACGGAGAAGAGCTCTTTAGTTGTGTCAGCTGGAGTTTGAGTCGTCGCTTCTATTGCTCTATCAAGAAAACTCAGCGAACCCTCGGTGGCTTCAGCTTGTGGTTGATTTTCAGCTTCTGTGCTCATTATTCACCTCCTTCTTTACTTACACCTAGCTCTTCAGACAGTGCAGAGATTGTGTCAGCGCTTTGTAACACTTCTTTTAGTAATTTTTCGAGATCTCGTGAGCGGTCTGCTTTGGAAAGAAGTACTTTGAGCTGGTTACGGGTTTCTACAAGTTTTTTGAGAGGTTCTACTTGCTCGATGATAGCCTCAGGTTCAAAGTCTTTCATTGATTTAAACTTCAATCCAGCTTCAAATTGACTGTCATCATCAGCAAGTACGTTGTCAACTTTTAGAGACAATTCAGGACCTACACGTTTCATTACAGTATCAAAATTGTCTTTATCAACGTTATAAAAGGTGCGATCTTCAACGTCTTCTTTATCTTGTTTATGGCCAGAATAATCACCAATTACCCCAACCACGAAAGGGAGTTCTTTGGTTTCTACGGCGCCATTAGTTTCCACATCGTAAGTAATACTCACGCGGTTTTTACTTACACGTTTGTGCTGGGAATTCAGTGCCACACTGGGCCTCCTTACTTAATTAACTTGCTGATGAGGTGATTTTTGCCGTGGTTGCATCGAAGCCAACTTCTGGTCCTTTTTCAATTTTTCCACCTTCGCCTTCGATATAATAAGCTTTAGAAATTTTAGTGTATGTAAGGGAAAAAGATTCGTTCGGCAGGCTACCGTCAGATCCTGCAGAATTGTAACTAGATATACGCGCTCCTGTAAGAGTAGTTATTTGGTATGGATCGGCCCCAGAACCTTCACGGTTTGGTTTGGTCATAACAATTTCAACACTTTTACCTTCGGGACCAGGGGCGTACAAGAAGGTTTCAATATGTGGTGTTGCACCATCACATCCACGGGTAATATTAATTTCGCCCAATGCAACCATTCCTTGGTCTGCGTTGTTTGCATTACCGACATCAATACCCACACCACGTACTGCATTCCAAGATACAGTATCAATAGCAAAGAACCCGTCTTTACCATTAATTTTTTCTACTGTTGCGGCACCTTTTGGGGTAGTACCATCAATTCTCATAAATATAGAAGCCATTTTGTTCTCCTTTGCTAATTTAGCATGTTATGTTTTTACCATTCGAAATTACTAATACCACTATCTGGTTGAGTCGTATCACCCTCAGTTTTAGGAGGCCTTTCGTTGTATGTGGCAGACTCAGTTGAAGTCTGTATTGTCGGTGCGTTTACATCCGTCTGTGCAAGCTCAGATGGTTGTGAAAGTGCTTTATTTGATGCTGCGGTTATACGGTTTAGCTTAGCTGGTTCTAAGTTATCCATACCTGAAACCTGATTAATATGGGTAATAGCACCTGAGTTACCGCCAGTCATCTCGTTTAAGAGTTCAGGTAAGCTCATGTATCCCCATCGAATTGCTCGCTCTAGCAAAAAAGGGATAGGGCTATGGGGTTCAGTTTGCTGAAAAAATTGTGAAATTTTGCGCAGTTCGTGAAACGCCTGATCGCGACTCGTTATTATGCCGGCTATTGAGGTAGCTTGATTATGATTAGCTTCTTCCACTAAGGCATTATCAGCACTTGGTAGTGTCGATTGTGCATTAGTGGCGGGTACACTAGGCACTTCTGAGTCAGAGGAAGTTTGACTTTGTAAAGTTTGATGATTAATCAGATTGAAGTTACTGTCTAATGGCCATGGTGCAAATCGATCGCCGACTAAATATTGTATTGCTTTGAGTAATTCGGAAAGATTCGCTTTTGCAAACTTAAAACTAACGGGAGATAGGCCCACTTTTTGACATTCTTGTGCAATAAGTTTTTCGGCGGCATTTAAATTTTGATATGCGATAGCGAGATCTCGTACAACATCTTCTATCTCGTTTGAATATAACGAGTAAGCTGTCTCTTTAAGTTCTGAAAGCGTACCACTTCGTTCAGCCTGCAAAAAATCACCAAATGTAATGTGTCCTATTAGATCGGTCAATTGCAACGGCATAAAAAGTGCGGTCGAGTCTTGGCTTTCACCAACGAGTTGGAGCAAGGGTTTGATACGAAACTCAATCAACTCTTTATTGCGCCCTAATTCATCCTCACTTTTGATTTTATCCAAAGGAAGTTGAGGTTGAAGAGTTTCCCAAAATGATTCGATAAATTCGACTAGGACTTTAGTAGATTTTGCTAGATTACTATAAGGAGACGATGTGAACAGCTGACTGGTAATGAACCACCCTAATAATTCAGTATCTTTTGTTTGCGAAGTTAGGGCGTCAAATGTGGTGGTGCGCACTAAATTCCAGTTTGTGTCATTCGCTTCGATTAAGGATTCATTGCTGGAAGCATCAGGAGTTTCGATTAACTGACGAAATGATGATTGTGCCGTATTGTAATGATTTCTCAAAGTACGATAGACACTTCGATCCAATTTGAGGTAGGTACCTGATGGCTGTTCTTCCGATATAGGTTTCAATAATGCTTCAGTATCAACCATACAATGTCCGTCATTAGATGCTAAAATAATTTATTAAGTATTCAATAACTTAATTATTAAAAATATTTGTGCATACCAGAGTCTAGTCTGTTTTGGCAGAAAAAATTCATTAAATTCATTATTTTATTAAAAAAGAGATTTAAATCAGGAAAATGACCCTTAATTATGTCAATTTGGTCAATTTAATTTTTGATCATAGTGAGTTAGAGTCATTAACCTCCTATTAACACAGTAGGCATGCCTAATACAATTGAACCACCATGTGCAGTAGTATCGCCCATTCTTGCGGCAGGCTTACTATTGATTAGCACAGTTGCACTTCCTTTTATAATTGAATCAGGTGGGCCGACACATACACACATATCTCCTAGTGTTGCTGCTGGCATGCTTCCAATCAATACAGTTGGCGCTCCTGGTCCAGTTATTGGACCTCCTACATGCGGTATAGGTGGGACTGCGGGAGTTTGCATTGGGCACACATGCATATCGGTAAGTCGGGCAGCAGGCAATGTCATTCCAATCCTCCATTTCCACCATTAGCAATATTAAGCGCTGATGTAATAGCATTTTCATAATAGACTGCTGTTTGATCCCAATTTGGCAGTGCGGCTGCATGGTTTATGGAACCAGCGACGGCTTTGGAGTATAAAAATGGGTCTGGTAACACTACCGGCAAATCCGGTGCAACTATACTCCCTGAACCGTTCCAAAATACTGCTTGGCTTGCCCAAGATGGTCCACAATTTAGTTCTAGCCTGTTAGCGAGTAGTTCCGACTTTCTTCGAAGTTCCTCTGAAGGGGCCAATGCCCAGTGTTTTGATGTATTTAATGACATTTTTTGAACATCATTCCATACATCATTACGTGATGATAAGCAGCATAAAGCCCACCAAATACTTTCTCGAACAGGTAAAGCATGGGCAAGAAATTGTACTAAGTCATAATTGAGCTCAGCTTTTTGTAGGTGGATGATTACTTGGTCTATTGGAAGATCTTCACCAATGATTTCCTTTGCATCATCGGAGGCTTGGAATCTTGGCATAATTTGAGTACTACTTTGATAGGGAATTTTCTTATACATAGTTTAATTGACCTTAACAATTGCGCCTTTTAACTCGCCTAATAAACCGCCATCGAATGTCCCTTTGAGGCCAGATTTAAACTCTGCGCCTAATGAACCTTCAGCGCTTAGGGTTGTACTCGCTTTTATCTCCACGCTGAGTCCCTTAATACTGTTTGAACTTGTGGCCTCAAGTGCAGTTGTTGTGCCTGATAGCTTATTTGCTGATGTAGCCTTACTCGTCACATTAGTCCCCTCTAGGTTGAGAGAACTACTTGCTTTGATATCTATATCGGTGGCTTCTATTGATATTGAAGAAGAAGACATTGATATTTTGCTGGAGCCCACTTTAAGGTCAATAGTGTCATCGGCTTCAAGTGTAATAGATTTAGCAGAACCACTAATTGCCTTGGTAACCTCTAAACTATAATTATCCTCTGTTTTAATTGTCATCGCCTTAGTGACGGTTTGATTTAGTTCGCCTTTGACTGTTTCCGTATGATTATTTTCAACTTCTTGGGAAATATCTTTGGCGGCATGGAGATATATAAGTTCATTATCTTTTTTGTCATCAAAATAAAGTTCGTTTGCTTCTGCAGTTAACTTCGTTTTTATACCGCTTTTAGTCGTGTTTGCTTCTTTGTACGGTGGAGCATTCTCGCTGTTATATACACTTCCTGTAATAATAGGTTGATCTGGATCGCCATCGATAAAGGAAACTAAAACTTCCTGTCCAACCCTAGGAATAAATTGGGCCCCATAGCCACTTCCTGCCATCATTTGAGCAACTCTGACGTAGCAACTTGTTTTGTCTCCACTTGACTCAGTGTCCCAGTGGAATTGGATTCTAACTCGGCCTTGCTCGTCTTGATTTATTTCCCCAGCAGTGGAGCCTGCAACAGTTGCACTTTGCAAACCTTTGACTATCTGTTTTCCCCTTGGTCTTGGGTAGGTTGGTGTTGATTTAGGAGTAAGCTTAACTTCTGTTGTGCATTGAACATCATTTTTGTAGTGAGTTGATATGCCAATCACCGAGAAATCACCCAATTGGTTTTTGTCTAAATGGCTATCTAGACTAAACCAAGTCGCAATATCGAACATGTCATGTTTCGCATGTGCTACGACTGACTGATAATCTTGTTCAAGATGTTCAATACGTCTTTTAGCAAGGTTACTAGATAGGTCTGTCATGTCACGACTAATTCCTAATTCAGGATAAAAAGAGGACGTCAATTTTGTATTGTTAGCGATAGTATGACTACTATTTTTGGCTTTGCTTGTAATGAGCTTGGATTGTGAATAGTCGTAAGAAGTTAATTCGATACTTGCTCCATGAAACGACATAATTGGAATCCAAGAATGTATCAAAGGTAGGCTACCAGACGGGGTTTCTTGCATATCAAATTTCGCAGCATCGGCCTTATCAAAAGGAGATGTTGCATCTTGAATAACCAAGATATGATCGCCTGTTTCATGCTCAAAATAGTAATGCAGTCCTTCTTCTGCAAGTAATCGAGCGACGAAATCATGATCAGACTCGTTATACTGAAGGCAATATTCTCTTTTTGTTGAAGGTAAGCTAGAAAGTTTATATTTTCCTTTGAAGCCTGCAGTATCGAAAATATCGCTAATAATGTCCTTTGTAGATTGTGTTTGATAGACTCGAAATGAGTGAGTGTGGGTAAGTAGCCAGAACCAAGGCCTAAGTGTTAACTTATATTGCATGAACTGTAGATTAGCATCTAATCCCATTTGCTCTATACGCGCGATTACACCATTAAAGGTCCGCTGCAGTTTGTTGCTACCAGATTCATTGCTATAGCGGTTGATGGTCAATAGCTGTCCAAGCTGCTCTTGAGAGCTAAAAGTTGAAGACACAATAGTGGCAGTTATTTCAAAAGATACCGATAAAGCTTGAGTCACGATAAAATCACTGACTAAGTGCTCTTGGTTTTTATAATCTTTTGCAGAAATTAAGCTAGCTGATGCTGAGTATTTATCAGCCATAGGATATCCTTGTAATTTTATGAAGAATAAAAGTCTTACAAATTATGCTGTTACGTATAGAACATAGCGATTTAATAAAAAGTAGCAGTAAATCGAGCGTAAATAAATCCTACTAGTTGGGAGAACATGTGATTTATATTCGAAGTATGCTTAATGTGTGAGCTACATTGATATATTTTTATTTTAACGACTATCTACCACTAATAATTTCGCCTCGGCATAGGCAAAATCCATACTCTCAGCTTCATTTTTACTCTGCAAAATGGAATCGACCGATGGAAGGATCACAAAGAACACCAAAGGCTCATGATGAAGAGCGCGCCAGAGAGTATCCAAATGATTTTTTTTATGGACACTCATGTTAATGGTGAGCACTAAACTTTCTTCAGCAAGGTTTGAATGAAGGATGTTTCCCAATTCATGTACTGCTCCCCAGAGTGTATTAAGCGATCTTTCTTGTGTACTTTTCAAAAAAAACTCTAATTCAAGATCTCCTGAATCATCATGTACTGTAACGCTTAAACGATGATTAACTCTCAGCCCCTTGGTGAAGGGGAGATGTTGCAGATTATTATTGAGGATTTCAGATGATAATGGACAAAGCTGAACAGAATTAGCTGGCTGTTGACTTGCATACATTTCACAAGTGAATTGTTTTATGACTGCCTCTAATCCGTTGTGAAAGTAGGTATTTTGAATATCTTTTATTGAAGTTGCTGAGCTTGTAATAGCCTCTGAAAATATTTTAGACGCGTTATTATTCACGGCCTCATGGTCCGAAACATTAACATAATCGTTCGATTTAATTGCCTTCCTCACAACATTGTTTGTGTCGATAATGGTTACACTATCATCCGTATACACGCTGTCTCTAAATAAGGGATAGTATGGCTCTCGATCCGTAAGAGAAAATAAAGAACATGCAGTAATATTTAACACCAGTAACGTTAGAGCTATCGTTTTTACAAAATGTGCATTCATTCGATTATCAACTTCCCTACTGGTCCCAGATAAGATAGTAGGCAGATACTTGTGTTAATTCATAGCTTTGGTTCTATTACTGCGCAGTTAGTTCACAAAAATGATTGAACGAAGAGAGGCAAGTTTCTTAAAAGTATGATCCATTAATGATATATGCTACCAGTTTGTCCTGATTGTCGACAATGGTATTGATTTATGACATTTATTTTGGGTATTTTGTATTTTTGGACTTAGTATTGTAGACAATTAAGTTAAAGATCATAAGTAAATATGAATGATGAACTCGCCTACCGTATGGAAACGAAGCTCAAAGAAAGAGAAAGCACCAAATCTGAAAATTTAACGGAGCTTTTGATAGACGTTATCGTTGCTGGAACGCTTGAGCCTGGTAGTAAAATTTCTGAACCAGAATTAGCCAAGCGTTTAAAAGTGAGTAGAGGTCCATTAAGAGAAGCTTTGATGCGAATTGAAGGTTTAGGACTTATCGAGCGTATCCCGCATGTTGGTGCGAGAGTTGTTAAGCTTTCAACTCAGAAATTGATAGAAGTATATTCGGTTAGAGAGGCTCTGGAAGGGATGGCTGCTAGATTAGCCGCTAGACACATATCGGATGATGAGATCTTAAGATTGGAAGCCTTACTTGCAAAACACTCTAGACATATTGATGAGGTTGATGGTGGGTCTTATTTCCATCAGCAGGGAGACTTTGATTTCCACTATCGCGTTATTTTAGCAAGTCGAAATAGCAAACTGATATCTTTACTATGCGATGAATTATACCACTTACTGCGTATGTATCGATATCAGTCCCCGCGGTCTCAATCAAGGCCTATAGATGCATTAAACGAACACAAATTGATATTGAAAGCGATAGGAAATCGTGATGAAGAATTAGCAGAACTTCTGATGAGGCGACATATATCAGACAGCAGAAAATTAATTGAGCAACGTATTTCAATAACTCACAATGATTAGAAGGACATTGTCATGAGTTTATCTCAAGGTGCAAAATTCAGGATTGCTATAGAGCAAAGCAGTCCATTACAGATTGTCGGCGCAATCAACCCCTATTGTGCAATGATGGCGAAAAACCTCGGACATCAAGCGATTTATTTATCTGGCGGAGGCGTTGCAAACGCTTCATATGGTTTACCCGATCTCGGCATAACCTCGCTTAATGATGTCTTAGTTGATGTTGAGCGCATTTGTAACGCTTGCGATCTCCCGCTGTTAGTGGATATTGACACCGGTTTTGGAGGTGCATTCAATATCGCACGTACGATAAAGGCAATGGAAAAAGCGGGTGCTGCAGCAGTGCATATGGAAGATCAGGTTGCACAAAAACGATGTGGACATAGGCCCAATAAGGCCATAGTGAGTCAGAAAGAGATGGTTGATCGTATCAAAGCAGCCGTAGATGCTCGCCATGATCCAAGTTTTGTGATCATGGCACGAACCGATGCTCTTGCGATTGAAGGCATGGATAAAGCCATAGAGAGGGCAATTGCTTGTATTGAAGCAGGAGCTGATATGGTTTTTCCTGAAGCGATGAATAAGCTTGAACAATATACCCAATTCTCCAAAGCGCTGAAACAAGCCACGGGAAAAGAGGTTCCTATATTGGCCAACATTACTGAATTTGGTCAAACACCTCTCTTTGGTACACAACAGCTGGTGGAAGTAGGCGTTAGTATGGTGCTTTATCCATTAAGTGCATTTCGTGCGATGAATAAAGCAGCAGAAAACGTATATGCACACCTATTGAAAGAGGGAAACCAAGTAGAGCTTATTGAGTCTATGCAGACGCGAAACGAATTATATGAGCATCTAAACTATCATGTCTACGAACAAAAACTAGATCAACTTTTTTCACAGGAAAATAACTAATCATAGGCAAAAACTCATCTATCAAATGATTCAATAATGTATTTTTTTTGGTAACCATTAGGTTCCAGTAAAGAGAATTAGCTAGACAGAAAAGGAGTTCTATATGTCGACCAAAGAGTTAGCTGGGGCTGGCCTAAGAGGGCAAAGTGCCGGAAGTACTGCTTTATGTACAGTCGGAAAGACGGGCACAGGCCTGACATATCGAGGGTATGATATTGCAGACTTAGCAAATAACGCTCAATTTGAAGAAGTGGCGCACCTCTTGTTACGTGGTCACTTACCAACTCACCAAGAATTGGATGCCTATAAAACAAGATTAATAAGTCTACGTGGCTTACCTGATGAGGTAAAAAAAGCGCTTGAATTATTGCCACGTCATGCACATCCAATGGATGTTATGCGTACGGGCTGCTCAGTTTTGGGAAACATAGAACAAGAACTTAATTTCGTTGAGCAACTCAATGCAACAGAGAGAATGTTGGCTTTATTCCCAGCAATCATTTGTTACTGGTATCGTTATAGTCATGATGGTGTGAGAATAGATACAGAAGACCAATCTCAGAACTGTATTGGCGGGCATTTTCTAAAAATGTTGACTGATAAAGAACCCAGCACACTGCACAAACAAGTTATGCATTGTTCCCTTATTTTGTATGCTGAGCATGAGTTTAATGCATCTACATTCGCAGCAAGAGTCTGCGCTTCAACTTTGTCTGACATACATTCTTGCATTACCGCAGCGATTGGTACCCTTAGAGGCCCTTTGCATGGTGGAGCGAATGAAGCGGCAATGGATATGATTCAGGATTGGCAGACGCCTGAAGACGCTGAGTCTAATATCATACGAATGCTAGCTAACAAAGACAAAATTATGGGCTTTGGTCATGCTATATACCGTGAAAGCGATCCTAGGAATGCATTGATTAAACGTTGGTCAAAAGAGTTATCTGAGCAGGTTGGTGATAAACATCTTTATGCTGTTTCAGAACGTGTAGAAACCGTGATGAAACGTGAAAAAGGATTGTTTTGTAATGCTGATTTTTTCCACGCATCCGCATACCACTTTATGGATATTCCTACTAAATTATTTACCCCCATATTTGTTATGAGTCGTCTTACTGGCTGGGCTGCTCATGTCTTTGAACAGCGTTCTAATAATCGAATAATTCGCCCATGTGCGGATTATACAGGGCCAGAAGCTCAGGATTGGTTACCTATTGATAAGAGGTAAAAGCGAGAGTGGTTGCTTTGTAGAGGTTTAGAGTTGAATACTGAGCCTCTTTGTCTGTAAAAGACCAAGTTGAGCCATAAGTCGATTCTACTTTTGGCTTTTATTCTTCCAACGGCCCTCTTTATAAAGCTGCTTTCAAGCTAGCCATTACCAACATATTTCCTTTATCTACCTAAATCTCTATCGTTCTGACTTAGAAAAAAATTCAGTCCAGTACGATATTTAGATGGAAACAACACTATGAGTTGTACAGTGAACATAAATTACCGCAAATCACTTCCGGAATCTGATTTAGATTTTTTTGATGCTCGTCAAGCCATTAATGATATCTCTCCCGGAGCATATAATCGCTTGCCTTACACTTCTCGAATTCTTGCTGAGCAACTGGTTCGAAGGTGTAATCCACAGACTTTAGTCGCATCACTTAAGCAGTTAATTGAGCGTAAGAGAGACTTGGATTTTCCATGGTATCCAGCACGAGTTGTCTGTCACGATATTTTGGGTCAAACCGCTTTAGTAGATCTTGCTGGTTTAAGAGATGCCATTGCTGATCAAGGTGGAGACCCCTCAAAAGTAAACCCTGTTGTTGAAACTCAACTGATTGTTGATCACTCTTTAGCTGTTGAGCATGGTGGATACGATCCCGATGCATTCGAAAAAAACCGAGCTATTGAAGAACGCAGAAATGAAGATCGTTTTCATTTCATTGAATGGTGTAAAACCGCATTTGAGAATGTCAGCGTCATTCCTGCTGGGAATGGTATTATGCATCAAATTAATCTTGAAAAGATGTCCCCAGTTGTACAAGTTAAAGATGGTATAGCTTACCCAGATACGTGCGTCGGTACCGACAGCCACACTCCCCACGTTGATGCTCTTGGTGTAATTGCAATTGGTGTAGGTGGGTTAGAGGCTGAAACGGTTATGTTAGGGCGTCCTTCTATGATGAGACTCCCGGAGATCATAGGCGTGAAGCTGATCGGTAGGCGAAGTCCTGGAGTGACAGCGACGGATATCGTTTTAGCTATTACCGAATTCTTACGTAAATCGAAAGTCGTTTCTTCTTATCTTGAATTTTTTGGTGAAGGTGCCAGTAGTCTTACGATAGGAGATAGAGCGACTATCTCTAATATGACACCAGAGTATGGTGCCACCGCCGGAATGTTTTATATCGATGAACAAACGATCCGTTATCTGCAATTGACAGGGCGGGACTCACAACAGGTAGCATTAGTCGAAAAATACGCGAAACAAACTGGACTTTGGGCGAGTGATTTAAAGGAAGTTGAGTACGAGCGAGTGTTGGAATTTGACCTCTCATCTGTCACTCGAAATTTAGCTGGTCCGTCTAACCCGCATCGTCGTTTACCCACTTCAGATCTTACAGCTAAAGGGATAGCAGGCAAGTGGGATAATACAGAAGGGCGCTTACCTGATGGAGCCATTATCATCGCCGCTATCACATCCTGCACTAATACAAGTAATCCAAGGAATGTTATTGCGGCTGGACTGGTGGCTAAAAAGGCAAACCAATTAGGTCTAGAGCGAAAGCCTTGGGTCAAATCGTCTTTTGCACCAGGTTCTAAAGTAGCCAAGCTCTACCTTGAAGAAGCTGGATTACTGCCAGAAATGGAAAAGCTTGGCTTTGGAATTGTTGGTTATGCCTGTACAACTTGTAATGGCATGAGTGGCGCTTTAGACTCAAAAATTCAGCAAGAAATCATAGACAGAGATCTGTATTCTATAGCAGTGTTGTCTGGTAATCGAAATTTCGATGGCCGCATTCACCCTTATGCTAAACAAGCCTTTTTGGCTTCTCCTCCTCTCGTAGTGGCTTACGCTATTGCTGGGACGATTCGATTTGATATTGAGCGTGATGTGCTAGGCCAAAGCCCAGATGGTGACCCTATTTATCTGCGAGATCTTTGGCCAACTGATGAAGAAATTGATCAAGCTGTGGCTGATTATGTTAAGCCTGAACAATTTAAACAAGTTTATATACAGATGTTTAAGCTTGATAATCAGGAGTCGAATGTTACCCCACTCTATGATTGGCGAAAGATGAGTACCTACATACGCCGGCCACCATATTGGGAAGGAGCTCTTGCTGGTAAACGTACGTTATCTTCAATGAGGCCGTTAGCTGTCTTAGGAGATAATATTACAACTGACCATTTGTCTCCTTCAAATGCAATACTTGCATCCAGTGCAGCGGGTGAATACCTTTCCCAAATGGGCGTTCCTGAGCAAGATTTTAATTCTTACGCGACACATCGTGGCGATCATCTTACTGCACAACGTGCCACATTTGCTAACCCCAAGCTGTTCAACGAAATGGTCAAAGACAATGGGGAAGTAGTTCAGGGATCTTTTGCCCGCATTGAGCCGGAAGGGAAAGTATCTCGTATGTGGGAAGCGATTGAAACTTATATGGAACGCAAACAGCCTTTGATCATTATTGCAGGTGCAGATTATGGTCAAGGTTCGTCACGAGACTGGGCGGCAAAAGGGGTTCGCTTGGCTGGTGTTGAAGTCATAGTTGCGGAAGGGTTTGAGCGAATTCACAGAACTAATCTTGTTGGAATGGGGGTGTTACCTCTCGAATTTAAGCTGGGTGAGAACCGAAAATCTTTTAACCTTGACGGTAGTGAAATTTATGACGTAACAGGAAATATCAAAGCAGGCGCAGACCTTAACTTAATCATTACACGCAAGAGCGGCGAACGTTTAGAGACATCAGTCATATGCCGCTTGGACACACAAGACGAGGTCTTGGTTTACGAAGCTGGTGGTGTATTACAGCGTTTTGCTCAAGATTTTCTTGCGCAGTAGGGAGGAGCAATGGTAAATCATCGAACCAATCAAATAAAGGTTGCGGCAACTTATATGCGCGGTGGAACGAGCAAGGGCGTATTTTTCAATGTGAACGACTTACCTCCCAAAGTGCAGAATGCTGGGAAAGAGCGTGATGCGTTTTTATTACGGGTAATTGGCAGCCCTGATCCTTATTCAAAGCATATTGATGGTATGGGGGGAGCAACGTCAAGTACCAGCAAAGTGGTTATTCTTTCCCCAAGCACTCGATCTGGACATGATGTCGATTACTTATTTGGCCAAATTGCGATTGATAAAGCATTGGTCGATTGGAGTGGCAATTGTGGCAACCTTTCTGCGGCGGTAGGACCTTTTGCTATACACGCCGGATTATTGCCACCCGATCGCATTCCTAAAAATGGTACCGCTGTGGTCAAAGTATGGCAATCCAACATCAACAAAACTATTGTCATTCATGTTCCTATCAAAGATGGAAACGTACAAGAAACCGGTGATTTTGAGTTAGATGGGGTTACTTTTCCTGCGGCAGAAATTCCAGTAGATTTTATGTCGCCAGCAGACGGAAAAAGTAACATGTTTCCTACCGGAAACTTAATCGATGAACTCGTTGTTCCAGAGGTCGGAACATTTAATGCAACGTTTATAAACGCAGGTATACCGACCATATTCTTACAAGCAGACTCGCTCGGTTATTCAGGGACAGAGCTTCAAGATGATATCAATAATGATCAAAATGCTTTGGATAAATTTGAGAAAATTCGAGCTCATGGGGCATTAAAAATGGGCATTATTAGCAACATCGAAGCGGTTGAAAGTCACCAGCATACGCCCAAAATAGCATTTGTATCTAAACCTAAGAGCTATCGTGCATCGAATGGTAAATATATTTCTGAAGGCGATGTAGACCTACTGGTTAGAGCCCTATCTATGGGTAAACTTCACCATGCCATGATGGGGACAGCCGCAGTGGCAATTGCTTCTGCCTCAAGTGTCCCCGGAACACTCGTTAATCTAGCCGCAGGTGGCGGTGAAAAACACTCGATCACATTTGGACACCCGTCTGGTGTATTAAAAGTTGGCGCTATTGCGATCTGTAATGAGGAAAGCTGGGTTGTTGAAAAAGCAGTAATGAGCCGAAGTGCGCGAATAATTATGGAAGGTTTTGTTCGTGTCCCTTCCGATATTTTTTAGAGTAAGTCTGTGAATAAATACAGGCCTCAAACTTATCTGGGCATACTGGAGGAATCGATATGTCTGCTTATCAGAAAGAATATTTATTGGCCAAGGAAGATCCCAAACAGTTTTGGCAAAGCCAAGCTGAGAATATCAATTGGTTTCAAAAACCTACCAAAATTTTAGAGTTTGATAACAATGGCATTGAACGCTGGTTTTCCGATGGCGTTCTAAATACATGTTGGTTGGCGCTAGATTATCATTGTGAGCAGGGTCGAGGCGATAATGTAGCTCTAATTTATGATTCTCCGGTTACAGGAAACAAAAGCCGATACACATATAACCAATTACGAGATCAAGTGTCGAAAATAGCTGGAATGCTTGCTAGTAAAGGGGTAGGTAAAGGCGATCGAGTGATTATTTATATGCCAATGATCCCTCAAGCTGCTATGGCTATGCTGGCATGTGCAAGACTAGGTGCAATCCACTCCGTGGTATTTGGTGGTTTTGCTCCTCATGAACTTGCGGTTCGAATTGATGATGCGCAACCTAAAATCATTCTGACTGCATCCTGTGGTATTGAGTTCACAACAGTGATCCCATATAAGCCTCTCGTTGATAAAGCTATTGAAAAAAGTAACTGGAAACCGGATACAGTAATTGTTTATCAGCGACCTCAATGCCTGGCCGAATTAACTCAGTCCTATGACTTAGATTGGAATCAAGCTTATGAACAAGCCCAACCTCATTCCTGTGTACCAGTCTTATCTACTGATCCATTATATATTCTCTATACCTCTGGCACGACTGGCAAACCTAAAGGTGTGGTGAGGGATAATGGTGGTCATGCTGTTGCACTCAAATACTCTATGGGAGCAATTTATAATATTGCCGAAGATGGTGTGTATTGGGCTGTTTCTGATGTTGGTTGGGTATTGGGGCATTCTTATATTGTGTATGCGCCTTTGATCCACGGTTGTACAAGCGTTTTATACGAAGGTAAACCAATCAAAACACCTGATGCTGGTGTTTTTTGGCGTGTATGTGCAGAGCATAAAGTGAATGTCTTGTTCGCTGCACCAACGGCTTTTCGTGCGATAAAAAAAGAAGACTCTGAAGGTACACAAATTAAAAAGTATGATTTATCTCCATTGCAGGTGATCTTTATGGCGGGTGAAAGGCTTGACTCACCCACTATGAATTGGACACAAGAAAAAACGGGTAAACCTATTATCGACAATTGGTGGCAGACTGAAACGGGCTGGCCCATCGTTGCCAATCCAATAGGAATAGAGCCTATGCCTGTTAAAGCTGGTTCATCCACAAAACCAGTACCAGGTTACCATTTGGACATTCTTGACGGCCAGGGGGAGGTGTTAGGGCCTAACCAACAAGGCTTTATAGCAATAAAACGGCCTATGCCTCCAAGTTGTTTACCTACTATATGGCGTAATCACGATAGGTTTAAGTCTGGTTATTTAAATCAATTTCCGGGTTACTATATAAGTGGTGATGGCGGGTACTTTGATAGTGATGGGTATCTATATATTATGGGTCGAATTGATGATGTAATTAATGTAGCTGGCCATAGGCTATCTACAGGGGAAATGGAAGAAGTAGTGGCAGGGCATCCTGCAATTGCAGAATGTGCGGTTGTTGGGATAAGTGATGAACTTAAAGGACAGCTACCATTAGGTCTTATAGTTTTAAAAGATGGAGTTAAGGTGAGCGATATCGAACTGGAAAAAGAGATCATTGATGTCGTCCGTGAGAAAATTGGAGCTGTTGCATGTTTTAAACAGGCACTAGTTGTTGAACGCTTACCCAAAACTCGTTCAGGGAAGATTTTACGCAAAACTATCCGCCAAATAGCAGATGGAGAAGAGTATACTTTACCTTCAACGATTGATGACCCTACAAGTTTAAATGAAATTGAAAAAATTTTAGAACGCTAGATGATTGAATAACATATAGGTAGCCTTTAATATTTAGGGCTACTTAGTGATATAAGGTCGCGATTTGCAGGCTTCTGTATGTAAAAGGTTTACTATGAAAAATGTTATAACTAGAGTCGCGCATAGCAATGATTTGGAACAACTCAATGAGTTAATGTTCAAGCTTCATGATGAGCATCACCTCAAATGTCCAGACCACTTTAAAACAGCCCAAGAAATCGAGCAGGATAAAAGTATTGCTAGATACATCAATGCCCCCGATTGTTTTGTATTAGTTGCTTGTGTTGATAGTAATATCGTTGGCTTTATTACAGCCCATTTTTGTGAGTTAATATCGAGCGTAAGTAAACCAGTTCAAATGGGAAGTGTGGATGAACTTTATGTAACACTTAAAGCGAGAAAATTTGGCGTCGCTACACAGTTATATCGAGATGTTGAGAAACGTTTTAATGAATATGGGGTAAAGCAAGTTTTCGTTGAGGTATGGGATTTTAATCAAGCTGCACTACAATTATACCAAGACTTAGGTTTTGTACATCATATTCATTGGTTGCGTAAACCTATAATTTAACTTCACATTTTTAATGTATTATCTTTTAAACCTTGCCATATATCCGTTTACTCAATAAGCAGAACACGAAAATATTGTGAACGATCTATTTCTGATTTAGTTGACCTTCGTGTTGCAGTCATTTAAGGTCTCGGTCCGGCATTAGACAGATGATGATTTAGGCTGAGATTAAGTTGTACAAAATTAACGAAATGTTTGAAACCATACAGGGTGAGGGGGTTTTCACTGGTATCCCCTCGGTGTTTATTCGTCTTCAGGAGTGTGCTGTAGGCTGCTCTTGGTGTGATACAAAGCATACTTGGGATGCTACGCCTCAAGATGAACGTTCTCTTAAAGAGATTTTGACGAAAACCCAAGATTTGCCAACGTGGTGTAGTGCTTCATGCGTTGACATAATCGAACAATATCACCAAGTAGGTTATCAAGCTCGTCATATTGTAATAACAGGTGGGGAGCCATGTATTTATGATTTACGACCACTGACAGAGGCGTTTGAATCAATTGGTTGCCAATGCCAAATTGAAACCAGTGGTACATCTCCTATTTTAGCGAGTGAAAACACCTGGGTGACAGTGTCACCTAAGGTGGCAATGAAGGGGAAGTTACCGATTTTGGATAGTGCTCTACTGCGTGCGAATGAAGTTAAACATCCAGTTGGTACGATGAAAGATATTGAACAACTGGATGAATTGATAAAGCGAGCCGACATTGCGCATACTACAGTCATCGCTCTTCAGCCAATTAGCCAGAAACCTCGAGCAACTGAGCTCTGTATTAGCACATGTATCGAGCGTAACTGGCGACTTTCAATTCAATCCCATAAATATTTGAACATTGCTTAAAGGTCATAAGAATGAAAAAAGCTGTAGTCGTATTCAGTGGAGGGCAAGATTCAACTACTTGCTTAGTTCAAGCACTCAATGAATTTGATGAAGTTCATGCGATTACTTTCGATTATGGACAAAGGCATAGCTTAGAAATCGAAGTTGCTCAAAGCTTGGCTAAGGAGTTAGGGGTAGCGGCCCACAAAATTATGGATGTCGGTCTACTCAATGAACTTGCAATCAGTTCTTTAACTCGCGATGACATCTCAGTTTCACACGAAATCCAGGATAATGGTCTGCCGAATTCCTTTGTCCCTGGCCGTAATATTCTGTTTTTAACCCTTGCTGGTATCTACGCTTACCAAATTGGCGCAAAAACCATTATTACAGGAGTGTGCGAAACGGACTTTTCAGGATACCCTGATTGTCGTGATAACTTCGTTAAAGCAATAAATACGGCTCTTGTACTGGGAATGGACCTTCAACTTGAAATCTCAACACCTTTAATGTGGCTAAATAAAGCGGAAACTTGGGCCCTTTCTGACCAGTGCCAAGCTTTAGCCCTTATTAAAGAGAAAACTCTAACTTGTTACAATGGTGTTATTGGTGATGGCTGTGGAGATTGTCCTGCATGTGAACTCAGAAATGCAGGGTTAAAAGATTACCTCAATCACCGTGAAGCTGTCATGGCATCTTTGATGAACAAACAATAATAGTTAAATATAAATATGCCCTCATAATGTCTCAGAGGGCATATAAACAGTCTTCAATTAATCCAGATACATTTTAGCTAACTCCGCAGGCTCTATTTCTTTTCCTTCGAGTTGTGAGTTCCAGTTCGTACCCACTAAAACACCATCTTCCGATAATGTTAGCAGCCAGTCTTCGACAAAAATATCGAGTGGGATCTCCAAAACTTCAAAATCCGCCCACTCTTCCACATTATGTGCTTGTGCGTCTTCTTTAGAAGACCAAAAAGGCATAACTTCGCTACTCTCAAACTCAGTAGAGTCACAAGATAGCCAACCCTCGTCATTACGTAGCCCCCACACTAAATTGTTTTGTTTAGTGTCCGCTACAAAAAGCTCTAGGTTAGCTTGAATGTCAGAAGTTAAGTTGCTCATCGCGTTTTTCTCTTCATGGTAATTATGGAATAGGGTAGCACTCTTATCGTGAAAGCTAAATAAAAAACCAGATATTCTATTAGAGGACTTTGCAAGCAAATCCTTTTAGATAAAAACCTTCAGGATAGGCTGTATCAGTTGGGTGATCGGCTGATTGTTCAAAACGCTCCACAAATTTAACTTGACGTCCTGCATCGAGTGCTGCATCAGCAATAATCTTCTGAAATAAAGCTTGCTCCATTAAGCCAGAACATGAATAAGTGAGCAGTACGCCACCTGGCTTAATGATCTGCATAGCCAACATGTTTATGTCTTTGTAGCCACGACAAGCACCATTTAATTGCGCTTTATTTTCAGCAAATTTTGGTGGATCCATGATAACAACATCAAATTTCGTCCTTTGGTCACGATATTCACGAAGTAATTTAAATACGTCAGCATTCAAAAAAACAGCTCGCTTTTTGGAAAGGTCAAATTGATTAAGTTCTGCATTGTACTTTGCGATTTCAAGTGCCGGTTGGGATACGTCGGCATTGATTACACGTTTTGCACCACCTTTTAATGCATATAAGCCGAAACCGCCGGTATAAGAAAAACAGTTTAAGACTTCTTTGTCTTTACAATATTTTATTGCCTGATTGCGGCTATCACGCTGATCGAGATAAAATCCAGTTTTATGGCCACTCACAATATCGACACTAATTTTTACATCATTCTCTTCTATTACTAGCGATGGTGGTGGTGCTTCACCGTACAAAACACCTGTACGTTCAGTCAGTCCTTCTTTCTTTCTCACAGACACATCAGAGCGTTCATAAACATTGTGACTGGGGAAGACTGTTAAAAGAGCATTAGTGAGTGTTTCTTTTTGGTATTCTGCTCCTGCACTTAGCAGTTGGCACACCAAGTAGTTTTGATATTTATCGATTGTTATACCGGGTAAGCCATCAGACTCTGCAGCTACTAGACGGAAGCCTGTAAGACCATCGCGCTCAATAATTTCTTGTCGTAAGAGTAGCGCTTGTTCGATCCGTTTTACAAAAAACGTTAAGTCGATATCTTGTTTATCGAAGCTCCAAATTCTCGCACGGATTTGTGAGTGTGGAGAGTAGGCGGCTTTTGCTAGCCAAGTACCATCGTGAGTAAATACATCTATGGTTTCGCCTAATGACGGTTCACCTTCTATTTTTTTAATACCACGAGAGAAAATCCAAGGGTGTCTTCGTTTTAGAGACTTTTCACGGCCTTTCTCAAGATAAATAGCTGGGGTCATTATATTGCTCACTCGAATATCAAAGGTCGGCTATTGTCGTGGAAGTCTATGAGAAAATCAAACAAAACCAAAAGTTAGGATCTTTATATGAACTTTGGTGTTGGTGCCGTTATACATTTGCTTAATGTATTCATTTTATGTATAAAAATTGAAGTCATAATGTGGAAAACAATATGGATGCACAGTGTGAAAAATTTACCATCAGTGGGGTTGTTCAAGGTGTCGGGTTTCGCTACTACACGTCCCATGAAGGGACGAAACTTGGATTAACTGGCTATGCGAAAAACCTCAAAAATGGGGATGTTGAAGTGATCGTTTGTGGCCGAAGTCAGCAGATAGCTGAAATGGAGAAATGGCTGCAAGTCGGCCCTAAGACATCTTTAGTTAGTTCGGTAAAGTCAGAGCCTGTACCTTATGTATCATTTACGGACTTTGAAATTTCATAGCTACCTAAAGACACTTTGCTGGTTTTGGTAAACCTGCTAGTTTGGTGGCTTGTTTGGCAGGGCCTTGTTTGAATAACTTAAATAAATACTTGCTGTTTCCTTTCTCTGGTCCATGAGCTTTTCCTATCGCTTTAACCAGCATTCTTACCGCAGGTGATGTGTTGAATTCTTCATAAAAACTACGAACAAAATGAATAACTTCTAAATGATCTTCAGTAAGTTCTATATTTTCTTGTTCTGCTAGCAGTGAAATCATACCTTCCTCCCACTGAGTATGATCTAGAAGGTACCCCTGTGCATCAGTTAGGATAGTTTTGCCTTTATACTCAAACATATGCATATTATCTTAAATTAGTATGACGAATAGGGTACTTAGCTTGGTTGAACATCGCAATACATACGACAATAAAAAGCCCAGAAGAATGACCTTCTGGGCTACATCTAAAAAATAAGTCTATGAATTAGTCATCATTCATAATACCTAAAATCGTAAGCAGGCTAGTAAACAAGTTGAGGATGTTTAGGTACATTGAAATGGTGGCACTAACATAGTTAGTTTCTTCACCTCGTACAATGCGACTTGTGTCGTACAGTATGAATCCTGAGAATACAAGTGCTGACATGCTGCTGATTGCTAATTGACCAATTGTAGAACCTACAAAAATATTGATGATAGCAGCGACAATGACAATAATCAGTCCCGCAATTAAGAAGCTACGCATGAAAGAGAAATCTTTCTTAGTGCTGATTGTATAGGCAGATAAACCAAGAAATACCATGCCCGTTAATCCAAGAGCTTGAGCAATAATGGACGGACCATTTGTGATTGAAGCATAATGGGTTAACATCGGCCCTAAAGCCCCACCCATTAGTGTTGTAAAGACAAAAGTCCATACTATGCCCATCGAAGAGTTGATACTTTTGGGTAAAGCGAAGAAAAGAATACCTATGGCAGCAATTTGCATTACTAGGGCCATCATAGGTGAAATACCCATAGCCATTGTCGCTAGTGCAGCGATAGCACTAGTGACTAGTGTCATAGATAGAAGAAAGTAGGTGTTCTTAAGTGTTTTGTTGATCTCAAGTGCATTAGGTGCACTTGTAGAACGTGTAAACATAGGGCTGTTCATAATATTCCTCGTAAGGTTTATGTTTATAGCTATATTTATGGGGGCTAGCTATGAAAAAATCAAGCCTTAATGCTATATGTACCTGTATCTATCGTAAATGAATAGCAAAATAATGTATCAATAAAGTTGTAACATAATATAACAAAATTTATACAGACATGATGCAGAGTCAGTGTTTACAATTTTATATATAAAAAATTAATGACTTAAAATCTGAGCAAGGAAGTTTTGTGTTCTATCTGATTGAGGGTTTTCGAAGAAATCGACAGGGTTGTTTTCCTCAATAATCTCACCAGCATCCATAAATATGACACGATCTGCTACTTCTTTCGCAAACCCCATTTCATGAGTTACGCACAGCATCGTCATTCCTTCGTCAGCCAGCTCTACCATCACATCGAGAACTTCTCGAACCATCTCTGGATCTAATGCGGATGTGGGTTCATCAAAAAGCATAACTTGAGGGCTCATACATAAGGATCGAGCAATCGCTACTCGTTGTTGTTGTCCGCCTGACAATTGCCCCGGAAATTTCTCGGCTTGGTCAGGGATTTTTACTCGCTCTAGGTACTTCATCGCGATGTCTTTAGCCTCATCTTTGGGGAGTTTTTTCACCCAGATAGGGGCTAGTGTACAATTTTCTAATACAGTGAGGTGTGGGAATAGATTGAAGTGCTGGAAACACATACCGACTTCTTTTCGGACTGCCTCTATATTCTTTAGGTCTTCAGTAAGTTCTTTTCCCGATACAATTATCTGACCTTTTTGATGCTCTTCAAGTCTATTAATACAACGGATCATGGTCGATTTACCAGAACCTGAAGGACCACATATCACGATTCTCTCACTTTTTTTAACACAAAGATTAATATTTTTCAGTACATGAAACTCGCCGTACCATTTGTTCATATCTTTAATCTCAATCATCAACTCTTGCTGTGTCATAACATGTCCTTGAGCTTTAATTTATCGTTTATGGCCAGTGTGAAGTTTGTTCTCGAGCCATATGGAGTATCGAGACATTCCAAAACAAAATACCCAGAATACCAACGCAACGAATACGTAACTTTCAGTAGCAAACCCCAACCATTTTGGATCAGTGTTTGCCGCTTGTCCTATACCCAATACGTCAAACATTCCGATAATGAGAACTAAACTAGTATCTTTGAAAAGGCCAATAAATGTGTTTACGATAGAAGGAATGGTAATCTTTAGTGCTTGGGGTAACACTACCAAGCCCATTTTTTTCCAATAACTTAGTCCTAGAGCATCAGCGGCTTCGTATTGGCCTTTTGAAATGGCTTGTAAGCCCCCTCTGATAACTTCAGCCATATATGCTGCGCTGAACATTATTACACCTATTAGCGCACGAATAAGTTTATCAGTATCAGAACCTTGGGCGAGGAAGAGTGGTAACATCACGGATGCCATGAAGAGAACTGTGATAAGAGGGACCCCACGCCAAATCTCTATGTAAACGGTACAAATACTCCGAATGATTGGCATCTCTGAACGACGTCCAAGTGCCAATGCAACACCAATTGGAAGCGATACTACAATTCCGACTAGAGCAATGATTAAAGTGACGAGAAGCCCTCCCCACTTGTGAGTATCAACCACTTCAAGGCCAAACACACCACCATAGAGAAGGGCTGCAATGATGAAGGGGTAGATGCTAACAAAAAACAAGCATATCCAAATGCGTTTTGGTGTTTTCTCATAGGCTAGTAGTGCTGTAAATATTGCCAATGTAAAATAAAATATACGAGGGCGCCACAGTTCTTCTTGCGGATAAAAACCGAACATGAACTGTTCCCAACGCACACTGATAAAGACCCAACAAGCCCCTTCTCGTGAACAGTCTTCTTTTGTTGTTCCGATCCAATCAGCTTGTAGAATTGCCCAATCAAATATATTCCAAATGAGCGATATAGCTAAATAAGCCAAAATAAGCGTAACAACCGAATTAATAGGACTGCTAAACAAATTTTTTCGCAACCATCCTACAAAACCAATGGTATTAGCAGGTGGCGGTAAATCTGGTTGAAATTGATGTATATTCATTTCATCTCTCCACCAAAGCAACTTTGCGGTTATAGATATTCATAAGGGCAGAGGTCATTAAACTCAGTGATAGATATACGGCCATCGTCATGGCAATAATTTCTATAGCTTGCCCTGTTTGGTTAAGAGTTGTTCCAGCAAATACTGAGACTAAATCTGGATAGCCGATCGCCATAGCTAAAGATGAGTTTTTGGTTAAGTTGAGATATTGGCTTGTGAGCGGTGGAATAATTATTCTTAATGCCTGTGGAACGACAACAAGTTTTAATGTCCTAGATCGTGGTAGGCCAAGAGACATTGCCGCTTCTGTTTGGCCATGGCTTACAGCATTAATACCAGAACGCACAATCTCTGCGATGAATGAGGCAGTGTATATACTCAAAGCAAGTAAGAGTGCTGCTAACTCTGGGATAATACTAATACCACCTTGGAAGTTAAACCCCTGCAACTTAGGATATTCTGCTGAAATTGGCGACCCCATTGCGAAATAAACTACCAGAGGAAATACAAGTACTAAGCTAAATGTAATTCTCCCCATTGGTGTTTGTTGTCCAGTTAAACGCTGCTTGTTTTGGGCCCAAACATTAATGAAAATAGTAGTCATTATTCCTAGCGCAAGGCACAAACCAACCACAAAGGCACCATTTTCGAACACCGGTGAAGGGAAGTATAAACCACGTACATTTAAAAAAACTGCTTCACCAAGGCTTAGGCTTTGTCTTGCTGAAGGTAAAACTTGAAGAACAGCAAAATACCAAAAAAATATTTGTAAAAGCAAAGGAACATTTCGAAATATCTCAATGTAAACGGCGGCTAACCTACTAACCAACCAGTTTGAAGATAAACGAGCTATACCTACAACAAAGCCTATTAATGTCGCTAAAATAATGCCTAAAACTGAAACCAATGCTGTATTCAAAAAGCCTACAACAAAAGTTCGGCCGTAAGAAAATGTTTCGTTATATTCAATCAGTGATAAACCAATACCAAACCCAGCTTCTTGAGTAAGAAAGCCAAAACCAGTGGCGATTCCTCGAGCTTCAAGATTAGTTAGGGCATTGTTGACAATGGTGTAAAAGAAAAAAACCAACGCTAGGATAGCGATGATCTGAAACACGACTGACCTAAACGTAGGGTTATAGAAAAGGCTAGTTCTCGAGTCGTGTCTGGGCTGCATATTCGGTTCAGTAGTATTATTGGGTTTCATACCGCTATAACCTCAGATCCTTGATTATAAAAAGGGCGGGAAAACCGCCCATTTATATTTTAGCCTGTTAACGAATTGGTGGGGCATACATAAAACCGCCATCACTCCAAAGCGCATTAACACCACGAGATATTTGAAGTGGAGAACCACTACCTACGGTACGTTCGAAGCTTTCTCCGTAATTGCCTACCTGTTTAATTATTTGATAACCCCAGTCATCGCGTATACCTAAGCCTTTACCTTTTGGACCTTCAATACCTAAGATTCTCTTCACATTTGGGTCTTTAGACTTTAGCATCGCTTCAGCATTCTTAGAGGAAACGCCATACTCTTCAGCGTTTACCATTGCTGCTAATGTCCATTTACCAATATTGAACCATTGGTCATCTCCTTGGCGAACCACGGGGCCAAGAGGTTCTTTAGAGATAATCTCTGGTAATACAACAGCGGAAGCTGGATCTTGCAGGTTTAGACGCAAGGCATAAAGCCCTGATTGGTCTGTAGTCAAAACATCACAACGTCCTGCGTCAAAACCTTTTGAAGTTTGAGCTGCCGTGTCAAAAACCACAGGCTTGTACGACATACCACTATTCCTGAAGTAATCAGCTAAATTGAGCTCTGTGGTAGTACCGGACTGTACACAGACTGATGCGCCGTTAAGTTCTTTGGCGCTTTTTAGTCCAAGATCTTTTTTAACCATGAAACCTTGACCGTCGTAATAGTTTACTCCGACAAAATTCAAACCAAGCGCTGTATCTCGATGTAGTGTCCATGTTGTGTTGCGTGACAATACATCAATTTCACCAGACTGAAGTGCAGTAAAGCGTTCTTTCGCTGTTAAGGGGACAAATTTAACTTTAGCTTTGTCACCAAGTACGGCTGCAGCTAGAGCTTGGCAATATTCAACGTCAATACCTTCCCATTCGCCTTTAGAGTTCGGGTTAGAAAACCCTGGTAAACCTGTACTGACACCACAAGTGAGGAAACCCTGCTTAGTCACTTTTTCTAAGGTGCTATCTGCTGCAGATACGCCTGTAGACATCAGAGCAGCCGAAGCCGCTACAAATGAAGCTATAAATGTGAGTTTGTTTGCCATTTGAATCCTTCCTGTATGATTCGTGTTAAGTTAGGTGTTACCTATTGCAACGAATGAAAAAGCGTTGTATATCAATATTTATTGGTCAATTACTCAAAAAATTGACTTGTATATAAATCAAACATTTATAAGAATAGGAAAATATCGTTAAATTCTCAAATATATCATTTATCAAAGGTTATTTTGTGAACCAAGTATCAATGAGTACTCTAACAATGATTGATGATTAATCACTTCAGGGTAGTGTTAGACTTCACATTAATGATTCAATGGAGAACTATACCCGCAAAGTCTAGTTATATAGCAAGAAAATTTGCTGATCTCTTGGCTTGCAAAGGATAATGTTGTTATTAGCAGGTTGTATAGTCGTAAGTTTTGCAGCTATTAATCCAAGCTGTATTTTTGTATCACACTTTTGATAGTATCTTGTGTAATAGTTAGTAAGTTTGCTTAAGGATAGAAATGCAATATTTTCCACTGTTCATGAACCTTAGAGATCGACCAGTTTTGGTCGTTGGCGGAGGAGAGGTCGCTTGTCGTAAAGTTGATAGCTTAGTCCGAGCAGGAGCAAGAGTTTCTATTGTTTCACCTCAAATAACTTCCTTCTTACAAAATTTAGTTGAGTCTAATGAATGCGATTGGATTCAAAATTTTTACTCTAAGGAATTACTTAATAGTAAATATTTACAGGTTTGGGCGACAACAGATAATCCAGAGTTGAATCATCGAGTTTATGATGATGCTAAATCTATGGGAACACTAGTAAATGTAGTCGATGACCAGCCCTATTGTGATTTTATTACTCCTTCAATGATAACTCGTGGCAGAATTCAGATTGCTATATCAAGTGGGGGAGCTTCTCCTGTACTTGTCCGTAACATTAGAGAGCAGCTAGAGGCGAGCTTGGCATTCAATCTATCCATGTTAGCGGACTTCGGCTTATCCAAACGAAGTGATATTAAACAGCATCTACCTTCTGTGGGTGAACGTCGTAAGTTTTGGGAGAGGTTTTTTAGTAGCCCTAGAGTCAGTAATGCAACTGAGCGCTCTCAGCTAGAAAGCGAATACTCTAAGGCATTTTCACAGGGTATTATTGAAGACTGCCACATAACTTGGATTGATTTCGGTCCTGATGTAGAGTTGCTGCCGATAAAAGCACTCAGATTAATGCAACAAGCCGAGTTGATTTTATTTGATTCAAAGTGCCCTTATGAGTTTATCGATATCACTCGAAGAGATTCAGAAAGGCAAGAGTACGTTAATGATACTGATCTTTCAGACAAGCTTGCCAAAGCAAGAGAAAAGAATTTACGCGTCATTGTACTTGTTTCGTCAACTACTACAAAATATAACTTATTGATAAATAGTGACTTGCATATCCGTTTGGGAACCGTTTGACATGAAAACTCCAAGCTCTAGGTAGAGGGCTTGGAGTTTATCTAGATAGACTTTAGTCGCGGAAATTTTCGTATTGAAAAGGTTGGCCCAATTCAGCATTTCGAATCATCGTAATTGTAGCTTGTAGGTCATCTCTCTTTTTACCTACTACTCTCACTTTCTCACCTTGAATTGATGCTTGAACCTTAAGTTTCGCATCTTTAATCGCTTTAACGACTTTTTTAGCAGTAGGGGTATCGATACCTTGCTTAAATATAACTATTTGTTGCCATTTCCTGCCTGATGCTTCTTCGTCTTTTGCTTCCATTGCATTAACATCAACACCTCTTTTAGTAAGATGTGAGCGCAAAATATCTCGCATTTGTTTTAGTTGAAAATCACCTTCTGCATTAAGCTTTACCGACTCATCTTTTAGCATTTCAAATGAGGCTTCAACGCCACGAAAATCAAAACGAGTTGTTAACTCACGAGAAGCGTTGTCTACCGAATTACGAAGCTCAACAGTATCAATTTCAGATACAATATCAAAAGATGGCATTGATCATTTCCTCTATTATTTAAACGCGTGATTTTACTGCATTAGATAGCAAATCTAACATCATAACCGTATCTTCCCAACTAAGGCATGGGTCGGTAATGGACTGACCATAGACTAAATTATTAATGTCATGCATAGGTTGATTACCTTCAATAATAAAGCTTTCTGCCATAATACCAGCAACCTGATTTTTTCCAGATATGATTTGTTCACAAATATCCTGCGCTACATCCAATTGTTTTTTATGTTCTTTTAGACAATTTGCATGACTAAAGTCGACAACAAGTCGCTCAGGAAGAGCGAAATTTGCCAATTGTTGACATGCAGAGTCCACTGACTCGCTGTCATAGTTTGGTCCTTTGTCACCACCTCGAAGAATGACGTGGCCGTACGGATTTCCACTTGTGCGGTATACTGTCATACGCCCATTTTTATCGGGTGAGTAAAAATAATGTGAGGCTTGAGACGCACGAGTAGCATCAATAGCAATTTTTACATTTCCATTGGTAGCATTTTTAAAACCAACTGGGCAAGATAAAGCTGATGCCATTTCTCTGTGGATCTGAGACTCTGTGGTACGGGCACCAATTGCCCCCCAAGAAATGAGATCAGCAATATACTGACCTGTAATCATATCTAGAAATTCAGTTGCAGTAGCTAGACCAAGTTTGTTTATGTCCAGTAATAGTTTACGTGCCTTGTTTAAACCGGTCTCTAGAGCGTATGAGCCATCAAGGTTTGGGTCAGTAATTAAGCCTTTCCAACCTACTACTGTGCGTGGCTTTTCAAAATATGTACGCATAACGATGAACAATTCATCCTGGTACTTTGCCTTAATACTAACTAAACGCTTTGCGTAGTCGAGAGCAGCCTGTGTATCATGTACAGAACAAGGTCCTACAATAACTAACAAGCGTTTATCTTCACCAATTAGCATTTTTTCGACTTGACGACGGGATTCAGCGACATGCTGTGCAACATCTTCAGTTATTGGGTGGGCACTCCCAAGTTCTGCGGGTGTTGGCATTGGCCCTAGCGGTTGAGTTCTTAATTCATCGGTTTTAATTGGCATAAAAGCGCCTGTTGTATTTATCGCGAGTCGGTAAAGATAGCGGAAACATCACGACTAATAAACCTCTAGCATAATATTCTTGATGTTATTCTAATTTAAAATTCCTAATACAGTTGTTATTTATTTTTATATCATGGTTTGTAAGTTATAAGTTCTAATAAATCATTGACATTAGCTTTAATTCATTATCAACTAAGAGTATGCAACCAGATGTCGGACCAGTTATGATTTCATCTCTTTCCAAGGCTAATATGTATTTGAAACTCTTCGGATTTTTTAAAGTTCCGCTCATTTGGTTATGCAGGCCGAAAATTTTGCGATTGGATGAACAGATTGTAGAAATTAAAATACCACTAAAAAGGAAAACTAAGAATCATCTAAACAGTATGTACTTTGGTGTTTTAGCCATAGGGGCAGATGTTGCGGGTGGTTTTATGGCGATGAACAAAGCAAAATCAAGGGGACACACTGTCTCTTTGGCGTTTAAAGCGGTTGATGGAACGTTTCATAAAAGGCCTGAAAGTGATGTGCATTTTTCATGTCACGATGGTGAGTTAATCGATGCTATGTTGGATGAAACTATCGCGACAGGGCAGAGAGTCAATAAGCAAGTAAAGATTACTGCTACTTGTCCCACATTACACGGAAATGAACCGATGGCTGAATTTCTACTTACTCTGTCGCTAAAGAAAGTGGCTGCGTAGGTGTGTCGAGATCAACTTGCTCAATTGCGACAATCTTGTTTCTGTTCAGAACAATTTTCCAGCGGTAGTAGATGGGTTCACCGCTGTGATTAAATTCTTTGGCAATTAAATTAACTAAATGCCGTTTTTCGACCGCCTCTTGACTTACTTGGTTGTTATTTAATGTGTAAACTTTATTTGAACCTTTATCCATCAATCGCATTAGAGGACGCATACTAAGCATCATAGATTCTCGGGTTTCTTCATAGCCACTCATAAATTTTGAGGTTGACATCTCTGTTTCACAGCGGTAATGAAGCACTTGCTCTTCTCTTTGCACGACACGTTTTTTTCTAATCATTTGTATTCGGTCAGGAAGTTTTTGTAAGCTTTTGTAATCCAGCCACTCTAGTTTTTGTCCTACGGCTTTATTTGTAGTGGGGTCAAGGTAATACTTTCTCCACTTAGGGCGTCCCTTACGAATCCATCGCCACATAACATCTCGAAGATCATCTTTGAAAATTTCACGTAGTGCATAAACAAAAGACATCCAAATAATAAATGAGACGGTGATTTCTCCCCAATAATCACGGGCAAGAATGGCTGTAATGGTGACAAACACCATGACAAAGCCAGTCGATGAACCTTTAACCACGCGTTTCATATTTTTTCCAAGAGACTGGGTTTTCGCTTTTAGAACTACAGGGTGTTCTATCAATCGACGTAGTAACCGCATTTTGTTACTCAATCTTGTTACATCGTCACGTACACTTTTAGAGTTATAGTTATTTAACTTGCGATGTGCGGCTTCTTTCTCCACAATTGCAAGTAATCTTTCTTTGATTGTCTTATATTCATTATCTCTCGGCATATGAGCGACTAATGACATGAACCTTTGTCCCGTATACCAAGAAAGATAGTTGTCGATATTGGCATAGTAACGTTTTAAGCTTTCTTCATATGGAATGCCTCGCCTGAGTTTTTTTAAAATATCCAGTGCAAGTTCAATGACTTCATCAACTTCTTCACCAGTAATGATATCACTGTTATGTTTGTTTAATTCATTGACGGCTTTATCTAAAGCAATAACATATTGATACGCGAACAAGCTGATACTTACACGGTATTGAGTTGATGAAAGTCTACCACGCTTAGCTAAGCGACTGTGTACCAAAGGAAGAAGTGTTTTATCACTGAAATAAGCACGCTCTTGTACTATTGATTCATAATAAATTTCAGTTTCTTTTAGTACGTTTGGGGTAAGACCGAGTTCACCTGGGACAAAAAAATAGAGGTCAAGGTCTGACTTTTTTGATGAAGCCATTGAATGTGAAATCTTAAGTGTGATGCCGTCCTGCTTATCAACGGTGATCAAAGAATACTCCTGAAAAAATTCTTTTTATCTGGCGAAAGCATAACAGAGTTTCGGTATAATAACCTAAAATTTAGTAAGAGACCGTTGAAATGATTAAAGTTGGACAGATAAACCACTTGGAGATAGTTAAGAAAGCCGATTTCGGAATATTCCTTGACGCAGGTGATTATGGCTCAAGCTTATTGCCAAATAGATTTGTTCCATCCGGTGCTGAAATTGGTCAATTCTTAGATGTATTTTTATATTTTGATTCTGACAATCAACTTGTTGCCACAACAGAAACTCCTATTGCTCAAGTAGGCGAATGGGGAGTGATGAAAATTGAAGGTGTCAATAGTATTGGAGCGTTTGCAGCTTGGGGAATAAAAGACAAAGATTTGCTTATTCCATTTAGTGAACAACGTACTCGCTTTACCGTGGGACAAGATGTTCTTGTCTATGTGTATACAGATAAGGCTTCGGGTCGCATTGTCGGTACAACAAAATTTAACAAATGGCTAGATAACACAACTCCTAAATATCAATGTAACCAACAAGTTGACTTGATTATTGCAGAGCGCAGTGATCTTGGTTTCAAAGCTATCATTGAAGGCCAACATTGGGGCATGATTTTTAAGTCGGATGTCTTTGGAAAGTTATTTATTGGAAAGAGGCTCAAAGGATACATTAAGGCTGTACGTGAGGACGGTAAAATTGACCTGACTTTACAAAAAGTAGGGGTGGCCAAAATGGACGATCTCAGCCAAAAAATTATTGATTTACTTGAAAAGAAAGGAGGATACATACCTTTAAATGATAAGTCTTCCCCAGAAAGTATTTTCTCTACTTTTAGAACCAGTAAAGGTACCTTCAAAAAAACAATCGGTGGATTGTATAAACAAGGTAAGATAACGATAGAAACGCAAGGAATTCGGCTTAACCCTTAACCGGGAATTTGTTTTATTGCCCACTAAAATCTAGTGGGCAATTGACTCAGAATAGATTTTTGTCTCTAACCAGCTCTCTTGGTAAACCGTTTTTTAAACGATTGCCAACCCACTTTCCTAGGCCTATCACATCATCACCAAGCTTAACAATCACTTCACCTTTTCCTGACTGATTTACTGGCCTAATATCTCTCCCCATAAACCATTCTCGAGCTTCAGCAATGGTGAGTTCGATGCAATTAAGTTCTTTCCCTGATGCAAGAGTAGTCGCAACTTGATGCTGCCAACGATAACCATTTTTGTGGGATTCTGCAATCTTGATCCCCATTCTGGAAAACCGAAATGACTCTAATAATGGCTCCAAAGCATTTGGGAATAGCCACACGTCGCTATCTCTGAGCCATACACATGATTTTTCTGGTAACTCAATATTCAAACTCGCATAAAGATTGCTAGCAATGTGATTTTGAACTTTATTAGTTGCTTTTTTATAAGGGAACTTTCCAAGGCGTTTATTAACCTCAGGTGCTTTCACTGTCCCCAGCTTTTTAAGCTTTGCAACAAAAAAACCTTCACAGTCAAATGTTTGTGGGAATACATGCAAGAACCCATGTTCTGTGATTGCTTTTTCTGCACCATCAAATAGTGAGTCTAGAGGCTCAAAATTGATTAAGCCTTGGTATTTATCTTTCAAATATAAACAAACTTGCTGATTTTCTTCAACACTTAAAGTGCAGGTTGAATAAACCATTACTCCACCTGGTTTAAGTGCATGAAAAGCACTATCAATAAGATCTTTTTGAGTCTCAGAAATAGTCAGTACAGTTTCTTTGCTCCAATTCTTCATTGCATCAGGATCTTTACGTACTGTTCCTTCACCAGTGCATGGTGCATCGATAAGTACAGCATCAAAGCATTCTGGAAGCCAGCCACCGAATACTCTTCCATCATAGTTACTTAGCGCTGTGTTCCGTATTCCACAGCGTTGTACGTTAGCATGAAGTGCTTTAACACGGCTGGATGAAAATTCATTCGCTACAATTACGCCATTATTATTCATTCGTGCCGCAATTTGAGATGTTTTGGAACCGGGTGCTGCTGCCATATCAAGAACAGTATCAAACTCATTGTACTGATTATCGAACAATGCCGACACTGGCATCATTGAACTTGCTTCTTGGATGTAAAATAAGCCACACATATGTTCAGCAGTATTACCAAGCGGTGTGACGGATTCATCAGCTTCAATCCAAAACCCCTCTTTACACCACGGGATAGGGGAAAGTTGCCAATTTTTTTCCGAAGCACGTCGAGTAAAATCACTAATAGAAATTTTAAGCGTGTTTATACGGATACTTTTACGAAGTGGCCGTTGGCAAGCGTTAATAAAACTAGAAATATCCAGTCCATTGGGCATGATTGCCTTCATTTCTTGCAGAAATTCTTCAGGCAAATAGACGTTTTGATGCAAAGTAATGTCTCGTGCACGTAAAGATGCAAGATTATAACGGATTAAAAGACAAAACGCAGTTTGAATACTGCGTTTTTAGCTCTATGGCTTAGGAATCGGTGTCCGCCACTTTTTCCACGTATTTTCGGGTGATGTATATAAAAAGAAAGATTGCTCTTGCTTTGCGATAGGTTGAAGTGGGACATTATCAGGAGTGGAAAAAGTAATCCCTCCCTTAATTATACTATCAATGGTACCTGCCTTAATATTAGCGCCTCCAAGCCCAATCGAAACATCAACACCTGAGGTATTCCAAAATACGCTGTTTGTTCTAATAAGATAGGCGTATTCAGGGTCGATAGAAATAGTTGATACTACGCGATCAGCAAGCTCACCAAGGCCGACCTTGATGACTCGTCCAACTTGCATTTCTCTAAACAGAACTGGTGTACCTATTGTTACTGAACCAAGAGTTTCGCTTTGTAATGTGAATGGGATACCATCTGTATCCGATTGTTGTTTATGTAAAATAAACTCGAAAGCAGCGTTTCCTTTACCAGGTTTTACATTAATTGCGGGTGCCCAAAAATTTTGTAAGTTTTTTACACCACTCAAACCTAATGTCGGCTGAGCTATCCAAAAGTAGCTACTTTCCTTAGCGAGTATATCTGCGTATTTAGGGAGCAGACGTAGCTCAATAGTGACTTTATCATGCTTAAAATCTGGAGTAACAGATATCGCTTCTCCAACTTTTATACCGTTGTACTTTACGCTCGTACCATTAGAGATGTGGTTCTCTCCTTTGGCGACTAATGTGATAGTCCGGCCATATTTTCTAGCGGTTTTGAAGTCTTTATATAATAGCCATTGTTCGCCACGCTTGTTTTCGACACCAGGTATCGAATCAAAGGCGATACTGCCTTGAATTAACGATTTTAAAGGGGCGGTTTTAACACTTATACCATTAAGACTTGCGTCTATATCAATACCAGAGTAATTCCAAAACACGGTTTCTTTATTCAACAAATGCTCATATTGTTTTTCTATAGTAGCCGTAATTACAACACCACTTTCAACTAGGTGAAAATCAGAAATGCGGCCTACTTTAAGGTTCTTATAAAGTAAAGGGCTGCCTTTACTTATGGCAGGTAACTGTTCAGCCAAAAGTGTGATGCTTTCTGAACCTGATATATTATATTGAGCTAACTCTGCCAGTGATTGATTGGGGTATAGAACATATTGACTTTGTCGAACACTTTCACCATCACTGACAAAACTAATGGATCCTGTTAGTAATTGTTTAGCTGGAGGGACACTGATATTAAGTCCTGACTGAGTCAGCTCTGCAGTTGCACTGCCAGTCACAAAAAAGCGATTTTCTGCTTTTATAAGGGGAGCATAAGTAGCATTGATGAGCAAATCAAAATGAACTTTATCCCCAGCTAAAGATACACTCGTCACTTCACCTACATTAATACCCTTATATAGAAGATTTGCACCCGCCTCAAGGCCAAATGAATTTTCAGCGATTAAAGTGACGACAATAGAGTTAGGTTGTTGCTTATTAAATTGCTCTTTTCTAATTGCTGTAAAATAGCGAGAACGTTCTCCTTTTCCTGCTACGAGAGTTAGGTAGTTACCTCTGATCAAATTAGTTATATTTTTAACCCCAGAAAGAGAAACTTTTGCTTCTTCAAGTATAAAATGACTTCCACTGGTTAGAATATCAGAAAATGCTGGTTCAATAGCCGCTAACGCGACTATCTCTTTTCGACCATTACTAAATTGTAAGTCACTGATTTGTCCAATTTTGATACCACGATACATTATTGGGGCACCAGAAGGGCTTATTTTATTGTTATCTGGAAGTGTGATTTTTATTGGGATTCCCCGACCTGCTGTTTGTAAGTCGGGGTACAACCTAAACCGACTATCATTGGATACTGGCTCTCCACCATCAGGAGAGTCAACAGCAATGGAACCGCCAATTAATGAACTAAGACTGTCTAACTTGAGCTCAACTCCATGAACCCCGATATTCGCACCCAAACCGCTAACATTCCAAAAACGGCTATCATCAGTGATAATATTTCTGTACTCGTCATGAATTGTCGCGTGAATAAGAACATTCTTTTCTGCTTTATCAAGTTGATAGCTATAAACTTCACCTATTGGGATTTTTCTGTAAACGATTTGTGAGCCTATCGAAATCCCATCAAGCTCTTCGGCCCTCAACGTGATATTTAAGCCATCAGGAGCTCGAATGTCTGAAGGAGGGCGCTCAAGAGCGGTGAATTTTGTTTCTGGTTTTGCTGGGGAATCGCTTGGTTGAATAGCAATATAATTACCCGATACAAGAGCATCAAGGCCAGATATACCGGAAAGGCTAGCTGTTGGTTTTACCATCCAAAATAAAGTTTTTTGGGAAAGAAGTTTTGTAGCTTCTGGGTATATATCAGCCTCAACATAAATACTAGTTAGGTCATCAGATAAATTGATATCACGGACTATGCCTACTTCAAGCCCGTGATAACGTATAGTTGTTCTGCCTGCAATTAACCCCTGTGCATCAGAGAAGTGTATTTGAATGCGTTCACCTGCATCTTCTATCGCTTTCAAAACTAACCAGCCTGTCAACACTAAAGCTAATATTGGAAGCAACCACAAAGGAGATATTCCTTTATTAGACTTTACTTCAGGTGAGTAAGAGGGTTGGTTTGAAGTTGAGTCAGCCATTTAATGTGTCTTCTCTTTGCTCTGTTTTGTATTCTACGGAATGGTCATCCCAAATAAGCCTAGGATCAATGCTTTCCGCTGCAAACATAGTTAGCAATACCACAAGGCCAAATGCGACAGCACCGAAACCAGGAGTAAAATCTAGTATTTGACCTCGGTCAATGACAGTCATCATGATACAAATGACAAACAAGTCCATCATTGACCAGCGTCCTATCCATTTTATAATAAAATATATGGTCATTCTTTGACGGCGAAACATTCTGCGTTTGAATTTGATTGAAAGCAACAAGTAGCTCAATCCTAGAATTTTAGCAACAGGGACGATGATACTGGCTATGAAAATAATCAGTGCAATACCCCACATATCACTCTTTAGCAGTGACACAACACCAGAAAAAATGGTGTCCTCGATACGCCGGCCATTGGTTATCAAAATTGATATTGGTACCAAGTTCGCTGGAAAAATAACGATAGTTGCCGCAACAATGTACGCCCAAGTTTTCTGTATCGAACGGGATTTACGACGAGAAATAGGTTGTTTACAGCGAACACATAAATTATTTGTAGGCTGAGAAAGATGACAATGAAGGCAATGAAGTTCTTTTTTATTAAAATGATAACTAAGCTCAGTTCTAAACTTTTCCCAATAACCGTGAACACTCACACGAGTCACTAGTAGGACGGTCATAAGCTGAAGTAATACGAATCCATACAAACCGATACCCATGTGGATATCTGAATAGTCTTGAAGTTTAAAACAAGAAATCGCAATGCTAACAAGAAAAACATCAATCATGACCCACACTTTTAAGTGTTTAATAGTGTAAAGAGCATATTTTAATATACGAATATTATTAAATTGTAGTGCTAAATGAGCGGCTACTACTGAAAAACATAGTAAAAATGGTGCAATAGAACTACAAAAAAGTATTAATAGTGATAGAAAAACAAAACCCTCATCATATAGGGTCAATATACCAGAAGGTAAGGTTGCTGGTATCATTACCCCAAATAAGCGTATGCTAATAAAGGCAAAAAAATGTGAAGGAACATATAGCAGTAAACACGCGATGGCAATGGCTAGATTACCAGAAAGAGAAGGGGATCCACCTCTATAAAGGTGTATGCCACAACGAGGACAATAGGCACTTTTTCCTTTTTCTAACAAGATAGAACTTATAGGAAGATCACAGCCGTGACACAAACGAGTATGTGGCATCGCTTGTGTTACATTCTTAGGCTCTGTGCAAGGAGAGATCATTCCCCAGACCTATAATTCATGAATGGACTATATCTAAGCGTGAGATTGAGAGTTCCCATATAAGGTTTGATATAACCCTTCTTGTTTAACCAACTCAACATGTGTTCCTGCCTGTGTTACTTGGCCATCTTCTAAAACATAGATCAAATCAGCCTGCTTTACTGCAGACAAACGATGAGCAACGATCATAGTAGTGCGGCCATCCAAAAACTCATTCAAGGCTTTATGAAGGGCAGATTCTGTAGATGTATCTAGGGCTGATGTTGCTTCATCTAAAATAACAAATTTGGGGTTGGTCAAAACCATACGTGCAATTGCTAATCTTTGCCTTTGGCCTCCAGATAACCGAATCCCATTTCGTCCAATTGGTGTATCAAGCCCATCTTTCAGTTGGCAAGCAACATCAGCCAATTGTGCCACTTCCAGAGCATGCCAAAGTTTAGCATCCTCACATTCAGAACCAAGCGTGAGATTATGCCTTAAACTGTCATTAAATAATATAGGTTGCTGTAATACAACAGCTATATGCTGCCTAATTAAGTCAAAACCTATAGAATCGGTTGGCTCACCATTAAACCTAATAACCCCAGAATCTTGGCGATATACTCCAATAAGCAATTGAATTAGAGTTGATTTTCCACCACCACTAGCCCCCACTAAGGCAACTTTCTTGCCTGCAGGAATGTGAAGATTAAGGCGATTAAATACCGTGACTTCATCATTATAAGAGAAGTCGACATTTTCAATAGTAATGTCTACTTGCTTGTTGATAATAAAAGGATTGACAGTACTTAGAGGTCGCTGTTCTTCTTCTAAAGTGAGCAAGGTATTTATTCTTTGTAATGCAGCTTTCGCACTGTACCATGAAAACTGAATACCTAGTAACTCTTGAACTGGACCTAACATAAACCAAAGATAACCGAAAACAGCGAAAATTTGTCCAATAGTCAAATCGCTAAACAGGACCATCAGCATTGCAACTGCTCGAAACAACTCAAACCCTAACAGAAATAGTAGAAAAGAAAGGCGTCCTGCTGCTTCTGATTGCCACGTATATTTGTCAGCATCTAGACGAATTTGGTTTGCATGCTGTTTTAGTTCTGTCAGAAATTCCCGTTCTCTGTTGGCTGCGCGTAGTTGGTAGATTCCATCTAAGGTCTCAACTAATCGGTTTTGAAATCGTTCGAAAGATTGATTCTCTTTCTTTTTAAGATGTTTAACTTTGTTACCAAGCTTGCGTGAGAAATATATGACAATAGGATTAACTAAAAGTATAAAGAGTCCAAGGTGCCATTCAAGCCATAGGAGTACGCCTGCCGTACCGAGCACAGTCAACAAACCGATGAGAAACTTACTCAATGTAGCGCCAATAAATTTATCTATGGTTTCTACATCGGTAACTAAGTGTGCATTAATACCACCACTTCCTCTGGTTTCATATTGTTTCATGCTTATACGGCCAAGTTTATCAAGCATTTTACTGCGCATCTGATAAGTAATACTTTTCGAAACAAGAGTAAACTGTCGTCCTTGAAGGATGTTGAGTGCCTGGCTCATGGTTCGCATAAGGATGACCAGTCCTAAGGTCAGAAAAATATAGCCTGTAGGGGTTTGTAGATAACTGGGTAATACAGAATTCATTACCTCGATACCTTTGGCAGGTTGATTGAGTAATACTTCATCGACCATTAGCGGCATTAATAAGGGAATAGGCACGCTCAACAACGTAGCTAAAATCGCTATAACATTCGCCAAAACAAGCCGAGGCTTGTGTTTTTTTACTTGAGTTATCAGCCAAGAACGGCTAATTATATTTTCTCTTTCAGACATTATAGTGAGATTGCTTTTAATTTTATGATGTTTGATTAATTGTACGTTGATTCATCAATCAAGTCTTATTAAATCGGAATTTAGTATGAAAATGGAACAGTATGAAAGATTAACTAAACAAGCCCTATTGCTTATCGAATCAGAAAGAGATCTCATAGCTAACCTATCCAACTTAAGCGCTCTTCTGAATATGGAACTTGATGAAGTAAACTGGGTCGGTTTTTACTTGATAAAAGGTCAAGAACTAGTTCTAGGCCCATTTCAGGGTTTACCCGCATGTGTGAGAATTCCGATAGGACATGGTGTGTGCGGAACGGCGGTAGAGAAAAAACAAATCCAGAGAGTGAATGATGTGCATCAATTTAATGGTCATATCGCCTGTGACGTGACAAGCAACTCAGAGATTGTTATTCCGTTTAAACTAGGTGAATGTATAGCTGGGGTGCTGGATATTGATAGTCCTGTATTAGGGCGTTTTGGTGAAAATGATGAACACGGATTAACATTTTTGATGAGTAAAGTAGAAAAGATGCTTAATTCACACGCTATCAGTGCATAAATTCAATATTGAGTGTGGTTTTTCGTTTTCAGGTCACTATAATACCTGAAATATTTATCTGAATGCTCGCGGACGATACCGCATTTAACCAGGACCCCTCATGGAAAACACTGAAAAGTTAAAAAATAGCAAAGAAGTGATTGCGTATATTGCTGAATGTTTCCCTAAGTGCTTTACTTTAGAAGGTGAAGCAAAGCCGCTCAAAATTGGTATTTTTCAAGATCTTGCGGAACGTCTTACTGATGACCAAAAAGTGAGTAAAACTCAGATTCGTGCAGCATTGAGACAGTATACTTCTTCATGGCGTTATCTACATGGTGTTAAAGCTGGTGCTATTCGTGTTGATCTAGATGGAAATCCAGCTGGTGAGTTAGAGGAAGAGCATGTTGAGCATGCAAAAACAGCATTAGCTGAAAGTAAAGCTAAAGTGCAGGCTCGTCGCAAAGAGCAAGCTCAGAAAGTAAGAGAAGAAGGTAAGGCGAAAGCGAAACCGGCAAATAAAAAGCCACAAAATCGTCCACAACAAAATAAAATGAACAACAAGGTTAATAGTCCCAAGGATACACGTGCTCTGACTGTAGAAGAAATTACCATTGGTAATCAAGTCAATGTCAATATGGGCAAAGGGAATATGGCTGCAACCATTGTTGAAGTTAATAAGGAAGATGTGCGTGTTCAACTGCCTAATGGCCTACAAATGGTTGTAAAAGCGGAGCACCTACGCGCATAAAGGAGATACTCCTACGCATGAAATGCCGTTCAAAAATGTCGCTGATTGCTGCTAGCTTATGGCTGGCAGCATCTTCAGCCTATGCGCTTAAAGCCAATGTTGCTTTAGACGATCTACCAGTGTTAGCCCCTGAAGCTCAACACTCTACAGCAAGTAAACGAGTTACATCTCGCTTTACTCGTTCCCATTATAAGCACTTTACCTTAAATGATGAATTTTCTGAGGCTATATTTCAGAGATATATTGAATCTCTGGATTTTAACCGCAACATATTCACTCAAGCAGATGTTAAATCATTTAAGAAGTGGGGTGGTAATATAGATGATCAATTGAAATCTGGGGACAATCAGATAGCTTTTGATGTCTATAATATGTCTCTTAAGCGCCGTTATCAACGTTTCGTCTACGCCTTATCCCTGCTAGATAAAGAGATGAAGTTTGATATCGATGAAACTATAGAGCTAGATCGGAGTAAATCAGCTTGGCCCAAAGATACTAAAGAGCTCGATGATCTTTGGAGAAAACGAGTTAAGTATGATGCTTTAAATTTGAAACTGGCCGGTAAAGATTGGAAAGAGATTAAAGATGTTCTAAGCAAGCGCTACAATAATGCACTGAAACGTCTTAGTCAGACTCATAATGAAGATGCATTTCAGTTGTATATGAATGCATTTGCCAGAGAAGTTGACCCGCATACAAGTTACCTTTCACCGCGAAATGCAGAACAATTTCAAACCGAAATGAACTTATCATTGGAAGGCATTGGTGCCGTATTACAAATGACCGATGACTATACTGTCATTCGTTCGTTGGTTGCTGGCGGACCTGCATCTAAAAGTAAACAGCTCGATGAAGGCGATCGCATTATCGGGGTCGGTCAAGACGGAGAAGATATTGTTGATGTCATCGGTTGGCGTTTGGATGATGTTGTGCAGCTTATCAAAGGTCCAAAAGGCACTAAGGTTAACTTACAAGTTTTGCCAGAAGGGAAAGATGCAAAAACTAAAACTGTCATTATAGTAAGAGATAAAATTCGGCTAGAAGATCGAGCCGTTAAATCGGATATAGTAGAAAAAAACGGTAAAAAAATTGGTATTTTGGAAGTACCAAGCTTTTACGTCGGCCTTGCTAAAGATACAGATAAGCTCATTATCGAGATGAAAGAGAAAGGCATAGATGGTCTTATTGTCGATTTGCGTAACAATGGAGGTGGGGCACTAACTGAAGCAACGTCATTATCTGGTCTTTTTATTAGCAGCGGTCCTGTTGTCCAGGTTCGAGATAGCTATGGAAGAGTCAATGTAAATAGCGATACAGATGGTAAAATTAGCTACGATGGCCCAATGACTGTTCTGATTAATCGCTACAGCGCATCAGCTTCAGAAATTTTTGCGGCGGCAATGCAAGACTATGGACGAGCTATTATTCTGGGTGAAAACTCTTTTGGTAAAGGGACTGTACAGCAGCACCGCTCCCTCAACCATATCTACGATTTGTTTGATAAAGAGTTAGGCTATGTCCAATACACGATTCAAAAGTTCTACCGTATAGATGGTGGAAGTACTCAGAATAAAGGTGTCGTACCTGACATAGCATATCCAACGCCTATCATTCATAGTGAAACAGGTGAAAGTGTTGAAGATAATGCTTTGCCTTGGGATAGTATTGACAAAGCAAATTACAAAGTGTTACAGCGTAACGATAAGTTAATTAAAAAGCTTAATTCCAATCATCAATCGCGAGTTTCAACTGAGCCTGAATTCAAATTCATCTCAGAAGATATTGCAAAGTATAAAGCTGAAAAGGATGACAATACTTTATCACTTAGTGAAAAAGCACGTAAACAGGAGAGTGATAAAGCTGATAACGCACGTCTAACGCGAATAAATCAGAGGCAAAGTTCTCATGGCGAAAAGTCATTCGAGTCTCTAGAGGATATTCCGAAAGATTATGAGGCACCAGATGTTTATCTCGATGAGTCAGTTGCGATAATGGTTGATTTACTAAAGCTTTCACCAAAAAAAGTGATTTAATTAATTACAAAAATAAGCATAAGCGAGCCGATAATAGGCTCGTTTTTTTTTCATTTAGCGTGACCTAGGTCGTAATTTTCGCATAATTGGTCTTCAGTGCCTAAGCTTAAAGAAAAGAGCGAGGTGCAATATGAGATGGATTGGTGTTTTGCTTATATGTTTTAGTCTGCCTTGCCTTGCTAATGAAGTCCACGACAACAGTGATTTAACTCAGTTTGACCAACCATTTTTACTCGGTGACTGGTACCTTGTAAATCCTAACCCAGAACAATCAGAAGAAAACTTTTTAGCTATTAAGCTGAGTTTAGATTCTAACTACAGCTTCAAAATTGATATTCAAAAGCGAGATTATTCCGTTGATCATTGGGAAGGTCTATACACGGCGAATGAAGATACTCTTATTCTCGGGCTCAATACCGAAGAACCTCAGATATATGATTACTCGAGCAACCATAACATGCTAAATTTGAATGGTGTTGTTTTCACTAAAGCACTATCAAATTCGCTAGCAGGAATGTGGTCAAGCGCTAAGCTGAGTGGGCATGAATTTGTGGCTAGTGAAGTCGAACAAATGGATTTGATTTTACAACCTGATTTTGTATTCATGTTTAGGGTCAGTAATGAAGAGGGCGCCGAAGCGATCCACAAAGGTGTTTATTATACTGAAGGTGAACATCTTGTTCTGCTTTACGAAAACGGTGAACACGAAACTAGATATAGTCTAAATAGCGATATACTGACTTTGGAAATGGAAGAAGGAGCACTTTATGCGGTACTTAATCGTATAAGGTAATCGATTAGTAGACTCAATTTGTATGAGTTATGAACGAGGTATTGACATATAATGCCTCGTTTTTTTTTTATTCTCAGGTTAAGCTAGATCTCATTGAAAGAACCAAACTCTAGCGCTCAATATAAAATCTTTTATACTAAGATACCGTCCTAGACTCTCTTTCTCCCAATTAGCTAGGTAGCAGAAATATTGTTTCAAAGAACACATGTTCAGCGGAAGAGCATGCAGTCTGCACATTTTGTTAAAAGACCTGGTATTACTTGCAAATTAGTCAGAAGGACTTAGATATGTCTCAAACACCTCAAGCCAAATACCGTAAAGATTACTCATCCCCATCTCATACCGTTACCGAACTCGATCTTATTTTTGACCTTTATGATAATAACACGCTTGTTACGGCAACCTCTAAGATAAAGCAGCTCAAAGAAAATAATACCCTCCATCTTGATGGTGAACACCTCAAGTTAGTAAGCATTGATATAAATGGAGAAATGTGGACTAGGTATGAGGAAGTAGAAGGTGGCCTCCTTATCTCATCGCTTCCGCAAGAGTTTGAGCTAAAAATTGTTACAGAGTTAGATCCTGAGGCTAACACGGCTTTGGAAGGTTTGTATAAATCAGGCGGTGCATTTTGCACTCAGTGCGAAGCAGAAGGTTTTCGAAGAATTACCTATTATTTAGATCGTCCAGATATCCTAGCAAAGTACACAACTAAAGTTATTGCTGAAGAAGAACAGTATCCATTTTTACTAAGCAATGGAAACCGTATAGCAAAGGGATCACTCGATAACGGTCGGCACTGGGTACAGTGGCAAGACCCTCATCCAAAGCCTGCTTACTTATTTGCTTTAGTAGCAGGCAACTTTGATGTTCTTCGAGATAATTATGTGACTAAATCAGGACATAATGTCGAACTCGAAATTTTCGTGGATGAAGGTAACCTTAATAGGGCATCTCATGCGATGACATGCTTGATTAACTCTATGAAATGGGATGAAGAAAGATTCGATTTTGAATATGACTTGGACATCTACATGATTGTTGCGGTTGATTTTTTCAATATGGGTGCAATGGAGAATAAAGGCCTAAATGTTTTTAATTCAAAGTTTGTTCTAGCCAATGAGCAGACTGCTACTGATAATGATTATCTAGGTATAGAAGCCGTCATAGGTCATGAATATTTTCACAACTGGACGGGGAATCGTGTTACCTGCCGAGATTGGTTCCAACTGAGCCTGAAAGAAGGACTAACTGTATTTAGAGATCAGGAATTTTCCTCAGATTTGGGCTCTCGAGCTGTAAATAGAATAAACAATGTTCGTATTATCCGTGGCCCACAGTTTGCCGAGGATGGCAGTCCAATGTCGCACCCAATCCGCCCTGAAAAAGTTATTGAAATGAATAACTTTTACACTCTAACCGTCTATGAGAAAGGCAGTGAAGTTATACGAATGATACATACTTTACTTGGTGAAGACCGTTTTCAGCAAGGTATGAAATTGTACTTTAACCGTCATGATGGTACCGCAGCAACATGTGAAGATTTTGTTTCTGCAATGGAAGATGCATCTGGTGTTAACTTACAGCAATTTAGATTGTGGTATAGCCAATCAGGAACTCCAAGAGTATCGATAGAAACTGAATATGATGCGACTAAAAAGACATATGCTTTAACTGTGTCTCAAAACACTAAAGCAACATTTGATCAGCAAGATAAACAGCCATTGCATATTCCACTAAATATAGAGCTATATAATGGAAATGGAGAAGCCATTGAGTTACGTTGTAATGGAAATTTAATCGATAACGTTTTAAATATTACTGAAGCAAAACAAACCTTTGTTTTTGAAAAAGTAACAGAAAAACCAATACCTTCTTTACTACGCGATTTTTCTGCTCCAATTATTTTGGAATATGATTACAGCGATGAAGAACTCGCTTTCTTAATGGTACACGCTAATAACGAGTTTTCGCGTTGGGATGCCGGGCAAATGTTATTGGCTAAGTATATTCGTCATAATGTGAATGAGGTTCAAGCGGGTAAAAATACTGAATTACCTCCTTCTTTAATAGATGCATTTCGTGGGGTATTACTTTCAGATACTTTAGAGCCGGCACTCATTGCTGAAATTATGGCACTTCCAAGTCATAACGAAGTTTCTGGCTGGTACAATCAAGTAGATGTAGACGCCATCGCACAGGTTCTGAAAGAAATCAAAATTACACTTGCAAAAGCTCTTGAAGATGAATTTAGCGCGCTTTATTACAGTTTAAAAGAAAAGCGATATACAATCTCCCATAAATCAATAGGTAAACGCTCCTTGAGTAATACAGCTCTATCGTATCTAGCTTACACACAGCAAGGAAATACTTTAATTGAGAAGCAATATTTTTCAGCAAACAACATGACAGATACAATTGCAGCTATGAGTTCCGCAAATAGTGCTCAACTTGAATGTCGAGAAAAGCTGATTGCAGACTACAGTGAAAAATGGAAGCATGATGGCCTTGTCATGGACAAATGGTTTGCACTGCAAGGAAGTAACCCTGAAAAGAATGCGTTAGAAGTGATTAAAGCAACCATGCATCATGAGACATTTAGTATTAAAAACCCAAACAGAGTAAGGAGCCTTATAGGATCGTTTCTCAATATGAACCCTGTTCGTTTCCACTCAAAATCAGGTGAAGGATACCAGTTTGCTGGTGAGGTCCTTAGAGAGTTGAACAATAGCAACCCTCAAGTTGCTTCTCGCCTAATTGATCCATTACTTAAGTACCGCAAATATGATGAGGTTCGTCAAAACCTTATTAAAACAGAACTAGAAAAGCTTAAATCGATGGATAATTTAGCCAATGATCTTTATGAAAAGGTAAATAATGCATTAGATTCTTAGGTTTGTCACAAAGCAGTGGCATCGTTTGCTGCTGCTTTGTATCCATAGAAAGAGGCGTATCCAAAAAACACTTTGTAACGTATAAATTAGAATGTATCAGTACTATTTTTCACTCAACATCTCATATCAATCCTTCCTAGCACACTATAATGGGGCTGCAAGTAATGTTCTGGTTGTTACAGATCAAGGCTTGCGTTTGCAATTACCTGCTACTAGGTTCAGACCTTTCCTTAGCCAAATAGGTCTCAATGGGCGTTTTCGTCTGACAACTGACCAAAACAATAAGTTTATAAAGTTGGAAATGCTGTGAGCACTTGATTCTATGTGACTTTAAATAGAACCTTAGTCACATTATTAAACATTTCACCTCTTACTACTCCTAAAAGAATTAACTATTTGTCAATAAAGCTTTTACAATAAAGCGGCATTACCCGTGTTAAGCACTATGCTTACAACAGCCCTCAAAAATACATAAAATTCGAATTGTGGAGTGTGATTATGACCGCGCGTGAAACTCTGATGCCGGTTCTGCTTGAAAAGGTCTACAAACTGATTCAAGACAAACTCGAGCTTGCTCATCAACCCCTTGTCACTCAACTTGCTCAGCATTTATTTAGCAATATCTCTCATGACGACCTTGTCGAAAGGAATGAATCTGATCTTTATGGTGCGATAATTAGCCTTTGGCACCATATAAATGAAAAGAAAGCTGACGAAGTTTCAGTGAGAGTGTTTAACCCAACTGTTAGTCGTCAAGGATGGCAATCCACCCACACCATTGTAGAAATTGTTGTTCCGGACAGCCCTTTCTTAGTTGATTCTGTGAAAATGGCCTTGAGTCGATTGGATTTAGCATCCCACTTGATGCTTCATGGTCCAACACAGATCGAACGTAATAAAGTAGGTGATATAACTGGCATTAATAAGGGCAAAGGTACGCTTCAATCCCTTTTCCATATGGAAGTTGACCGACTTAGTGCAAAAGAAACCATGACTTCCTTACGTGAAGAACTTGAGAAAATCATATCAGATACAGCTCTAGTGGTTCATGATTGGCTACTCATGGTAGAAAAAGTTGAAGAAGTTACAAACCAAGTTGAAGCTCAGAAAGACCATATAAAAACCGATCGCAACCGTTATGAAGAGACCGTTAAATTTCTACGATGGTTAGGCGATCATAACTTTACATTTATGGGGTATAAAGAGTATGACCTTGTACATGTTGACGGTGATACAGAGCTAAGGCCGACTGCTGATAAAGGTTTAGGCTTATTTGCTAACCGTCACCGTGTGCGCAGCGTTAAGTTGTCTGAATTCCCAGATTCGGCACGCCTTGAGGCAAAAAAACCCTTCCTGCTAATCATGACTAAAGGTAACACGCCTTCACGTATTCACAGACCAGCCTATACCGATTATATTGGTATCAAGAAGATTGACAAAGACGGTAAGGTTGTTGGTGAGCACAGATTCACAGGCCTTTACACATCAGCTGTCTATAACCAAAGTGTGGAAAGCATTCCTCTCATACGCGAGAAAGTTGAACGTATATTGGTATCAAGCCGATACCGTGAAGGTTCATACGCATTTAAAGCTTTACATAATATCCTCGAAAATTATCCTCGTGATGAGCTACTTCAGGCAAATGAGGATGAGCTGTTGGAAGTGGGGATGGGCGTAGTTCAGATGCAAGATCGTGACATGCTACGTTTGTTTATTCGTAAAGACCCATTTGGTCGTTTCTTTAGTTGTATGGTTTACGTAATAAAAGACAGATACAACACTGAGCTAAGACGTAAAACTCAACAAATACTCAAGCAATATTTTGGTTGTGATAACGAAGTAGAGTTTACCACCTACTTCTCTGAGAGTCCGCTTGCTAGGACACATTACATTGTTCGTGTTGATAACAACAACATGGATGTAGACGTGAAAATGATCGAGCAAAATTTAATGGAAGCATCTTCAACTTGGGACGATCGTCTTTCTGATTCGATTGTAGCGAATTTTGGTGAAAGTAAAGGACTTCCTTTAGCAAAAGAATACTTACATGCTTTTCCCCGTTCGTACAAAGAAGACGTTTTACCTGGTTCGGCGTTAGCAGACATTGAACGTATAGAATCACTCAGTGATGATAATCGGCTAGGTATGCTGTTTTATCGGCCTCAAGAACTAGCCTCAGACTCAAAATCCGTACGATTCAAACTTTATCACCGTGATGAACCTATTCACCTATCCGATGTTATGCCAATGCTTGAAAACTTAGGACTACGTGTGATTGGTGAATCACCATATGAAGTCCGCAAAGCAGACGGTCATATATATTGGATCCTAGATTTCTCAATGCTACACAAAAGCGAAAAAACCGTTGATCTTCGTGAAGCTCGAGATCGCTTTCAGCAAGCATTTGCCGCAATTTGGGCTGGAAATCTAGAAAGTGATGGATTCAACAGACTTGTTTTAGGAGCATCACTTACTGGTCGTGAAATTTCTATCCTTCGCGCTTATGCGCGATATATGCGCCAAGTTGGTTTCCCATTTAGTCAACAGTATATAGAGGAAACCCTCAGCCATTACCCTGAATTAGCAAGATGTTTAGTAGCTTTATTTGTGAAGCGTTTTGACCCTAAATATAAAGGCAGTCAAAAAGGTCAGACTGAATTGATTAAGTCCATGACAGAGCAACTCGATCATGTTGAAAGCCTTGATGATGATCGTATCATTCGTCGTTATATGGAAATGATCACTGCGACCTTGAGAACAAACTATTATCAATTAGATGCGAACAAACAACCCAAACCTTGGCTTTCCTTAAAGATGAAACCAAGCGAAATACCTGAGATCCCACAGCCAGTTCCTGCGTTTGAGATCTTTGTTTATGCACCTGATATTGAGGGTGTGCACTTGCGAGGCGGTAAAGTTGCACGTGGTGGGTTGAGATGGTCAGATCGCCAAGAAGATTTTCGTACCGAGATTCTTGGCTTAGTTAAAGCTCAGCAAGTTAAAAACACCGTTATTGTACCTGTGGGAGCAAAAGGTGGCTTTGTCTGTAAACGCCAGCACACTTTGAGTGGTAGAGATGAAATCTTTGCCGAAGGTCAACGATGCTATAAACGCTTTATTCGCGCATTACTTGATGTTTCGGACAACATTGTTGAAGGTGAGGTTAGTCCACCTAAAAATGTTGTCCGGCATGATGAAGATGACCCATATTTGGTTGTTGCTGCTGATAAAGGTACTGCAACCTTCTCAGATTTAGCGAACTCAGTCTCTGATGAATATAATTTCTGGCTCGGTGATGCCTTTGCGTCCGGTGGTTCTAATGGTTATGACCATAAAGCTATGGGTATTACAGCTAAAGGTGGATGGGAATCTGTAAAACGCCACTTTAGAGAAATGGGGATCGATTGTCAGACAACTGATTTCACAGTAATCGGCGTAGGTGATATGGCGGGTGATGTATTTGGTAATGGGATGCTACTTTCAAAGCATATCCGTCTCCAAGTCGCATTTAACCATCTGCACATTTTTATTGATCCAAATCCGGACTCTGCGAAAACTTGGAAAGAGCGTGATCGCTTATTCAAACTCCCTCGCTCAAGCTGGGAAGACTACAATACCAAATTGATTTCAAAAGGTGGCGGTATATTCCCACGGCGCGCTAAATCGATTTCGCTAACTCCTGAAATCCAAAAGATGATAGGTACTAAAAAAACGTCTTTAGCGCCGAATGAACTGATTAAAATGCTTCTTAAAATGGAAGTAGATCTTTTGTGGAACGGTGGGATCGGGACTTATGTGAAGTCTGCAACCGAGACTCATACTGACGTAGGAGATCGTGCAAACGACGTATTACGCATAGATGGTCGAGACTTACGAGCTAAAGTTGTGGGTGAAGGCGGCAATCTTGGTATGACTCAATTAGGTAGAGTTGAGTATGCACTAACAGGTGGCCGGGTAAACACCGACTTTGTCGATAATGTTGGTGGGGTAGACTGTTCGGATAATGAGGTTAACATCAAAATCTTCCTCAATGGACTTGTTGCAAATGGTGATTTAACCGTTAAACAACGCAATAAAATCCTAGAGTCAATGGAGGATGAAGTTGGCGAAATTGTATTAGATGACGCGTATTGCCAATCTGAATCTATTTCAGTAACTGAACAACGTGGCACGGGGTTAGTTAAAGAGCAAATTCGTTTCATTCATGATATGGAAAAAGCAGGCCATCTTGATCGCGCTTTAGAGCATATCCCAGACGACGAGACCTTATTAGAACGAGAGAAACTTGGCCAAGCCCTTACCAGACCTGAATTAGCTGTCCTCGTTGCCTATGGCAAGATGGTTTTGAAAGAGGATCTAGTTCATGATGATATTTCCAATGATGACTACCATGCTCAACAATTAGTTAACTATTTCCCAACTAAATTACGATGTGACTATGTCCAGCAAATGGATAGTCACCCATTGCGTGCAGAAATTATAGCGACTGCATTAGCAAATCAAATGGTTAATGAAATGGGCTGTAACTATGTAACTCGTATGCAAGAGGAAACTGGCGCACACATAGTCGATATTGCTAATGCTTACGCAGCTTGTCGCGAGATTTTTGGTTTAGACAAAGTTCTAACATCACTACGTGCTCTTGATAATAAGGCTTCTACGGATGCTCAGTATGACATGATGTTTTATGTACGCAGAACAATGCGACGTTTGTCTCGTTGGGTGTTGCGTAATAGAACAGGTCGGCAGTGTGTGAAAGCTCTTGTTGAACTTTATCAAGGTGATGTAGAGAATATCAACGCTAAGCTGAATAGTATACTTGTACCTGCTGAAGTTGAAGAACATAAGCAGATGGCGCAGTCTTGGATTGATCAAGGAGTCACTCCAGAAACAGCCATTTACGTGTCACGTCTATCCAGCCTTTATTCAGTATTGGATATCTCAACAGTATCTCGTGAGAAAGGCATTTCAGTTGAACAAGTAGCCAAACTTTACTTTAACTTGGGTGATAGATTGTCATTACATTGGTTCCTAAACCAAATCAATGCTCAAGCGGTAGATAACAATTGGCAAGCACTAGCTCGTGCGGCATTTCGAGAAGATCTGGATTGGCAGCAACGTCAGCTTACTGGCCAAGTACTAAGTTGTAACTGCGTTCCTGAGGATTTGAATGTGATGAAAGCACTTGATGAATGGATCTCTAGTAACGAAGTATCATTACACAGATGGGAAAACATTCTTAACGAATTCAAAGTTGGATCAGTACATGAATTTGCTAAGTTCTCAGTTGCATTACGTGAGTTAATGTTACTCAACTTAAATTGTGCAGCTAACGAGTAGTATTTATCTTTCATTGAATTATGCGGTAAAACAGTAAATAATATAGCCCCGTTCGTACGGGGCTTTTTTCTATCGGAGGCACAATGCTTTACCGTCTAGCCAGAACTGGCTTTTTTCAACTTGATGCCGAAAAGGCACATGATCTTGCAATTGAAAACTTTAAACGTTTTACAGGTACACCTCTTGATCTTATGTACCGCCAACAACTTCCTAACCGCCCAGTAGAATGTATGGGAATCACTTTCCGCAACCCTGTCGGACTTGCTGCCGGTTTAGATAAAAATGGCGAGTGTATAGAAGCTTTTGATGCTATGGGTTTTGGTTTTGTTGAAGTTGGAACAGTGACACCTAAACCTCAACCAGGGAATGAAAAGCCGCGGCTATTTCGACTAATAGAAGCAGAAGGGATCATTAATCGAATGGGTTTTAACAACCAGGGTGTAGATAACTTGGTTGAAAATGTAAAGAAGGCAAGCTTTAACTGTATTCTTGGGATTAATATAGGTAAGAATAAAGATACTCCGATTGAAAAGGGGGCAGAAGACTACCTAATTTGCATGGATAAGGTCTATCAGCATGCTGGATATATTGCTGTCAATATATCTTCTCCTAATACTCCAGGATTACGATCGCTCCAATACGGTAATGCATTAGACGAGCTTCTATCAGATTTAAAACAAAAACAAACAGAACTAACCGATAAACACCAAAAATATGTCCCACTCGCATTAAAAATTGCTCCTGATTTGAGCGATGATGAAATAAACCAAGTTTGTGATTCATTAATAAAAAATAAAATGGATGGAGTCATTGCAACCAATACCACACTTGATCGTAGTATTGTTGAAGGAATGAAATATGCGGATGAGGCAGGGGGCTTAAGTGGGCGACCCGTTCAGTCTAGAAGTACAGAGGTTGTTCGCCTTTTACACCACAAACTAAAAGATAAAATTCCAGTCATCGGAGTAGGTGGCATTGACTCTTTTGTCGCTGCTAAAGAGAAAATGATGGCAGGAGCTCAGCTGATCCAGGTATATTCTGGATTTATATATCATGGCCCTACACTTGTTCGAGATATCGTCAAAAATCTTTAGTTGAAATATGTGACAATGTCACTATGAAATAAACGTATTTACTTGGATTTTTTAAGAGGAAATGATTACTCATTTCCTCTTTTTTTTCATTACATAGTACATAAAATTTGACTAGCAGTATTTTTGGGTAAGAGTTTTGTTTACCTTAAATTGAATTTTATACGAGATTGAAATGATGCTTAAACCGAGCGATAAGTGGACTTGGTATTACGATGACACACAACAGCACTTGATGCTGGATCTTGGTGACGACATCATTTTCAGGACAAACATGTCAAAAAAATTGGTTGTAGATTGCGCAATTGGTATAAATGAATTTTCAGTCGATGATGCTTCTGCTTTCCAAACATATAAAGAACAGATCTCACATCTTAATCTTTCAGAACCCAGACAAGCAGAGCTAGCACTATACTGCGTATCGGCTAAACGCTTTCACAAGCCTGTTCAGCCCAAAAGTTGGTTTTTTAACCCTGTAGCCTGCGGTGAACAATCGCCTGAAGAAGGCGACTTTATAAAGCTTTTAAACAACCATAGTGAAGGCTATTTTATCGTGCTGGAAGTAGGGGATAATGCCAGCTTGTGTGCATTGGTGGATATAGCCCCTTTTGTTCTAGACGGCAAAAAGTCTCTTCAATTCGGTCAAGCAATTAAAGTTATGCATGACCGAATGTCTATAGTAAACCAAACTTTAACCCAACCATCACACTCAATAGCATTGGTGAGTTAACTCTTTTCATTTTTTTGGTTTCACTTCTGCATCGGCTTAAGCGCCGATTTTCTTTAATTTAAGATCCCTTACTTAACAAATCAGTAAAAAATAATCACTATTTTTATCAATAAATAAGGTAAAAATAGCTTGCCGTATCGCCCAAAAACCTCAAGTATTCCTCTATTAGCTCATTTTTGTAACTAAATAACCAGAATAAAGCCATCTGGTATATACCAAAATGGTAGTGAATAAGTATTTACTACCACGACACTTCAGGTTTTGGTTGACTATTTGATAAAAAATCAATATTTTTTGAAATAAAACAGCACCAGACTATCTGATATTGTCATAGGGGTTGCCTAAGCAAAATTATGGTTGTTTTTTGCCCACTCAGGGGCTTTCATTAGAAGAATAGCAAGGAATAGGCTAACCAAATGTGGATGATGCAGGTATAATCATCCGTCTTTACCATTTATTTAAGAACACTATGCATCAATATCTTGCGGTTACATCCAACGGACTAGAAAACCTGTTAGTTGAAGAATTAAGTAAACTAGGGATAGAAAACGCCAAGCCTGTTCAAGCTGGAGTAAAATTTAGTGCTTCTAATGAACAAGTCTATCGCTGCTGCTTATGGAGCCGCTTAGCATCTCGATTTGTTAGAATTCTGTCGGAGTTTACTTGTAATAATGATATGGACTTATATCTTGCGAGTTCGGCAGTAAATTGGGTTAAACAATTTCATAGTTCAAACAAGTTTATTGTTGACTTTAAGGGAACTAACCGAGAAATTCGCAATAGCCAATATGGCGCGATGAAGGTAAAAGATGCAATAGTGGATTGCTTTAATAAAACAGGTTTACCAAGGCCATCGATCAGCAAAGATCAGCCAGATCTTCGAGTTCACTTAAGACTCCATAAAGATAAAGCATTACTGGGTATAGATATGGTAGGTGGCGGTCTTCACCAGCGAGGTTATCGACTCGAATCAGGAAAAGCCCCATTGAGAGAAACTCTTGCAGCAGCGCTAGTTCTTCGTTCTGGTTGGGATATGCAGGAGCCTCTCTTAGATCCTATGTGTGGCTCAGGAACACTTCTTATTGAAGCTGCAATGCTCGCTTCGAATATCGCGCCAGGAATCAAGCGTGAGAAATTTAGCTTTGAAGTTTTAGAAGACTTTGAAGCACAGACTTGGACAGAAATTAAAACAGAGGCATCAGTTCAAGGTAGAAAAGGTGTCAAAAAAAATGACACTAAGTTTTATGGTTTCGATAATGATGCGGGCATGGTTCAAACAGCAAAAGACAATGCACGTAGAGCTGGAGTCGATTCATTAATTACTTTTGAGCTCAAAGATGCCAGTGAATTAAAACGTCCATCCGATTTCAATTTAGGTATTATTGTATCAAACCCTCCTTATGGTGAAAGACTCGGCACACACCCTGGCTTGATCGCACTTTATACGGCATTCGGAGCTCAATTAAAGTCAGAGTTTAGAGGCTGTAAGGCTTCAATTTTTTCAAGCTCCGAAGAGTTACTGAGTTGCTTACGTATGAGGGCAGACAAACAATACAAACTCGATAATGGCTCATTACCCTGTCACCAAAAAAATTATGCTATTTCCAGTAAGGTTAACTCATCCACCAGTGACAGTGTCACACAACCTGCAATAGCCCCTGATTTCTCAAATCGCCTTAAAAAAAATATTGCCAAGATTGCAAAATGGGCAAAGAAAGAGCAATTAGATTGTTACCGAGTCTATGACGCGGATCTTCCAGAATATAACGTAGCCATTGATGTTTACTTAGACCATCTAGTTATACAGGAATACGCTGCACCAAAAAACATTCCTGAGGAAAAAGCAAAACTTCGTCTTACCGATATTATCCGTGCATCAATTCAAGTTACTGGAACTGATGCAAATAAAGTTGTCTTAAAAGTGCGTGAGAAGCAAAAAGGGCGCTCACAGTATCAAAAATTATCGCAACAATCACAAATTATGACTGTGTCTGAGTATGGAGTTGATCTTATTGTTAACTTGCATGACTACTTAGATACTGGCTTATTTCTCGACCACAAGCTGACACGTCAAAAAATTGGACAATGGGCTCAAGGTAAAGATTTTTTGAACCTATTTGCTTACACTGGTTCTGCAACAGTTCACGCCGCTTGTGGGGGAGCGAAGTCAACAACGACAATCGATATGTCGAACACTTATCTAGAATGGGCTCAAGAGAATATGAAACTCAACGGCCAGATAGGGCGTCAACATAGATTTGAGCAAGCTGACTGTTTACAATGGTTGGAAACAACAAATTCCCAATTTGATTTGATATTTATTGATCCACCCACATTTTCCAATTCAAAAAGAATGCAACAAACTTTTGATGTTCAGCGAGACCACATCCATTTGATGAAAAATCTCAAAAGACTTATTCGTCCTGAAGGAAAAATCGTTTTTTCAAATAATAAGCGACAATTTAAAATGGACATGGATTCAATGAAAGAGCTAAATCTAGACGTACAAAATATCTCTGCACTAACACTGCCGCTCGATTTTTCTCGCAACAAGCATATCCACAATTGCTGGATTGTTTCTCATAGCAATTAATGGAATTAAAGATGGTCACACTATACAGCACTGAAGGATGTCACCTTTGTGAATTGGCTAATAGTCTTTGTCAACAGCTCAATATCGACCATATGGTGGATACTGTAGACATTGCACTCGATGATGATTTATTTAGTCGTTACGGCGTCACAATCCCGGTATTGAGCATCAATAATAGTGAACTTAAGTGGCCTTTCGATTTACAACAATTACAAACGTGGTTAGAGAATAATGGCATTACTTACCATAAATAATGGTCTGCTAGCTTATGGCGATCATCCTTTGCTTGATCATGCGGACTTTAACCTTCAAGAAAACGAACGTGTTTGCTTGGTAGGTAGAAATGGTGCTGGAAAGTCAACATTAATGAAGATTTTAGCCAGTGAAGTTATTCTTGATGATGGCAGACTTAACGTTACACAAGACGTGGTCATTTCACGCCTTGAACAAGATCCACCTCGAAATCAGGATGGTACTGTATTTGATTATGTCGCAGGTGGCCTTGCTGAAGCTGGTGAACAATTAAAGATCTATCAAGATTTGTTGGATTTGATCGCTGTCGAACCAACAGATAAAAATATTAATAAACTAACACAGATACAAGAACAACTTGAACATTCAGGTGGTTGGCGTTTTGAGGAGCGAATCAAAAATGTGCTAGCAGCACTCAAACTTGATGGCAATACAAAGCTTACCGAATTATCTGGAGGATGGCAGCGCAAGGCTGCATTAGCGAGAGCATTAGTTCGAGAGCCTGATGTCTTACTACTCGATGAGCCTACAAACCATCTTGATGTAACAACGATTGAGTGGTTAGAGAATTTTTTAAAAGATTTTCGAGGGTCGATAATTTTCATCTCCCATGATCGAGCATTTATTAAGTCAATGGCGACTCGTATTGTTGATCTAGATCGCGGTAAGCTAGTTTCATTCCCAGGGGATTACGAAAATTACCTTGTTGAGAAAGACGAAATGCTGCGTGTTGAAGAAATGCAGAACACTGAGTTTGATAAAAAACTAGCTCAAGAAGAAGTATGGATACGACAAGGTATCAAAGCACGACGAACACGTAACGAAGGCCGGGTCCGAGCGCTCAAAAAATTGCGCGAAGAACGTAAAGATCGCCGTGAAGTTCTAGGAAAAGCTCAAATTCAAATAGATGATGGGTCTCGTTCAGGTAAAATCGTATTTGAGGCTGAAAACATTTCCTTTAGCATCGATGGGAAACAAATCGTTAACAATTTTTCATTCAATATAATGCGTGGTGACCGTATTGCTCTTATCGGTCCAAACGGCTGCGGTAAAAGCACTTTACTTAAGTTATTATTAGGCGATCTCCAAGTTGACTCTGGTAGGCTACATTGTGGAACCAAGTTAGAAGTTGCCTACTTTGATCAGTATAGAGAGCTATTAGATCCAGAAAAGTCTGTGATTGATAACTTGGCTGATGGTAAACAAGAAGTCATGGTTGGTGGTCGTCAGCGGCATGCTTTGAGTTATCTTCAAGATTTTTTATTTGCTCCCCAAAGAGCAAGGACACCTGTCAAAGCATTGTCCGGTGGAGAAAAAAATCGACTATTACTTGCTCGTATCTTATTAAAACCCAATAACTTACTAGTATTAGATGAACCGACTAACGATCTCGATATTGAAACATTGGAACTTTTGGAAGATTTACTTGCCAATTATCAGGGCACCTTGCTTTTAGTTAGCCACGATCGCCAGTTTGTTGATAACACAGTAATGACAAGTTGGATTTTTGAAGGTGAAGGTGAGGTTGAAGAGTTTGTCGGTGGTTACCATGATGCGCAGCAACAACGTGATCAAAGCCGAAAAGCTCGCAACTCTAAAGGGCAAATTCAATCTGAAAAGTGCATTGAACAACCTCTTAAAACTAAACCAATATCAAGCAAAACGAAGAAGTTATCTTATAAACTTCAACGCGAACTTGAAGAGTTACCAGCAAAATTGGAACAGCTAGAGGTTGATATAGAGTTAACTCAAGAGAAGGTGAATTCTCCAGATTTCTTCTCTAAGCCTATAGAAGAAACACAACCAATTTTAGATACGCTTGCTGCTTTAGAGCAGGAGCTTGAGATTGCTTTTGAGCGTTGGGAGACGCTCGAAGCAATGCAACAGGAAAGTTAATTCACATGAGCAAGACTATTTTTAAACTGTCATCTGTTACCTTAAGCCTTTTTGGCTCTTTTGCCGCTAATGCTGCTATTTATACCATCATAGAGATTGATGAGTCCCAAAATAACACCTATGGGTTAGGTGGCTATACAACGGAGTACTACGGAACTGCAGTTCAAGAGGGTACAAGTACGAATGCGACACTTGGGTGTTTCGGTAGTGGTTGCTCTAGTTCCGGGTTCCCAATTTCTGCAGAGACGCGTAACTGGAAGGAAGGGATCAGTTATAGAGAAGAAGTACCATTTGCAATGGATAATTCCTTTATCTATCCCGACAGTCAATCAGAATTTGAGAGCTATTGTCTAAATGAGCTTGGATATAAGACTTGCCAATCCTGGGCTGAAGATAGGTGGGCAGGATACCAAAAAGAACTTGACGGAACTTATACCAACTCGATTGCCTTTGTCGAAGGCTCTACTTCAGTCAGTGGTGAAAACGCTGTAATAAACAGTTTTAGTGGGACTGAGTCTGTAGGCAATAAAAGAGATGGAGGAAAGAGGAACGTTGCTTTTATAGGAACCACAGATTTAAATATACCGTCTGGTGCTATCGAAACCAAAGCTTGGAAATCTGATGGTACCTTTACGGTCGGTAGTGTATCGAGAGAGCAGGCTACAGAGAGTAACGGAACTCGATCCTCCTCTAAAGCAAGCATTTGGGGTAACAGCCCACAGATTTTAGAAATAGGCTATGGCAGTGGAGGGGTGACCCAAGATAAAAATGTACTAGGTCAAGCAAGTATTAGAGATTTTGTTATTGATGGAACTACCTTTTTTGGTGTCGGTTATAATACGTACTCTAATCAAAGGATGGACGCTTCTGTTTTTGTCGGTGATATGAGTGCTGACTTAACAGATGTTACAAAGTGGACTTTCAATACGAATCCTATTTCAGGTGCAACAAGTGGGACAGACTATATTTACAGTAATTCGGTGGTTAAGGCTGTCAACGATAATTTTGTGGCAGTTGGAAGCGCCAAACGTTCAGGTAAATCTCCTGAAAATCGAGTTTCGCAAAATAGGCTTTTTTACATTTCTGATATAAGATCTTCACCAGCAGCTAACTATTTCAGTGGTGGTATATTCTTTTCAAATGCTGGAGGCACAATAGGCTCAATCAACAATTTTAATGAAGTAGTTGGTAGTGTCGACATCCAGAAGCATGATGAAAGAGATGGAAAAGAGAGGGAAAAGAGAGGGTTTATCTACCCACTTAGTGCTACGGGAACTGATACATTTCGCAGAACTATTTTCGCGAACCAAGCTTGGATACTCGATGATTTAACCAATAATGGTTTGGTCTCTTCTAACAACAATACTTACCGTATTCTCGAAGCCACCGATGTAAATGATGCTGGTGTTATTTCTGCTACTGCCAAAAAGTGTGCTGGTAGTTACGACACTACAGAAATGGATTCTTACTGCCAAGGTGGGACAATTGGTGTTGAAACCATTGTCGCTGTAAAATTAATTCCAATTGAAGATGCAACTAACGCTGATATACAACCACGAAGCTTTCGTTCAACCACTGTAGAGCGCAAAGGTGGCTCTCTGACCTGGTTTGCTTTACTACTCATAGGGTTATTAGGGTTCCGCAGGAAATAGGATAAATTTCAATCTTAGGCACAGGTTCAAATTTTTGGATCTGTGTTTTTTTCCACCTTGAGAAAGGTGGAATTTTGGACGATCCTTAATTGTGGAGAGTAACAAAAGCTCCACAAAAAGTTAATAGTAGTACGTTAGAAAAACGATATGTATGAGGACGACACTATGAAGAGACAAAAGCGTGACCGCATGGAAAGAGCACAATCCCAAGGGTATAAAGCAGGCTTGAATGGCCGCTCAACGGACTCATGTCCTTACCAACAAATGGATGCTCGATCTCATTGGCTTGGTGGTTGGCGCGATGCCAGAGAAGATAGACACTCTGGTCTCTACAAATAAAAATACACAATCCACATACGACAAAAAGCCCCATAACCTGGGGCTTTTATTATTGTGATTGGGTCCTAAAGTCACTTCACCTAGAAAGAAGATGTGTCTTGGAATAATCCTACTTTTAGATCCTTGGCAACGTAAATTTCTTTACCATCAACCAACACACGTCCGTCAGCTAAGCCCATTACTAACTTACGATTTACAACTCTTTTCATATGTATTTCATAAGTGACTTTCTTCGCTGTTGGTAGAATTTGACCTTTCAATTTCACTTCGCCAACACCTAATGCGCGACCTTTCCCTTTCCCGCCAAACCAGCCGAGGAAGAAGCCAACCAACTGCCACATCGCATCAAGACCTAGACATCCAGGCATTACAGGGTCACCTGGAAAATGGCAGTCAAAGAACCAAAGGTCTGGAGTAATATCAAGCTCTGCCAGAATTAGGCCTTTACCGAAATCGCCTTCGGTTTCAGACATCTTAGTCACGCGGTCCATCATCAGCATATTTGGTGCTGGTAACTGTGGGTAGCCCGGGCCAAATAGCTCACCTTGACTAGAGGCTAGTAGATCATCACGGTTATAAGAATCACGTTTGTTTTGCATCATCAATCACTCCAAATTTTGATAGCTGCATGTTAGTGAACAGGTGTACGCTAAACAACTCCGATGAGTTGTAATGTGAACATTGTTTGCACTATAAGAACCAGTTTTTGATGCGTTCCACAATTCCCAGTGGATGTTCATGTTTTTCATAACTTTCTATCCGTTGGGCTATCTTATGAATCACACTTGTTTCATCATCACCACGAAATGGTTTACCCATTATAATGGGTATAGTCTCATCAACTGTCTCTACAGACCAGATATGAAACTCATTACTTTTAATACTCGCGACAACTTCCTTATTTAATGCTAGGTGCTTCAAATTTGTTTTAGGAATAATAACACCTTGTTGACCAGTTAAACCTTGGTGTTTACAAACACGATAAAAACCTTCTATTTTTTCATTTAAACCACCTACAGCCTGAACACGACCGAATTGGTCCACAGCTCCGGTCACCGCGATCTGCTGATTTATAGGATAATCAGATAATGCACTAACAAACGAACAAAGCTCTGCGAGGGTCGCACTATCTCCATCCACTTCGCAATATGACTGTTCAAAAACTACGGAAGCTGAATAAGGCAGTGGTTCATCTAACTTTAACGCACTTGAAACAAACGCTTGCATTATCATCATGCCTTTAGCATGAAGATTTCCTCCAAGTTCTGCTTTGCGTTCTACATCCGATATATCGCCATCACCAAAATGAATAACACACGATATACGAGCGGGTTCTCCATAAGATAGCGGGTGTCCAGATACATCAATTACGGTCAACCCATTAACCTGCCCAATGCACTCGCCTTGAGTTTCGATAATGACTTGTCCATCCAAAATATCAGAGAGGGCTCTTTCTGGCAGATAAGCTTCACGCTGGTATTTAGCGTCCAGTGCTTGATCAATTGCCTTTTCATTGATAGTAATACCGTCAGTGTATAAGCTTGCCTCCTGAAAAATAGACAAATACCATAGTGGTTCAATTGGCATATAACGCTGATCTTCACTATAACGAGCACCCGCAACCATTACCCTGTGTACCGCATCAAAAGATAGAGACGGTAAGTTAAACGTTTTTATCAAAGACGATAAGAAACCTAAGTAGTGTTCAACAGAATGCTTGGTAACATTCATATCGTGTTCGATCTCAGTGTAATTCGCAATACCACTGTAGAGATCGCCGTCCATATATTCCAAATCTGCAATTTGGTCTCTGTTTCCGACTACTACTAGCTTTACAGAAAACGAAGAACTCGGCACTTGGTTAGCGAGATACTTGGGCGTAGAAGATATAGGGCTGACAGGTTCGCCTAAAAAAATCGACTTAAATATCGGCCAACTGCTCGGATTGGCAAGTAGCATATTTGCTGAGACAATAAGAAAACCGTCATTTATTTTTTCGACTAAGCCCGTTTTCTGTACTGTAATCTGTCCAGTTTTATTACATGAATAAGAACCTAACAACTCACCCATATTGATACTTTCAGTCGCCATCACCGGCTTGTTGGTCAAACTTGATAAAGCATGCTGGATACTTGACCGATAGAAAGCATTATCAGGGGAATTAACAACAAGCATTTTAGCAAAGCCCTCAATAGCGACTAATGTAGAGAGTGCTTGTTTAAGGCGAGGCTGGATGTCTAAAAAACTGACTTCGGATAAATTCTCAAACTTTGATATTATGTCGTCAAACTCGATATATTGTGGGGTGAGTGCTCGCCAATTTTCTTGCTTCATCAATAGTGTTCATATGCTTGGTAAGGTTTTAGATTATATAAAAAATCCTTTAAGGATGACATAACAAATTTTTCGAATGATCCAAGTAGATTAATTCTATAATTGATGTTGAAACTCTAATTAAGCTGAGTTACGCTGTAACCATAGTTGAAGTGAGACTGATTTAATCATGAAATACCAACAACTTGAGAATTTGGAATGTGGCTGGAAATGGAGCTATTTGATAAGTAAGTGGAAAAATGGTGAATCAATTACTTGTCACCTAGATTCCAGTGAAGCACAGAGTGCCATTAAAAAGCTAAAAAAGCTTGAATCTGAACCTACAAAAGTAGAGGATTGGATAGAGCAGCACATGTCACAAGAACTTGATACTAAGCTTAAACAAGCAATTAGAGCAAAGCGCAAGCGCCATTTTAACGCGGAGCAGATTCACACTAAGAAGAAATCAATAGATCTCGATTATCGCGTTTGGGAGAAGTTATCTACTCGCTCTAATGAACTAGGATGCACTTTGTCAGACGCTATTGAATATTTACTTTCAGAAGCTTCACGAAGTGAGAAAGCGAGTAAAGCTGTGAGCAGCTTAAAAGAGGATTTGAGCAAACTACTCGATTAAGGAGGCGATATGCTATATGTTATTTTGGTTGCAGCAATGCTTATCTTTTGGCTCGTAGCTATTGATAGACCTGTGTTACTTATTAAGTTTAAGTCTGGTCTGGTCGTTAAACAAAAAGGGCACTTACCAGCAACTTTCCGTCAAAGCGTAGTTGAAATAGCCAAGCAAACTCCATTTGATGGCCAATTCAAAGTTTACCAACAACGCAGCGGAGCAAAACTTGTATTCTCTAAGCAGATGCCAAAACCAGTGCAACAACGCATTCGCAACGTATTTCCACATCAAAGCTTTCGCTCTAGAGGTAAAAGGAAATTATATTAACCAAATCTCGGTCTATGAACGATTTTTAGTTAAACAGGTCAAAAAGCTCTCTGATGGCACAAAGAGCTAAATAATGTTGTTTAAGATTCAATAACAATATCAGAATCTTCTGTGGTAAACAGGTTAGCTTTATTTTGTTTAATCAATTGGGCTGCATAAGAGGGCGTAACTGCGTGTAGGTCACCTTTTGCTCTTAATGTATAAGCCTCCCACGCCTGATCTCGATATTTGCCAGTCTGAGTATATTGAATAAGTACTTTCATCTCGACCTCTCTTGTCAATGACTTGTTAATCTATCTTTAACAATACTGATATAGATCATATTTTTCACCTGCTAAAACTGAAACCTAAGATTCTCGTCGAGAATAGTTAACTGTGGCATGAGAATCGCTATAAGTACTCTCAACATTATTGGGTATCGACATAAATAGACTTACAGATTAAAAAATAAAATAATACGATGTTTTAAAAAATCATAAGCAATTGAATTTTATGAAATAGAAATTATTTCTGATAAATTTAGAGTCGTAAAAACTAATTAAAACCCATAAAGCATTCATAACATAATCTTTTTCGTTTTATACACATACTTTAGATCTCATAAATTATGCATTTTTTGCAACAAGTCACATATGCGAAAATTATAGGTTTAATAAAATATATAATTTGTTACCTTAAGCGCGCTTTGGGAATGTGTCCCAATGCCTTACGTTTGCTGTTTCGGGTAACAGACCGACTCTAATAGAGTCGGTTTTTTTATTCTCATTAATTGTGATCAGAAAATTTCGATCTGTCAGTCAAAATCTACCTATTCTTAAAGAGGAAAAGGAGGTAATTGATATGATACGATTAACGTTCGGTGTATACATTGTTCTCATGTTAATTGTTCCCATTAAGGCATGGTGTCTAACCATCAAATTAGCATATTCTGACATTGAGTCTTACCCATTTCAAATGGGTAGTGGTGCAGATATTGCCAGTCCTCCCGGTCTATCAATAGATATACTCAATCATGTTGCTGTCGAACTAAAATTGGATATTGAATATTTACGTTTACCTGGTAAACGAGTTTTACAAGAGATAGCAGCTGGTACTGTAGACGGTGGTTTTATATTCTCTTATAACCAACAACGTGCACAATATGCGAAATACCCAATGAATGAAGGTAAGCCTGACGGTAGTATGCGTATTGCTACTATTGGCTACTACTTCTATGCATTAAATGAACAACCCGTTGACTGGAATGGCGAAAAGCTTGCTAATTCAGATTACAAAATTGGTGCTCACCTTGGTTATTCAATAGTGAAAGATCTGCAAAAAAAGCAGCTAAAGGTTCATGAAGTTAAAACCACAGAGCAATTATTCAGTATGTTAGAACTTAAACGTTTACCTGTCATAGCAGTTCAAGATACTACTGCACAACAGTTTTTGTCTAGCCACACAATTCAGACTATAAAAAAAGTTCAGCCAGCCATAAAAACGAAGGACTATTTTTTAGTTTTGAGTCATAAGTTCTTAGAAAATCACCCACAAATTGCTCAAAACATTTGGCAGCAAATTAAGGTTTCCAGGGAGGAAGTTGTTAAAAGTCAAGATATGAAATACTAAAACTTTAGATAAAGTCTCAATTCATTCTCAAAGCACCGTTGCTATTTTTTTACTCAAAAAGTAGACTTCACACAACAATATAATACCGAATGTATAAAGGAAGGTGTATATGTACCAAGTCACTATTCCAGCGATGACAATTTTAATGCTTCTTATGAGCTCTACCGCACTATCAGCAACAAATCCGAATATTGAATTCATTAGTAAAGCTTCGTGTAAGATAGGAGGCTGTAAAATGGTTTGCACAACCTCAGACGGTAAAAGCAATGTGAAAGCACAGGGTATAAACAGTGCAGAAATTATTACCTATAAAAGTGGAACTGTTCAGCATAACCTAGTTATTGGTTTTCAAAAAATGGTGGTAACTTCTCCTTCAGGTACAGAGTCATGTTCGTTAAATAATATTGACAAAATAACAACGGAATAATTACACGTAGTTGCAGCCGTAATATTCATAATTACAGACACCGCTTCATTGCGGTAGAAACTGCATTACTATCTATAAGCAATTGTATTTCATGAATAAAATGCTTATTTTTATGATAAAAAACATCGCCAGTAATTAATGTCTGATTAACCGCTTCACAAACGAGAGCAGAGCTAGAGCTTTTTAGTAAAAAACCCGGCTGTCTTTGCCGAATTTTGACCAATAAATCACCAAGATTCATTAATTCAATTAGAATCGTGCTTTGCTCTAAACCCTTATTATGCATATAAGTTTCCCAGAACCAAATAATCAGGTGATCTTCACAAGCGATTGTTTTACTACTTGGAAGGTTTTTAGTGTCCATTTAGAGTTAACCTTTTTAGGTAGTGATATGGATAATCGTAGCCATATAGAAAGTAAGATTAAACTGTAATGGAACTCTATCAAAATAATTGAATATCAAAAAGTGATCATTTTGCAAATTTGCATTCATGACATAGCCCTGACGTAGAGTTTGCACTTAGTTCCAAAAACACGTTTTATAGACTATTGTTTATTCAATTAAAGACTAACTTGCTAGCTAACTAATCGAAGAGACTCAAATTATGTCTTGGGCAAAATCCAGTTTCGTTTTAATTTTATCTTTCTTTACTATAGATTTTTCTGTTGCAAAACAATACAGATTTGCAGTCGTGCCTAAAGAAGAGAACAATCCTTTTTTTCAAGCCAGCAGGGAAGGGTGTGAAGCCGCTGCCAAAGAACTAAGTAATGTTGAGTGCATTTTTCGCGGTCCTAAAGGAGTCGATGTTCGTAAGCAAGATAAAATAATTGCCGAGCTTGTAACTGAAGGAGTAGATGGAATAGCAATAGCCGTAGCTCAATCAAATTTCATTTTAGAAAACAGTATAAAAAGGGTAATTTCTGCTGGTATTCCTATAGTAACTTATGACTCTGACTTTCCTTCAGCAACCATACTAAGAAACCCTAATTTGAGATCTGCTTATATTGGTACTAATGATTTTGAACTAGGCAAATCTCTTGGAGAAGCTTTAAAAAATCAAAGACCAAATGGTGGCACTATTATCATTCAAAGCGGACGTTCAGACTCTCCAAACCTCAATCTAAGAGTAATGGGTATACGGTCTGCATTGTCAGGGATAGACTACGATACTTCACCAGGAAAACGCTTGATGGGAGAAAATGGTTGGACAGAATCGGGGAAACCACTATATAACTTTGGCTCTTTTGAGCAAGCACTAACAGATCTTCAAAATGTTCTTAACTCGCATAAAAATAGAAACATACATGCAGTAATTGCTGTTGGTGGGTGGAGCCAGTTCTTGTCTGAATACCGAAATGTAACTGAACCATATGCACAAGCAATAAAAGACAAAGAAATCATTATCATAACCGCGGATACAGCAGATGAACAATTAGTGTACTTAAAAGATGGGCTTGCTAATGCCAATGTAGGACAAAACCCCTATGAAATGGGTAAGCAAGCAATATTTACTCTTTATAAGTTGGTAAACAAGCAATCTGTTGAAGAGATTCAATATATACCAATGACGTATTGTAACCAAGAAAACTATAAAAATTGCACCAAAAATTAACTTATAAGTATCCGAGTAGCATAACTCCTACTGTGTTGTACAAAGGGTTTTAAGCTCTACTTGATCACCATATAATTGCCGCTCTATTTCATCATAATTATAAGATTTTGCAGTTGAAAAACGAATTATGTTCAAACCAGCCGTTTTAGCTGCTTTTTCGACATAGTTTTCAGTTTTCAGATCTTTTTCTTGTGTGTCATTGATTAATTCAATAATAGTATTTACTTCAAGTGTCATTGGATTACAAAGAACAAAGTCTACATTCTTTCGTGACAGTTTATTATAAGCTCTCTGCCATTCACCACTGCTATAAAATCCTTTTTTGGGCCTCATCAAATCAGCAGCTCTGACTTTGGCAAAAATTATTTCTCTACTTTTTACAGCTATTGATAATGTACGATAAAATTCCAGCTCTTCAGGGCATGAAAACAATAGATGCGAGTCATACTGAAAAGTATTTTTTTTACTTGATGTGTCGGTGCCTTCTGGTGTTTTTGTTGAGCGCGTCAATAAGGATACGATAAATATTATGGCGAATAGAATAGTGATACAAAAAAGTAATAACATAATTACTATTTCCTAGAAATACTGAGACCCAATAAATGACATCATTTAAACACTTTCATTTGTCGCTACCAACGCATTTATAAGCGGATTTTTATTTATAAAGTATCGCTCAAATTAACTCTTATTTTTAATGTGGTTTATGTTGTTAATTGAGGTAAGGACTGCCTCCTTACATTCAACCTATAAAAATTTTTGTTCTTGTATGAAATTAATAACAAAAACATCAGGTCTTATCATTTCATGTTGTAATAAGTTGAGGAAAAACTAATGAAAACCGCTTTAACTATGGGCATTATAGGCTCGATTTCTTTTTCAAGTTTAGCTCATATGAACGATAACCAAAATGAATATGCCAGTAGTGCTAAAACCATCTCAAAAGAAAACTATGAACAAAAAACTCAGCCTGATTTTGAAAATGGCACAACAAGACATATTGTTCTTTTTGACTTAAAAGATGGCATAACACAAGGTCAGAAAAAGGAGATTGTTACTAGGTTCCTAGCCTTAAAAAATTCAAAAAGAAATGGCAAGTCCTATATAGAAAACATAGAAGTCGGCGCTGAAAACATTAGCAAAGAAGGGCAGGGAAAGGGTTATGATCTTGCATTTATCGTAAGCTTCACATCCAAAGGGGATCTTAATTATTACGTAGGTACACCCGCGATTTCTGACTCTGATTACTTTGATAGTAACCATCAAAACTTTAAAGACTTTGTCGGGCCTTTGTTGAAAGTCAGAAAGAACGCAGATGGCAGTGATTATGTTGGTGTTTTAGTTTTTGATTATCAATTGTAAATTGTACAAATGAAATAACGTCTTTAAATCAGTATTTTACAGTCAAGCCAGTAGGATTTTACTGTCTATTCAGTGATTTTTCTTCAGATCGATGATGATACATATTTTGAGTATTTGAGATTAATGTTATTAGTATCTTTCTTATTCAAACCATTAATTAAGGTTCTATCCCTATGAAAACATTAAAAATACTATCGATTGCTGCAATACTGTCGAGCTCTAATTCTTTTTCTCAACCCAGTATTGGCTATGGAATCGATATCATTAAAAATAACACATCATCTTTCACGGCTGGGCCATGGGATAGAATCAGCTGAAAAAAACGTTACCTTATTAAAGAAGTAAAAAGCCAAGTATTGCTTTCGTTTCTAATCAAAGCGAAGATAATGAATCATAACCAAAACATTAAGTGAGACAATGTATGTTCAAAACTGCAACTGCCATATTAAGTGTTTCAATGCTCTCCTTTTACACTTGGGCTGAAGCTAGTGTTATTAGACTATCTAGCCCACATTCAGTGGCTCAAACTACCAATCAATTCGTTGCTAATATCCAAGAAAATGGGTTTAACGTTTTTGCTCGTGTCAACCATCAAGACAATGCTGAGAAAGTAGATATGTCACTTAGGCCAACAGAAGTAGTAATTTTTGGCAACCCGAAAGTTGGCACCAAACTTATGCAATGTGCTCAAGAGACAGCTATCGATCTTCCACAAAAAGCACTCATTTATGAGGATGATAAAGGAAAGACTTGGATTGCATACAACAATCCTATGTACCTAAAAAAACGTCATAATATTGAAGGCTGCGATAAAATACTCACTAAGATAAGTGGTGTATTAAACAGTTTAGCGAGCCAATCTGTTAAATAAGTAACGTTATAGTATGAAAAAGATCGTCAAAGAAGCGGTCTTTTCATTCTTCCCTTCAAGGAAGTAAATTGTGAATTTTCTTGATTAAACAAGACCTCGCATCCGATCTACTTGAAAATTTGCCTCGCATCTTTATCATGGCCACATCACCACATTGTTAATAACCAAAGACCTATGGCCAATAGCATTTCCACAATACCAACTACTTGGACTAACTCGATATCCAATGATTTGGAGTCAGTAAACAACAAATCGAATATTTCAATAATTCAACAAGTTGAAAACGATCTTGAACAAATCGATATAATTATTGCTTTTATAAACGGACTGGAAAAAAATGCTAATTTGCTTATTTTACTTATGCTTCTAGCTAAGCTTAAAACGCAGGTTATACTGACTATACTTAGTAATATTCCAAATGATTCTATCGCGCTCGCTCTGGCTAAATGCCTTAAAAATTTATCTAAAAAATTGGAAAGTATGCAGTCTGACGGAATACTTGACTTTGATATTGGGACACAGGTATCACCTGAATTCTTAAATAGTATTTTAGTAGATACTATCTCTAGAGTTCTAACAGATAAAGAACTAGACGAAGTTAATTCAATTGTTCAACAATTAGCAACACTCCAGCAAACCTTAAAGTACTGGCTTAAGGACTTATCTATCTAAGGGCTAATAGAGAAGACATTGTCTCAATCTTATGTTTAATAGAAAAGAATAAAGATGTAATTAGAGTAGGGGGCCTCGTTATTCTATTTTTCCTTAATTAAAAATCAGATTTTAATTCATGCAACTTCATCAAAATTATTGTCATATTACTTGCGAGACAAAAGCGATCAATTAATGATATAAGATAAAGCGCATATAAGCACTCGTCTATTGATAACATATATGAGAATAAAAATGAATATTTCGACGTTAATGGCTTTACCATTTTTAACCATTTCAATCGTAGCTCATTCAGGTACTAGCATTGATTTTATCTACCCAACAATCAACGGAGATCTAGACAAAACAATGCAGGTACACTGCACTGTGGGAAATCATCAATTTTCTGGCAACCTACTTGAAAAAGCAGTTCGATTTGAAGTAATTGAAATGCTTGATAGCAGCTATTTAGGCTCACACAGTATCAATTGTAATACAATTTTTTTAAATCAATCGTATCAAATTCGCTTTAATGTGGTTAAGTTTAATCAGGGTGAATACGGAAGTTTTGCGCCTAATTATAATAGCTCTGGATTTGCCTCAGGTGTAAAACTGACAAAGTCTAGGTCATCGTGTTACAAGCCGGATGACTTTGTTTTTGATGAAGTTTGTCTGAGTGAGTTTTATGGCAATAACACTTATTACTTAGACGGAATATTAGGTCAATTAGATACTCAGTGGCACTTTGATGATAGTTATTCATCATCGGTAGGAGTTTTCTTATTAGACAACCCACAAGACTGATATTCCCTTTGAAATGGATACTTGTATTAACTGGCCCATACCTTATTGTGTATTATGGGTCAGTCAGTGTTATTTTGAGCGGTTTGCCAACCGCCTAGACTACTCAAAGAGTGGACTAGAACATGGAAGATATATCTGACTATTATAGCAGCAATAGGAGAGGAGACCTCAACTAATGCGTAGCTAAACCAATTACTAACACAATAGATTGACATAGGAGACTCCTATAGTGATGTACCTAGTGTTTTCAAAGAGCGCTCCCAGCTTTGCCTTACAGAGGTAAACTTTTTAGTTGAGAAGGTAAAGGTATCATTATTGTAAGTAACGTTGACTTCTGAGTTGCCAGAAAAACGTTGCTTTACAAATTCTTTACCTTGCTTAGAGCGGGGGATCCAAACCAAAGCACCTGATGAGCAGTAGGTAACATAGTTTACCCACTGATAGGCCACTTTGATTTTCTTTGATTTAGGGCGGCTAGGGCAGAAACGATCTGAGTCAACCAATGCTATAACAGTAGGAGTCTTACCGCTGGATATCAAATTTGCTGATATATAGCTGCTTTCCTTTGACCTTATGTAATGTGAGAGGCCTTTAATTGTCCAGTTGTTAGTATCGTCAGGTTCAATCATATCAGCAGAAACCAAACAAGATGCTAAAGACAGTAATGTTACATATTTCGTCACTATGTTTCCCCAGTAATAAAAGCTAGTAGGGATGTTTACATAAAACGCAAATACATATCAAATATGATGCTTATTGTTATGATCCAATTGTGACACATATAGAGTGCAGCAGTATTTCACGTATCCCCACGAAACGGGGCTCCTCGATTATGAGTGTAGACTCATATCTCAATTTGTTGTATGAATACAATATTCAAGGATTTTCTAGGAGTAAGAAAAAGTGGTAATCGATACTGTGTATTTGGCTAGAATTTTGAAGGCTTTCCGTGAATCAAAAATTGCTCACATCAATATTTCTCAGATAAAGGAATCTTTAGGAGAAAAGCATTTAACAGAAGAGCTTTTGTATCATTTTCAAATTTTAGTTGAAAATCGTCTAGTCAGTAACAGTTTGTTAGAAACGGGCTCAATGGGGTCATTGGGCGTCAACTGTACGATAGATAATGAACTAGTTGCAATCGATGTTCCGCTAACCAGAAATTTTAACCAAACTCGATGACCTATAAGGAAAGCTATGAATATCAATCAACTAGATGACCAGTTTCTTAACCAAGAGCTTGAGCAATTCGTTATCATCATGCAGGGTTGGATCAATGGAAAAGATATTGATCCTGATGCTTTAGATTTCATTCGTATGAGAATGGAGTTACTTCAAAGTCAAATCTCTAGGCAGTCTGACAAGGTTTAGCTAATGGATAACAAGGTTGAGAACAACATGACCATGGTGGTAATAATCATAGCAATGCCGCACTAAGCCTTTACCGTTAATTGATTGATTAAATATTTTTGTATTATCTTTTTAATTATTTCTGGGGATTTTTCTAATATCTTTGCCCAAAATGGATTTACGACATCGGCATATTGCAAGGATGCATCTATCCTAAATTGCACCCACACACCTTGGTGCGCATTATGTATGTTATGTTAAATAATGTGTTTGATGCTTAAGAGTGCTGCTACACTCTTGGTCTATTATGATTTTACAACTTGGTATTTAAACTGGTATTGAACATAAGTTTATTTACCATAAAATACCTAATATCTAAGTAGTTCATCTAGCGATGCATCACTTAGATATTAGTTAAAAATTTCATATGGTGTAAACCTTGGTTACTCACATTGAATTATTGCTTGTTAAGGAATATAAACTCTAGGGTTTGCTGCACCCCAAACAGTAATACCTAATATCTAAGTAGTTCATCTAGCGATGCATCACTTAGATATTAGTTAAAAATTTCATATGGTGTAAACCTTGGTTACTCACATTGAATTATTGCTTGTTAAGGAATATAAACTCTAGGGTTTGCTGCACCCCAAACAGTGTAGAGTTCAGGAAATATAAGATCTGCATTATTTTCCATTTCACTAATGCTTATTTGTTCTCTTGCTTGCTCACCAAAAAGCGTAACTTCTTGCCCTGGGGATACACCTTTGATATCTGTAACATCTACCATCGAGGTATTCATTGACGTTTTTCCAACTACAGGCGCTCGCTGACCGTTAACGATGACATTAGCACTATTGCCCATTTTTCTAGGATAACCATCTGAATACCCAACCGGTAAGTTGGCCAATACACTGTTACGTTGAGTGACAAAACTACTATCGTAACCAACTGTTGAATTGGCTGGTACGTTATGTAGTGATGCTACTCGAGTTTTAAAACTGACGATAGACGGATATTCAGGGTTTGTTGGTAGATCTCCGTAAAGAACACCACCAGGCCTCACCATATCTAATTGAGCCTCCGGGACATTGAGCGCTGTATATGAGTTGGAGACATGTAGCAAAATATCATCTCGATTCAAGGTTGAGTTTTCAATCAGCCAAGATGAGTTTTGTTTAAATTCAGCAAGTTTGCTTCTCACTTCTTCTGCATCATAATTAGGAAAATGCGTCATTATTCCCACAACATTAACACTGCTATTATTAGCGAGCTCAAGTGCTTCTTGTTTGCCAGTGTTTGTCGTCATATCAACACCATTTCTAGACATACCTCCATCATTTAGTGCCAAATGAACATTCACTCGTTTTTCTAGATTGAGATCCTTAATTTGATTCGCTTGGTGCACACTGCCAATAAGCTCTTCAACATTAAAATCTAGCGCTTGTTTAATTTCATCAATGTCTGCAGAACGAACACGAACCAATTGTCCTCTGAATCCGCCGTCTCGGACAGCTTTCGCTTCGGCGTTACTAGCAATTGCGATGCAAGGAACATTTAATTCTAAAATGGTAGGCATTAGACCTCGGATTCCATTTCCATAGGCATCAGCCTTCATCACTACACATAATTTAGTGTTTGCATTTAAATGAGAACGAAATTGCGCCATATTTTGCTTAAATTGACCTAGACTGATTTCAAGCCATGCGTTGGACTGGCGAACTTGATCCATACTAGGAGGTGAATCAGGTAACGCGACTCTTGCAGAATGACCGGCTAATGGAAAAAGTACTGCCGCTACAGCAAGTGATACCAATGTAGCTTTAAACATCATATTATCCCCTACTCAATCCAGTTTAAATTTGCCCATCGCCTGCTGAAGTGAAGATGACAATCTACTGAGTTCAACACACCCTTTTGCCGTATTCTCCGAGCCAGAAGACACAGATTGCGCAGACAAATGTATACTTTCAATATTTGAACTAAGTTCCTCTGCCACGCTATCTTGTTGATTACATGCACTAGCAATCTGAGTACCCATATCTGCAATTCCTGAAATGAATTCATTTATTGCGGTCATTAATTCTTGAGATTGATTGCCTTGCTCTACACATGTTTCAATCTGTTTACGAGAACGGTCAGTGGTTTCTTTTGCCTGACTTGCTATCGCTTGCAGCTTGTCAATAATGTTAGTAATTTCACTAGTTGAGTCTTGGGTGCGTCCAGCTAATGTTCTTACTTCATCTGCTACAACAGCAAATCCGCGACCTGATTCTCCAGCTCGTGCAGCTTCTATTGCAGCATTTAATGCAAGTAAGTTGGTTTGATCAGCAATATCACGGATAACGTCTACTATTGTATTTACTTGATTGGATTGTTGCTCGAGGTCAGCAACGTTACTCCCTGCTTCACCAATTATCTTTGCGACATTTTCTATAGACTGAACCATGATTTTCGTGTTTTGAGCCCCTTCTTGAACTTTTCCGTTGGCTTCATTAGCTTGTCCAGCAGACACCTCTGTTGTTTGCGCCACATCTGCTACAGATGACTTCATCTGACTCATTGCACTGGCTACATGAGTTACCTGAGATTGTTGTTCCTGCATTTCTTTCGCTGACTTGTTAGATGTCTGAGTCATTTCATCAACAGCACTACCCAATTCTTGAACGACCGTAACACTCTGATTAATAAGCTCTCTTAAGTTTTTCTGCATCCTGAATGAGGCATCTGCAAGATCACCAAGTTCATCATTACCGATTTTTGAACTATCAAGCGTTTTTGATAAATCACCCTCGGCGATCGCATTGGCTTGTTTAACAACGGCGGCAAGAGGATTACAAATAATCTTAGTAAGAAACATCGTAATAATAACCATCACAACAACAATGAGAGCATTAATGACCATCGCTAAATTACTTAGATTGTCAAGCGATGATAAAATGTGTTCACGATTACTATTCATTGCACCTTTAAGGATCCCCACCAGGATATTGATATCCGCCTCTACTGACTCAAAGTCGCTGAGCGAGTTTGCTATTATTGGATAGGCCGTATCTTTATCCATAACTTTCATAGCCTGATCAAATGCATCCATAGTTTTAAGGTAACCCTGCCATTTCTTTTGCAAACGGTTGTATGTCTGCTCTTCTTCTCCGGGCCAAACTGTTTTGCCATACGAAGCTAGTTCTGCATTGATTTGATCTCTAATTTTTTCATTGGAAGTAATAGTCGATTGAATCTTTTTTTGATCACTCATTGCGAAAACCGCAAACTGGGCTCGACGCCAAAGAGACATTTTGTCTCGAACGAAATCAACTTGTTCAACTGCAGGAAGTGTGTCATCAGTAAAGTTAAGAAGTTCAGCTTTATTGTTTCTGAGCTCACTCAAAATCATGAGACCAAAACCCAGATTCATAGCAGCAATAATCCCAAACGAAAATGCGATTTTCTTACCAATTGAAAGGTTTTTGATAAACATAAGTAACTTACCTTGTCCAAGTGCTTTTATCCTTAAAACGAAGCGCTTGGAACGTATTCTTAGACCCTAATATTGAGTGGGTTTTATTCACACTCAATAATAACCAAACACTCAATAAAGATAGGCAAGGATAGAATAGATAGCGAATCTTCTACATATATGCATTGATTCCTTAGTTACTAGGTGACATCAAATACAGCCCAAAACACCTCATAAATGCATCTTTTTATTGACTTAAACCTGTGTAATTAAAGGTAATATTTCAGTACTTATCTGCCATAATTCATAGTTCCCTACTTTTTCCAATAAGGTTGAAAAATTTCTCCTACTGTCAAATGTATTCACTCTAAAACATGTAATTTCACAATATGCAAAGACGTACATTTTTGAAAAGCTTGGCTGGAGCTGCATTTGTACCCGGTCAATTATTTGCTTCTACAGGGTCTGTAAGTTATCTTTTTCCAGAATCTATTATGCACGCTGACGTCAGCCCTTCTAGCGGTGATCTGCACTTACTCTATGGGCAACTACCTGATGACATCACAGGCCATGTATTTTTTGCTGAAGGTATCCCTCTTGAACAAGATCACCTTAGTCCAAGCGGCAGAGGGGCGTTAAGTCGAATTGATTTTTCACCAGAGAAATCGTCGTTTATTCGCAAGATGATTGATACCCCTTCAGCAATCATGCAAAAGCATATTGATTACTGGCCCGATAAGTTCAACCTCCTCGGAGGTATGGCTTATCATAGCCCTACCATGGGGTTTGTAAATTACTGCAATACTGCGCCTAATTATCTCGGTGATAACAGATTTGCGCTCAGTTATGAGGGAGGTGTTCCTTATGAGTTTGATGCCATGACTTTAGATCTTATTACACCAATTGGTCATTACGATGAGTGGCAAAGTAGCTTACCTCCATGGATGGATGCTTTAACACCTGATAAATGGCTATTCCCACAAGTGCGCACGACAGGACACCCCTACTTTGATCTCGATTCAGATGAATGCTTTACCATCAATTACGGAGGAAATGTCTCAAATACTGGTACTAAAGATGGCTTTATCCGCCTATTAAAGTGGGATAAACAAAGCCAGCTAAGAGCCTGGAGCGTTGTCGGCCGTGATGGTAACCCAGCATTTATTGCAGCAACTGCACACTCGTTAGGAGTGACACGTAATCACGTGCTTATTTTCGAAACCGCTGCTCAAGTTGAACCAATGAGAATGATTGGTATTCGCTCTGTCTATGCTCAGCAGCATCGAACGCCTGTTTGGGTAATCCGTAAAAAAGACTTGCTAGAAAGCCGTGACATTGTCACGGCTGATTATATAGAGCTAGATTTTGATACCTCAGATGTAATGTGTAACTACGATGATCATGAAAATGAAATAACCATTTATGGCCAATACCTAGGAGCAATGGATAAATCCGAACCCCAATATATTAGGGATAAATTATTGTTCGGCGGAAGAGTGTCCAATAACCTAGCAGGTTATCCAGCTGCTCCTGTCGATGTTGGAGGACTGGTTCGTGCTAGGATTCAGGTCAGCAGCAACTCTGTAAACGAAATCAAGGGTGATTTCAGGCTCATTAGAGATGACCAACTATTTTGGGATATGAATGATCCTGCCTATCGAGGACATTTTCAGTTTCCAGAGCAATTTGACCATATTTATTGGGCTGCGGTCGGCTACCGAAAGGGTCATGTCATAGAACGTGTTGCAGACGCTTATGAGGATTACCCCAACCGCCTTTTCACCAACAACTCATTACCACAACAAGATCAGCCCTCAGCATTAATACATATGGATTGTCGTCAGATGTCTGTAACCGATGCCTATCAGTTTCCTACTGACTGTGTGATGAGAACTCCACAATTTATAGCTAAACCTAATAGCATTGGACAAGATCAAGGTTATGTTTTTACCGCTGTGGTGCGTAAAAACCCAAGCAATAGTTCAGGTAATGGTAAGGAGATATGGCTGTTTGATGCTCAAAACCTCGCCCAAGGACCTTTAGCTATATTAGGTCACCCTGAGTTGAACTTTGCTACCACTAATCATGCACTTTGGGTCCCAAGTATTGGCCCAAGGCCTTTTAATACTTATAAAGCTGATATCGCAGAATTTTTTACTAGTCGAGCTCCCAAGCATCGTCGCGCTGTTCGTCAAGTGATTGAGCAGCAGATTCTACCCAGATTTGGCTGATTATATAGCGTTAAGTTTGATGTTGTAAATGCCTAATGGAACTAAGCCTTAAAAAGGAATATTTGATGAAAATTAGAAGTTTAGCGTTAAGTACTGCGTTAATATTAACCGCTTTTGGAACAGCATATGCTCTACAAAGCGAAGAGCCTGAAAATAATATTTCCAATTACCAAGGAACCTATACCTGCTATCCAGAGGTTATCTATGACCCTCATTCAATTGAAGGTGTCCAAGAGGTTGTTAAAGATGCACTAATGCGTGGAAAGAAAGTAATGACAGGAAATCGTAAGTTTGCCAGTCAAATTGATGCAGCTTGTGCGGGTGATGGACAGGTACAATTAACCCTTAAAAATATGGATAAAATTGTTCATTTCGATTCAAATAATCACCGTATTACTGTTGAAGCTGGAATGAGGTTTAATGATTTGAGCTATTTTCTTCGTGAACAAGGTTATGCCATTAACATGGTCACGGAACTGGCTATTTTCACCATAGGTGGAATGCTTGGTAGTGGTACTCATGGCTCTACTTTAGAAAAACCAAGTAACATGCTTGCGGACTACGTAACACAACTTAAAATTGTCGACGGTGAAGGTAATGTCCGTATATTGAGTGGCGACTTACTTGATGCTGCGAGAGTCAATTTAGGTGTACTAGGAGTGGTTGTTGAAGTTACTCTCGCGATAGAAGATGCATTCAAAGTTAAAGCGGAAGTAACAGGATACCGTGACGATAGTGGGCTAGAAGATAAAGTACTAGATATCGCTCGAAATAATTATTCCGCTAACATTGCTTGGTTCCCAGGCCTTGGCAGATATACCACTACGCTATACAACCCCGTACCACTCGAAACTCAAGGGCAAGCATACAATGCTCAAGCCGATGTTTCGGACGCAGAAGAGTTTTTCTTTGGCTTATTGTTTAATGCTGCGCACGAATTCCCAGGAGCAGGCTTACAATGTCTTGCTGCAACAGCCCGCTATAATGCCAGAGCAAAATCCTATTTCCGGGATAGTGTTACCGGTAAAAAAGTTGACAATCCTGTAGGTTATTCCGATCAAATGCAATATTTCAAATGTAAAGATCCTGATAAGTGTATCTGGGATAGACTCCCTATTGCCCTTCAAGAAGTAGCCATTGATATTGAACGATTACCAGATTGGATAAGTGATGTAAGGAAGATTGTTGCAGAACACCCTAGGACTTGTTTTCCCCTAAATGGTATATATTTTCGTTTCGGTAAAGCATCGAACAGTTATCTAGGAATGAGTTCCGGGCGCGAAAGCGCGTTTGTCGGGATTGAATATACACTGAGACAAGAAGGTAAAAAAGAACCCAAAAATTACTTCGTCAATCTTGAAATCGAGCAGATGTCGTTACGAAAATATAACGCCCGTCCTCATTGGGGGAAAAACTCAGTTGCAATATTCGAGGATATGCCTTCTCGATTCCCAATGTGGCCCGAATTTTTACAGGCCAAAGCTGAATTGGATCCTCATAATGTGTTCTCCAATCCTTTCTGGGAAAGAGTCAGTGGGGATATACCAATGGAAGACTATTTAACTCCAGGGTGTAATGTTCGAGGCGAGTGTTATTGCCAAACGGATGAACACTGTCAGTCTGGTACGCAGTGTAAGGAAGGACTTTACTTCTCCCAAGCTCGCATATGCCGCAAATAACCAGGACGTTCGGCCGTATTTCATTACGGCCGAACATCAGCCTATAAAACCTAATTGAACTACACGGAACGTTTGACTATGACCTTCAAAATGATACCGTCGATCATTGCTCTCCTATGTACTTTATTTTGCTCAGCACTTAATGCAACAACATTAGATGATCTTAAACCTCATGTGCCAAGCTCTGATAAAACATGGGCAGAGCAATGGTTCTATAATGTAGCAGTACCAGATGTGGGCTATTTTAAAATAAGCTTACAAACTTATATTGCCCCTGATTTTACTATTTCAACACCTAAAGCTTATGTTCATCTGGCTTTCACACCACTTAATGGAAAAACCGTCAAATACGATATTTTTCGAGATGAACTCATCTTGAAAGGGTTTGATGATGTTAAGAAATTTCACTATGAGATTCCCGGAGTAGTGGTGGCTAATCAAGATCAGTTACAAGTTACTTACAATGACTTTAACTTTACCATGAGATGGGATGGTGAACATGCTTACTACTGGCGAGGTGCAAACCCCGGGCAAACACCGTTTGGTATAATACCAGAAATCCCTGGGGTTGGAGGAAAATGGTTCCTTTACACTGTTGGAACGCCGATTCAATACACTTTCTCTGATGGCATACGTTCACTATTTGGTTCAGGTTACGCACAAGTTGATAAGGGCTGGTATGACAAAGAATCCAGTGCAGGCATGATATACAGTATGGGACTCTCTGATGAACTCTACTATATGTTTACAGGTGCTAAGGTCGGTACATCGAACATTGAACTTTGGGCCGGTAGATACATATCTGATAAATATGATCTTATCTTTTATCCTGCCATAGGCAACCTATCGGTAAAGCGAGAGTATGACTCTTGTTCAGGCTATTTCAAACTCGAGATGAATAAAATACGATATCGAATGATTATGGAAGTAACATCGCCGTTTGAGAGCTTTTACCCTTTGGAGTTTCCTTCAGTCATCATCTTTGGTGGGGAACAAAAATACATGAAGTCAATGAAGGCAAATGTACAATTCTCTCTTTACGAATTTGGTCAATTAGAAGAATCAATTTCTATGGACCAAGCATTATTGGAGTTCAGTGGCCCATTTTATTGTGACGCACTACCGAATTAAACAATGAAGCGGAAAGTACCCCTTTCCGCTTATATCGCATAAACTTACTGTATGAAATATTACTATTATATAAGCCAAACACTAGTAGGTACTAAGCTTCATTCTCAAGTTTTTGATTAGTATAAAATACAACTCCATCTTGACTAACTAGTAACTCTCCTCTGGCAACACATTGACCATTGGAAATAAGTTTACTCTCTACCTCACAAATTAAATCTGCTTCAAAAACCTGGGTGTTTTCAAGTAACAATATATCTTGTAAGTTCATATCAAGAGTCGCAATCTGAACGTAGCTGACTTGATCTGTTAAAGAATATGGAGCATATAATTTATTCACAAACCAAGTCTTTTCTTCATGATATTGAATGCTCGCGATGGGCTTTCCCCACCACAAAATAGCGGTACCTGAATCAGGGCTGTGACCATCTCTCAACCATACCCCCTCACCTTCCAATACTGGCTTAGGATCAACCATATAACCAGATATTAATGGGACCTTGACTTTAATAGGGGGAGCAGAATAGGTAGTCCAACTGACTGTCAGGCGTTTTATCCACGTAGGTGAAAAGCCCACAAGAACAAATTGATAACCATTACATTGAACAACCGGATATATGTCACTCGGTAAGCTAGCAGCCTCTCCTTGAGTATTAATGTCTCTGACAAATGGAACACTCACTATAGAAAAAAGGCTTGCAATCATCGCTGGCATTAAGTCATCAGGAACTGAATTTAATGAGGAAATTTGCGTAACACCCGCAGCCCAGTCAGAGTGGCTACACCAAATCCCACTTTTAGCATCCCCACGATAGGACCAAAACGTTCCTTCTTCCTGATTAACTCTCTGAAGGGATAGGTAACAATTCTGATTGGTCAAGCCCGAGCCTATAACTTTTGCCAAATCAATTAGATTATTCATAATTCATTATCTCCATTTGGAATCGAATTTTTGACTGAGATAAACGAGCGGCAATCTTAGGCGCCATACGAGTAATTGCTTTATTTTGCTTGTTATTTTTAGGTTTAATCCTAAGCGTGACAATCTGACTTTCCCATGAAGCAATGATAGTTAGTCCCATCATGGGTCCATTTAACAAACGAAATGTAAGGCTATTATCCCCCCTAAGTATTTCAGCATTGCGCCATGTTACTATGTGATTAACTTCAGAGAGTTGATTCACAACTGACTTAGTCAAACAAGTAGAAAGTTCATTTTTACCATCACGATTCTCTATTCCATCTCTACTAGTAAATAAAGAAACAAATTTTTTTCGTAACTCAGGATCAGAATCACGCCTTGAAGTTACACCTTCAACACGCCAATCACGTGAAGAACATGGTTCAATTTTATTGCTCATAAAGGACCCCTTTTAGCTTTTCTTGCCCCTTAATTAATACTGCTTTCTGACGGATTAATTCAGCTTTTTCAATATTCAGTTGCTCAACACGTTTATCCCAATAATCTATTTTTTCAGCCCTTGATCTTTCTTGTGCATATTGGCTATGTTTTTCACTTAGTAACTGATTAAGTTCATTACGGCTTAGCGGCTGTTGTGGTTGATCTGAAATAACAAGTAACTCTCGAGACTCAGACCATAATTGATAAGCGTCTTGACGCTTTTTTTTACAGTTTATTTGCTCTTCATCTAGATTATTCCATTGAATTTGGAGCCTTTCTTCTTTACGTTTACGAAGAGTGATGAGTTGCTTTATAAACGCACTTTCTTCTGGGGTGAGTTGCATCGCTCTTTAACTCGCACATAAGTAATTTAAATTTTTTAACGTTTCTTTAAATGGTGAAATTTCAGTGGTGTCTTGACACAAAAACCGTTCCATCTCAGAAAACTTGTCCACAGCTTCGTCTGTCATCAGATCTTGGCCACGTTGATATTCGCCAACTCGTATTAACAATTGAACGTCTTGGTATAGGGCAATTAGATGCCTTAAATGCTTAGCGTCACTTTTGTGCTGCTCAGTCACAATCTGATCCATAACTCGGCTTACACTCGCGTTAACATCAATTGCCGGATAATGACCTGCCCCAGCAAGTTTCCGCGACAAGACAATATGTCCGTCTAAAATAGAGCGTACTTCATCAGCTACAGGTTCATTCATATTGTCCCCCTCAACCAATACGGTATATATCCCCGTAATGCTGCCTGTTGGCGCTGGCCCTGCCCGCTCAAGCAATGAAGCTAATTGAACAAACACACTAGGTGGGAAGCCATTCGCTACAGGGGGTTCTCCAGCAGCCAATCCAATTTCTCTCCCTGCTCTTGCAAAACGAGTTACTGAATCAACCATTAGTAATACATTTTCCCCTCGATCTCTAAAAAACTCAGCAATTGTAGTTGCTGTAAATGCGGCCTTCATGCGCTCAAGAGGTGGTTTGTCGGATGTTGCTACTACAAGCACTGTCTTTTTTCTAACTTCAGGAGGTAGACAATATTCTATAAATTCACGAACTTCTCTGCCTCGTTCTCCAACCAATGCTAAAACGATAACATCCGCATCACAGTTTCCAGCAAGCATCCCTAAAAGAGTACTTTTTCCTCCACCAGCAGCGGCAAAAATACCCATCCGCTGCCCAACACCTAAAGTAAGTGTCGAGTCTATCGCTCTAACTCCGGTTCGCATCACTTTACTAATAAGTTTACGTTTAAGTGGATCTGGTGCATCTCCCTGATTATCATGCCATTGACCTAGCCAATCCCCTTGCTCCATAGGTCGCCCTAGGCCATCAACAACTCGCCCCAAGAGCTCTGGGCTAACTTTTACTCTGTGTCCATGCCCCAGTGATTCAACATGCATTTCGGTACCAATACCTGTTGTACTTTGAAATGGAGAAAGCCACGCTTCCTCTCCTTTAATGGCCACTACTTCGGCTTGAAGCTTGCTCCCTATCAAGCAAAGCTCTCCTAGTTTAGCTTCAGGTAAGGTCGAACGAATTAAAGTCGATGTGACTTCAAGGATCTTACCGAAGCGACGAAAAGGCTTCACATCAGGTAGATCTGGAAAAAGCTCTTTTTCAAGAGTTTCTGTCAACTGAATACTATCCAGTAATCGCATTAGGAACCTCCGTTAAAATATCAACTTGGGCAATAACTTTAATGCTCGCATCTTCACCTATTTCTTGAAATGAAAGTACCGGCGTCATGGGTATTGATGGTTCAATAATTTTTCTTAAATATCGTCTTACATCTAAAGATGTAGAGATCACACATGGAATATGGTCAGGTAAATTATCTTTAATCATTGCAATAATTTTTTGTTCATCTGCTGGCTCGAGGGCGCTATATGACCCAACCGCAGACTGACGTATCGATTCACGAATCAGATTTTCTATTGCATCACCAATTAAAATCATCGGTATCCAACCTTCTTTGGCAGTGAACTTGCGCCTGATATGTCTTCTTAAAGCAACTCGCACATACTCTGTTAACATGATTGTGTCTTTTTCTTTAGATGCCCATTCAACTAGTGTTTCAAATATTGTCCGTAAGTCTCGAATAGAAATATTCTCTTCTACAAGGCGTTGTAATATTTCTGTTATTTTGCTTACAGGCAATAACCGCTGTAACTCCTTTACCAGCTCAGAGTAACGCATCTCCATAGAGTCCATAAGGTAACGAGTTTCCTGTACACCGAGGAATTCTTTGGCATAGTGCTGTGTAGCTGCTTCAACAAGATAGTTAACAATTTCATTACCTTGATAATATTCGACTTCAGACTGCTCAATAATCGCCACAGAGTTTAACGGATACCAATGCAACATTTGCTGGTTAAAAGGCAGTTTGCTTTCTTGTCCGTCTATTCCATCAATATTTTTCAATACTAAAATTGTTTGTTCTGGAATATTGAGCTTGATGATTGGCTCTTGGTATAAAAATAACTCAAATTCATCGCTTTTTTCATTTCGTAAGATCTGAATCTGAACTTCAGGTAATGGTAATCCAAGTTTCTCGAACAATTTCCATCTAAGTGTCTGTAATGATTTGGCGAGATTATCTTCCATCAGCTTATTACCTATCGCTAACATTAGGGGCACAGCGCCTGGCGCCATATCTTGGTTATTGCCCTCATCTGAAGCAGCAGGAGGAGAAAAACCTTGGTTATGTTCTTTACTCTTATTTTCCCGAGTAATCCAAAACGAAGCCCCCATGACAGCCATTCCTAATGGCGCAAATACAAACCAAGGGAATCCTGGAATAATGGCAAATACAAACATTACTGCAGCCGCCATTTGAAGTGAGGAAGGTTGACGGCAAATTTGCTCAACAAGCTCATTAGCAAGATTGTTTTTTGTTTCACCTGGCACACGCGTGACAATTAGACCAGCCGTAATTGAAATAAGAAGCGAAGGAATTTGAGCAATAAGCCCGTCACCCACTGATAGAATGGCATAGGTATTAATTGCTTCAGATGCAGACATATTATGCTGTAAAACACCTACTGCGACACCACCAAAAATATTTGTTAAAATTACGATAACACTTGCGATCGCATCACCTTTAACAAACTTCATCGCACCATCCATTGCACCATAAAGTTGACTTTCTTTCTGAACCACAGAGCGCTGACGTTTCGCTTCTTTAGCATCGATGATCCCAGCGCGCATATCACCATCGATACTCATCTGCTTGCCTGGCATACCGTCGAGAGAGAATCTTGCACTTACCTCAGCTACACGCTCTGAACCTTTAGTAATTACAATAAACTGAACTATGGTAATAATGGCAAAAACAATGATACCAACGGCGAGGTTGCCTCCAACCACAAAGTCTCCAAAGGTATAGACAATTTCACCAGCATCATGCTGTAGCAAAATCAATCGGCTGGTACTAATAGTTAATGCCAAACGATATAAAGTTGTTATTAATAGCATTGATGGAAAAGCGGAAAACTCGAGTGGATCTCGAATATAGATTGCTATCATTAATAAGACAATCGACATACCAAGATTAATAGCAATCAATACGTCAACCAATGTAGTAGGTAGCGGCAAAATCATCATGAAGACCGCAATAATCAACATCGCACTTAAAACAATATCTTGCCTACCAGCAATTTTAGCCAGAAAGCGAGTTGCTACTGACATACGTTATTACCTCCAACAAGCTGTATAAGAAACTCTCGTTGTTTTTTACATACCCAAAACCACTGCCGCGCATCAAATTGAGATGGGCACAGTGTGCTTATAAAAAGTTTATTTTTAATCATGAATAAGCGTTGAGGTAACCCTTTAAAACGTTCTGGTTGATTTCGTTTAAGAGCGTAATCTAATTGTAAATCATCAATTTCAAGTAACCATGAAGTTAACATCAAGCGCTCACCGATCACTTCAAGTTTCAAACCATAAGGTGATTGATGTATTTCGAGGATATCTGCCACCTCAGATTGAGGAAGCCTGAATAAAGAAACTAATTGTTCAATGTTTCTTAACATTTGTAGATCCATAATCACTCCTATCGCTATCTAGCCTATAGCAATATGATGCCGTGATTTGGACTGGCAAAATATCAGGTCTACACCTGAAAAAAAAGCCCCAAACTAAACTGGGGCATTAATATTTAATCAACAAAATTTTACTGCGAATGCCAGAGCATCGTCGAGATTCCCTTTTATGTACTTACTAATTTTTTCGTGGCACCCTTCCCAAACTTTCTCGTCGTAATTTTCAACCGTCAATGTTCGTGCTACCGCAATATCTTCAGTACGTGCTTGCCTATATTGGCTGTCAAGTTTTGCAACCGACTGGCTAGCAGCCTGAGTAATTTCATCCTGCAACGCCTGTTCTTGTTGTTTAACTGACATATCATTTAGCTTCAATGATTTTCCAGCACCTTCAAGTTCTTCACTCAGTAGTTCGGCTAAACGTTTATTATTGGTTCTTGCCTCTATACGCTCAAGAGCTTGATCAATACGTTGTTGAGTCATTTTCTCTCTTGCTCTTTCATTGGCATCATTCATACCAAGAAAGTTACTTGCAGCAACCAGGTTAATCATTGTCCTAGCAAAGAATCCACCGATAGACATGGCACCTACTCCAGCAAGAACAGCAATCGCGATCGAAATTCCTCCTGTACCTATAATAGAGATAACGCCAAGAGCTGTAATTGCAGCAGCCCCGACAGATATTGCTGATGTAGTAGCAAGAGTAAAAGTTTTCGCTTTCCAATCCATCTCGGACCATGTGTTTTTTACGTCCTGAAAAGCTCTACGTATCGTGCTCATTTTATCAGTTTCAAAACAATCCCTAGAAATCGTTCCTACATCTTGAAGCGCCTGACGCTGCATTGTATAAAAAGCCATAGCTTGTGCCCGGTCTTTAAAACTTCCACTATTAATTAACCCTCTCATTAGGGCATTTACCATAATTTCGGTCGTTCTATGTTGGGTAACAATATTTGCCGCCCTACTTTCAGACCATGTTTGCACTATGCCACCTAACATTCTTGCCATAGGCTGAACAAAAGCGCCCCCTGGCATTAATGTCGATACAAGCAATCCAGCTCCATTTGCCATAAGACCACCTCCAGCAAGCCCTTTTATTGCAGAGGCCATATAGGGTGCACTTTTGGCTAGATGAAGTAGTGCAATCATCTCAGGTGTCATAGATAGAGACTCTTGGCTAGGCAAAAACTCACGACGGCCTTGAAGAATATCTTTTACCTGACTTTCAACAGTCCCTGTACTCCAGATGGTAGATGCCATTGCAGCCACATCAGAGCCGAAAAAGCCACCATTGGTACTCACGATCTGAAAAACATGGTTTAGATCGCCTGCTAAAGCTTGAGACTCTAATGGATGTGACATTGCCCAGTGATGTAAATCAACTAAAGCTTTTTTTACACCATCGTAACTAATGGTTACCTGGCCGGATACTAATGGTACAAAGACCGTTTTATATGCTTCTGTGTAACTACTTATGCCAGCTTTAGTCATCTGGCGCTCTAGAAGCAGTGCACTCATATCAGGACGAAAATCTCCCGATAAACTTCCAGATACATTTTGTTTGACCCATGCAGACCAAGCCTCAATGCTGTTACCATTCTCACCTGGGTAACCTTTGTCTTGATTTATCTGCCGATCAAGTCTTGTCAGTTCTAACAATCGTCTTTCGTATTCATCATCAAGTATCTGAATATCCGTATTGAGAGAAGTAATTCTTTCCTTAAGCGTATGATTTTCTTTGTTTTCTAATTCATTTTGAAGATTATTTCGTTCTATAACTAGCTCTCTAACCTTGTCATTATTAGCTCTCAAAGAAGGCAAAAATGTCAGAAACCCCTGCAAGTTCAACCGTTGAGTAATCGATGTTGTTGAATGATCTAACATGGTCTCTACACGGGCTAATTTATTACTTAATAGTACTTTTGTATCAACCACTTGCTGTACTGAATTGCAGTGTGTCCGTAGCTTGTTTAAATGTTCAAACTGTATTTTTGTTTCAACTATTATCGATGAAACCTGATTGGTTACTTCGCTACCTATAGATGCTGTATGTTGAGAAAATGCCTCTAAGGCTGCAATATAACTTGCCAAGGCCGATGCTTTCTCTTCTATATAATCTGAATAGCGTGGAAGATTTTGAGTCAGATTATCAACCAATTGGTGGGCTTCAACGTCAGAGTAAATGTCAACCCCTGCATTATTATTGGACTCGAAAGTAATAGTATTTCTTTGATCCAACCATGATACACGATACTGGGCTTGGACAACATTTCGAGCTATTTGGCGAATGTCATCACTCACATGACCTTCTTGCAATTCTTTTTTAATAAGACTGCTGAGGTTAAGATCTTCATAATCCGTTAAGTCATCTGGTATCAGAGTATCATTTTTTGCTACTAACCATTCCTGTCCAGTGATAGCCCATAAAGTTGCTACAAACTGATCTTCTTGGTTAGAATCTGAATTCATCAGTTCTTGAAAAAATGTCTCGAATTTAACAGAAACACGTTGAAGGTCTGCCATTTTACCTGAGAGATCTAAGCGTTCATCTATACCTCTTTGTTCTGCACTTAATTGCTTTTGGCTTTCTATTAATGCCTGTGTAATAAGTTGAATTGCACCAAACTGTGCTTTCTGCTCAGGTTTGGGGAATGCAATTTGAACATCATCAGCCAATGTAGGTATCTTCTCAGCCAATATGTCCGAAAGTACCCTCAAATTAACTGCTGACATATCTGAATCATATTGAGCGAGCATATTCGGCAGGTGATTTGCTAAGCCTTCTGTTTCAAAGTGCGGTGATTCTGTAATCAGTTCGAAGCACAAACGTTTCAATTCAGGTGTCATGGTCGATTGGAGTCTCGATGAACATGACGAGAAGAATTCATGGAAATTTTTATAATCGTTGATGTTCGAATTCCAATTCCCTTGGAATTCCTCTACTAATATGTGATTTTTATCCAGTAAGTCATGTTCTTGGCTCAACATAGCACCTAATTGCTTTGCATCACTTGAATCTAGTTCTGTTAAACTTTGATACGCGGACTCAACTCTAGCTAGAGCACCTTGTAGTTTTTCTACTTTATTGGAGAACGTTTTGAGTTGCTCTGTCACCACCACCTCTGATACGGGGTTATCAAACAACTTAGCAAGTGTTTGTGCTTCATCATTCATAACAAAATCTTTGATGATTTGGTTATATTCGGCCACTTCTTTTTGAAGTTTCTGCATAGAATCCGTCTCACTGTAAAAAAAACTACTCACATAAGATAGAGATTTAGGTGATGGTAATGTATTGGGTTTATTCAGTTCAGATAGTTGCTTTCCGAGATTATCTAAACAATAAGCGGAGCTAACACCGCATCCGATCAATGTTCTTTCTGCTTGAGCTTTATCGCTCAATTTATTGGGGTTAACATTTTTCTCTGAAGATTCTTCAGATTGTATATCACCCTCGATGGAGCCTTGTATTATTTGTCTAACTAACCGCTCGTTCAGAGGTGAACGTCCACTAAGATCCATTTTTTCCGTAATTTGATCTGCTATATCCTCACCATATTCATTGGATAGTGCATGGATAAATACCCCCAATACTTTGAGGTTTTCATCCGTTTGATTACGAACAAAATCTTTAACTGCTTCCATATCACTTAGCAAAGGTATGTTGCTAAAAAATTGAAGTATTTTTTCGATAAACCCTAATTTAGCTGTAACAATTATTGGTTCCCCAGTCGGGCCATCAGATAGGTTAAGCTGGTGATTATCGACTCCCTGAGTAAATTGATTTAGTTCAATAGACATGGTTGCTACCTCTCAGTAAAGTAAAGTCTTCATCTGACCATTCGTTTGATTCAAATATACCTTGTAAGTATTCATACCTGTTTATCAATTCAGTGAGTCTATCAATAACTTCATCTGTATTTTCAAGATCTTCTATTCGATCTAAATACAACAAGGCATGGCTATCATCTTCAAAATATATATGACCCGATCCAACCTGATTGAGATGATGATTGATAAGTAACGCTTTCTTAAAAGTTGTTTTTTCTTGCTCAGGCTCGATTCTCGCCAACATACAAGTTAACTTCCAGTGTTCTTCTTCCGGTGCTAAGGATACCAGAAGGTGGCGATCAAACATGAGCATACATTGATTCGACTGATCAAATTCAAGAGGTAAGCCAAGTTGTTCACCGACGCGGTTTAATGTTAATTGATGATTCATATTCGTTATCTCCCAACATTGGTTTACTCATTCCATCGATCTAAAAGTTCAAGCATTGCTTCCTGAACATGCTCTTTTTGTTCTGGTTCTCGGTAACATTCCGGTGACATTACGGCTATTAAATCTTTCCATCGACGTAAGAAAATAACTTTTCGATCCCAAGTTAAATCTAAACGTTCTATCATTAGTGATAGTGCATCCGGATAAATCCAAGACTGTTCGAGTAGCTCGATAGTCACCGACATAACGACAGGTAGTTCCAACCCCATAGCTTGAGCTAATGAGCTACAATGGTCCTCAAATGTCAGAAATAACAATAATCGCTTCAAATCAGCAATTGACGCTACAACCATTGTCATGTCATCACGTTTTTGACCTTCTGCTAGTGGCTCCGACATAGACCGAATTAGAATTCGGATATATTGGCGTCTATCTTGATGTCGCTGAAGCAATTCAAACCAATGCGCTAGGCCTTGTTCACCTCGCTTAGCATGTTGGTATAATTTTCTGAGTACTCTGAGGCCTTCATCATTAACATTCAGTCCTTGCGCTGCCGCTATAACCTCAAGCTCAATTCCTTCTTCATTCAATAGTAAATCTAAACGTTTCTTAAGCTCTTTCTTAATTGAACTAGATAGGCCCTTAAAGCTCATTAAAGACGTTAAAATTAGCGCGATGTTTCCCTTATCTAAACCTGATTGGTCTAATGCTGTGAAAACTTGATTGGCATTTTTTAATTGTGACAGTTGTTCACACATACGATTGATCGACTGGCGAGCCATTTTATCCATTTGCTGAAGAAGTTTTTCCATACCATTTAGCATCGAATCCTGAGCTTTGTCTGCCAGACTAAGCTTTTTCATCATGCTACTAAGCCCAAGACTTAAACCTTCGATAGTTTCTTCTAATGCTTCTTCTCTCACTTCAGCAAGCGCTGCACTCGCTAAAGAAGCCGTCGATTCGTTGGTAACTCTTGTACTAACTGTATTCGGTGATAAAGAGTGAATTTCCGTATGTATATGCGTGTCGACTCTCATCTTTATTCTCCATTTACTGTTGATATAATTCGGCTCTGTCGTGAAAATGAGTCGAGCAAGGTTTGTAATTGAAAATCTAGATCGAGCCGGACAATCAAAAATTCAGATACTAATTCGGCTTGTGCTCCCTCTAGCTCTGGCTTTACTTGGACTTTTAGTTGATCATCGAAAGCCTGTGCCACCACAGCGTAGTGCTCCTTTGAAACGAAAAGTGTTAGGATCTCTTGGCTACTTTGAAGTGCTATCTGATCGCTAAGTCGTTTAACCATAAACTGACTGATATCCTGCTCCCCTGACCATTTCTCTATCACGCTACGAATTTGCTGACGAATTCGCTCTTTGAGGCTGTCGACCAAATTTTGTTCAATATGCGCTTTTTCGACTAACCAAGAGATAGATTCCTGAACCACAGCTCGTTGAGCATCTTGCTTCCACGTTTCTTCAAACTGATGAGCTTTTTTATGAGCATCTTCTATGATTTGCTCTGATTGCTTATATGCTTTGTCTCGCGCTATTCGGGCGCGACGTATAATTCCAGCCACACGAGAACGTGCTTTAGCTTCATTGCGAGCGGAACGAATGGCAGATTGAATTCTTTGTTTTGGTACTACCTCTCCATTCTTTTCAAGATCACAATCAGTGGCTGAAATAGCAAATGGTGTCATAAAAATTTCTCCAATCTGAACATCCAGCTAACAACGCCTTCGTTTTCTGTCTGAGATAGCTCAATAGGGCTTTCTACTATGGGTAAGCTAAGTGACAATATTGTCCAAAATGGATGTCCATTCCATAAATGGTACAGAGCACTCGCAGAGAAATACTCCGCTTTTAACAGCATTTCCTCTGGTGCCCATAATGGTGAGTGATGGTTATGCGGCCACAACGCAATTAACTGCTCGATCTCGGATTGACTAAATCTTTGCTGCATTTCCTGACGGTACTGTGTATCCCAAATATAATCAGGACAACCCTGAACTATCAATCCAGCAGCAATAGACAAAGCAGGTAACTTATCTATTATTACTAACCATTTATAGATAGACTCTATATCCTCTTTCAGCATAAAGTCTTGATGTTTAATGCGGCTTAATATGACATTATCCAATCGTTGTCTAATTAACTCATTGTCTTTGGCCAAATGTTGCCAGCTGCTCATATTCAATTTTTCCCACCACTGAAAATGGAGCCTTGAACTCACCTGACGAATTGTTTTGTTTAGTTGGATAACTTCTAGTGTCATAATCAGCTCTCTCTTTTTCGCCTTATAGCTAAACAAGCAACACCAGCAATAAATACACTCCCTAAACCAATCGTTACAGGTGTTTTATTCGCCACAATCCAATGATGTGCATCAACCCACCCTGGATCATCGCTTTTTTGCATGGAGGGTTGATATCGAAAGTCAGCCGGTTGTAGAAATAAACTGATATTTTCGTACTGGAGATCCGGCACCGCATTTTTTATCAAATTACGGATCTGAGTTTCAGAGCTGCTTAAATTTGCCTCTGGCGAATACTTTATATATATAGCAGCCGATTTATCAGTTGCATTCGAGTAATTCGTTGAACCAGATTTAACATTTTCAGCTATTGATACACGAGCACTAATCACTCCGTCCATATTCGATAATGTTCTCTCTAGTTGCTGCTCTTTTAGGTAACTCATCTTGGCCTCTTCTTGGGCTGGAGAGGAGACAAGTTGCCCTGAAGGAAACAGCTGTTCTATGTCAACATAATTCGCTTTGGGGTACCCATTTTGCCTCAGTAGTTCAACGGCATTAATGAATTTATCTTTTTCAATTTTAAGTGTCACTTTTCCTGTTTTAGCATCAATATCTGAATTTACATCAATATGGTTAAGCATGAGTAGCGCGACCATTTGATTCGCTTCAGACTGGGGAAGGTTTTGGTAAAGTTCAACTTTACAACCTGCCAAAAACAAAGCTAAAACTAGAACGAGCCATCTTAATTTCTTCATTGCATTGTCACCAGTTTGTTTATAGATTGGGATAGGCTTCCTGCTGTTTTAGCCACTAAATCCACTTCTACTAACGCACGTGTCACCACCTTTTGGCTTTCGATCGCTTGCTCTGCAGAAATACCTACCGAAGATCCATTAATTGGGGAAAGGCCAACCAATCCGCTGAGGCTTGACGTTTCTTGGACCCCCTGTTGCATCAGTTGGCTGAATTTATCCACTAAGCCCTTATCTGGGTTTACGGGTTCTGCCTGTTTTTCCAATGCAGCAGATGTCGCTTTAGCTATTGCACTGATCTCCATCTTGACCTCCAGTAATGAGTGAACAAATTGTTTTCATGTCCGCGCTTTCAGCCGATGAGGTATAAAGAAAACGCAACCCTTCCGCTTGCTCCGTATGTAAACCATTAAGAGCACGCAGTGCCTGCGCTCTTTTTCCCAAAGCAAAATAAATCAGGCTTTCACAAATACGCCTATCGACTTCATCTTCAATAAGGTGAGGAAAAGCAGCCATAATACTTACTGCCTGTTTCTCAAGTCGATGGTTGGCTGCTGCTAATGCAGCTTCAACAAGAAGTTGCTTATCTGAACTTTTCATATTTTCGAAATGATCCCCTGCACCATATCTTTGACAGCCTTAATTAAAGCACTTTCATATCCCATGAAATTTGAATATTGCTGTACAGCAAACTGAGCCTTCAACATTTCATCAGGATTATTAGGATCAGCCTGTGTCATCTTAGTTTTAATGTCTTGTGCTGATTGAGCCGACATTTGAGATAAATGATTAATAATTGCATTGAGATCCATAATAAACTCCTATTTTCTAACCACCCTTAAATCAGAAGGGCTGCAGTGATATCGCTTTTTAAAGGCACCAATAAAGTGCGAGTGGCTACTGAAGCCGGCATCAAACGCAACATCCGCAATTTTTCGATCTGTTTCCAGGATAGATTTTTTAGCAAATTTTAGTCTTTGTTCTGTAATCCAAGTCTTTGTAGATTGTCCATAGTATTTATAAAATGCGGTGTTTAATTTAGTCACATCCATCTCTAATAGTTCGGCATAACGTGTCACTGACCATTGTTCATAAAGGTGTTTATTAATAAAATCGAATATTTTTTCGTTAGGATCCGAGTATTGGTTGAGCAGATTCGAAAAATACGTTTTATCTATCTCTAAGCAATATGTGAAAACAAAACGAAGCATTACACTCTTACTTACTTTGTGAAGCTGTTTAATTACGTTTACAAGTTCATCAAAAATTGGCACTGTTTTTACTGATTTGCTTATTGCCTTAATATCGACATAGTTATGATCAATCAGCTCTGTAACTAAATGATATATTTCGCATATCTCGCCAGGGTAAAAAAATATACTCATCCAATCATTACGGCTTTGAGCATGTATTTCTGCTTCTTCAGTCACCATGACTAATTGATTGGCACTTACTTCAGTACGTTGACCTTGATAATCGATATGACCTTGCTTATTGAACAATACGACCTGTAACGCTTTCACATCAATGACCTTCTATTTCTTAGCTTAGGGGTAGTTTGCCAAGATCAAGCAATATCTGGTATCAGGTCTTCACCTGAATTAGTGGGTTGGATGGGGGCAGGAATAAGAAACAGAAAAATAACAATTAACTCATAAAGTATATATAAAAAGGTCCCTGACAAATCAGGGACCTAAAAGCAAAATCATGCCATAGACTATTAACTTGTCAAAGCAGCTAGATAAGGTATCGAATCAAGCTCCCTCTGCATGGCCCTCATTTGTTCAAACTGCTCTTCTTTTTGCTTCAGTCGTTCCATTTGTTCTCGTTGTGGATCCATCCTAATTTGCAATCTTACATTCTCCTCGGCGAGCTCTTTCGTATCTTTTTTGTATAGTGCCTCTCTCATTGTCAGCATTGAATCACGAAAACTGACAGCAACCTCTGTTTTGTGAGCATTAAGCTCAGCTTTTGCCTTATCATGGTTTACCTTGCTACTGCCCAGATGAAATCCTAGCATTTCATTACCTGTTGCAGAGATACCGAGTCTCGCCATTTTAGTTGTTGATATAGCACTGGTCGCCGCACCGAGGCTTGATGGAACAGAAACCGTACCAGCATAAAGCGTACCTATTGTTAAACCTAATCTAAGTGTGGCTGAACTCGCTCGTGCCCAATGCTCTGCTCTTTCATCCTGCACTCCCATTTTATCCAAAAGCGCATAGACAAGGTTAGAGAGAGTATCTGAACCCATTCTTAAACCTTGCTCTCCGTTGTCCGCCTTACTCCAATTATGATATGCACATCCAGCATCTGAGACTGCAAGTGTTAATGCTATTCCTGCTGCTACGGTAAGAGGGATTCCTAAACCACCGCTAATGACAGTTGCCGCAACCGCTAGCCCTAGTCCAGCACCAGCAATGACAACATTAAATAACTCTTTAAAAAACGTACTATTAGCTACATCTACGCCCGCTTTTTCAGCTTGTTGATACAATTTCGCAGACTTTTCTATTAGTTCATGTGTGTGTGACAGATGGGAATCTATTAGAGATAAATTCTTTTCTTGATTGGCAGAAACTGCGGGGTCCAAATATGTGGATAAAGGCACTTGGGCAACATCAAATTTTTGAAACTCAGTATCTTTTGATACATTAGCATCACTATAACTATTGACTTGAGATAGTCTAGAATTCGCGACTTCTAGAGGCATAACCATTAATTTCGCTCCTATTGGTTATATTGGTGAATTTCATCCAAAAGCGACTGAGCAAGTTGCCTTATCTCAGGCTGCTCTGGAGACAGAAAACTTTGCTTAATACTTGTTCGAAGCGCATCGGATGCTTCGTTCGTTCTGTCGAGTAATAGATAACACTGGCCAATCCTAAACGTAACACCAGCATCACATGCATCCATCAAAGTAGCGTAGCCGTAAAATATCAATGCATTTTCATATTGCTCTAGCGCATGTAACGTCGAGGATAATCCGAATATATATTCCCTACGCCACGGATTATTCATAACAAGATATGTGAAATGCGTCATAGCTTCGGCCATATTGCCGCTGTAATACTTACCCAAAGCGTCTTTGTAAATATTTACTAAAGCTTTTTCATCAATATTGTTCAATTGAGCCAGTGTTTTGTGTCCATTAATAACACTATCTATTGATTTTTTTAATTGATTGATATCGATAGAAAAAGCATTGTTACTTATCATAGAATCTCCATTTTTTGGTGAGAGCATCATTGACACGATACTCTCACATTCGTGATGATATTAATTGCGTACAGCTGAGGTTAACTTTCCATTTAGCTCAACCAAATCTTTGAGCATTGCATTCATTTGTTGGACTACCTGACGTGCCTTTTCTACTAATTCATTTAGCGCTTTCATATAGTCCTGCGCATTCATTGCTTTAAATTCACCGGCTATCTTGTCCATTTCTGCATCTTTAGTAATCGATGCAGACGCCATAGTGCCGACTGCATCAACACTTTTGCTCATTGCTTGACTTAAGTGAGTCGCTGCCTCTCCTAACTGGCTGGTTCCACCAACACCTGCCATTCCAATAACTCCAGAAAGCGCCTGTAAAATCCCAGCTGAAATACCTGAATCTTTTGCTCTCTCTATACCATCTCTTTTGTCACTTAATGACGCTTCCTGGATGTCATACTGCTGTGACCGTTGCTGTGCGGAATATTCCCTCATTAACTGAAGAATTTGGTTCGTGATTTTTGCTAATTCAGTTCCAAGCTCATTGATCTGACCAATCATATCCTCTATATTGCTCTCAGTTGGTACTGAGGATACCGCAGCTGATTGTTTTGTTGATTCAGTAGCTGATGGTGTATTCATGTTTATAGTTGAAAAACTTCCACTCATAATAATTCCCCTTAACTAAACAGATGCATTGATGATGCGAGTTTGTAACATCGCAGATTCATTAATTACCTTAGTGGCACCATCAACAGCTTCGCCCGCTTTTGCTAATTCACTACGATTTCTTTCATTGACTTGTTTCTTATTCTCACCAAGCCAGTCATAACAAAACTCCATGAAGTTCTGCTTCACAATTAGATCTTCTATTTGCTTTTGAAGTTTGGCTTTTTCAATTGTTATAACTCCGTTGGTGATTGCTTTTCCTGCACCTGCTGAAGCTCGAATTAACTCTAGTGATGTATAGGTACAGGCTTTAATCGTACGGCTTATGACCTCGTTACGTACGGCCTTGACTACCTCTTTAGTAATTTGATCAGCAGTGACCTGACCGCCTTTCTCCATCGCAGAAACAGCCACTTTTTCTACCGCTTGACTGACAAACTTTTCAATAGCTCCTTTACTAAAAGCTTCTGTGAGTGATTTAGCTATGTGTCCACCCTGCTCTGCAACTTTTTCGATGGCTTGGGTTGCCCCCTTCATAAGTTGTTCTGCCACCTGTTCCGAAACCTGCTCAGAAACTTGACTACCTATTTGCTGGGCAATATTGGCCACTTCATTGGTTGAACCTTTACCAATACTTTCAACTAGTTTAGGGGCTGCTTCTCCCATCGCAGTTTCCGTCCCTTTTGCGATAGAGCGCGTCGCTGATATAGCACGTCCAGCTTGGAAAATATCCAAGGCCATGCCTACAACTTCTGCCCCCAATTGAACTTTACCGGCAACGTCAATAACCTGCTGACATTTCTCTTTGTCGGCTCCACATAATATTGCTGTTTCAGCCGCAGCTTTAACCATTCCTGCGATCCCTGCAGTAAGATATGCACCGCCACTTGCCATATCCATAGCACCACCAACCACATCGCCAACAACAATACGTGCTGCGCCCTCGATAAGCTTAAACACACCTATCACAGATTCAACTGCACCTACTATCCAGTCGAATATGGCACCAAAAATACCACCTTTGTGGGCTTTTTCTGATTGCTCAATATGTTTTGCTAATTGCTCTTGAAACTCTTTTACACGCTTATCGTTTAATACCGCCTGAGTGTCCGTCTTTAACTGGCTTGCTTTTGATAGCGCTTTAGCGGTATCAGTAAATACTTCAATACCAATATTGGCCACTAAAAGGGCAATTTCACTCATAGATGCATGTTCAACATGACCTACAGACACATTCTGATTTGTTATACGTTGTAAAGCTTGATTGGCTTCTTCCAAACTTACTATATGGCTTTTATCTTGTGTCAGTTCAGCCTGTTTACAAGCCCCCGAATCAGGTAAGCGTGCTGGAATTTTTTGGCTTTTTTCCACATACTCAGGTTCTAGTGTGGGATTAACCGCGAAATGGTTACTCATACTTATATTACTGGTCATAACATGCCTCCTGCGTCAATTTAGCTAACGCTTTACGAGATTGATCTGCTATGTCTGTCCATTTATCTTCATCAAGACAATCACACACTCTTATAGCCGCTTTATATGATTTGACGGCATAGTCTATATTGCCTACAGCATGATAGCTTTTACCTGCATAATAAGGACTGCGTGGATCTTCTACATTAATAATGCCAGATCGACCAAAACAGAAAATCGCTTCTTCATGCTCCCCGAGCTGCTGACAACTGGTCCCAAGAGAAAAAAAATAATCGAAGTTCCATTGATCAATCTTCATCAATAAATAGAAGATTCGTTTAGCCCCCTCATAGTCGCTATAATTCATTAACTGAGTACCATAGCGATACAGTATATTAAGATCTTTAGGGTCTGTATCAGCCAACATTCTTAGAGATCCACCTTGATGAAGAAATGCCTGCAAAGAGGCATAATCACTTTCTTTCATAACCCTTCTCCTATCGAATGCCTTGGAAAATAGTGTCACAAAGTTGTTTAATCATTGTTTGCAAGCTACTAATCAAAGTAGTAATCATGTTCGCGTTTTGTGTCAGTTTCTGAATTTTCAACTGGGCTTGAGTGACGAAATCAGAGGCTCTGTTTGATACAGTTTCTAGTGCTGCTTTAACCGCTTGAAGTTTGCCTTGATCAAGGTTTGGGCCATTTTCTTCAAGATATTGATCAATGGATTTTCCACTTACCTTAAATCCATTTTGTTTCATGTAGTTAATTACATCGTCTGGAAGTTGACGGGTTGCTTTGTCCCCTTCTTCAGCCGCTTCGGCAATTTTTTCATCCACACGGTTTGCCATTTCTTGAGCATCACGTGTTACTCGAGACTTAAGTTGCATTTCTTCAAATTTTTGTTTCCCCATGGCAAAAACAGTACTCATGAAGTCAAATAAAGTTGAAATACCAAATGAAAAAAATCCGTCATCTTTAGATTCTGATGTGTAGTCATTTTGTTGGTTGTTTACTGCATGGGTATTTGGGACACTGTCACTTGAAATATATCCGCTCATAATATTCTCCTCAATTTAATAAGTTTATTACTACAAGCTGGGGTGTAAATCTGGAGTTCACCATTTATCATCTCAGTTTGTTATTCCATTTTAACGCTTGATTGTTATGTTTATTCCTAATGTCAAAGAATATCTCAACATTCTGGTATGACCAGATGGTGTCATTTATATAAAAAACGGCGCAATATTTTATTGCACCGGTAAAAAGCATGGAAAACATTTATATGTCGAGAATTTCAACACTCACATATACTTTCTCATTGCTTTAACTTTACGTATATTGGTCTGCTCATCTTTATTAGATGTTTCAGATTCTCCTATTGCTAGAAAGCCTTGCTGTAATTCTTTAAAACCATCTTCTATTTGAGCAACTTTTTGCATTATGCTTCCCTGAGAAGAAGACATCCCCTCAGGAAACAATTGATTTAGCTTATCAAGCTTTGCTCTAGCATCAACGTCATGGTTAGAACGTTTAACTAAATCTTGTATTTCTTCTTGTAATGACTCGAATTCTTGAATCTGTTCAGTAAGTGCACCACGACGATCGTTCAAAGCATCCATCACGGCTTTCATGTCTTCAAATGTGTCCATAATTATCTCCTAAATAAAATTTATTAAATTCAATATAATTATTTATAGCGTTTTGCTAAAATATTTATCACATCCATGGCGGAATCTATTGCTTCATTATATATATAGCTATCTTCTTTAGCTTCTTTATTTATAATTATCTTTGCATTCTCTAGCTGATTAATTAATTTTCTTTTCACTACAGAGTCATTTTTTAAATTTGTCTCTAGGTTTGTAATACGTGCCATAGGGCCTCCTATAATATAAATGGAATATGGATAACTTCACCATCACGGCTTAAGTCCAATCCTTTTAAATCTATGTGGCTAACCATATAACCACTATCAAGTTTGCTATTCATATAAAGTCGAGTGCCATTGCTTAACTCAACAAATGGGTGACTTGCATTACCGCCAAAGCTGACTATTTGACCAGACAAATAACGCGTTAAATTGTCTCTTACTGTAATATTCTCAAACCTAACATCAACCGTTTGACCTGTGCTAGAAGTCAGTTCTTTATTCACTTGGCGAATCTGACTACGTATTTCATTGGTAATTTGGCCGGTGACCATTATGCTTTCTTGCCGCCTCTCGACCATAAGCCCTTTTAACAAACCTTTTTCTCTTAGTTCATTAATGAATTTGTGAATATATCCGCCCAAATCATTAGCAACTTGCCAATGCTTTAAACCCTGGATTTGTTCTAACTCAGCTGTAACTTTATCCCACTGCTCTCCAGACTGTATAGCACCAGAAATCCTAACCTCTCCAATTATACGAGTTGGCATCACATGAACACTCTGATAACCATTTGCCGCTAAAACAGCTGCTACATTGTCTACCAACTTATCTGTACAGATCGCTTGGGCATTAAAACGAATTGAATGCTGTTTCAATCCTTCTTGTAGCTTAGACATAGAAGTTGAGTTATCGCAGTATCCTGTTAAAGTCACAACACCGTCTTGTCCCCAACTAGCTTCTATTTGGTGCAGTGCGGGTACATTTAGCTGACTTTGTAACCATAGCTGTGGGTTAAATACCGGCTGAGTTTTTGCGGGTAACATAAGCACAAATGCCATCAACACCAAAGCAAAAAAAGTGGTACAGAGCAAAGCTATATTTCCCCAACTATTAATCATTTTACTGGAATGTGGCGGCAACTTTTGCCATTTCAGTGTTTGATTGCAATTACCGAGAATAAAGCCAACACCACATATTTCTATAGGTTGCCCCATTGGTAATGGTGTAGATGAGTTAACCAACATGCCCTTAACCCAGACATTTATATTATCCTTTACAACCACGCCTTTTTCATCGACCTTGATGTTTATGGCATCATGCTCAACAAGGGGGACCATGATGTCGCCATTAGCCCCCATTGAAAGCTCACCTAGAGGCATCTTTAGTTCTCTACCCTGCATAGGGCCAGTAAGCCATAAAAGTTTGATACTAGGTTCCATAGTCACTCCTCGTTATTGATTAACGGGTTCTGCTTTGATTAGGAACAAACGCATCACACTTTGTTTACTATGGTTGGTGCTTCGGAAGAGCCCACCTAGTAATGGTATATCGCCAAGTAAAGGAATTTTATTTTCAATTGTTTGGTCTTTATCTTGAACAAAACCGCCAAGCAATAAACTTTCTCCGGTTTTTAAAGTAGCCTGTGTTGCAATCTCAGAGTTTTCAACCTGTGGTAGAGGGTCCTTACTATTAATAGATTTAGATTGCTGTCCATCTTGAATATTAAGTGACAACATCACTTTCCTATGATTTTTTTCATCAACCAATCTTGGAGTCACTCTTAGCAGAGAGCCCGTTGTAACAGATTCGAGCTTGGCAACTTTTTCACCCTCTACTTTGGTATAGAAAGTAATGTTTTTATCCAATACCGCTTGGATATTGTTCAGCGTTACTACTGAAGGCCTCGACAATACCTTCGCTTTAGAATTTTGTTCTAACGCATTTAATCGGACCATAAAGTTTCCGGTATTACCAATAACGGTAGAAAAATTATCGCTGTTCAAGCTACCTTGGTTAAATGATACACCTCCACCCCCTATTTTGGCAGCAGCTGACCAATCAATACCTAACTGATTAAAATCAGATGTATCAACATCAATAATGGTGACAGAGATTTCAATCATGGTTGGAGTGATATCAAGTTGTTTAATTAAAGAAGCATACATTGTCATATCTAAGTTACTTGCGCGGATAATGACTGCATTTTGCCTTGAGTCTGCGGAAAAGCTGGTTGTACTGCTATTTTTGGGGTCTGAATTATCTTCCTGCTCAATTTGTTTTAGAACAGAAACAACACCAGGCACAGTAACATCTTGGCTTCGATAGCTATATACCGTATCGGTAGCCGATGCGTATTTAAGAGGAAAGATACGCACTGCTTTTTGAGACTTAGCATGCTGCTGAGAATCATTGTCTAGCTGTTGCACGAACTTAGCAACTGAGCTTACGCACGCTGGTACTCCATTAACTTGTACCGCGTGAAGCCCCGATATGGAGGTCACTTCACAGGCGACTTTATCTAGCAAGTTGGCTTTTGCGATATAACGTATTGCTTGGTCATTCGACAGAGAAGACAGCGATACAACGTCATTAATGACCTGACGGGCTTTATAAACATGCAATAAATCACCGTCGTAGTACCAAACTAAACCGTACTGTTGAGCTAGCATAGTTAAGATCTGTTTTGGCGTTTTTCCATCAATCTGTCCACTGAAAGTATCTGTGACTTGATCGCTGACTTCAATGGGGATCCCATAATTTTTTCCAACATCTTCGATAACAGATTTCAATGGTGTTCCACGGCTATAGAAAATAAAAGGTTCACCATGCCACTGTACTGCCGATATTGGTGCGGCATGTGCAAAGTTAATTGTGCAAAGCAGTAGCCAACATATTAATTTTTTCATAACTTACTCCTCCAAATACGAGGTCTATTAGCCGGGGGTGATTTCAACATGTCCTGTTCCAAGTAATGGGCCAAGGCTAGTTGCATTTTCATTGATGACACAAGAACTTCGTCATCTATTGCACTCGGGTAGCAATACCATAAGACCCAGTCATCACCACAATGCTCGATAGAACAGTCCCATCCGTGCTCACAAGCGGCTAGCACAAGGGTAGCCTGCTTCGACCAACTGCGATGATTTGGAGGTGACATCTTCATTCCGATCGTGACGTAATGTTCCGATTTCAGCCAGCGAAGTAGTCTGCTCGCACAAGAACCTTGCCATTTACTATTAGGGGGTAAGTCATTTGTATCTAAATAACCTAACGCCAATAAACGTTCGACCATTGAAAACCTCTTTCTCCGATTATGAATACATTATCAATATTTCACTTATTACCATCTATCAGGTGAACACCTTAATCTGAAATTGATGCAAATCTATTATTGTCATTCGACGGCAAAGATGGACCTCAGGCGGTTATTCGCGCTATGGTAGAATTAGAAAAATGAATCTCTACGGCCTTAGGATTGGATATGAAAACTAGCTGGAACTCCTCTCTCGTAACCAAACTCACCGTCGCATTTGTTTCTGTTTTTATTGGCTTATGGGTCCTAATCCAAATCAGCGCCTTTGATAACACCTACAAAGGCACTCTAAATCAAACACTCAAAAGCTATAACGAAATGGGAGAGATTCGATCTCAGATGAATCAAAGCTTGTTTCAACAAGCCATGGAAGATACACAGCAATTTGAACAAAGACTCGAGCAATTTAAAACGTTAAGGATTGATCCCAATATTGAACTGGTTGCTAGACAATTTAATATTGGACAAGGAACTTTGGATATTGACCATAAAAAGCTGTGGGCTCTCCAAACATTCGGTATTGCCGGGCAACAACGATATGTTGACTCCTTTATTATAGAGCCGAATAAACATGTCTCAATTTACTCTGCGTCCGAGCGAGAACGGGAACATCAAGAGCAGAGAATTCAAGAAATTATTGACCTTGCTAAGCTTCCGGCAAAAGAGGGCTTTCGCTGGAGTGAGCCTAAGTATGACCGCGAACGCAACAGTGTTTACATTTTGCTAAGTTACACACTAGCTCCCAACAATAGTTTGGCCCGTCAGGTTGGTTTTGCGATTAACATTGAAGATGTACTCACGGTTTCCAATGTCTATGCCAAAGATGATATCAATTTATTTATTACCCGAGATGAAATAGTCCCTGTATTTGGTCAAACTGGAATAAATGACACGATAGAGAAAGAGTTGAAACAGTTTATTAACTATAACCAGAGTGCTAGTGCTGTCAAAGGTAAACCTAAATTTCCTCAAATCAACAACTTTTATGTGGTCAGTAAATTTATTGATGGCCCAAACTGGCATCAAATTTCGTTAATACCCAGGTCTAAAATTGAAAAACTCGCCTATGCACCATTTTATAATGAACTTAAGTGGTCTCTCGTATCCTTCGGCCTTATGGCCATTATTATGCTTGTCATATTGAGAAAGTCCCTTGCTAACCCCATTCGCCGTTTTGTAGACATCATTAATAGCGATCGACAGCCAACCTTTGATAGACGCCTGTCTGAATCCCGAAAAGACGAACTCGGAGACATTGCAAGGGCTTATAACATGCTACTTGATACAATCAAGTCGAGCTACGATGAATTAGAATCGAAAGTTGAGCTACGAACAGTTGAATTGGCGCACGCCAAACAGGTCGCAGAAAAAGCAACGGCTAGAAAAAGTGAGCATCTAACTAATATTAGCCATGAAATAAGAACACCGCTTAATGGAATTATCGGTTCATTGGAATTATTACGAAATACTATTTTAACTGACCAGCAAGCTGATCTTAGAAACACAGCTTATACATGCGCTAAATCATTATTAAGCATTATTAATAACTTGCTAGATTTTTCGCGCATAGAAGCAGACCAAATTGAATTAAATATTAGCGACAACCCTCTTCTTAAAATCGTCGATGAGGCTATGTTAACCATACAATCGTACATCATAGATAAACCAATCCAGCTAAAAACTATTGTTAGTTCAAACACTCCAGAAACGAGCTCATTTGATCCTATTCGCGTAAGACAAATCTTAGTTAACTTGTTAGGTAATGCGGCAAAGTTCACTGAGCAAGGTGAGATTGTTTTGTCTATTGATGTCATAGATAAACAACTATGGTTCTGTGTCAAAGATACAGGGCCAGGAATTCGAGAAGATAAGCTCAATGAAGTATTTGAACCTTTCCGACAATCTTCACAACATCAGGTAGGCACTGGTTTAGGCCTACCTATTTCACGTAAACTGGCAAATATAATAGGCGGAAGTCTTACAGTAACAAGTGAGTATGGTGAAGGCTCAGAGTTTATCTTCAAAATGCCTCTGAATAACACAGGAATGCTTTTACGCCTTAAAGAAGCAGTTATTGAAGCACCTGAAACACTTCACCCACAGATTCAAGCATGGGGCGGCCACTGCATTTCCAGTGACTCTGATACACTCAAAAACGAAGAATTTCATTACTTACCTTGGCGTTTATGGAAACGACTATACGAACTGCAGCATGGTATTTCCACACAAAAAACGCATACAAATCCAAAAGAAATGATTCCATGGAAGCTGAAAGTATTACTCGTCGATGACGTTGAAACCAATCGTGACATAGTGAGCAAAATGCTGATTGAACTGGGTCAAGAAGTGACATGCGCCAGCAGCGGAAAGATGGCCCTTAAATACAGTGAACAGCATGTATTCGATTTGGTATTGATGGATATTAGGATGCCAGAGCTCGATGGCTATCAGACGACCAAGTTTTGGCGAGAAAGCGAGACCACGCTGGATACCGACTGCCCTATCATAGCCCTGACTGCAAACGCTAATCCGTCAGAGCATGATAATTCGATAAACCTTATGAACGGCTACCTAACCAAGCCTGTGTCTATGAAAGAACTCGCTAAAGTATTAGAGCATGCAGCAGAAATTCAAATAGATCGCGACATGCAACCGGACATTAATATGGAGTCAGATACTCCCATTATGGATTTCAATGAAGGTGAATTTACCCAACGCTTAACCAACCACTTCAAAGAAATGGCCAATGCAGCAAGGGAAAGCTTCGCTGATAAGAATTGGTCTGAGTTCAAAGACATCTTACACAATGTAAAAGGCAGTGCAGGGCTTGCCGGTGCAACTAATGTTTTCGATACGGTGAGCACTCTAGAGCATCAAATTGAAAACGGCCAGAAAATAACCGATGAAGAGTTTTCTCTGTTAATCAATGCTCTAGAAAAATACAGCAGTAAATAACACGTTGGCAAGTTTTTATATGATGGCAGAATGCATCGAACTATGCATTTGCTTTAATTTTTATTGTTCTTTGATAACTTAATGAAAAATTGGATAAATAGAAAGATTTAATCTCGCACGTTTGGCATTTTTCATTCCATTCACTGGTTTTTGTGTTTACGATGGCAAGGTTTAGTTTCGTGGTAGCGCTACTCGCGACTTATCAAGGTATTAGATTTAAGGAATTGTTATTAATAGATTATTAGTGTTAGCGGGAGTGTTTATCGCATTTATCGCGCATGGTACACCTGTGAATTTAGAATATTGCTCAGAGACCGTTATTCAATCAAGCAGATTAGAAGATGATCAAAGGGTTGAGGTTGTCAAAACTACCACTGGTTATTCCTGACTACGAATATGACAAAAAAACAGGAAACATACGACTTCTTTGCCAACAAACCTCACAAGGTATTTAAAGTGTATTAGTTACGACTAGATCTAACCGCTACCCTTTCCACTTGCTAGCGGTCAGTGATTAAAAATTAGCAACGGACCTAAATACCCATCCTGTGTGCCCACTTCATTAAATCTGCTACGTTATGTGCATCAAGTTTACGCATTATATTCATTCGGTGGGTTTCTACCGTCTTTAATCCAATCAGTAACGCTTCTGCAATGTCACGGTTGCGTTTGCCTTCGAAGATAAGCTTAAGCACTTGCTTTTCACGTGGTGTTAAAACGGGAATATCGCCTTCTTCAACGAGGCTTAATGCCTCGATGTGTTTGGCATCTAACGCGGGATCTAAAAAGTTTTTCCCCCTAGTGACACTTTTAATCGCAGCAAGTAACGTACTTTTTGACCCATTTTTGAGCACATATCCATTTGAGCCAGCATCTAAAGCCTCACGAGCTTTCCTTTCCTCTTCCGAAGCAGTTAACACAATAACCATCATTTCGGGCCAACGCTTACGTAATTGCCTTATGGCCTCTACACCAGACATACCTGGTAAATTAAGATCCATAAAAACCATATCTGGTTTAAGCTTCAAACACTCTTCGTAGACTTTTAATCCATCATTAACAAAACCGACTAATTCCAAATTCGGATAAGGCGCAAGACAACTTTTCAAACCATCAAATATAAGATCATGGTCGTCTACAACCAAAATTTTTAGCTGTGAGTATTCACCAAATGTCATTGTCTTCCTCCACATCATAGACTGATACGAATCAGATTTACTATAACCAAATGGTTACAAATTTATTGATTATATTAATAATTAATCTATCACCCACTAGCAACTTATCAAGAATGTTTTTCATTTAAGTGATGTAGATTAGACTAAGTGGCGAAAGACAGCCCAAAATGGTCAAAAATCAACCTACAAAGCAAGTTTAGTCGATTAAACGTATCAGTATATTTTTATTAATATAGGGCCTAGCGTGATATGAACATTGAGTAACATAAATACAGAAATGTGTAGGTGAAATCATATTGTTTTGGGTTGTTTGTAGACGGCAAGACTTGCGTTAAAAGCAACTACAATCTTATTAAAAATAACAGAAAGTATTATGCTAATTTTAGTCATCACTTTCATCATAAGATACACTCATGATGATTCGAAGCAACTCTGACACAGGTTCAAATAAAGATTCAGGTATCGCATGACCTGATTCAACATCTTTAAATAAAGCTCTAGCTAAAGGAATATTTTCAACTAAAGGTATTGTATGTTTTTCTGCCATCTCGACAACATGAAGAGCCATATGGTCTTGTGCTTTATCCAAGACCACTGGAAGCGGAGTTTCACCCGGTTGATAGTACAAGCACACTGCAAGATGAGTTGGATTTCGAACAATAACAGTTGACTTCTTAACATTAGAAACAAGAGAGCCATTAGCTGTTTCTCTTTGCAACTCGCGACGTTTCTGTTTTACTTCTGGGTTACCTTCTGTTTCCTTATATTCTTGCTTGGTATCATCTTTTGACATTTTAAGTTCTTTCATAGTCTGGAAGTGAACAAACGCATAATCTGCAACAGAGAATATTAAATAGCAGATTAAAAAAGCACCCCACAACCATTTCACTAAAGTGAAAGTCACTTCTACACCGCACTCTGCTCCACAAGTAGGTAGATATTGAAACATGTTGATATGCTGGTGTAACAAGTAGTAGAAGACCAAACTCAAAACCAAAATCTTCAATATATTTTTCAATAACGAAAACACGCTTTTCATTGAAAAAATATTTTTTGCATTATTGACTATATTGATTTTATTGAAGCTGGGATTAAGGCTTTCTGAAGCCCAAACTGGACCAGTTTGCACCATACAACTAAAAATAACCGTAATAATTAGTAGAAAAATCAGCCCAGCTATAAAACGTACCATGATGAACACGAAGGCAGCTAAAACCATTTCAGCGGCAACTTTGATTGGAAGATTTATCGAGTTAATCGCAATATCGATCATCTTCCAGATTGCCTCCATCATCCCTTGCCCCTCAACGATGAAGTAGCCAAGAATGACAGCCATTTGAAACCCAGTTACAATTTCTGGGCTTTTTACAACTTGTCCTTTCTTACGCGCATCTCTTAAGCGTTTTTGTGTCGGTTTTTCCGTTTTCTCAGCCATATTTAGCCTTTCATCAATTGAAATAAAGTAGAAATTTTTCCTTCAAATTGATTAATTTGCTCCAAGTAATGAGACAAAGAAAAATGTATAGTCACCAATAAAAGAAATACCACCAATATACTCTTAATTGGCATAGATAAGAAAAATACGTTGAGTTGTTCTACTGAGCGATTGACTAAGCCAAGGGCTACATCCACCATGATCATAACGACCATCGATGGTAGTGCAAAACTCAGGCACATCTCGGACATCATTTGCCATTGCTGACTAATAAAAACCAACAGTTCCTTATTAAAAGACAAAGCAGATTCCGGAGGTAGTGAAGAATAAGACTGATATAAAGCCGTTAATAGCGCATTAAACCCTCCAGAGACTAAGAAAAGCACTCCTAAGATCTGAGTAAATAACATCCCAAAAACGGATGACTGGAGTCCCATTAATGGGTTTAAAACTGTCGACATCGAAGCACCACGCATCGTATCGATAACAAACCCCGCCATATCAATCGCCCAAAAAGGAATAGCGGCACAAAAACCAACAATAATACCAATCAACAATTCCTCACCGTATATCAAAATTAACTCTATTAGTGGCTTAGAAGAGAAATCTGCCGGATGTGCCTGCATCATAGGGATTATAGGGAGAGCAAACATCAGCACTAGGGAATTACGAATTAATCCACTTCCCATGGCTCCGCCTTTAAAAAGCGGTAGCATCAACATCATACCTAGAGGTCGCATCATGCATAGAGCAAGAATAGGAACGTATTCTACTAGGGCAGACATTTATCCTCCCACATAGCCAATTTGGTCAAACGCCAAACCTGCATAGTTGAGTAATGTACTCCCCATCCAATGGTAACTAACCGCGAGCGTTATACAAACAGCAACTAACTTAATGAGAAACTGCAATGACTGATCTTGAATCTGAGTCAACGCTTGAAACAAGCTAACTAGAATACCTACGACAGATGCAACTAATACCACTGGCATCGACAATATAAGGACTATCCACAATAACTCAGACGTAAAATGTACGATGACGGCTTCATTCATGAGAAAGACCCCATAAGCTGACCAATTAATTTATCCCAGCCTCCCATAAGTATGAAAATTAAAAGCTTAAACGGTAGAGCAATAGTCATTGGTGAGACCATCATCATTCCCATCGCAAGCAAGATATTGGAGACAATTAAATCGATTGCGACAAAAGGTAAATAAAGTAAAAAACCAATTTTGAATGCTTCTATCAACTGACTCATAGTGAAAGCAGGAAGCATTACAAGAAGTGAGTCTTTAGACAATTGACTTTGGTATTGCTCAGGCCAAATTTTATGACCGACTTCGGAGAAAAACTGGATTTGTGTATCGCTAGTGTTATGACTCAAAAAATGGTGATATGGCGCAATAATCTGATCTGATACCAGTGTATATAGATCAGGTGAGGTCCAATCAATTGGGTGTGCTAATAGGTTATCTCTAATCGCAAGGCCAACAGGCGCCATGATAAACATGGTTAAAATTAATGACAGACCATATATCGCCATGTTAGGTGGGATCTGTTGAATACCTAATGCATTTCGTAGCATCGAAAGAACAATTGATAGTTTCAAAAATGATGTCCCCATTACTGCAAACAAAGGCAGCAAAGAAAGACAAAATAAAACAACGATTAGTTGAATTGGGTTATCCAATAAGGCCATATACACCTCCCTCTATACTCACAGAATGAGTTTGCTACATATGGCACTTTGATAATATCAGGTGAGGACCTTAGATTAATAAAAAGAAAACTCTAAAAAAATACATTTCAATAATATAGAGTATTTGCCCACTAACTATTGATGAAACTGAACTTTAATTGGCTCATCATTTTTAGCACTTTTAAAATAAAATTCAATATCTTGCTGTGACAAAAGCTTGACCTTCCAACTATAATCGTCAACCTGCACCTCTAAAGAAGGATCCATACTTTTCATCGTCCAATCATCGACAGGTTTATAAACGATTAATATCGAACCTTCTAAATAAGCGATTAGAGAACTATCATTAATATTAACCGTACACTTTGGGGTTAAGTAGCATTCTAGATTGTCTTGCTCAAAATAAGATAATGTGCGCCATGTAAACACCGCGATTAAAAGAGTTAACATGATGATAATTTGAGCAAAACGAGTAGGGGTAAGTTTTTCGGCTGCCATGCGGTAATGTTCTCCGTGTAACTAACTTCAAAGTTTTTAAATAAAAGGTCAATACCAGACCAAGAGTAAGGTTACTATACTGTCATTGGTATATTAAATGCAGTATAGTTGCCGGCTGAAAATGCCACTTTTTAGAAAATCCACAAGGAAGTTTAACCATTTGTTTAGTCATAACTTTCTAGACGATTTGGGTGGCATTACGACATGAGTCGTGTTGGAAGTAAAGTGTAGTTAATTAGAAAATTGGAAGCATGCAAATGAGCCAAGAAAAGCAGCTTGAACAAAACTACAACTATACGGTCGTACGTCAATTTACCCTTGTAACTATTTTATGGGGTATTGTCGGTATGGGCGTTGGTGTTTTGATTGCCGCTCAATTAGTTTGGCCACAGCTAAACTTTGATACGCCGTGGCTGACGTACAGTCGTTTACGTCCCCTGCATACTAATGCGGTTATTTTTGCGTTTGGTACAAGTGCTTTGTTCGCAGCATCTTACTATGTTGTACAGCGTACTTGTCAAACTCGTTTATTCGGTGGCCCTCTTGTCGCCTTCACCTTTTGGGGTTGGCAAGCAATAATTTTATCCGCAGCAATAACTTTACCTTTAGGTATGACTTCAGGTAAAGAGTATGCTGAACTTGAATGGCCTATCGACATAGCAATCACACTTGTGTGGGTTTCTTATGCTGTTGTATTTTTTGGAACAATAGTAAAGCGTAAAACATCTCACATTTATGTTGCAAACTGGTTCTTTGGAGCCTTCATAATTACTGTCGCAGTCCTTCATATTGTTAACAGTATGGTCATTCCTGTTTCCATTGGTAAATCCTATTCGATTTATTCTGGTGCGGTTGACGCCATGGTACAGTGGTGGTACGGGCACAACGCTGTAGGTTTCCTGCTGACTGCTGGTTTCCTTGGCATGATGTATTACTTTGTTCCTAAACAAGCTGAACGCCCTGTTTATTCTTACCGTCTTTCTATCGTTCACTTTTGGGCACTTATATCTCTTTACATATGGGCTGGACCACACCACTTACACTACACTGCCCTTCCAGATTGGACGCAGTCTATCGGTATGGTGATGTCTTTAGTACTGTTTGCTCCTTCTTGGGGAGGAATGATAAATGGTATCATGACACTTTCTGGGGCTTGGCATAAACTCCGATACGATCCAATACTTAGGTTCCTAATTGTGTCTCTGTCCTTCTACGGTATGTCAACGTTCGAAGGCCCTATGATGTCCATCAAAACGGTAAACGCACTATCGCATTATACTGACTGGACGATAGGACATGTTCATTCCGGAGCTCTAGGTTGGGTTGCTATGGTTACTATTGGCTCTGTCTATCACTTGGTTCCAAAGCTGTTTAATCAGGAGCGGATGTACTCTGTAAGCATGGTCAATGCACATTTCTGGTTAGCAACGATTGGTACCGTTCTCTACATTGTTGCCATGTGGATCTCAGGTGTTATGCAAGGGTTGATGTGGCGTGCAGTAAATTCAGACGGAACATTGACTTACAGTTTTGTTGAGTCTGTGCAGGCATCTTATCCGTTCTATTTTGTTCGTTTCCTTGGCGGTGCTATTTTCCTAACTGGAATGCTTATAATGGCATACAATACGTACAAAACTGTGTCTGCCCCTAAAGACAGCCTAAAAGCTGTTCCTCACCCGGCATAAGGAGATGAAAAGAATGAGTTCTAATTCTAGCAATCGCCACGAAATCGTTGAACGCAATGTCGGCTTACTCGCTATTCTTATTGTACTTGCAATCAGCCTAGGTGCTCTTGTGGAGATAACACCGCTTATATTCCAAAAACAAACTACTGAGCCTGTTGAAAACTTACGTCCATACACTGCATTACAGCTCGAGGGTCGCGATATATACATTCGCGAGGGTTGTAACGTATGTCATAGCCAGATGATTCGACCATTTCGCTCTGAGACTGAACGTTATGGGCACTACTCCATCGCTGGAGAGAGCGTTTGGGAGCACCCTTTCCTGTGGGGCTCTAAACGAACAGGCCCAGATTTAGCACGTGTTGGTGGCCGTTACTCTGATGAGTGGCACAGAGTTCATCTGCTTGACCCCCGTGAATTGGTTCCTGAATCAAATATGCCCGGGTTTCCATGGTTAGCTGACAACGTTCTCGACGGTAAGTACACACAAAAGAAACTAACAATCTTCCGAGATCAGTTTGGTGTTCCTTACACAGACGAACAAATTGCAAATGCGTCTAAAGATGTAGAAGGTAAAACAGAGATGGATGCCATCATTGCCTACCTTCAGTCTCTTGGCCACGCAATGAAGTAATAAGGGGGAAGTTATGGATATAGGTACTATTCATGGTATTTGGACCATAGTGCTGTTTGTGTGCTTTATCGGTGTAGTGTGGTGGGCGTTTGGTAAAAGTCGAAAAGCCCGCTTCGATGAAGCTGCAAACCTTGTTTTTGCTGACGAAGAGCAAGCCCCCTCAAAAGAACAGGGAGTGACTAAGCAATGACGACATTTTGGAGTCTTTGGATAATCATTATTACAGTCGGCACTTTAGTAGGCTGTGCTGCAATACTGTCTTGGTGTCTTAGAGACAAGACTGGCATCGAAGAAGGTGCAGACATGGGACACGAATATGATGGTATTCGTGAGTTAAATAACCCGCTACCTAAATGGTGGACATATCTGTTTATCGGTACTTTCGTATTCGCTGCAGTATATTTTGCCCTCTATCCGGGAATGGGAAGCTTTAAAGGTCTACTCGGCTGGCAAAGCTCTGACCAATTGGTGACTACTTTGGAGCAATCCAAAGCATCCATTACCGATGCTCAGGAAAACAAACGCCTGATTCAGTATGCGAAAGAATTGGATGACGCTGATGCCTATTTTGGCAAAGCATTTAAGCGCCTAGCATATGTTGATGGTGGAACTGAATTGCGTTCTATCCCAGAGATTGCGACAGACAGTGAAGCTGTCAAAGTAGGTCAGCGCCTATTTTTACAAAATTGTTCGCAATGTCATGGCTCTGATGCTAGAGGTCAGAAAGGCTTCCCTAACCTAACAGATGAGGCTTGGCTCTATGGTGGTGAACCTGAAGCGATAGTGACCACACTCATGTATGGTCGAGTTGGTCAGATGCCTTCTTGGAAAGATGCTCTTGGCGAGCAAGGAGTAAAAGAGGTAGTTAGCTATACGCTTAGTCTGTCAGGTCGCTCAGTTAACGCTCGAGAAGCAGAAGCAGGTAAAGCACGTTTTGTTGTATGTGCAGCATGCCATGGTACCGATGGTAAAGGGAACCCTGCAGTAGGAGCTCCTGACCTAACTGACCAAAATTGGTTATATGGTGGTTCTCGATCAGACGTCACTGAAACACTAATGAATGGCCGTTCCGGTGTTATGCCAGCTTGGAAAGACATTCTGGGTGAAGATAAAATCCAACTTGTTGCTTCCTATGTATGGAGCTTGAGTAATTCGGATTCAGAACAAGAATAAAAGTCCAATATCAGCCCCTTTCTAAGGGGCTGCCTTTCCGATTGATTGAGCCTAGTTTCTTTTCAATATATGAGAATTTTTTATGGTAAAGCCTTGGTATAAGCAGTTTTGGCCCTGGTTCCTGATAGCGCTGCCACTGACTGTCGTAATTTGGACCATTATTACTGTTATCATATTTTCAAATAATTCGGTTTCTCTTGTAACAGAGGATTACTATAAAAAAGGCAAAGGTATAAACATCGATATATCTAAATTAAACATTGCCAACGACCTTGGGCTATCGGCTTCAATAACCTCTTTTAGTAGCGATATTATTATCACCTTTGATAAAGGCCGGTTAAAACATTTTCCAGCTATAACAGCTTTATTCGCGCATAGAACATTACCTGATAGAGATTTTACCAAACTGCTAACCTCGGATGCCAGTGGGCAATATAAATTGAAGCTTGATAACGCGCTTCAAGGCCCTTGGTTTATTGAATTAACGCCACATGACGAACAATGGCTTATTCAAGGCCGTGTTACCTTCCCTACCGAGGCCAATGTTGAACTCTCAAAATAACTCACTTAAAGTTAAATCATGTTACCACTGCGGAGAAGAAGTACCGAACAACATAGACTTTAAAGTCGAAATTTTAGGTAAAGAAAGGGCCATGTGTTGTCCTGGGTGCGAGAGTGTAGCGCAGACAATTATCGATAGTGGCTTAACATCTTACTATCAATATCGAACCACCACTGCAGAAAAAGCCAACTTAGTACCTGAGCAGCTTCAAGCATTAACTCATTACGATAATGACGATGTACAATCAGAGTTTGTGCGGCATAAAGATAATTTTGCAGAAGTGACGCTGTCACTTGAGGGGGTTTCCTGCGCGGCTTGTGCATGGCTAATAGAAAAAAGAACCGCTCGGCAGAAAGGAGTTATCTCTATCCGAGTTAACACAACAACTCATCGAGCTATCCTTGTGTGGGACAAAACTCAAACTCAACTAAGTGATTTGCTCAGTGTCATACACAGGCTTGGTTATAAAGCTGCCCCCTTTGAAGCAGATAAACAAGAAGCCGCTTATCACAAACAAATGAAGCAATATCTCAATCGGCTCGGTATTGCTGGACTTGCTACCATGCAAGTAATGATGTTGGCCATTGCTCTTTATCTAGAAGTTTTTGGTGATCTAGAACCTGAATTTAAAAACTACTTTCGATGGGTTAGTTTAATTTTTGCCACGCCTGTAATGCTCTATTCGGCTCTGCCTTTTTATATTAACGCTTGGCGTAGCTTAAGGAGTAAAACACTGGGTATGGACGTTCCAGTGTCACTTGCGATGATATTTGCCTATATCGCCAGCTTGGTTGCCACTGTGACAGAAACAGGAGAAGTATTTTTCGAATCAATCTCCATGTTTGCCTTTTTCCTTCTACTTGGTCGATTCCTTGAAATAAGAGCCAGACGTAAAGCGGCCGCTGCAAGTGGTAACTTACTCAAATTAATCCCAGCAATGGCGACTAAACAAGACGGTCAGCAAGTTCCTGTGAAAACACTGATGGTTGGCGATCGTATTCGTGTTCTTCCAGGAGAGCATGTTCCATCTGATGGAGTGATCATTCAAGGTAGAATTCATATTGATGAATCAATGCTGACGGGAGAATCTATACCCGTTGTGAAAACCACCGATGACTATGTTTACGCGGGTACATTAAATGGTGAAGAATCATTCGAACTTGAAGTAACATCAACAAAAGCTGACTCGATGATTTCTAAAATTATAAAGCTTCAGGATGAGACCCAGCTTTCCAAGCCTAAGATAGCACAGCTTGCAGACATTGTTGCGCGCTACTTTGTCGCAGCGATTCTTATAATAGCGAGCGGGACTTGGCTTTATTGGCTCCAAACCAAACCAGACGATGCATTTTGGATTATGCTCTCAGTTTTAGTGGCAACGTGTCCTTGCGCTCTTTCACTCGCAACACCAACCGCACTAACATGTGCTACATCTCGATTAGGTCATCTGGGCATCCTTCTTCGTAAAGGACATGTATTCGAAACCCTGTGTAAAATTAACCATCTCATAGTAGACAAAACAGGTACCCTAACCCACGGTAATATTGCTATTAGCAATATAAAAGTTTTTTCTCACTATTCTGAAAGCAAGGTTGCAGCCATTGCTTCATCACTTGAATCTTATGCAAACCACCCTCTTGCAAGGGCCTTTTCTGCCTATAACAACCCCAAAGTTCAGGTGTCAAATGTAGAAAACATTATAGGTTCAGGCCTTATTGGCAAATACCTCGATGCTAGCGTTAAAATAGGTAGTGCTGCTTTTGTTCTGGGAAAAAATATGGGTTCGAAGCCTAACCAAATATATTTATCTATTAACGATCAACATGTCGCTACTTTTTCCTATCAAGACCAAGTTCGCTCAGAATCAAAAGCTTTCATTAGTCGCTTCAAACAAGCAGGTATATCTGTCACATTACTCACTGGTGATTCTGATCTAAACGCAAATGCAGTTGCAAAAGAAATGGGAATTGAAAAAGTAATATCAGGCGCAAAACCAGAAGATAAGCTTGCCTATCTAAAGAGCCTGAATCATAGCAATATTACAATGATGATCGGTGATGGTATTAATGACGCACCAACCCTTGCGGGTGCACACGTTTCCGTTGCCATGGGTGGAGGAACAGATACCGCTAAGGCTTCTGCTGATATGATCCTTTTAGGTGATCAGTTAGATAGAATATTAGCAGCTAGAGAACTAGCGATACAAACACGTACTATTATTCGTGAAAACCTTGCTTGGTCTCTCGGTTACAACGCCTTAATTCTTCCTCTAGCTGTTACTGGCTTTGTTGCGCCCTACTTTGCAGTTATTGGTATGTCTGCAAGCTCTATTATTGTAGTATCTAATTCTCTTCGTTTACTTAAAGAGTAAGAGTCGCCAATATGGAAAGCCTTTATATTTTAATACCCATCGCTATTGTTCTCGTCTGTATTGCAATTGCAATTTTTATCTGGGCAGTAAAGAGCGATCAGTTCGAGGATTTAGAGCGGCAGGGCCATAACATTCTGTTCGAAGACGATGACAAAAATGAGAATGATCCCAAATGACACCAGATTGGCTTGGCGCATTTTTGATTGGTGTAATTGGAGCAGGCCATTGTATGGGAATGTGCGGTGGTATCGCATCTCTACTGAGCACGAATGCATCTTATCACTCAAAATGGACACCTATTTTTTACAACCTAGGTAGAATGTTAAGCTACTCAATAACAGGAGCGGTTGTCGGCGGCACGATTGCGTCTGTAGCCGAGTTTAGCTTAATAAATAATGCTTTAACTTGGTTGAGGGTCTTCGCCGCTTTTTTCATGATATTGCTCGCTTTTTATATCGGTCGCTGGTGGCATGGATTAGTCTATATTGAAAGTATTGGTCAAAGACTATGGAGATTAATTTCCCCTGCTGGTCGTTCTCTTCTTCCACTTAAATCACCACTTTACGCACTTCCATTTGGATTCGTATGGGGCTGGCTTCCGTGTGGGTTAGTCTATTCTACACTAACTTGGGCTGCTGTCTCTGGAAGTGCGTTGAATGGAGCTCTTATTATGGCATCGTTTGGAATCGGAACCCTTCCAGCTATGTTATTCGTCGGGTTTGGAACAACTTATTTAAGCAAACTGAATCAATCGAACGTTTTTCGCCAGATAGGTGCGATTTTGATCTTATTCTACGGAATTTATACGGCTGTTGAATCATCAATACTATTATTATCAACTTGATATCAACTTGTTTGATATGGTTTTTTTATGCTACCTTTTCAGGCTAATGAATGCTAAAATCTTGATGTATGTCAATAAGTGAAGTTTGCTATGATTCCTGAAAAGCCTGCGACAAAACCTATCCAATCTGGTGCATGTACCATTCACTGTCAAGACTGCAGCATCAGTCAATTGTGTATTCCTTTCACGCTAAATGAAACTGAACTCGACCAGTTGGACCAAATTATTGAGCGAAAGCGACCAATCCAAAAAGGGCAGGAACTCTTTAAAGCTGGGGATAATCTAAAATCTCTATATGCTATTCGTTCAGGGACAATTAAGAGCTTCACAATAAGTGAACAAGGTGACGAGCAAATCACCGCATTCCATCTAGCTGGCGATTTGGTCGGGTTTGATGCAATTACAGAAGACATTCACCCAAGTTTTGCTCAAGCTTTAGAAACATCCATGGTATGCGAAATCCCATATGAAACTCTTGATGACCTGTCAGGAAAGATGCCTAAGCTTCGACAACAAATCATGAGGTTGATGAGTAGCGAAATCAAAGGCGATCAAGATATGATATTGTTACTCTCTAAAAAAAATGCCGAGGAACGCTTGGCCGCTTTCTTATATAATCTATCAACACGTTTCTCCCAACGTGGCTTTAGCCCAAGAGAATTCCGCCTCACCATGACAAGAGGTGATATTGGGAACTACCTCGGCCTTACCGTTGAAACAATTTCACGATTACTTGGTCGTTTCCAAAAATCTGAAATGTTAAGTGTAAAAGGTAAATATATCACTATACTAGATCACGATACCCTCAAAGAGCTCGCTGGCGTTTCAACGGAATCCTAATAAGTTCAATGACGTAGTTCAAAACAGAGCTACGTCATACTTTTGATCACTATCCTCTTCTTTTGCTAAAATTCTTTATCTAGCTGAGCTACATTAATCATATAACTCTCCCTACACTTAAGGAGTTACTATGAGTATCTACAACAACATACTTGTCGTTGCCGACATAAATAAAGATGAACAACCAGCCTTAGCTCGTGCCATGCAGCTGGCAGCTCAAAGTCGTTCTCGTAGTAAAGTGTGTTTCTTTTTATCTATTTATGATTTTTCATACGATATGACTTCTATGTTATCAGTTGATGAACGTGATGCTATGCGTCGAGGCGTGATAGGCCAACGTGAGCAATGGATGCACAAGATTGCCAAATGCTACCTCGTTCAAAACATAGACTTCGAGGTAAAAGTGGTTTGGCACAACCGTCCATATGAAGCTATTATTGCTGAAATATTTGCTGGAAATCATGATATTGTGATCAAAGGGACTCGTAAACATGACGTTCTAGAATCTGTAATATTTACACCCACTGACTGGCACTTATTACGTAAATGCCCCTCACCTGTCTTGCTAGTAAAAAACTCAGACTGGCCAGATAATGCAAGTATATTGGCCTCTGTTCATGTTGGTTCAGAGAATGACACTCATCTTGGTTTAAACGACAATATGGTGGAACAGTTAAATAGCCTGAGTGAACGATTAGGAGCTAAACCTTATCTGGTTAATGCATACCCTATAACACCCGCGAACATCACTATTGAATTGCCAGAGTTTGATCCAAACACCTATACCGATGCAGTAAGAGGTCATCATCTAACAGCAATGAAAGCTTTACGTCAGAAACATGGGTATGATGAACAGCAGACTATTGTCCAACAAGGGTTACCTGAGGATGTAATTCCAGAATCTTCTGAGAAGTTAAACGCTGCGATGGTGATTGTAGGTACAACAGGCCGTACAGGTTTATCCGCGGTCTTTATTGGAAATACCGCTGAGCACGTTATAGATAAAATTAACTGTGATGTACTGGCACTAAAGCCTAAAGGTTACATAAGTCCACTTGACCCTAAAACAGCTGTCTAACACTATTGTTAAAGGCCATCAAAGTGGCCTTTAACGAACAGTAATCATAGACCTATTTGAGTCTCTTAGCTTCAATGAACAACTTAGACCAATACTTTGAATTGAGGTCGCTTATCTGCAAATATGGGGCGTTATTACCATCATTATCTGCTACTGTTGCGTTAATAAACAAAAGATTCCCCTCACTCTTACTTAAAAAAAGTCCTACATGAGTGACTTTTTTATTACCAAAAAAAAGCAGATCACCCGGCTTAAGTGATGATTGGGATACTTGGATCAATCCACCCCACTTAGATTGTGGTCCCGAATCTCTCGGTATATAAACTCCAATTGCTTTATACATTTCTTGGACAAACCCAGAGCAGTCAAATCCAAAGCTAGACCTACCACCCCAAGTATAAGGAGTACCAATAAATGACTTCGACAATTTAACCATTTCTTTGATATCAAGATCGAAAGAACCGATATTGATGTCCCCTCGTTGTATCCAAGCTATCTGGCCATCCAGCAATTGTATTTTTACCCATCGTTTCTCCCATTTAATTACCTCATCCATTGCGACGAGCTGAATACCAAAAGGAAGTTTGATTAAAGGCTTATGTTCACCAACACTAGCGGAACTGTATACCAGCACTTCTCTGTTTAACGTTGTGACAAGCTGATTTTTTGCATGATAATTATCGGTATGAATAATTTCGTTGCGTTGAACCCAACCTTCATAGTTATCACTCGACTTTACCAATAACCAATTAGACTGCTCTTTTAACACAATCACTTGCTCAGCATATTTAGCCTGAGAAACCACAGAGCTGTTTTCATCAGCATACTCATGCATGTTGACGACAGGAAAATTTACCCTTTCTTCAGCCCAAGAAAGTACAGGAAAGAGTAGGCACAAGCACGTTGCCCAAAATAATAATTTTAATTTCACAAATTGACCCTATAATAAACGACAATGCCCTCAATTGATGAGGGCATTGTCGTTATAACTTAAGAATCAGCTCAATACTCTAAACAAAATTACACATAGAGTATATTAGACTAAGTGGACTATAAAAAATTCTAAATATTGGTAACATCAATAAACATTGAGTCGTCTATATTAGTAGAGGAAACGCAGGCCTCAGTAAACTCATACTCTTTTCGGTTTCCCTCACGGAGCAAAGGAAGGTTAACAAAATCGAACAAAACTCTATCAGCGAGCTGACTCGGACTCACATTCTGAATAGACTTGAACACCTTTTCTACTCTTCCGGGAGTTTTGTGATCCCATTCAATGAGCATAGTTTTAATCGATTTACGCTCTAACTTTTCTTGTGAGCCACATAAATTACAAGGAATAATTGGAAAGCTTTTATGTTCTGCATACGCGATGAGATCTTTTTCACGGCAATACGTAAGGGGACGAATGACAACATTTCGTCCATCATCAGATCGTAATTTGGGAGGCATGGCTTTTAACCTTGCACCATGGAACATGTTGAGAAAAAGAGTCTCGACAATATCATCCATATGGTGGCCAAGCGCTATTTTAGTCGCGCCTATTTTTTCAGCAAATGAATACAAAGTACCACGACGCAAACGAGAACACAGACCACAAGTCGTTTTTCCATCTGGTATTTTTTCTTTCACAACTGAATACGTATCTTTATCAACTATATAGTAAGGGATATCGAGAGTTTCAAAATACTCAGGTAAAATATGCTCAGGAAAGCCAGGTTGCTTTTGGTCAAGGTTTACAGCAATGACCTCAAACTTGATCGGCGCTGATTTTTGCAACTGTAGAAGAATATCAAGCATTGCGAAAGAATCTTTTCCACCACTGATGCATGCCATGATAACGTCACCATCTTCTACCATGTTGTAATCAATAATCGCATTACCAACATTACGTCTGAGACGTTTTTGAAGTTTGTTATATTCCAGCGTCTCTTTTCTTGTATCTACTTGACTCATTACCTACTCACAAATAGCTATCGTAACTATAAAATGTCTGTGCTGTTGCTAGGGGGCAATATTATACGTACTTTTCTGTCGGTATGAAATGCTTATCTAATCCTTACTGGAGCAGAAAAATAGTTTTTAATCGAGACCAGCGACAAAATTAATTCGCTTTGGGTAAGTATGGTAAGACTCTACTAGTTTTTTGAGGAAGCGTCATTGTTCCACCTTTACCTATATCCGATAATGCAACTTGTACTTTTCCACCTTTAATAGGCTTAGCTTGACCATTCGAAAAATGAACTTGATCATCTAGCTCATTAGCAAATTCCAATGTGACACCTTCTACATCTGGCGTAAACCAGCTAGCAAACATGCCACCTAAGTCTTCGAGTATGGTTTGCATTTGAGGCATGAGTTTTTCAATCTCAGCATAAGATACTTTTCCGCTAAGTGGCTGTTTGGTCATAACCACCATAGAGAAATCACATCGCTCGTCTTGTGGTGTCCTGACAAAAACTAACGGGTTTGCTGATTTTAGGTTATCGTCTAAAGGGACTAACAATTCATGATAAGGCGTGGACTTTAGCTCTTCATAATGCTTTTCTTTTTCCATCCAAGCTTTCTGAATAATACAATTTTTTTTTGTATCTGCATTAAGAAAAAAGAAGCCAACTTTGACGTCCTCGTGGCCTTCCTTAACATTTTGTTTCAAGTGACTAAAAAGCTTCGAGTAGGTAAACATGTATTCTTGAGCCTTTATTGACAAAGGCAAAATAGATAGAGTAACTCCTATCAAGAGAGCGAAGGGTAGTTTTTTCATTTCAGTGGATAACTTATTTTAAGTGGTCTTTCCAGAAAGATTTATTGTGCCTGATCATTGTTTGCAAGTCCTTGACATATGCCTCACCCCTTTCGGAATATTTTAGTAAGCCTTGTGTGAGAGCAATCGCCGCTGTTGTGTCAGTTAAACTTTCTCCCCGAAGATGTCGCTGATAACGTATTTCACGTAATTCTTCATACGCTTTGTTGCGATTGACATTCATGAAATAGCCTTCAATTGATTGTTGGACCGAAGAAAACTTTGCAACCTCGTGTGTCATTCCCTCCCCTCTTTGCAAAGGGATCACACCGCAACCGCTACTGTAACACCACTGCCCAAAGTAATTATTCGCTTGAGTTGCAAAGCGGGAGGTCCCCCATGCAGATTCATTCGCCCCTTGAACCAACACTAGAGCTTCAGGGATAACATCAACACGATGAAGCATTTGATCAAGCCATTGTTGATTGATACCTGATGGTGTAAGTTTCACTCTGTAGCGCTTGGAAAGGGCTATAGCATAATCTTGATCTTGTGGTGAAACTTCTCCTGCAAGAAAGTGATTTCTAATAGTGTCAAGCCGTCTGCGTTCTTTCAAAACACGTTGATTTTCAAACGCAATTCCAGGACGTAAATAGTTAAAAAAAGCCCTTTTTTTTGCGGTTACATTGTTAATAGCTGAAAAATCTGGAGCCTCGCCAATAGAATGTCCACTAAATGATGGTGAAGGTGTTGGCTGATAAACTTGCTTCGGGGGCTTATCGGTTGGTTGTTTACGATTTTGATAATCATAAAGGCTACAGCCAGCAATCATACTAACTGCAGCGATTACAAGGAATTCGCTTTTACGCATTGAACATTTGTGAATTGTTGCCATTGTCATCCTTATCGTTTGGTTTGTCTTTTGCCACTACCTTTAACTTAATACCAAACATTTCTCGATAAATTATACCTTTGACATGAAAGTAAAAAGGGATAACTAAGATTAAACCTAGCCCATAAAACATAGCTCCTAGAAAAAACATTAACACAATCAATGTATATATTCCGGCTAAAACAAAAAATTTCTTATTTACCGCACGCAAAGACAGTAGCAAGGACTGTAACGGCGAGATTTTCTTCTCACATATAAGTAGAACAGCATTACTAAATGCTAATGACAAATACATAGATATAAATGGCAAGATCATTCCCACAATGAGTTGTGCAAGTAAACTAATTGTCGTTGCTATAATTACAGGAATTGTAAATTGCAGACCTTTACCGATGTGACGGGGTTGAGTCGGTAAACCTGCTGCATGACTCATCGCCATTAAACTCACCCCAGCCACAACTGGTGCACTAACAACTTCATAACTAAAGTTCGCGACAAAAACTGCCTGCACAATTCGCGGATCTATAGCTTCAGGGTGAGATAGTGCATTTGCGATAACAGACAAGTCCCCAATCTGCAGCTTTAAACCTACATAAAAAATTAATACTTGAGCTATTATCAATAAAACTATGCTGGGTGAAAAAGAAATAAAGTGTTTTATTGTGTGTCCCCAAGCCTCCTTGAAAACAGCACTTATTTTTAGTTCATAGTTTCCTGAAAGTGCCTGTTCAACACTACCACCTAAATTAAATTCTTTTTCTATATCATCGTTCATCTGTAATTCCGGTGCTTAGGCTAACGTTTGACTAAGCAAATTTGCTAATAAGAGATAAGTACGTTACTAAACCCAACATTATACCGAAACCTAACCATGCCCAAAGCCGAATTTTACTTATCTGCTTGATTAAACAACCAAGTGATTGATAATTAATCACAAAGCATGTCAGGCACTAATGTTTGAATCATGTTCTATTAGCTACACGTTAAAGTTCCACTAAAACAGTATGGTCAGAGATGTTGACTATTACCTATAAATTTTTAACGCTTAAATGTGAGAAAACACTTTGATTTCATACTGTGGATTATTATTATGCGCGCCTCTATATTTTGTAACTACTGGCTAATTTCTGTTGAACATTAGGAGAAATAAAGACGTTGAACAATAAACAGCTTGAAGCACAACCCGTCATTCACCTACGTGGAGTCAGCAAAAGCTTCGATGGTAAACAAATCATCAAAAATCTAGATCTCGATGTTAATCATGGCGAATTCCTTACAATATTGGGCCCATCCGGTTGCGGAAAAACAACCGTTCTTAGGATGATTGCTGGGTTTGAAGATGCAGACGAGGGAACAATTACTCTAGATAGGCAGGATGTTACTCATACACCTGCTGAGAAAAGACACGTCAATACTGTTTTCCAAAGTTATGCACTATTCCCTCATATGACGGTTTATGACAATGTCGCTTTCGGACTACGCATGCAAAAAGTTTCCACCTCCGACATAGATTTCAGAGTTATTGAAGCACTGAAAATGGTCCGTTTAGAGAACCTAGCACAACGTAGGCCTCATCAACTTTCAGGTGGTCAACAACAACGGATTGCAATCGCTCGTGCTGTTGTCAATAAACCTAAAGTTCTTCTACTAGATGAATCACTGTCGGCGCTAGACTACAAATTACGCAAGCAAATGCAAGTTGAACTGAAGCAACTTCAACGCCAATTAGGTATCACATTTATCTTTGTCACACATGATCAGGAAGAAGCACTCTCAATGTCAGATCGCATACTGGTACTACGTGATGGTGTTATCGAACAAGATGGTTCACCAAAAGAAATTTATGAGGAACCCAAAAATCTTTTTGTTGCGCGGTTTATTGGTGAGATTAATGTGTTTGAAGCAACTATGATTGAGCGTTTAGATCAAAATCGCATTCTCGCCACAATAGAAGGCATTGATTCCATTGTTTATCATGATAAATCTACCACACATAAAGGTGATAAACTCAAGGTTCTTTTACGTCCTGAAGATCTCCGGCTAGAAGAAATATGTGAATCAGAGCAAAAAGGTATAGTAGGCCATATTATAGAGCGTACATACAAAGGTATGACTTTAGATTCTATTGTACAACTTGCGTCTGGTATGCGTGTCATGGTTAGCGAGTTCTTCAACGAGGATGATCCAGATGTCGATCATTCGCTTGGGCAAAAAGTTGCTGTTACTTGGGTTGAGAACTGGGAGGTCGTTCTAGATGATGGGCAAGAAGATTAACCTTCAGAATTCGATTATCTTTCTTGTGGTTGGATGGCTTTCATTATTCGTGTTGATTCCCAATATAATGATTATAGGTACCAGTTTTCTTACTAGGGATGAATCAAACCTCATTGAGCTGACATTTACCTTTAACAACTATTTACGCCTCATTGATCCTCTCTACGCTAAAGTAGTTTGGCATTCATTTTATATGGCAATCACTGCAACTTTATTGTGTCTAGTTATTGGCTATCCATTTGCCTATTTCATAAGCAGAATGCCCGTTAGAGTGCGTCCAATTATGCTGTTTTTAGTGATCGTTCCTTTCTGGACAAATTCGCTTATTCGCACATATGGGCTAAAGATAGTACTTGGCACACATGGGATTTTGAATAAAATGCTGCTGGCTGTAGACATCATAGATAAACCTATCCGTCTAATGTATACAGAAGCCGCAGTCATGATAGGTCTTGTGTACATACTACTGCCTTTTATGATTCTTCCGCTTTATTCAGCAATTGAAAAATTGGACACCACCTTTATAGAAGCCGCAAGAGATCTTGGGGCGAATAAATTTTATACCTTTACTAAGGTCGTACTCCCTCTTACCATGCCCGGTATTATTGGAGGATGCTTGCTCGTTCTCCTCCCAGCATTAGGTATGTTCTATATTTCTGACTTACTCGGTGGTGCCAAAAACCTTTTAATTGGCAATGTCATCAAGAGCCAAGTACTTAACGCTAGAGATTGGCCATTTGGATCAGCAACCAGTATTTCTCTTACTGTAGCAATGGCGATAATGCTTTATGCCTACTACCGAGCTGGCAAACTATTAAATAAAAAAGTGGACCTTGACTGATGATAAAAAGTATTAGATTTGGCTTTGTCTGTCTTGTTTACGCCTTTTTGTATTTGCCAATTTTTGTCTTGATCGTCAACTCTTTTAATGCCAGCAAATACGGTATGAAATGGGGTGGATTTACAACACAATGGTACCAATCGCTTATCCACAATGACAGCTTAGTTCAAGCTGCTTGGCATTCACTCAATGTGGCCATCTTTTCAGCAACCGCTGCAACCATTATTGGAAGTTTGACTGCAGTTGCGTTATTTCGCTATTCATTCAAAGGCAAAACATTGGTCAATGGACTATTGTTTGTTGTTATGATGTCTCCCGATATTGTTATGGCAATATCATTATTGGCGTTATTTTTGTTTTTGGGTGCTCAACTCGGCTTTTTTACCCTTTTGGTCGCGCACATAACATTTTGCCTGCCCTTTGTCGTGGTAACCGTATATAGTCGATTAAGTGGCTTTGATGTGAAAATACTTGAGGCTGCTAAAGATCTTGGAGCCAGTGAGTGGGTTATACTTAAACAAATTATTCTAGCTTTAGCTAAGCCTGCTGTAGCCAGTGGTTGGCTTCTCAGTTTCACTTTATCGCTGGACGACGTAATCATCAGTTCCTTTGTCACTGGCCCCACATATGAAATCTTACCTCTAAAAATATATTCCATGGTGAAAGTCGGTATTTCACCAGAAGTAAATGCCTTAGCTACAATCATGCTGATAATGTCACTTATTTTAGTCGTGATATCCCAAGCATTATTAAGGCAGAAATAGTCATATGAATGGCATTATGCACAAAAGGTCAATAGTAATATCCATATAGTCATTCAATATCACAGCTGGGAGTCAATTCGTAAAGGAAGCCCTCCCACACCAAGATCACTTTGATGCATATAAATTCACTGTCAAATCTCATAATTTGGAATCATTTTGTGCCTATTCAACAGTTTGGCTGATATAATGCCCAGCAGGGACGATTGTATTCAATTGACTCTTAACTAAGGCTTAATGTTCAATAAACGCCACAATGGCGAATTACTCAAAGGCAACATCTATAACAATGAAAAATAAACTTTTTACTAGCGCCTTATGCGCCGCGTCTTTAATCGCATCACCAGTAATGGCTGCGAACCAAGAGCTCTACTTTTATAATTGGTCTGAATACATTCCTAATGAAGTACTAGAAGACTTTACCAAGGAAACTGGTATCAAAGTCATATATTCTACTTACGAGTCAAATGAGAGTATGTATGCCAAACTTAAAACACAAGGTACTGGCTATGACTTGGTAGTGCCTTCTACCTACTTTGTATCTAAAATGCGCAAAGAAGGTATGCTGCAACAAGTCGATCATAAAAAGATATCCAACTTCGATGGCCTTGATAGTAACTTTTTAAACAAACCCTTCGACCCTAAAAACAATTACTCTATCCCTTATATTTGGGGTGCGACGGGTATAGGTGTTAATTCTGACATGCTTGATAAGTCCTCCATCACGAAGTGGGATGATTTGTGGGACAGCAAATGGGAAGGACAATTAATGCTTATGGATGACTCAAGAGAAGTCTTCCATATTGCTCTTACTAAACTGGGCTATTCACCTAACACCACCAACCCAGAAGAAATAAAAGCAGCTTACCAAGAGTTGAAAAAACTAATGCCAAACGTGTTAGTGTTTAACTCAGATTTCCCTGCTAACCCATACTTAGCAGGAGAAGTATCTCTAGGTATGCTTTGGAATGGCTCAGCATACATGGCACGACAAGAAGGTGCCCCTATTGATATTATTTGGCCAGAAAAAGGAGCAGTTTTATGGATGGATAGTCTATCTATTCCATCAGGCGCGAAAAACATTGATGCTGCACACAAGATGATAGATTTCCTCATCCGTCCAGAAAATGCAGCTAAAATTGCGCTTGAAATTGGCTACCCCACTCCAGTAGCAGCAGCTCATAAGTTATTGCCGAAAAAATTTGCTAATGACCCAAGCATCTTCCCTCCACAAGAGGTTATGGAAAGCGGAACTTGGACTGATGGCGTTGGTGAAGCAAGCGTAATTTATGACGAATACTTCCAAAAGTTAAAAGTTGGTAATTAAAACTGCGTTTAAGTAGCTTAACATACTACTACTAAGCGGCTAGTTTATAGCCGCTTCTTTATACTCTTAAGCCAATAAAACTACTCTTTATCAAATTAAATCATTCATGAGCAACTCATCAACCAACTTCGGCACCTCAATACTAGCCTTGCCATAGCGCTTTTCTACAAACTCACTTTCCACTGCGCTCGGTTCAAGGTTTATTTCTATAGTATGCGCTCCATTCAACTTGGCATCATGAACAAACCCAGCAGCAGGATAAACCACTCCTGAAGTACCTATTGATATAAATAAATCAGCTTGTTCCAATGCCTCGTATATCTCCCCCATTCTTAATGGCATCTCACCAAACCAAACAATATGAGGACGCATCTGAGCAGGAAATTGACAGCAATGACATAAGTCTCCAGTAAGAATATTTCCATGATTTTCGATTGTCTGATTGGACTCACTGCACCTTGCTTTCAAAAGTTCACCGTGCATATGAATCACATTTTTGTTTCCTCCTCGTTCATGCAAATTGTCTATATTTTGAGTAATAATGTTCACTTTCCCCTTCAGTTCTTTTTCTAGGCGACCTAAGGCAAGATGCGCAGAATTAGGCTTGACCCGAGTCTCTTGAAGTTTTGAGCGTCGTTGGTTATAAAAATTCTGAACCAAGTCGGGGGCACGCTCAAATCCTTCTGGAGTAGCGACATCTTCTATACGATGGTCCTCCCACAAACCATCTTGAGCCCTAAACGTTTGAATTCCTGATTCTGCTGATATGCCAGCTCCTGTTAGTACAACAATATTTTTATAGGGAAAATTCATTCAGCATTCCTTTAAGTTTCTAACCTAGCTTAACATCACCACTATAACCGCATAATACAAGCTGATTAGACCATGGTCTAAGTTCACCCATTCAGTTGCTTTTCTGTGAACTAATACATAGCTAACTGATAAAAACGTATCCATAGAATACTTTCTTGATCATAAAACTCTCTTTTTAGACCGAGAAATAGCTTGCTTTGGGTTATGAGGTTTTTCACTTATAACTTGCAAAATACATATCTAGTGCTATTCCTTTTATGTCTAGCTAACATAATAAACAAATTGCATATTAGATAAAATTGCAATGCCACTCTGCCTATGGAGAGTCCAGATGAATGAATCATCTAATAGTCGGCAATTTTCTTTTACTTTGTCGATACACGCAAAGTTGGTTTTGATCAACCTGACGTTACTAGTGTGCGTCGGCTTATATGCATTTTATGAACATTCTAGCTTTTCTAATTTTGAGTCTCTCGAACATGCTGCTACAGAAAACCTGCAAGGATCAGTAGACTTGTTAATGTTACGACGCCACGAAAAGGATTTTTTGGCGAGAAAAGATATGAAGTACCCTCAACATTTCGACCAAGTATTTGAAGAGCTTTCTCAGCGGTTAATCAAGCTTAATCTTTTATTGAAGTCTCACAATCTTCATCTAGAAGAACAGACAATAAACATCATTGAAACTTTAGATAAATATCAAGAACAATTTCATCTACTAGTTGAAAAAGTCGATATTATCGAAGGTAAAAACAATCCAAACAACTATAAGCTTCAATTAGAAACTTCAAGAAAAGTATTAAAAAACGCAGTATCCAACTTTGATAATTTCACCTTAGAAGTTATGCTCTTAGAGCTTATGGAAACGGATTATCGTTACTTGGCCAATTCAACCTTTGATACCAGTAACGCTTTACTCTCAGCAGTCTCTAAATTTTCTTCAAGTGAACATGTGCCCAATTCGTTAGAACCTGCACTTGAGCAATATCGACATGATATTGAAAACGTGCTCAATGCGTCTAAAGCATTAGGTCATTCATCCACCGAGGGATTAAGAGCAGAGCTGAGAAAAAATGTTCAAAGTGCCGAGAATGATATTAAAACACTGCAAGCTGAAATCAGCCAAGCAATAAGTATAAAAGCCGAGCAAATTCGTAGCCAACTTTTAACTTTTGGAAGTGCTATTGTCGTATTACTATCAATGCTTTTATTCTTTATCGGTAGGAGTATTCTCGGGCGTATATCAGCAATAAATTGTTTGATGCAAGAAATTGCTAGTGGAGATGGTGATCTCACGGTCAGAATGAATGCAAAAGGTAGTGATGAATTAGCTCAACTAGCAAACTCTTTTGACTTATTTATTTCTAGATTACATTGCAACATTCAAGAGGTCGCAAAGGTAATGTCAGTTCTCACCGAAAGCTCCGAGAGTTCTAAAGACAGTGCACGTAAAAGTATGAAAAATGCAGAGCAGCAAAAAGTTCAATCAGAGTCAGTCGCAACTGCTGTGAATGAGCTGGTCATGACCAGTAATGAAATCACCTCCAATATAGAATGTGCTGCAAGTAATGCAGAAAAGATGAAAATCGAAGCAAGCAATGCCTTGAATATCACACACTCTACAAGCGAATGTATACAATCTCTGTCTTCAAATATTTCAGAATCACAAGACCTAACGATAGATTTAGCTGAGCAAAGTAAAGAAATAAACCAAGTCATCACTGCCATCCAAAACATTGCTGAACAAACAAATCTTCTCGCGCTAAATGCAGCGATTGAAGCGGCACGAGCTGGTGAATATGGACGAGGATTTTCTGTCGTAGCAGACGAAGTTCGACAACTATCATTAATGACAAATAACTCCACTCATCAAATTGAGACTACTATTCATGAGTTGACATCTGGTATCCAAGATACCGTATCCAAAATGGCGTCCAGTATTGAGTTAGCTCAACATACTAAAGAAACAACGAAAGATGTGGTAGGTGCTATTGAAGCCATGGTGAAACGTATTAATGAAATGTCAGACATGAATACACAAATCGCGACCGCGTCAGAGCAGCAATCTATGGTTTCCGCTGAAATAGACCGGAATATTACTGAAATAGCTCATCTTGCAGGTAACACACACCAAATTGTATCAAGTTCAGTACATTGCAGTGAGCAAGTATCTAATGTCAGCCAGAAACTAGAGAAAATCGTTGCACAATTTAAATACTAGTGACTACTGGCTAAATTAACCGAAGAAAATAAAGCAGTTAATATGCGCACAAGTCACGCATGAGATAGTAGAAGCTAAAAGCAGTTGTTAAATCAAAGCTTGCTGTCGCTCGGAAATAGTCATGTCGACTTGCCGGACACAGTTGCCTGGAGAAAACAATGAAAACACTATTACAATTAGCTTTTTTATTATGGAACACACATTGCTATGCACAGTCACTTATGCCCCCCATTGATATAATCAAAATCGATCAAAGCATAATAGAGTCATACAATGAGGTCAATTTCATATCTGAAGATAATTTTGTCTTTCGCCCCATTCAGCACCCTTTTGCGATGCAAATGTACTTCTCCGATTATTCTGACTGGCTGGTACTTGAAGAAGATCTCTTGCATTGGAGTGGTTCTATGGGAATAGACCCAAGAGTTATATTAACTACATTAGCTACAACATCTGGTTGGTCTCCAGAATCTAAAGCAACTGAAACTTCTATTGCCGACTTAAAACGTGACATAAAGCTTGTTGCAAACCATCTTTCTCAGCTTTTTTATTACGCCATAAATCATGATTTATCTGATAACCAAACCGTAATGTTTTCTATTATATCGTCATTAAATGCAAATACTCCGTGGTCTCAATGGCAGAGTTTTTACATTGAATGGTTCGGTGAGCCTAGCTCTGATCAAAGTAAATCCGAATCACCACAACCCAATATGCAGTGGCCATGGAGAGCTGGTTATAATTGGATACCTAATGGGCCACACTCACACACTGGATCAGGGTTTCCCCTGTCATCTATTGATGTTTCTTATGACTGGCCCCGTTGGGGAGGACAAACATACAGTGTAACTGCAGCACATGATGGTTATGTATCAGTGTTTTCACGATGTCAGGTCAGAGTTACTCAACCTAGTGGGTGGGCGACAAATTACTATCATATGGATGGAATAGACATCCAAGATGGTGAATGGGTTAATAAAAACCAAAGGATTGGCAGCTACGCAAGTCAAAAGAACGTAGCTCTTTGTCAAGGTGGTTCCTCAACAGGCCCGCATCTACATTTTTCAGTACTATTAAACGGACGCTTCAAATCATTACAAAATTTATCTCTTGGCCCTTATCGTATCGATGTTGGACGATATAGCTATGATAACAATTGCCGTTATACATGGATGATTGATAATAGATTAAACAATAAGAAATGTTTTTGGTCTAGTATCGACAATCCATAATACCTAGTAAGTTACATCCGAAGAACCTCTTTTTGTTTACCATTAGAGGTTCTGTATTAATTTTCAGCCCCCTTAAAACCGAGAGGTTAAGCTTGCAGTCATACTCTTAAGTCCAGTTAACCATTTTTTCACTGGCTGAATAATCCAATATCTTAATATGAATAAACTAATCTGTAGTAATATGTATTTTCGACCACAATACAAAACACATAGATATTCAAACTTATCACTTCTACCTTCAAACAATATATTACGAAAAATAAACTTCTGTCGTTGGGCTACCTTTGGGTTTCTAGCGCCTCCCATGAAGTATCGTTTCTTCATTGAGAATGCTCTCCAACTAGCATATATAAATACGTAACCACGTTCAAAGTCTGATAAAGTATCTTCTACCCAAATACTACCACCTTCTACAATATCATCACCTGAATCATAAAGATCATGTACACGTATGTGCTGTGGCAAATCCGATAAATATACCAGTGGATGTTCACAATTAACCGTATAGCCTGCGCACATTCTACCATTAGAATCAAAAAAAGCGTCGACACAGGTGCGGCGTTTTAACTCATCAGCTTCAATGCCATGACCAGATACCAAATGATACTGTTTGGAAAATTCAAGTATTTCTTCATTTTCTGAGATTGTTTTGCATGTCAACATCATACTATTTCTCCCTTATTATTAAATGGAGGTATCTTCATTTGATACCGCCCAGGAGCTAAAATGTTGTCGGTATCCAACGCCACTTTGATTTTATTTCGTAGGATTAATGCTTCAGATTCCAATTCTTCTTGACTATCAAAAGGCATCTCATCAACCGAACGTCGATAACAAGGCCATTGATAACGTTGATAAAGAGAACTCAACTTTCGCCTTAATTCCGTTGCTTTATCGGTTTCTTCTGAGTTACTTGCATCATAATAAATACTTATAATTGCCTGACACATATGGGAACTGACTGCCGTTATAGTCACACCAAATTCAAAGCCCGCTTTATCAAATGCTTGTTTAGTTAAGCGCATACACTTTTCAACTTCATTACCTAACATCGGTACAGAAGGCGCTATCCAAAAAAAACCTGCTCCATCAATAACTGGATCCATTTTTTTTGGAATGTCACCATTATAACGCCAATAGCATCCTTTTAACGCGAGATCGTTGGGGTTACCTTCAAACATTTCCATCATTTTCGTAAAGTCGTTAAGGCTACTTTGTAAACGCCGATACATGGCTATGCGCCCAAAAAGTTTACCAGCAGCCTGCACTAAAGTGTTGGATTTATTTAGGTTATTAAAACTAACTATATTGACTTGAGCAATGGGTTTTAAAAGGTTTTTAACTCGTTTCGCTTTCGCTTTCGCAACCTCTCTAGTGCCAGAAATCAAAAATGCACCAGACCAAGGTGTAATAGCATGTTTCTTACAAAGTGAGGCTTTATCATGATCACTAATACCTGCTGATGGATCCCATTCATCAAAATTGAAGCGTTCCATCATAGTCAATATACGATATTCATTTCCTAAGTGAGGTAAACCGTCAATACTACCTTCCGATTTAAGTTGGCGCATTATCTCAATATATTCACACAAGTCATTCGAAGAATTAAGACGAACTAAACAACGTAAACTAGATTGAGGCCTTAACATCAACTCAAACTTCATTTTGCTTACCACTGCAATGTTGTTTTGAGTGAATAACTCATGAAGATTAGCTGACAGACCGGCTCTACCGCAGTAACGAATGCTATGATTGAGTTCAAAAACCTCCCCAGTCGATAAAATCAGTTCACTTATTGTGAAGTGTCGACTTCTAATACCAACGGGACCATGGCCGAAACCTCTTTCTAATACATTTCCCACTATGCTTGTATCTGGCCCTGCACCAGTGCAATCTAACATCCATTTTGTGTGTTTTAGGTACTCAGCTAACTGACCTTGTGTTACACCTGGTTCAATTTCTACAACTCCGAGTTCCTCGTCAAAATTAAGAATACGATTCATTTCACTCATATCGAGCAAGATACATCCATCACTCGCGGGGGATTTATAGCCATACCCCCAATTATTTCCTTTACTTATTGGGTAAAATGGTTGTTTATCGATAAAAGCTTGTCCGATAAATTGCTTAAGTTGCAGATCATTTTTTGGCTTGAACACTTCAGAAATGGTGCGTGAATGCTTACCGAGACCACTATGAACTTCTACCCCTTTAATACAGAAATCCTTCTCTTCAACACAAAACAAAACATGCTCCTTCATTGATATGTATATGGTTGATTGTTTTTTAAACCTTATTTTCTTAAGGCACACTATAAAAATGGAATCGGATTATGTCACACATCCGATACAAAACAACTCTCATATCAAGAACTTGAATATATTTAGCAAAATGAGATGCGGCCATTAACCATATTATATCTATGGGTTAATCTAATAGAGCATCAGTCTATAATTGGGTTACATTCTATGGGTAAGCTTAACTGTGATGCCTGTATAACTCATCTAGTGCAATTGATAGTCCATCCTCTTTAACAATTCTTATATGTTCGCGTTTTAAATCTCGAGCATTTGTTAATCCACAGGAGTGTGCAATTAGGCCAATACCGTAGTGGATATACTTGTTATAGTTTGCGACACGCTCCATTTTATCTTCAACATGAAGCCCTTGCTGAAGTCGCCTGTCATGAGTCGTTATACCCGTAGGGCAAGTATCTTTATTACATTGCAAGGCTTGAATACAACCCAATGCAAACATATGACCTCGTGCAGATACAACAAAATCAGCACCCAATGCTATAGCCCATGCAACCTTAGAGGGTGTAATTAGTTTCCCAGATGCAATCAATTTTACTCTAGGAGTAAGCCCGTGTTCGTTTAGAAGATTGATGACTATAGGTAAACTTTCTTTGAGGGGTAAACCAACATAATCCATCAGTGGCTGTGGCGCAGCCCCTGTACCACCATCAGCACTATCTATTGTTATAAAGTCAGGAGCACAATCATGACCTCTTTTATCGATTTCATTCAAAAGTTCGTTTAGCCAAGTTTGCGAACCAAGTACTGCTTTGAAACCAACTGGCTTACCAGTCACATTACGAATTCGACTAATCATGTCAAGTAAATCGCCAATAGTGCGAACATCTGGATGCCCGTTAGGGCTTATTGAATCCTGTCCTTGAGGTATCCCTCGAATTTCAGCAATTTCATCCGTCACTTTACGGCCAGGTAAGATACCGCCTTTTCCAGGTTTGGCACCTTGACTCATCTTGATCTCAAACATTTTGACATTGTCATGTAATGCAATTTCTAACAACTTCTCATCAGAAAGTTTACCTTGCTGATCACGCACACCATATTTTGCTGTACCGACTTGAAAAACAATATCGCACCCTCCTTCTAAATGATAAGTACTAAGACCTCCTTCTCCTGTGTTCAACCAGCACCCTGCCAATTTGGCGCCTTTTGACAATGCTCTCACCGCAGGTTTAGACAAGGAGCCAAAGCTCATTGCTGATATGTTAAAAATTGATGACGTGACATAAGGAATACGACAACCAGGTCCTATAGTTACTGGAGCAGGGGTAACCGCGTCTTCTTCAAGAGTTGGAAATGCACAATTCATAAACATAATAGTCCCTGTTGTGTCCAAGTTACGCGTAGAACCAAATGCGATAGTGCGATCAACATTTTTCGCTGCCTTATAAACCCAGCTTCTTTCAGCTCGATTAAATGGCATCTCTTCTCTATCCATCGCAAAAAAATACTGCCTAAAGAATTCACCCTGTTTCTCAAACAAATAGCGAAACCTTCCAATGACGGGGTAATTGTGCCTTATAGCATGCGTATGTTGGCGTTTATCGGCAATATACATGTAGATAATACCGATAACTCCAATACCTATAAACAGAGTAAAAAGCCCTGAAAACAAATCGATACCTATGATAAAAAACTCACCCATCTTTCTGCTCCAATCAGTTTTAATGTGTCTATTTTGTTCAGCTGACTTGATTAATATAGCCGACTATTTCTAATTAATTTGGGTTTAAGGATTCGAGTGATAGATCTGATTGCAGATGATGAATATTCATCTATTTATCAAAAAAAGATCACCAATAACGAGATATGCCTTTAAGTTCACATAAGCTGTTTAATATTGACTCCTATGACGAAGGTAGTCTAGATCATATTCAACTATGATTGCCTGCCAACCTACAGCTTTAGAACATTTTATATTTTGTCATAACAACTCAGTAAGATTGAACACATAATCACTGTATAATGTTTGAGTACTAATTCAACTAAACGTTAATATAGACAACCCCCAAATCACCTAATTATTGGCCTATCGAATGGATGTGATAGAATTATCAAAAGTGATGGATTTATTAATAACGCTATTTCCGTTGCCATCTATGGCTTCAATTACAACTGAATCACCACCATATTGACTACAGAAAATTGAAAAAGTAATGCACCCAGTTTGTAAATTTAAACGGAGAAATGCAGATGAAAAAAACGTGTGTAATTACCGGAGGAAGCTCCGGAATTGGTCGAGCAATTACTGCTCTTTTTATAGACAATGGTTACAATGTCTATAACTTAGATATTAGCCAAAGCGACTTAGGCATCTATCTCGAGTGTAACATTACCGATCATGAAAGTGTTCATCAACATATTGATAATATAGCGAAAAATGGACCTATAGATGTCTTAATAACAAGTGCAGGAATACATTTTTCTGCAAACATTGAAGACACTTCTGAGCAGGATCTACAACGAGTATTTGATATCAATGTAAAAGGCGCCTATTCTGCGGTACAAGCTGTTTTACCCAACATGAAAAAATACAACTCGGGCTCGATTATAATACTCGCCTCAGATCAAGCATTAGTCGCTAAGCCAAACTCTTTTGCTTATAATTTAAGTAAAAATGCCCTTGCTTCACTAGCAAAAACTACCGCCATAGATTATGCAAAATATAATATTAGAGCGAATGCCTTATGCCCAGGAACCATTGAAACACCTCTATACCATAAAGCTATTGAACACTATTGTGATGTTTCAGGTAGCGACATTAACGAAGTCCATAAAAGTGAAGCTCAAATGCAACCTTTAGCCCGCCTAGGGCAACCTCAAGAAGTTGCACATTATGCACTTTTTCTTGCAAGCGATAATGCGTCCTTTATCACGGGCAGTACACCAGTCATTGATGGTGGCTACACAACAGGTTAATAAAAACAATGTTTAAATTAATAGACTCCCACCTACATTTTTTTGATTTTGAAAATGGCGATTATCACTGGCTCAAACCTGATAACCCTCCGTTCTGGGAGGACAAAAGCCGCATCGCTCGAAGCTTTGTACAAGGTGACTTACAACTTAGTCCACCATTGGAACTAAGTGGCTATGTACATATTGAAGCTGGATATGATAATGATGACTTCTGGCGTGAAATCGAATGGCTAGAAAAGAACAATACCCTCCCCTTTAGAGCCGTCGCCTCTGCTGACCTTACCCGCTCACCAAATGAATTTGCTAAAGATATCATCAAACTAAAGCAATATCATTCAGTAACTGGTATCAGGCATATTTTTGATGAACAAACGCTAAACTTGCTGAATAATTCTTATGTTTGTAAAAACCTTGAGCAACTAGCAAAAAATAACCTATCCTTCGATTTGCAGATGCCATTCAATGATTCAAAAGCCATTGACTGTCTTTTAACTCACATGGATTCGTTATCGCAGTTAAAAATCATCATTAACCATGCAGGGTTTCCTCCGCTAACTAATGACCCCACCTGGGAAACGTGGCTTTCTAGCATTAATTCTGTTGCAAAGTACCCTAATGTGGCCATTAAATGTTCAGGTTGGGAAATGAAATGCAGAGACTATAGTTTAAGTTGGGTCAATGAAATTATGACCGAATGCATCAAAGCCTTCGGCAACGACCGAGTAATGCTAGCAAGCAACTTTCCTTTATGCCTTTTTTCAGAAAGCTATCAATCTTTTTGGGAGCAACTTTTGCCGATGTCAGCAGACAATATGCAGGCGCTTCTCTACAACAACGCCTGCAATTGGTATAAGTTTTAGCCTACTACTTTACACATACATGGGGTGATCTTTTGATTACCTCATCATTAAGTTCAATGCCTATTCCTGGCGCATCAGAAACCTGAAAAAAGCCATCTTTAGGCTGTGGATCCTGAATACAAAGTTCTCGGTTCCACTCTTTAATCGCATAAGTGTGATGTTCATGAATTAGAAAGTTTGGAATTGCCGTTTCTAAATGTAATGAAGCCGCTGTAGCAACAGGTCCTCCACAAACATGGGCCTGTATTCTGATATCATAGACATCAGCATAGTCACAAACTTTTTTTGCCTCAGTAAAGCCGCCGCATAAACCGACATCAGGTTGTAACACATCAATACTTTGATCTTCAAAATAAGGCCTGACATCCCAACGATGGTATAGACGCTCTCCACCAGCTATTGGAACATTGACATTTTCCGCGACTTTTTTATGAATTGCAGAGTTCAAATAATTAACAGGCTCTTCATACATCATGCAATCTACTTCTTGAATGACCTCACCCATTTGGATTGCTGAAGCCGCTCCCATCAGTGAATGTGACTCGAAAATGATATCAACATCTGGCCCCACGGCATCTCGTATTGCCCTTAATCGGTCGCCAAATAAACGCATTTGAGGTCGTGTGAAAAGTTTCGTTCTATCGAAAGACGATTCACCATTTTGATCGTAGACTATAGGATCTACCTTAACTGCATCATATCCTTCTGCCACTGCTTTTAGAGCAGCTTCCGCATACTCTGTAGGGTGGATAAGTTTTTTACACTCCTTATCCCAATCAAATTGTAACTGGCTAGCATAAGTTCGTAGTTTGTCATTCGTCTTGCCACCTAAGAGCTGGTAAACAGGTAATCCTAATGCTTTACCTTTAATGTCCCATAAAGCAGTATCAATAGCACTCATCGCAGCATACAAAACTGGACCACCACCAAGACCCCAGAAACTCTCCCTAAGCATTCTTGACCATAGTTTTTCAGTACTAAAGGGGTCAAAACCTATCAGAACAGCTTCAGCTATTTCCTTCACCATAGCCGCCGCTGCGCTATGCCCCCAGTCATAGGCTAAACCAGCCTCTCCTACTCCAGAAATACCTTCATCCGTGTGGATGCGAATAAATACAGGATTCCAAGGTGGCCTTTTAGGACAGTGGATATCAAAAATTTCTACTTTAGTGATTTTCATCGTAATACACTCAATTATCAATAGCCACACAGCTATACATCAAAGTCAGGATAAAGCTGTTTTACACTTCTCATCATAGCTGGCCAAGCTTTTTGGCCGCCTGTTAAACCAGAATGAACCACATTCGCTTGAGCTTTAATACCATCAACAATCGACTGATCGACAAGATGGTATTTTTGACCAGTCGATTGAACCTGTAATTGTATTTGGCACGCTCTTGTTAAATCATACATATGCATAAATGCATCACCGATCGTCTTACCCATGGTTAAAGCACCATGATTTCGAAGCAACATAAAATTTGCTTGTCCAAGATCTTCTTGGAGTCGACTTTTTTCCTCATGATTAACCGCTAATCCTTCGTAATCATGATAACTCATCGACGCCAGCGCAAACATTGAATACTGACTTAATGGGAGCAACCCTTCCTTTAAGCTCGCAATCGCCACCGTTGCGTCTGTGTGTACATGAAGAGCACATTGATCTTCTGGTCTTGCTTCATGAACGGCACTATGAATGGTAAAACCCGCTGGATTAATATCAAATGGGGTATCTGAATCAACGATATTACCATCAATATCAATCTTAACTAAGTTAGATGCTGTGATTTCATCAAATGAAAGTCCAAATGCATTTATCAGCAGGAGCTCAGTCCCAGGGATTCGTGCTGTAATATGAGTATGAATAAGATCGTCCCAACCATGCATCACAAAAAGTCGATAGGCTGCTGCTAGTTCAACTCTTGTCTGCCATTCAATTTCAGACACTTTACCCTTCTCATTCAAAACAGGTATATCATACATCATCAACTCCCCAACCTAATTTTTATATTGTGTTCATTACCTCTAGCGAATATAACAATAATACACATTAAGTTCACAGCTAAACTTACAATACTTAACCACTAATGTTGTATCACCCTTCAAAGATATATCACGCCTTCATCTATTAGCTAGTTTTGAATGCACCATTAACAAACCTAGGTTCAATGTACTTTGGGCACTAAAATGAAATCCGCGCTCCTTTAAACCAAATTCAAGTTCTTTATCTAGCTGTTTCAAGTACTGAATTCTACAGAAAGCAAACAGCTTGGTAGAGACTATAACAGGCACATTTTGCTAATTGTTACACTTTTTTCCTCAACCAAACTCATCGGTGTCCATTAAAGAGGCTTCAACGTATGTCCAACGTAATTGATTGAACAGAGCTAATTTAACCCGCGAAAAGCAATAAAATATTCATACCAGTAACTGACAATAATAAGCACTTTAAAATGTTAAAAATCATTAAAATAAATATTCACAGATACATAGTAATTTGTTAACAAAAGAAATATTACTATAAATAAATCCATGTCATTACTTGAACACAAATTGTATAAGGTGAGATTTTTACAGTCAAACCTTATACATAAGCAATGATTTAATAAATTAATTATATATCTTTAAAAACAATCACTTACCTTACTCACATATCTATCAAAAGTGCGTATTTTTGTCAATCAATTCAACACCGGAAAATCGTATAGTATCTAATTAGCCATTTTATGTCGCATTTTTTAGACAAATTCTTAATTTCATAATATTTATATTTAATATTAATCAACACTTTGTCAAAGTATTGGTTACATTGATTGAGAGCAAATCCAATAATATTTATAAAAAAGTCAACAAATAGGTTTTATGGCTATTATTTTCTCTTTGGGCTGACATCTAGAGCAGAAACGCGCATTTATGCTAAATATGCCAAACATGAGTTATCACTAAGTATATCAATAACCTATGACTTTCACCGTGAGGAAGTTTACTATGAATGACTTAAATGAGTTAAAGCGCTGGGTTGAAATTGTGCAAAGATCTGCAATCCCTTCTGATGGTGATCAACTCACAACAAATGAAAAAGAAGCGCTTGCACAATGCTGCCGGATTCTAGCTCAAACAGCTCAGCTGATTGCGGATAAAGTTGCTGCCTAGTTGGTACTATGCCCCAAAGGTCGATATAAATATTCCAATGGGCGCATAGTAAAATCATGTTATGCGTCTATACCGCGAGACTTAAGGAACTCAGCGTAGGTCCCTTTAAAATCAGTAACTTTATTATTTTTAATTTCTATGATTCGGGTTGCTAGTGAATCAACAAACACACGATCGTGAGAAACAAAAAATAAAGTTCCACTGTATTGTTCAAGAGCCGCATTGAGAGATTCAATAGACTCCATATCCATGTGGTTGGTAGGCTCATCCATGAGTAACATATTGGGCTTATGCATCATCAGCTTGCCGAGAAGCATACGACCCTTTTCTCCTCCGGATAGCACTTTTATTGATTTTTTTATGTCATCTTGGGAAAAGAGCATACGACCTAAAAAGCTGCGAATTACTTGCTCATCATCGCCGGCTTGACGCCATTGCCCCATCCATTCCATCAAGTTAAGATCTTGTGCAAAATCAACAGCATGATCTTGAGCATAGTAACCAATATTAGCATTTTCTGACCATTTGAACTGACCAGTCCGTGGAACAAGGGTTCCAGCTAGTGTATTGAGTAATGTTGTTTTGCCCACACCATTTTCACCGATGATAGCAACCCGCTCACCAACTTCGAAAATAGCATCAAATCCAGAAAATAAATCTCCATCAAATCCTTGGGATAAGTTTTCTATAGTCAAAGCATTTCTGAACAGTTCTTTTGACTGCTCAAACCTAATGAATGGATTCTGTCGACTTGAAGCCTTAACTTCATCAAGCTGGATTTTATCAATTTTCTTCGCTCGTGAAGTCGCTTGTTTGGCCTTAGATGCATTAGCAGAGAAGCGAGCAACGAAGGTTTGCAGTTCTGCTATTTGTGCTTTTTTCTTTGCATTGTCAGACAATAAGCGCTCTCTAACCTGAGTGGCAGCTGTCATATATTCGTCATAGTTACCAGGGTAAACTCGTAACTCACCATAATCTAAATCTGCCATATGAGTACATACTGAATTAAGAAAATGACGATCATGAGAAATAATAATCATGGTACAGTTTTTCTGATTAAGTGTGTCTTCTAACCAACGAATTGTATCCATATCAAGGTTATTGGTTGGCTCATCAAGCAACATAATGTGTGGGTCAGCAAATAAAACCTGTGCCAACAAAACACGAAGTTTCCAACCAGGTGCAATCTCACTCATCAATCCATAGTGCTGTTCTACAGGAATGCCCACAGCTAACAATAATTCGCCCGCTTTCGCATCCGCCATATAGCCATCCATTTCTGCAAACTCAACTTCGAGTTCAGCAACTTTAATACCATCCTTTTCTGTCATTTCAGGTAGGGAATAGATACGATCACGTTCTTGCTTTATTTGCCATAACTCTTTATAGCCCATGATAACAGTATCAATGACAGTAAATTCTTCATACGCAAACTGATCCTGATTCAGTTTTGCAACACGCTCATTAGGGTCGTAGCTCACGTTACCGCCCGTAGGCTCTAGTTCACCACTTAAGATTTTCATGAAGGTAGACTTACCGCACCCATTTGCACCTATCAAACCGTAACGGTTTCCATCTCCAAATTTGACAGAAATATTTTCGAATAACGGCTTAGATCCAAATTGTTGCGTAATATTGTTGGTACTTATGATAAGACTATCCCCCTCTCTAACTCATTTTGCTAGAGAAATTTTGTTTGAAAAAAATTAGCGAGGGATTGTATCAAATTAGAACTATGAACTACATCAATTGTTCAAGCCTATTCGTTATCTATGGATTCTGTATTCATGCTGTATTGATTAGGGTTTAAATTGCTCTCCAATCACTCAGCTCAACACATCTACCACGATATAGAATTTCGCTTTCTGGATCTCTATTTACGGTTACTAGTAGCTCTGAACTACTCTTCAACATGTTCCATTCTTTTGGAGACATATAACGAATATCATTAATATTTTTAAGACTATCAATGAGTTTTAACTCGCCTGTCACTTCATCACGCATCCACACCATAGCTTTGCTTTCAGCTATTTTGTCCATAGACAAGTTTCTTTGTATACGCAGACTAGACTGCCCAGGCTTATCTCCTTGATAAGCAACAAGTGCAAAATGATTTTTTTGTTCACCCGAAGACATCATTGCAAGATAGTTTGCCGGGCGTACTTCTACTATTTTTGCCTCTGTAGAACCATACATAAACATTGACTGAAGCAATACACCAACAAACATTGAGAAAGCCATACCTGTAGGTAGCCACCACCAACGTACGCTTTTTTCTCGTTTTCTAAGTCCAAAAGTACTATTGGCAATTTTTTTCCAAACTCGTTGTGGAGGCTTTTTTAGCCTTGTAGAAGAAACGTTGAGATCAGAGCTTGGGTTTATTCCTGATAAATGTTGCTGCCATTGCTCAATATGTACCCACCAACTTGGATCCGCTTTGATTAAAGCTTCCATTCTACGACGTACGCTGGGTGTTTGTGTGCCAAGTACATATTCACCAGCGAGTCTGTCTCTCAACTCGGAGTTTTGATAACGCTGGCTTTTTATTGTGTTAAGCATCGTTTCAATTCCTGTAACCCGCGACGAATCCATGATTTAACGGTGCCGAGCGGTGTTTTTACATGATGCACTATCTCTTGATGGCTCATTCCGTGCTGATACGCCAATACGATTGCATTTCGTTTCTCTTCCCCTAAAGATTCAAGGCAATACGTTAACCCAGAGTCAGGGGTATATTCAGACATTTCGTTTGCTTCTTCAAATAAATTGTCTGTTTGTTCTTCTCTCAGCCGATTTCGCTTTCTGACTTCATCAATAGCCATATTTCTCATAGTTTGGCAGAGCCAGGCCCATGGGTAATCTAAAACACACTCTTGGGGGCTATACCAAAGTTTTACATAGCCCTCTTGCAAAATGTCAGCCGCAATCTGCTCATCTTTGACCACATTATATATAAGACTAAATAACCTTGAACTGGTTAACTGATAAAGCGCTTCGAAAGCCTCTCGGTCTCGAAGCGCAATTTTGGAGAGCAGTAAACCTATCTGATGTTTATCGTTGCTCACTTTTTCCTCATTGAGTGATTAGGTGCCAAACGTTTTTGACACCATCGCCCGTGGTTTCACCAGCTTGGGTGTCTTTAAACCAACGATATAGCGGTTTACCCTCAAAAGTCCACTGATATGTGTCATCCTTGCGTTGTATCACACCAAATCCACCAGTAACCTTGATATTTTCAATACCCTTTTGCGTTAAGTCCGAATTTACATACGCTGGCGGCCATTTAACCTCACAGTCGCCGTAGCAAATAGATTGATCTTCTTTATCTTTGTCAAAGGTATACAGGCTTAAGTTATTGTCATCAACCAAGTATCGGCGAGTGCCATCATTATAAAGCTTTACAGCAACATCATCAGTACGTGCAAGTGGCCATACTCCCTTAACACCAGCGCCCGCAATATCTCCCTCTTTTTTATCTTTGAACCATCGATAAAGCGGCTTACCGTTCAATGCCCATTGTTTACTTCCATCATTTCGAGTAACTTGACTAAACTTTGAATTACTCGATAGCTGTCGGCTTACTTTATCACTGCTCAATAAAGGAGGCCAAAGGGTTTCACAATCATCAGTACATACTGATTTTCCAGCCGGGTCTTTGGTAAAGGTATAAAGCGTTTTCCCAGCTCCATCTACGTAAACTTCACCGACTGAAGTATCCGTTGTATTTGTAGATGCATAAGCCATAGGTGCAATAATAAGTGTCGATAGAATTAATTTTTTCATTATTTAGTTTCCTTAACTATTGAGTCCAGCCTTCACGTGTAAAAAATGGCTTACCTTCTTCACTATTTACAAAATTGATAAAGTCCTGAGTTTGGGGTTCTGCACCCTGAGTTTTTGCTAAGTTCAGATCGCGGTAAATCCGTCTCTCTTGTTCAATTTCGACATAATCAACTTTATCTGAATGGTTTAGAGGCCAGTGAATCCAGGTTATCCAAGCATCAGCCTTCTGTGATTGAAATGCTTTGAAACTCGCCCCGCTTCCTTTGGCGTAGGCAATAATTTTACTGCGAAAGTTTTTAACATCAGCCAACGAGCCTCTACGCCCGGCTATATCCTCCCATACACCTGTACCTGACGTGTTGTATACACCTAGGCCCTCAGTTACCACGATACGCGAAGGACGATCAAGTAAATCTTGAATGCCAGTGATTTTTTTCGGGTTCCCTTTTGGAACGGCGATGACAGCTCTTCTTAGGTAAATAGGTTGAACATTCTCATCGGTGATGAACGGATAGGTTTCAACAAAAGCGCTCATGGATTGCTCCGACGAACCAAAGATTAAATCGGCATTTTTCTGTGCATCACGAGTCCATCTAGATTCAGGGCCAGCAATAACCTCTACAGGTACACCCGTTTTCGTTGTATATGCTTTCGCTGCATTACGCAATGCAGTATCAGGGCCTCCTGGACCATACACATTAATCACACCATCTTTTGGTTGGTGCTTAATAGTCGAGTCAAGTGTTGGCGATGCAATAGAAAATGTACTGACAACTGCCAATGTTAAAACGGCTACGCTAATATGACGCTTCATGTATTCTCCTAACTATAAAAGGTTTCATACAAGAGACGTACTCGGATGAGTTTTGGATGCACCCAGAATATATATTTTTTTAAAAAAACTTATAACCGCTCACTTTTTCCTTAACTAACTAATACTAAAGATAATTCTTTTCCTTTCATTCGCTAGTTTCAATAAATTAACGATTGATGGATGCTAGATTGGTTTCCTAATACTGTATTTTTAACCAACCGTTCATCGGTTAAAGAGCTCGGCTTTTCCCGCAGTAACAATGCTAATGAACTTTAGATCTTGAGCAGATTTTTAGAGAAGGTGACAATTAGCTCACATAAGTGCAAAATACTCCTTATTATATGTGAATTATTACCGCTCTACTGGCAGCAGAGATTCTTATGGCACGTACAATCGAATACACATACAAAGGTAAAAAGAAAACATTGACGTTTTCTTACCAACAACATCACAATATCCATGAAGCCGTTGCCCAAGCAGAAGGCATCGATATCTCTGACTATCTGAAAATGGAACAGCAAATTGAAGCAATATCAGATACAAAGTCAGTTCGAAACTTTCGAGACAATCACTTTAGAAAGTTAGGCTTTGATAAAATCACTCTTGCACAAAAAGAAAATCGCAGTATCAGCTCCAAGGGAAAATAAAATTACTTAGGGGTTATCCTTGTTATAACCCCAGAGTTTACTTAAGTTTTACCTTCACCGTGTAACCAATTTTAAAGCACCTACTATTAAATCTTTCACACAACACGTTAGTAACTTAATGCTTAACCATTAAAGATATACTTCATCGGCCTTTGTTATTACCAATACGTTGAGATTAATCCCTGACGTCTATATTCAACAATACATATAACGTATAGGTTAGATTAATCTTTCTTTATTAAATTCATCTAAAAAACCAAATCCAACCTGGTAATAAAATACCAATAAAATGATAGAATCGACAATAAAAGCACTTAAGATCAGTGATTTAAAATACATGATAATATTTGAATTTTATTGAATTAACATAACAGTCAATAATTCATAATTAATTGATAAATTCATTATTATTTCATTTGTGTTTTTTTAGAACAAAGATAGCATCTGCACCAGTTTTACACAGGTGAGATTCATGATTATTATGCGTTCTATTAAAAGTTTCTATTCATTATCAAGCATGTTGCTTGTTATACCTGCTTTAAGCTTTGCATCAAATATCGAAAACAGCACAAATAGTATTAGTTATTTTGTTGGTGTGGAGGGTGGTTATCAAGTTTCATCTGATAATAACTATGCTCAAAGCGACCCACACAGTGCTATTGGCGGCATCTATGGCGGCATTAACCTAACTGACACTCTAAGTTGGGATTTGGGTTATCAATATCTAGGTCAAATGGATAGCGCTTATAATTTTATCCAAGTAGATACTTCTTTGTTCCGCACTGGCCTCCGTTATACCTACCCAGTTTATAAACAGTTATCTGTCTATGGGTATGCTGGGGCGGCTTATTGGTCGCTAGACAAATCTTCAATCAATACCAATATCAGTGATGATGGATTCTCTCCTATTTACAAACTTGGTATCACCACCCCCGTAGCAGAAAACTTATATCTAGATATTGGTTACCAATACATAGATGGCATAGGAAGCCAGAACACTGGTGAATTTGATAGTCATGGCGCTCTTATCGGGCTGACCTATCGATTTGGACGTGCTGACGAACCTCAGATAATCATTCCTGAACCTATAGAGACTCCCAAAGAAGAATGTAAACCAGAACTTGTAGAACCTCGCACTATTTATCACTTTTCAACTCAACTTTCAAAAGAAATGAAAACATTCGGGGTCGATCAAGCAGAGTTGTCTCTTCAGCAAAAAGAAATTCAGCATATTGCCCAACTACTTGCAGACAACCCTACAGCCAAGGTGAAAGTAATTGGTCACACAGATTCTTCGGGTTCTGAAGCCTACAACCAAAAACTTTCTAAAAAGCGAGCGATATATATTGCAACAAAACTCGAAAATAACGGCGTAGATAAAGAGCGCATCATAGTCCAAGGATATGGAGAAATGGCCCCTATTGCGAGCAACGAAACCATTGAAGGTCGAGCTTTAAACCGACGTGTTGATATCACTGTTTTTGTTTCAGAGTAATTAGGGTCCCAAAATGAACAAAGTAAAATACACTATACAACTGACCACTTTAGCAGCAACAATTTTACTACTAGTAGGTTGCGGCTCCGGAGGCGCTTTCGAAGGTGACAACGTGAGCTCAAATAACTCAAATACAGGTGGATCTAATCAAGTTACCGTGAATCCAGAAGCTCGAGTCTATGAACTCACCATAGAGACAGGAAATAGAGAAATTTATTCTTCTCTTCAATATCAAGTTTCTGGTAAATACGACGATGGCAGTGAGCAAGATATTACTAGTCTGGTCAAGTTTGAAGTCACAAATAACATAGTATCGTTTGATGATGAAGGTGTTGCATTACCTAATATGCTAGGTACGACTCAAGTTACTGCGACCCTCAATGGTGTAACAAGCGACCCTGTTACTCTTGATGTGATAGAAACGTTAGTTTGTGGACACACAACAGGCAACACCCTAAACAAAAACCTGGGCGGTGGTATTGATGATGACAGCAAGAGCACAGCATCAGGCGAGTGTCTGAAGATAAGAGAGATTCTTGATCCAAGCAACAACAAATACAAGTGGTTTACAAGTACACCATCGCTTCAATTAATGAATAAGCTCGGTTACATAACGACTCCTGAAGATGACACTCCAAATAACTCGGGTGACAGTTACGCTCAAGCCAAAACTGAAGATGGCAACGATGGCCCTGCCGGTTTTAGCTTTGCTGCATTTCGCCAAGATGGCCTTAATGCAATACCCCCAACAACTGTTGGCCCAATGGATCATGATGCTGGTAAATTTGGTCAAGCATATCGTTGGTGTGAAAAGCTAAATGAAATAGAGTTCGCTGGTAAAACTGGGTGGCAAATCCCCTCATGGAATGAGCTAATGTATATGACTGATTTTGAAGCATCCGTTGGAAGTATGTACGACCGTTTTGGGTGGCCCGTAGGTCTTCCATATCAAGCTTGGCAATCTTGGAACGGTAAGTTTGATAACTTTAGACTGCTTGAGCCAAGAGAAGCTAATAACCTTACCGATGCAACGGCTGACCAAGCTAGATACGTTTCTTGTGTCGTTGATTTATAATCACTAAACACAGAAAAGATGTGTATCTAAACATATTAAAAGAGCTTGCCTTGGCAAGCTCTTTTTTTATTTGATATTTAGGAACGCAGCACCGCGCACGCCACCGGAATCTCCGTGTTGAGCTTTGATAATCTTTGGACACTTAGCAACAGAAAGCAGATATTTAGGGATACGTTTAGGCATCTCTTCATAAATCGCCTCAAAATTTGACAGCCCACCACCTAAAACCACAGCATGAGGATCATTAATAGTAAAAATATTGGCTAAACAAATTGCCAACAATTCCATAAAACGATCAACATGCTCTACCGCTTTATTCTCTCTAGTTTGATAGGCACTGATAATATCAAGCGCCTTTTTTTCTTCCCCAAAATAGTGCGTATAGAGTAATTCAAAGCCACGTCCAGATAGGTAGTTATCTAAACAACCGCTTTTACCACATCCACAGCCAAATAAAGGTGCATTTTCTCCCAGATAAAGCCATGCATCGAGAGGCAGTCGCATGTGCCCTACTTCGCCAGCTACATGATTCCGACCAGACAAGACCTTACCGTCATGCACTATACCACCACCAAACCCAGTACCGAGAATAAGCCCAAGAACGGATTCTTCTCCCTCAAGGCTTTTGTCCCAAGCTTCAGATAAAGCAAAGCAATTTGCATCATTTTCAATTTTAATTTGACGACCGATCCTCGCTTCCAAATCTTTACGCAGTGGCTTACCGTTTGCAGCTGGAATATTAACGGTCAACACAGTTTGGTCGTCAGCATTTTCCATTCCTGGGATCCCAAGTCCGATATTCCCTTTGTACCCCAGTTGTTCATCATATTTCTCAACTAACTCTGCAATGGTATTGATAAGCAGTTGATAGTCATCTGTTGGTGTAGCAACGCGTTCTGTTACAACACGCTCTAGTTGATCGTTAAAGGCACCAAACTCAATCTTTGTTCCTCCAACATCAAAACCGTAAAACATTAACCTCTCCTAACACTTAGACAAAACACTGTAATTTTTCATTATCTATATCAATAGACCCACAATCAGTGACACCACACCTATTTGTGTACCATCCAAGTCTGATTGATTAGAGCATCACCACAAGCAAGCTTGAACTACTCCAGTTTGTAGCTAAGACTCGCAACCGCCTAAGATGGATTCTCGCGATTAAGATAGTGTTGTAATTTCGGCCTTTGAATATCTGATTTACTTTGGCTTTTACTCATCAGATAAGTCTCTTTAAATACATCAAACCATAATGACAAAGTTTGTGCCGCCAATTTTTCACCCAACTGACTAAATACTATACTTGCGACTTCTGCTGTTGCGAGGTGCTGAGAGTTATCACTACGCCTCATTACATACTGTGAGAGAGATTGAGGCGAAATGGAAAGTACCGGCAAGCTATCTAGATAGGGGGACTTTCTGAACATTCGTCTCGCTTCTCTCCAACTTCCATCCAAAAAAATCAGTAATGGCTTTTTACCATGGTTAAGCCATGCGTTATTTAAATCTAATATACGACACTTAGACTCAACGTTCTCTTTTGGAAAAACCACAATCGGCTGGTATTGTGGGTTGTTCATAAGTTCCAACATTTGTTTATCAGGATCAGTTCGGCTCCATTGATACGCATACCCCTCCTTTATCGTATCTAGAATTAAACGTCCTGTGTTACTGGGCTTAAATACTTCATTACTCGATAATAGTAGTATGATTGCAATATTTGCATCAACTTCAGGTTGATAAGGGCATAGACAGAGGTTTTGTTCAACTTGACAAAATTGACATCGGTTAACCTTACTGCCTCTAGCTTTAAAGGACCGAGTTGAACACAATAAGCGCTGTTTATACAAGCGATGATATGAGTGGATTCTCATTGAGATTGGTAGATAATGATGAAAAGACACTAGCTTACACTGTGATAGACATGTTGCAAACGCAAGACTGGAGGAAAGTTACTCTATGAATAATCTAGATATCATTCGACTGAGTATATTTATTGTCGTTTTATTAGCATGTGCATTGTGGGAATGGACAATGCCGAAAAGACAACTTTGCCAAAGCAAGCGGCTGCGTTGGGTAAACAACCTTAGTTTGGTCTCATTTAATTCAATATTCCTTAGCTTATTCATGCCAATCCTCGCCTTTGAAACTGCCAATATTGCGCAACAAAACCACTTCGGGTTATTGAATTTTATTCAATTACCAAAACTTGCTGAGTTTATCCTATGCATCCTACTCCTTGATTTTGTAATCTATGTTCAACATATTGCCTTTCACAAAATACCATGGCTTTGGAGATTGCATAGAATGCATCATAGCGATCAAGACATTGATGTCACCACAGGAACTCGATTTCATCCTATTGAAATTATGATTTCAATGTGGATTAAAATTGCTGCCGTTATGTCATTGGGTATCTCTCCCATTGCCGTGGTTGTTTTTGAAATCTTACTCAATGCAAGTGCCATGTTTAATCATAGTAATGCTCGTTTATCGTTGAGATTCGACTCATTGATGCGTAAAGTCATTGTCACACCTGATATGCATCGAGTGCATCACTCTAAAACGCCACGAGAAACGCACTCGAACTTTGGCTTCTTTTTGTCCATTTGGGATAAGTATTTTAACACTTACATCGCTCAACCAGAGTTGGGGCATCAGAATATAAAAATTGGTATCCCATTGTTTGAAACAGAAAGTGAACAAAGAATCGATAGAATGATCACTCAACCATTTAGGAATAAATAGTAATTGATACCATGGATAGGCTGATACGACAAATACAAGTAATACTTTTAATCCTCATCATCACTGGGTGCTCTTCTCACACTGAAAATCAATTTTTAGCAGAGAGTGAGATCAGTACTAATACATTAGTTTCACCCAGTGCTAATGAACTCAAACACAACTTACTAAGTTTCTACCATGATTGGGAAGGTGTTCCATACCAGTTGGGGGGCAGCAATCGATACGGAATTGATTGCTCAGCTTTTGTTCAACGGGTATACCTTAGTGTTCTTAATATACGTTTACCCCGAACCACCAGCTTACAAGTAAAGCTTGGTTATAACGTTAATTATCAGAACGCACAAATAGGAGACTTAACGTTTTTCAAAACATCTCCTTCTGTCAGACATGTAGGTATATATATTGGTAAGAAACAGTTTGTACACGCTTCGACATCAAAAGGAGTGATCATTTCTAGATTAGATAACCCTTATTGGGCTTCGAAATTTTGGCATTTTAGACGGGTCACTTCCCCGTCCAATTTGGATTGATTTTTAATCGTATTTTGCCACTGCGGAATCAAATAAGTTTTTGAGAAGAGCTATCAATTCATCGAGAAAAGTAATCTGTCCATTTGTCGCAGGCTTTGACCAAACCCCAGCAAGAACTTCACCCAAATCTTCAACAACAGCATCTACTTCTTTCAACAACTGAAATCGAACCGTGGAATGTAACTCTGGATTTTGCTCAAAAATGGTCATGATATTACTCGCCACCATATCAGTAACAACATCCTCAACACTCTCTGCCCCGACATCACCATCATCCGATGAAAATATATCGAGATTAAAAGCCAAGTGCTCAATAAGTGCAAGATAGCCATCGGTTTCAACAACCACTGTCGTTCTCCATTCGTTTTTATGTTTTCGAGTCACTACCTAATACTAAGACATATGATTGATTTTTCACAACCCAATTCGATTCATAGACATGTATAAATTCTAAAATTCATACATGTCTCATGAGACTATACTTTACAACCTATTAGGGCCAGCTCTGGGACACATATATTGTTAGATCATTTCGCTCAATAATCATGAATTACCTACCCACAAGCATGATGAAGATCACATAATAATTATTTTATCGAAAAGCTCAGCTAAACGATTGAATTTTTTGCTGTCTGATTAAGAATTGAGCAATGCCTTAATCTACAATATCAATATTGAACTCCTCATAATGATGGAACAAGATATGTGGCAAGCCATTGCTAATCAATTGTCTGAAACACTTATGTTTTCCTTTGATATTATCGAAAAAAACGCTATCAGTGGAGGTGATATTAACCATTGTTATATGATAAGTGACGGTGAACAACGCTATTTTGTTAAAATAAATCAACGAGACTTCTATTCTAAATTTGAAATCGAAGCAGAAAGCATCCACATTCTGAGACAAAGTGGCAGTGTTTCGGTTCCCGAACATATCCATACAGGAAAAACCAAAGACCACGCATTTCTTATACTTAATTACTTACCAATAAAACCCCTTGATGAAGCCGATAAAAGCTACGAATTTGGTCAGCAACTTGCAAAATTGCACCAGTGGGGAGAACAAAAAGAATATGGCTTCGACCAAGACAATTATATTGGTTCGACTTTACAACCTAATAAATGGGATCGGAAATGGGGACGTTTTTTTGCTGAACAACGCATAGGCTGGCAGCTACAACTTATGAAAGAAAAAGGAGTAACTTTGGTCAATATTAGTGACTTTACTCACCTAATCCAAGATAGACTGGCCAATCATCAACCTCAAGCATCTTTATTACACGGTGATCTTTGGTACGGAAACGTTGCTAACTCAGTTTTTGGACCAATATGTTACGATCCAGCGTCTTATTGGGGAGATAGGGAGTGCGATCTCGCGATGACAGAACTATTTGGTAAATTTCAGCCTGAATTTTACCAAGGATATAAAAATACATTTCCACTAGAGGCTGGGTATCATCAACGCAAAGGCATCTATAATCTTTACCATTTACTGAACCATTACAATCAGTTTGGCGGTGCTTACTTGGATCAATGTGAAACAGCGATTAATGATATCCTTACATATTAGTTGAATAGTTCTAGCTTGTGGGATAGAAATAAACAAACTATCCACGGTATTGTTTCAATACTTTTTATCGGTTTTAGTTTTCGGTAAACCTATCTAAAAGCCCTCCTATAACTTGATAAAAATCACTTTAATAAAAAATATAATGTCATTATAAATTCAACCACACTGATAACTTTTCACCATGGCATCTGCTCTTAAAATAGTAATTTAGCCATCATGTTTTAGTGGTAGATTTCAGCATAATTATTTATTATCCAAGATTACAATCTTATGACTGCCCAGCCATACTCTTTTCATCAGTATCATGTCTCCCACTGATTTCTTAATCTGGCTTAGCACAAATCACATGACCAATACTTTTGGAGTTAAAGTGCACCTCTACAGACAAGAAGTAATTAAGCTAGTCAAACTTGCAACCCCTGTATTAATTGCTTCTGTAGCACAAACAGGAATGGGCTTTGTTGATACTGTTATGGCCGGTGGTGTAAGTGCAATTGATATGGCAGCTGTATCGATTGCATCCAGTATTTGGTTGCCTTCTATACTATTTGGTGTCGGGCTTCTGATGGTTTTAATTCCAGTCGTGGCTCAACTCAACGGCTCTGGTAGACAAGTCAAAATTCCGTTTGAAGTTCAACAAGGCGGCGCAATGGCAATACTAATTTCTATTCCAATCATTGTTATCTTATTGCAAACACCAACAATAATGGAATGGATGAGTGTCGAGACATTAATGGCAGACAAAACCGCAGGTTACATGTACGCTGTTGTTTACGCTGTTCCAGCCTTCTTACTTTTTCAAACATTACGCAGTTTTACAGATGGTATGTCCTTAACACAACCAGCAATGGTCATTGGCTTTATTGGGTTAGTATTCAACATCCCTCTAAATTGGATATTTGTATATGGAAAGTTTGGCGCACCAGCTCTTGGAGGTGTCGGATGTGGTGTTGCAACAGCAATTGTATATTGGCTAATGTTCATTTTACTTCTGATATATGTTGTCACCTCTAAAAGAGTGGCTCATATTAACTTGTTTGGTCATTTTCATCGACCTCACCTGCATTCACTAATACGACTATTCAAACTAGGTTTTCCCGTTGCTGCTGCGCTCTTTTTTGAAGTCACTTTGTTTGCCGTTGTCTCTATACTCATTGCTCCACTAGGGTCACTGATTGTTGCTGCTCATCAAGTAACAATGAATTTTTCTTCATTGATTTTTATGCTCCCAATGAGTATTGGTGTTGCCACAAGCATCCGCATTGGTCATAGCTTGGGCGAAGGTAATGTTAGAGGAGCCACTATCGCCTCACATGTTGCTATCGGCATATCTGTTGTTTTAGCACTAGTAACCGCTCTGTTCACCGTATCATTTAGAGAATTCATCGCTCTACTCTATACAGACAACCGCGCTGTTATAAGTATTGCGATGCAACTGCTTTTGTTTGCTGCTCTATATCAAGTAACAGATGCTATCCAAGTGGTTGCCGCAGGCGCATTACGCGGATACAAGGATATGGCGGCGATCTTCAACCGTACATTTATAGCCTATTGGGTATTGGGACTACCAATAGGCTATGTTCTGGCGATGACAGATTGGCTTTTTGAACCCATGGGAGCCAAGGGATTCTGGATTGGTTTTATCATCGGGCTTTCCTCTGCTGCATTAATGCTTGGAATTCGCCTTCAATGGATGCATAAGCAACCAGAGAAAACTCAACTAAGTTTTGCAGATAAATAGTATAACCAAATTTAACTGTACTAAACTTTGCTAAAATCTATCATTAAGCCATTGGAAAGTTGAGATAATTCTAAAATTATGCGCATTCTTCTAATTTGTCTTTCTATCGCTATGATCACATCTTGTAATTTCAATAGAAATCACATTGATCAAACTTTACAAACATATTTATATAGAATTTCCAATATACAAGAACATCCAGCATTTGTTCTACCAGATGACCGAAGTATCACTTTACCCAGTAAACAGACACTTTTTATAGACATTCCCAGAGTTAGCATTAGCCTGATTAATAGCTATGAGCTGAGAAAGTGTGGCCTATTTTCCCTTATTGCTGAACGCAACTCTATATTAGGAAAAGTTCAGGACCAATTTCGCAACTATGATTACCAAGTCAAGCTCAATGATGGTCTTAAGGGTTGTATACAAAATCCAAACCTATCTAAATCATTAAGGTCTCAACTCATTGAGATCCAAGCAGAGAAACTTTCCCAACTGCCTAATCATTTATCAAACCTTCTTTTTAGCAGTGATGCGATGAGAAAACAGCTCCAGTCATCTAATGAACTGTCAATTCATGGCCCAAAAGAAAGTTCTATTATTCTAGAGGCGATCAAACAGATCGACCGTGCGTTTTCTGTTAGCAATAACCAAAAAATCTCTGTAGTTTTAAGGCCACTGACACCCTATCAAGAAGTGTTAGATAAACAGCCTATATTGGGCATGCTCAGCTATACGATGCTTAATACCAGTTTAAAGTTACAAATAGTAACGAAACAACTGAAGGAGTACGATAATATTATATTGTGCAAAAACAATAGGGACAGAACTCAATTTAATTATCTACGCAATGTATTTAACGAATTTTTCATCGGGATAATACAACCTTATATGGCCAAAGTAGATAGTATCTATAATGACCTAAACCCCTATCTAGACTTCACCAATGCAGGCCACCCTGAGTACCGCTACCCAATTAGGGAATATCACCAAATATTTAGAGAAGCGACTCTAGATCACGTTAAATATTGGCAAGTTCTCTTTAAACGCTGCGGAATGAGCCCTATTCAATAACATGGTCTACTTTTTCTCGTAAAAAGCGGGCAAACTTAGGGATACCAGTATGCGTATAGCCATTATACCTAAAAGTAATAGTACTACCGAGTCGTGGCGGCCTTTTCCTGAGCTGTTCAGTCAATCCGCTTCCTATATAGAATTGATTGCCAGACTCCAACTGAACTAATAAAGATCCTACCATACCTTCAAATTGCCCTTTACCAGCTTTGTAACCCACAACTTTAGCTTCGGCATCTTGGTGCTTCTTCATTTTAAGTAATTGCTCTCCTCTCCCATGATGGTACTCACCGTCAAACCTTCTCAACATCACACCTTCACCCTTAGACTTATCAATTTTGTCAAAGTATGAAGTAAGCTCTTGTTCAGAGAAGATAGACGTATGCTCAATAAATTTAATATGCTCAACTTGGAGTGAATCAACCAACTGAACAATGTGTGCGTAACGTTGGCGATAACTGCCAGATCCCAATGGCATATCAAACAGCATAAAGTGTATTTGTGACCACGATGCTTCAATCGGCTTTTTATCTAGCACAGTGGTTTGAACCAAGTGAAAATTACCTCTACCAGCCCATAGCTCGCCTTCCAAAGGATAATCAGGTAACTTTTTTATAAACCAAACTGGTGCATATATTTTTCGGCCACTTCGAGTCATGAGCTTGTTTCCGTCCCATATCGCTCGAATCCCATCAAGTTTTTCACTTTTCCAATATAAACTCACATCAATATTGTGATCGTACATGCCTGCCAACATTAATGGAAAGTGTCTACTTGCTTTATCTGTCAGTTCAGCCCGACAAGGAAACACTGATAAAAATACGATAGCTAAACAACTCAGTTTGATATCCATATGTTTCATCCACTATTATTTTAACAAACTTGATTGTTGGTTAAATGACACAAAATTCAATCTCAAAGGTCTATGATTTGAATACCTTCCAAAACTTTAAAATATAACAAAACTATCAATTAACTGACTTTTACTTACTCGCTTTCACATAACAAGGTTAAATCGTCGTAGTGCCTCTCATATTGAGAAAATCCAGTTGTCAATGTGAGAATTACACCTAAATTCTTATTATAATCTTGAAAATTAAGCGTTTATTTCTTGGCACGTAAACTGCTCTAAACAATTAAACTACGTTAGGAGATACGACCATGGAATTACGCAAAATTGAAACTACTGAAATGCTAACTCTTGAAATTAACGGAAACCTTGATGCCGACGGAAGTCGCTATGCTCAAAAACACATTGACGAAATCATTGCAGATCAACATTTAGAGGTTGAGATTGATTTTCGCAATGTCGGTTTCTTAGATTCTTCTGGGGTTGGTGCTTTAGTTTATCTCTATAAGCGTTTGGTAGAACGTGAACGTCAAATGCGTATAGAAAATGTAACTGGACAGCCACTTGAAATCATTAATCTTTTACGAATAGATAAGGCTATCCCTGTGAACTCCCGCACTCATTAAATCTATAAGCGGCAGTCACATACTAATAAAGGACGTTGGCATGGTTAACTTTTTAAAACACATAGCACTAGTTGTACCTACAGCAATACTATGTGTAGGTTGCAGCAACTACCCTGAAGAAAGTCGCGGTGGTTTAGCTGAACAATACATTCAATCAAGCTTTACTCCCGTCATGCCTGATGAACCTCTTGGTCCTGAACATGGACTTCGCTTTGATTGGCAACTCACCAAGCTACACTTAGACTCTTTAATCAGGGAGGGAGCTCGCTGGTGTTTTCCCGCAGCAGTAGTACAGGCTATAGAAAAACAAAATAGAATTGCTCGTGAACTAGAAGGTGGGTTGCTAGTCGATGCAGCTAATGACATTGTGATCCAAAGAAAGCGATTAGACGAACTTGAAAGACAGCTTGACTATGTAACTTCTCAAACCAAATGTGTGCCTCCACATGATCAATTCAGTTTTCAGCAGCAGCTGGCTATCATTGATAAGCTATACAACCTATTAAATATAGACAATCAGTTTGCCTTTAAGTCAAGTGAAGTCAACCCCAAGTACATGGGACATTTAGCTCAAGCAGCCAATATCTTACGCGAACATAAAACTCTTAACCTCATAGTTACAGGTCACGCCGACGCAGTCGGTAATGAACTAAGTAATAGAAAACTCGCAATGGCTAGAGCAAAACAGGTAAAACGATATTTGACAATATTCGGCTTGGAGCCAAACAGAGTAGAGGCAAAATCTTTAGGGGAAAGCCTACCACTTTTTGAAGGTAATTCTGAAGGAACTAAACTCACCAACCGAAGAGTTAGTATTGAGATAATTGAAACAAAAGACCTTGCTGAGAAAAAGTTGAATGGTGGCTACTATGATATGGAATAGATTCATACTCATTATACTGTTTCTTAGCCTTACCGCCCCAGTATATTCTGAACAAGAACGTGTTCAAGTGGGTGATATGGTTCAAGTGAACCTACCCGGAGAAGAAACACTTAACAAAGGGTTCCAAGTAGACAAAAGAGGTCGGATTAATCTGCCTGAAATTGGTGCATTGTATGTAGCAGGTTACACCGAGGAACAACTCGAAAAAGCTGTGATAGAAGCACTTAGCAAGGTTTACCGCGACCTATCCACTGCATCTGTATATATTGCCGAACAACAAATTCTCATATCGATCCAAGGCTACGTAAACTCACCTGGAGAATACACTCTATCTAAGACTTCAGATGTACAAATGGCCATACACGCCGCTGGTGGTTTACGCTCTGGTGCTCAACTGAACAATTTTCTGCTCAAGCGTGGTAAAGAAAAATTCCCATTCAATTATAAAAGTTTCCTCGATACAGGTGATGAAACTTTGTTACCGCAGCTCAAATCACTCGATAGTATTTTCGTACCGGCATCTCCATTAGTCGGTAACATTGAACAACAATTTGATGCCAGCAAACTCGCCAACTCGGGCGATAGTGCTGATGGTCGTACAGCAGTCAAAGTCTTTGGTGAAGTCAATGCTCCTGGCTCTTTTAGCTTTAAAGAAAAATCTGACTTAGTAGACATTCTGATGCGAGCCGGCGGGGTTACCCGCTATGCATCAGTAGAACAAATTCGAGTGATCAGTAATAACAAGCCTCAGATATTCAATCTCAAAGAGTATCTTGATAGTGGTGATATTTCATTGCTACCCCACATTCAACCTGGTACTACCATTTTTGTCCCCAAACAAGAAGAAGAAATTCGAGCTGGTTCTAATGTTATTTACATCATGGGAGAGGTAGATCAACCAGGGGCTTATGAAGGGAAAAAAGGTGCTTCATTTATGGATATCCTTGCCAATGCAGGGGGACCAACACGATATGCTGAATCTCGTCAAATTCGTATTATTAAAGCTGATGGTCAAGTCGTTAAGTTTGACTTAACTGCATACACTGAAGGGCTAAATACTGCGCTTCCCCCGCCTGAAATTACCGCTGGTGACGCAATATTTGTTCCCGAAAAAACAGACATGAATGAGAAATCATGGCTGAAAATCTCTCCTGATCGAGCAGTAAGTGTCATTGGAGAAGTGGTTAGGCCTGGTCGCATTGAATGGTCTGATGAAATGGATATGATGCACTTATTGGCACATGTCGGAGGGCCAACGCTAAGAGCAGATACTTCAAAAATTGAAGTAGTTTCACCGGATGGGCAAATGCATAGTTTTAACCTCGATGAGTTCATTATAAATGGGGCACCTTCAGCCGAACTTCCCGAAGTCAAAGCAGGAACCATCATCCGTATTCACGATCTTCCTCAAGATCCTAGTGACAACAAATCACAGTGGGTACGTCAAAGTTCAGACGCATCAATTTATGTCTTCGGCCAAGTCAATTCTCCAGGGCGATATCGTTTCACTAAAAAAATGCACTTCTTAGATATTCTATCTGCGGCAGATGGCCCAACAAAAGATGCTGATATTCACAATATAAAAATCACTCATCGTGATAAAACCTATTCAAAAGTGAGTAAGTTGAATTTGTCTCTTTATTTTGAAACGGGTGATGAGAGTTTACTACCGAATATCACCATGGGTGATACCATTTATATCCCTGAGAAAGACAAGGTTTGGTTGGATAGAAGCAAGGAGTCAACAGTACGTATACTTGGAGCAATTAATAGCCCCGGACGTTATGTATTTGATGACAACATGACTATCTTAGATATTCTTGCTGAAGCTGGAGGCCCTTCAGAGAGAGCCTACCTCGAGAAAATTTCAATCGTCAACATGTCATGCTGCCAAGGTCAAGCAAGAACCTTTGATTTAATTGATTTTAGTAAAACAGCCAATGTGTATAAGCTGCCAGTCCTTAGAGCTGGAGATACTATTTATATCCCTGATCGAAGCGAAGGCCTATTAGAAAGGCTGAGAGTTGGATTAGAGGACATCTTACGCCTTACTACAACCATTGTTGTTATAGGAGCCTTGTGATGACTATTCCTGCAACGTTGACGGAAGTGGAACAAATTTATCTGGCCGCAGAGTTTAGTGAAGCTCGCTCACTTTGCGTAACCGGCTGCAACTCAGGTGACGGCGTAACTTCTGTCGCATCAGCTATTGCAGAAAGGTACCTACTGGGTGGGCATAAAACGTTATTAGTTGACCTTAACTTATTTCATCCTGCCTTCGAGCCAGTACTTAATGACAACGATTCGGAGGATGGGGTTGGTATATTATTAGAACACAAATCATCACATCAACTATTCACTGGTATGCCTGTACCAAAAGCCACATCAACCTTATTAGCATACAAAGACCCCACAGTACTTAGTACTACCGTTGATCAATGGCTACAACATTATGATCGTGTCATTTGCGATACATCTCCATTGCTGCATATCAATCGTGGCAACATACCAGCTCAGGTTGTTGCAAGTGCCTGTGACCAAACCGTTTTAGTTGTTATGGGTGGCAAGACCTCCTCAGGTCAAATCGAGAAATCTCAAGAGTTGTTAGATAACCCCAAGATTTCCTTTTTAGGTTCAGTACTAAATCTCAAAAACCAAGCCACACTCGGTCAAGAAATGGCCAGAGAACTAAATCGATTAAAATTTTTGCCGAAGTCGTGGCGTGAAAAATGGTGTAGACGGCTAATAACTAATGAATTTTTAGCTCATTCCGCCTAAAAGTAACGGCAAAGTACCAGACTGATAATGGGAGACTATCATTATGTCTTTTAGAGTAAAAACCATATTAGGTATTGCTTTTATTGAAACTATCATGCTTGTTGCTCTGACCTTTAGCGCCATGAGTTTTTTATCAGAATCAAATGAAAAGCAGTTACTTCAACGAGCAAATTCAATAGCTGAAATGTTTGCCCACACAGCAAAAGATGCGATGATTTCAACTGACATTTCAACCTTGGACAATTTAGTTAAAAAGTATATGACTGTCGAAGATATCGCTTACATAAAAGTCATGCGAGGTGATGAAGAGTTATCTTCTGATGGTGATAAAGCGTTACTCAATAGGTCAATTTACGAAGACTTTACCTTAGACTCAGTTCATGACGGTATTTTTGACACTCGTATAAAAGTTGAAAATGCAGGCATTTATTATGGCACCATTGAGATTGGAGTTGAGGTCTCAGATATCAACTCTTTGCTCATTAACGCTCACAATTCGATGATAGGCATTGCCTCTATAGAAGTATTACTAGTTGCAATTTTTTCTTTTTTCTTAGGAACTTATCTAACAAAAAGCTTAGTTAAACTGATAGATGCTGCAAATACGGTAAGTGAAAAAGGTCCAGGTTTTCAAATCAATGATAACTCAAAAGATGAGCTTGGAGATGTTTCTAGAGCATTTGACGAGATGTCTAAAAAACTTGAGAAAAGTTATAAAGACCTAAAAACCGCAAGATGTAAAGCGGATGAAGCCAATGATTCAAAGAGCCGTTTTTTGGCTTCGATGTCACATGAAATTCGTACACCAATGAATGGTGTTCTGGGTATTTTAGACATTCTTGAGGAGTCAAAACTCTTACCTGAACAAAGAAAATTAGTTAATACCGCTACAGAGTCAGGTCGATTCTTACTCAGTGTTATTAACGACATTCTAGACTTCACGAGAATGGAATCAAATACATTAATACTTGACCACAAACCTTTCCAATTCCGTCGTTGTGTTGAAAGTATTGTGGAAATTTTCTTGCCAGCCGCTAGAGCCCGATCATTGGAGTTAAGTTGTACTGTCGACGGTTCCGTACCATCTTATGTTTTCGGAGATGAAAACCGTGTGAAGCAGGTTCTACATAACCTCATTGGTAATGCCATTAAATTTACCAAAGGTGGGAGTGTAACAGTACAAATCGAGGCCAAGTCTTTGAATGTCGGAAAATCCGAGATAACATGCAAAGTTATCGATACAGGAATAGGCATTAATCGCAATGCTATGGATTACCTATTTGAGGAATTTACCATGGCTGACCAAACATACTCACGTAGCCATGAAGGCTCGGGGCTTGGTCTCGCAATATGCAAACGTCTATGTAAGTTGATGGATGGACATATTAAGGTAGAAAGCACACCATCTATTGGAAGCACCTTCTCTTTCTCAATCACGTTAGAACTTGCAGACAAACATATTGGCGCTCCACTTAAACCATACAGTGACTCTGAGCTAAAAGTATCGGATGCTAGTATACTAGTCGCAGAAGATAACAAGGCAAATCAACTCGTTATCCAAGAGATGTTTAACAGACTGAATTTAAGCGTAGATATTGCTGAAAATGGGCAGCGCGTCATAGAAATGATTGGGCTATATCATTACGATTTAATTTTTATGGACATCTCTATGCCAGAGCTTGATGGGATGCAGACCTGTAAACAACTTCGCTCAAACATAGACCCATCAATTAACCAAATTCCTGTTATCGCCCTCACCGCTCACTCATTAACAGGCGATAAAGAAATGTTCTTAAATGCTGGCATGAATGACTATTTAGCAAAACCGGTTAGATTATCTCAACTAATTGAAAAAATTAATCTATTCTTAGGTGATGACTTAAGTACATATCCAAAAGAACACATAGATTGTCAGCTTGAATCGCAGGTTAGCCAAAACAATAATAGTGCAGAAGTGAATACTCGGGACAAACAAGTGAATTTAGAACTGGTAGATGAAACTGTCTTAAGGCAAATGATAGAAGACACAAGCGCAGAAGTGTTACCCATGCTCATTGAGCATTACCTTGATGAATCTCAAGAGCGCTTAAAAAAAATCTATCAAGCAATGGATGATCGTGATAAAGATACTCTCGAATTCGAAACTCACACACTAGGTAGTTCAGCATTAGCTCTCGGTAACAGAGTATTGTCCAACCTTGCACGCAAAATCGAACACCTATGCATCGAAAATCAGGAAGAACAAGCCTATAAACTGCGTGATGATTTGAAAGAGTTGGCTGATAACTCCCTCTCCGCATTAGCATATAGAAAAACACAGGGCTTTATAGAACCTGCTGGCTAGCAAAAAAGGATAACGTCAAATGAGAGCAAAAGTATTATTAATTGAAGACTCTACATCTCTGGCAATTTTATATAAACAATACGTGAAAGAGGAGTCATTCGATCTCTTTCACGTCGAAACTGGGCGAGATGCCATTACATTTATCGAAAGAAATGTACCACATCTTGTTATATTAGATCTCAAGTTACCGGATATGAACGGCGAAGAGATTCTCGATTGGATCAACGAGAGCCAAGTACCAACTTCCGTAGTTATAGCGACTGCTCATGGCTCAGTCGATATTGCCGTTAACTTACTGCAAAAAGGCGCGAAAGACTTTCTCGAAAAGCCAATACAGGCAGATCGATTAAAAACTTCAATAAACTTACATTTACAACAAGTTAAACTTGAAAATTTAGTCGAAGATATTGAGGCTAAATTTGACAGAAATCGCTTCCATGGTTTTATAGGCTCCTGCCTCCCCATGCAAGGGGTATACAAAATCATTGATTCTGTTGCTCCAACTAATGCAAGTGTATTTATTATTGGTGAGAGCGGGACGGGAAAGGAAGTTTGCGCAGAAGCCATTCACAACGAAAGTAAGCGTAAGGATAAGCCTTTCATTGCCATCAACTGCGGCGCAATACCAAAAGACCTCATGGAGAGTGAAATTTTTGGGCACCTTAAAGGAGCATTTACAGGTGCAACCGCTGACAGAAAAGGCGCGGCATCCCTTGCAAACGGTGGAACTCTTTTTTTAGACGAACTTTGTGAAATGGAACTTGATATGCAGAAAAAACTTCTGCGTTTCCTACAAACTGGGACTTTCACCCCATTGGGAGGCTCAAGAGAATTAAAAGTTGATATAAGGATTATCTGTGCAACCAATCGCGACCCTTTACTTGAAGTTGAAGAAGGCCGATTCAGAGAAGATTTATATTATCGAGTGCATGTTGTTCCCATAGAAATGCCGCCACTAAGAGAGCGTGCTAACGATATCACAACACTGGCGACTCATTTTCTGAAAATATTTGCCAAAGAAGACAGTAAAAAATTCACTGGTATTAATAGAGATGCTGAGTCATTACTCAAACGTTATTCGTGGCCTGGTAATGTACGTCAATTACAAAACGTAATAAGAAATATTGTCGTACTCAACAATGAAGCAAAGTTATCGATAGAGCATCTTCCCGAGCAAATATCACACGGAGCTAAAACGCCCAAGTCAAAACCTATTCAGTCTATACCTTCACATTATTCTCCTTCTGTTATGCAGGACGTTACGACTACGCTATCTGAGTCTTCGCCTTCAGAAAGTAAAGATATTGATTTATCACAGCATCAAGCAACAGGCATTACAATACGCCCCATGTGGATTGTTGAACGTGAAACTATTCAGCAAGCCATTGATTATTGTGATGGTAATGTACTCAATGCAGCAGTCATGCTAGAACTCAGCCCATCAACTGTTTACAGAAAAAAGCAAGCTTGGGAAACCGCTGAAGACGAACAACAGTATGCCGAATAAAGTCTGGTTGCTAATTGATAGTCTTACCTTTGGTGGCATCGATGCCTATGTTATTGAGCTTGCTAAAGGACTCAAACAGCATCGAGTCGATGTTGAGGTCTTGTTAATAAAACGCTATGCAGCTTTGTCACCAATAGTCGCTAAGCTTGAAGGAAATAACATAAATTTTAGCTATCTCTCTTCTACAAACAGTTTCCCACTACTGACTTTGCTTAAACGAATTAACCATCGAGGTGGCGACATAATTCATGCGCATGGTTATAAATCCAGTTTACTCGCAAAGTGCGCGCGTATTTTTACGGGCATAACTCAAGTGTCCACCTATCATGCAGGTGAGATACCTAAAGGTAAAGTTAAGCTTTACGACTTAATTGACCGCTACAGTGCATTTTGTTCTTCTGTTTCTCTCTCAGTAAGTGAACAAGTAAGCTCAAGGATCCCAACGAAAACGCGTAGGCTAAACAATTTTATCCATGATAGCCAGGTTAGACCTAACAAAGGTAATCAAATCGCGTTTGTTGGACGCTTAAGCCATGAGAAAGCACCTGATAGATTTATTCACTGCGCCGAACGTTGCCCAAAGCTAGACTTCCATATCTACGGGTCGGGCCCTATGGAAACTGAGATTATTCAAAGTTTGCCTAATAACATAACGTTCCATGGTCATCAGGCAAATATGGACAGGGTTTGGGAAGAAATACTCATCCTGGTGATTTGCTCTCGCTTTGAAGGCATGCCAATGGCAGCCCTCGAAGCTATGGCAAAAGGTTGTATCGTTATCGCTTATGACGTAGGTGATTTGTCTAAACTCATAAACCATGGCAAAAATGGGTTTATCGTGAACAGTTTACATTCATTGGTTGATACACTACAAAACGTCACTCAATTGAATAAGAGCGAAAGGCAGATAATACAAAAAGAAGCTGCTGAGACTATCCAGCAGGGTTTCTCGTCCTCTTCGGTCATTCCCCAAATGTTAAATGTTTATTTGGGCTCTGATGTGCAATCTGACTCTCAATTTGATAAAACGCCTTCCTCTAAATAGATATAATCTTATTCTCCTTATTTAACAGTGATATAAAACATTTATTTTATTGGCATCTCATTTGCGTTGTTATCAGTTGACAGATACCAGGAGAGGCTAAGATGAAAAAAATACTGTTTGTGCACTACGGAAACGACTGGATTAGGGGGAGTGAACGATGTTTACTTGACCTAATACATCACTGCCCTAAACAAGGGTTTGAAGCGTATTTATGGACAAACAACCCAGCGCTTCATCACTATGCAAAAGAGAACAGTATCAGCGCTGAAATAGATCCTTTCCCTATTCTTTTGGGTCATCTGAAGCCTCAGTTCAATGTTATCGGTTGGTTTAATTTGATTGTAAAAGCTTGCCAGATAATTAGGCAGAAAGAAATTGACATAGTCCATGTCAATAACGGAGCACCCTGCCAATGGATGGTTATATCAGCAAGGATAATGAATATTCCTCTCGTCACCCAATTGCACAGCCCCTACTCTGCTCGTGACCGCCTTACCTTAAGTCTACATTTGTCTCCATACACCATTGCAGTAAAACGTAACGTAGGGCAAAAATTGACACTAGAAGGCTATCCAGAAGAACGTTTATCAACCATTCACAACGGGCTCGATGTTTTAAAGCTCGGTAGACAACATAAAATCGATGTGAAAGATATCTTAGGTTTACCCAAGCACAGTTTTCTATATTCCACGGTCGGCTCACTCATCCACCGCAAAGGGATGGATAGGCTTATTATCGCTATACAGAGCCTCAATACCGAACATCCCAACACACATTTACTCATCATTGGCGATGGTCCAATGCGATGTGAATTAGAACGCATGGCCAAAACACTCTATGTTGAAAACAAAATCCACTTTATTGGCGAACAAAGTAACGTTGTAGGCTGGCTTAAGGGCTGCGATGCATTTGCTAGTGGAGCAAGGAGCGGGTCTTCTGGTCATGCTATTGCTGAAGCGACAATAGCTGGCATACCTGTCATTGCTCCTCGCGGAAGTGGTATACCAGAATTTATCCATCACGGTATGACAGGACTTCTTTACTCAAATCATGGGACCGCTCCCCTAACCCAAATGATGACCGTACTTATCGAACACAAAAAATTTGGCAAACAACTTTCTAGCCAAGCTCAAATCGACATTACTAAAAACTTCGATATCGAGTTATCAAGCCAGCAGATTGTTAAGGTATACAATCAGTTATTAGTTGACCATCAAACATCTGTATCTTTTTGGCGAACTTTCATTCCTTTAAAAAGCTACTTAACAAAGCGCTTATTAATTGGAGGCGAACATGGATAATTCAAACATAAATAAGGCTTTGATATTAGATCCTTCGTCTACGCCAAATATAACCAATGCTTTGGAGACATATTTAAAACACAAAACCTGCATCCAGGACTGTCAGACGTGGTAAGATCCTATTTGTTATATTCTGCTTACTATAAATTTGTTAATTGCCGTGCAGAGGAAAGTTGGCCGGCTCGATCACAAACTGATGTCCTTATGTGTTATTGGGCTGCACCTTTATTAAATTGGAAGGAACTAGGTAATTTTATTGAGACGCTAAAATATGCAGCAGAAATCTGGTTACTCACCACAAACATCTGCTATATACGCCCCGCTGATAAATCGATATTGGTCAGTACGGCACCTATTTCAATTCTCGAAGCTCTAGCGACTGGTGCATGTGTTGTAATCCCTCAAGGCAATTCATACTGGGATAAGCGTCTAATTTACAACAAAAATTGTATCAAATACTTGCCTAATGACTCAAACTATCTTTGTGACGCACTACTCTACGTAGCTAAGGATACTGCTTGCTTTCAGCGTTGTATCAAAAATGGCTTAAACGTGACATAAAAGTACAAAACGGAAAATAGCTATCACGATTTTGTGAGAACAATTGATAGTAACCCTTTGTTAAAAGGTATCTTGCGTACCAAACCCGTGAGGGAATAAGGACTAATGATACGACAAAACATACACGCATGGTTGAAGCAAGAACATGTAAAGAGCATGTGCCTTTACGCGACTAGTCTTCTCCTATTATCTTATCTTTACCTAGCTTGGATTTTGAAAAAATCAGGGGTATTTGCCGTACTATTGTATCTGTATTTTGGGCAACTCATATGGCTAAATTTTGTCGCATACTTTACTAAATCTCTTCATTGCATACCCTGTCGAGTCAAATCACTACCCTCTATATTGGTTGCTAGTTTGTTATTTACTTCAAGCAGTTGGTACAATAATTTAGCTCAAGTTGTTGCGTTGATGTTAGTTGCTCAGCCAAGGATCTTTAGGGCATTGCTGCAAAAACTGTATTTCGTAAAATTCAATACCTTTTATCTTAAAAAGAACTCTCCAGGAGAGGCAGTAGGACGGATACTATGACAGGACCACGGGCACTTTACCCTCTGGTGGTCACTCTTGGCGTCTGCTTTCTCATAACGTTAGTTTGGAAGATGGTTCCGCATCCCTTAGTTGCGATTGTACTTTGTATGTTACCACTTGGTATGTTATTTGTTCTTAATCAAACTTTTTGGTTAGTGAGTTTGTTTGTATTGTTTTCATTTTTCCGCATTCATGAGGCATTTCCAGCACTCTACTCGCTAAAAATTCCCTTACTATTGTCGATTGGTGCTCTGAGTGCACTCCTTTGGCATAGTTTGGTTAGTAAACAGCTAGATACTTTCTGGCATCCAAGCCTCACATGGTTTTCGGTTTTTTGGTTCCTTGTATTCATTGGCATACTCTTTTCATCAAACCCTGGCCTCGCAATCAAGTACTTCAAAGCTATTTACTGGAAAATTATCATAATGACATTTGCCATCGCTTGGCTGGTAAATAGTGCTCTCAACGTGCAACGCATCAGTATACTTATTATTCTTACAGGCGGCTTAATAGCATGTGTCGCGCTTTATAACTCAGTTAATGGGATAGGTTTAGTTGAAGGAACTCGAGTCACTATTGGCAGGAATTTAGGTTCAGTTCTCGGAGATCCAAACGACTTATCCTTAGTGCTTATGTTTCCTCTGGCTTTCGCTATAAGCTTAATGGTAACCAAAAACCTAGGAAGTGTACGAATCTTAGGACTAATCGGAACAATTTTATCATTATCAGCCGTTATTGCCACTCAAAGTCGTGGCGGTTTGCTGGGTTCGGTTGCTGTATTCGGTATCTTTGGTTTGAGAATTATACGCTCCAAAACTTTATTGGCTTTCATAGGGACATTGGCCTTGATGATCCTTGCCGCTGCGGCAGGCATTTCAGACCGAAAATCTGGCGGTGCACAGGAAGAAGGAATTGATGAATCGGCAATGGGCCGGCTTTATGCATGGGAAGCCGCATTTGGCATGGCCGTCGATAATCCATTAACTGGGGTAGGAATTCACAACTTTTACTCAAACTATTTCTACTATAGCGCACATTGGGATGGTCTTAATCATGCTGTGCATTCCACATGGTTCGGTGTCCTTGCTGAAACTGGCTTTTTAGGATTTTTCGTATTCATCGGCTGTATTTACTCTTTGGTTAAAACCAGCAAAAATACCCTAAAGATACTTGATTCGAATCCAGCACATTACTCTCCTTACTTACATGGTACTGCTACTGCGGTATATGCTGGCATCATTGGTACGATAGTCTCTGGTACTTTCCTCACTCAAGGTTTTACTTGGCCCATTTATATACTCGCAGCCCTATGTATAGCACTAAATAAAATTGTTCAAAACAGTTCTCAAAATGAGAATATCCCAAAACCTTCACAGAAAAAAACGTAATGTTTTGTTTTAAATTGATTTTTATTTTGGCACGCAACATGTAATACCTCCTATATTAAAGAGATACTAGGAGATTCACATGCTGGCTACTCACTTCAATGAAATAAAAATATGGCTTAAAGAAAACCCAAACCCGGCTTGTCGCAAACTATTTTTGATTCTGAAATACATCCGAGCATGCGACCTTCCTACACCTTATATATTCAATAAAATTGTTGCATTCATCTACACCACTCTGACATTATGCATTAATACGCTTATGCGAATTTTTGTCTATACCCCCGCATTCAAGGCTCGTGTAAGTACACTAGGAAAAGGGTTGTATCTATTCGGGGGAGTGCCACTGATTACTGGCCCACTAAAGCTAGTCGTTGGTAATGATTGTCGAATTTCAGGACATACGACATTCAGTGGACGGCCTCAAACATCACAACCAGAACTTTTTATCGGAAACAATGTTGATGTAGGCTGGCAAACGACCATTGCAATAGGTAAACGAGTGGTCATTGGTGATAATGTCAGAATGGCCGGCCGAGCTTTTTTATTTGGCTATTCTGGACATTCACTAAACGCACAGGAAAGAGCGGCTGGCGTCGGTGACAATGAGAGTGATGTTGGCGATATTATACTTGAAAGCAACGTCTGGTTGGGGACCAATGTCACTGTATGCCCCAACGTAACTATCGGACAAGGCACAATAGTTGGTGCAGGAAGCGTCGTTACCAAAAGCTTACCCCCGTTTGTTGTCGCTGCGGGTAATCCAGCAAAAGTCGTACGAAAGTTAACTAACTAGGAGGCTCTATGAGTCGTGATTTAATCGTATTTGGAGAAGATTTTGGTGGTTTACCTTCTAGCACCCAACATATAGTATCTAGGCTAGCCGCTGATAGAAAAGTACTATGGGTTAACTCGATAGGCTTACGTCAACCCAAGCTCAACAAAAACGACATAACACGCACTTTTAATAAATTGCTTGGACGCGGTAAAAAAGGATACTCATCAAACTCTCAACCGCTCTTAAGCAACATTACGGTAGTTAATCTTAAAACCATCCCTGCTCCAAAATCGTCATGGGCAAGGCGAGTTGCCAAAAAAATGTTACTCAAACAACTTATACCTATTATTGATAAGCTTAATTTGGTTAAACCTATTTTTTGGACCTCACTACCAACTGCTGCCGATCTTTGTGGACACCTCAATGAAGCCGCTGTGGTATATTACTGCGGTGATGACTTTGCATCTCTGGCAGGCGTTGATCATGATACAATCGTATCCCATGAGAATAAGCTTGCCACTTTAGCCGATCTTATCTTGGGAGCAAGCCCGACGATCTGCGATAAGTTTGCTGCACATAAAACAACATTAATTCCTCATGGCGTGGACTACGACTTATTTAGCCAACCTGCAATACGAGCATTAGATCTTCCTAACAATGGTCGCCCTATTGCAGGATTTTATGGCAGCATATCAAATTGGTTAGATTATGAGCTTATTGCTAAGGTGTGTCTTAATAATTCTGGCTGGGACTTTGTTTTTATTGGGCCGATCGAGTTAGACTACAATCCACTTCCTAATTTATCCAATGTCCATTATTTAGGTCCAAAACCTCACGACGAACTACCAGGCTACAGCCAGCATTGGGATGCAAGCTTACTACCTTTTAAGCTTAACCAGCAGATCCTCGCTTGCAGCCCATTAAAGCTGATGGAATACCTAGCAACTGGTACACCTGTTATAACAACGCCATTTCCAGCGATGGAACCATACAAGCAGCACATAAACCTTGTTCATAACGCTGATCAATTTAGCCATAGCCTCAATGATGTGGCACTAAAACAACAAGTGGATTCAGAAATAGTCCGCAGAGACAGTTGGGACGCTCGTTCCTTAGAAGTCAGTCAGCTTCTGGAGTCTCTATGAATAAACTAAAAATCCGCTTCATTGTCATTTTAAATGCTGCTTGGCGTCAGCGCTATGTCATCATGTTACCAATATTAATCATGCCTTTTGCTGGGTACTTTGTTGGTAAAATGGCCCCTGAACAATACGTTTCGCACACCAGTATGCTGATTCAAGAAACAGCTAAAATGAATCCTTTTTTAGAGGATATTGCAGTCTCTACAATGCTAAAGGAGCGTTTAACTGCACTACGTACCCTATTAAAAAGTAGACATATTCTTAGATCCGTTGCCAGTGAACGTGGACTAACTAACGAATCAATGTCAGCCCAAGAAATAGACGATGTTATAGCTAGACTTGCTGAAAATTTGACTGTCAGCCAGCCTGGCAAAGACTTTTTGAAGATTGAATTAAAGGCATCTAAGCCAGAAGGAATGAAAAAGCTGCTTGAATCAGTTAGTGAACGTTTTATTGAACAAATGCTTGCACCTGAGCGCTCGTCAATAAAAGACTCAAGTGAATTTCTAAGCCTCCATATTGAAAAGCGTCGAGATGCGTTGAATGAAGCCGAAAATGCCCTCGCTAATTTCAAAAATGAAAATGCATCAGTCACACCTGAAATGCAAAATCAAAGCCTTACTCGTCTCGCGATTCTAAAGCAAAGCCTCGCTGAGAAAGAAGCCGAGTTATCGGGTGTTGAACGTAGCCTAGGGACTTTGGACCAGCAGCTATCTAGAACGAATCCTGTGGTCGGAAAAATTGAAGAGCAGATCATTGAGATAAGGAGTGAACTCACCCTATTAAGAGCAAGATATACAGATAATCATAGCTCTGTACTCGGAAAACAACGCGAGCTTAATCGTCTTGAAAGAGAACGCACTGAGCTGTTAAAAGTTGAACAGCCCATAATGAGTAGTGATCAGCTTTGGGACATTGCGAGTAGCAATACGCTGTCAGACATCAGTAAAATACAACCTTTACTCGTTACGCAATTACACACTTTACAAGTTGTTCGCAGCAAATTTGAATCATTAAGTGAAGAAACAAAAAGCTTAACAAAGATGATAGCTGACTTAGAGCAACAAGCTAATAAGTTTGGTGACAACTCCAAAGAAATGTTTCAACTACAGAGCGACGTAAGTATTAAAAGACAACTCTATGATGAATTGATCCAACGTTATGAGATGGCCCAGCTTACTGGATCACTAGGAATATTTGAACAAAATAAGAGGGTGAAAATTATCGATCTTCCTTATACACCAAGCGCTCCTTCTAATCTTCCAATCATTTTTTTTATTATAGCCGGCCTTTTTGCTGGTATCGCGCTTGGTAGTGGCATCGCGACTTTAATTGAGATTTTCAATACCGCGGTAAGAAGCCCAATTGAATTGGAAGAACTGACAGGAACACAGGTCATTGCCATCATTCCCAAAATAAAACCATTCCAGTCATAAAGAAACTCAAAATGACATAACCAACAGATACAATATTAAGCACTTGTTTAATATTGTTTTTTTATTGGCACAGGATGTGCTTTAAGTTACTAGACTCGCCAACTTAGGGATTAGTAATGAAGAGCAATTCAAACACCACAATTCATATTGTTCAGCACCTATCACCAGGTGGCTTAGAAACGTTAGCAATTAATATGCTCAAGTTTGCTTCATCTGATTCCAACGTTTTCATTGTAAGCTTAGAAGGTCACAAACAGGGGGCGATTAAAAATTGGCCATTACTGCAAAGCATTAGCGATAAACTCATATTCCTAGGTAAGCCACCAGGGGTGAGTGCCAGCACTGGTTTAAAGCTTTATCGCCTATTTCGTGAGATAAATCCCAAAGTTGTTCATACTCATCATATTGGCCCACTAATCTATGGTTCAACCGCTGCAAAATTAGCAGGTATCAACAATATTATCCACACTGAGCATGATGCATGGCACTTAAACAATACTAAACGACGTTTATTACAAAACTTGATACTTAAACTCTCGAATCCTTGTGTGGTTGCTGACGCAGACGTAGTTAAAAAACAATTTTCTGAAAAGCTTAACTACCAAAACGTTGTAGTCATTAAAAATGGCATCGACTGTGAACAATTTTCCCCTGGTGAAAAAAAGCATGCGAGAATAAAGTTAGGTTTGCCAGTTAGTGGCCTGATTATTGGTTCTGCAGGCCGCTTGGAAGAGGTTAAAGGGCATGATTTACTTCTGAAAGCGATGCCGTTTATCCACCAAGGTGCCAAACTTGTCCTAGCAGGAAATGGCAGCCAGCGAACTCATCTCATGAAACAAGCTAAAGATCTATCAATTACTGATCGAGTCTGTTTCTTAGGTCTAGTTGATGATATGCCAAACTTCTACCGAGCACTCGATGTGTTTTGCCTTCCATCTCGCTGTGAAGGGTTTCCTCTTGCTCCATTAGAAGCACAAGCCTGCGGTATTCCGACCGTCGCCCATGATGTTGGCGGAGCTAACGAAACACTATGCCCTGACACAGGGCTTCTTTCAAAAGCAGGAAATCACCAAGAGCTTGCTATTAATATAAACAAGCAATTAAATTATACATCTAGCCATTCTCCACGCCATTTCGTCACTAGCAATAACGATATTAAGAAAATGGTAGAAGCATATAACGCACTTTCACAGGGAAAATTCGCATGATCGACTTTACTATCGCAGCTTGTTTTACCATATGCGCCGCTTTGATTATTTATCATCATGTTGGTTACCCATTGATTCTTTCATGGTACTCAAAACGCCACCCCGCAGCTGATGTCAAGCATGTAGAGCGTGGATACAAAACAGGTCAAGGTGATGTTGAGTGTTTAGATGTAACAATCCTTGTACCTGCCTTCAATGAAGAAAGGTGGATCGCAGAGAAGATTCGTAACCTAGCCTCGATTGATTACCCCAAAAAACACTACCAAGTTATCATTGCTTGTGACGGTTGCACTGACAACACAGTACAGATAGCTCAAGACACGATTCAAGAAGCCATTTGCTGTGACACTCATTTTGAAATACGAGTATTCGAAGAAAATCGAGGAAAAGTGGCATTAGTCAATGACCAAATGAACACCATTTCTTCTGAGATTACAGCAATGAGTGATGTATCAGCACTCATATCAATTGATACTTTACTTATCGCTAACCAGCATTTTCAAGATGCTAATGTTGGCGCAGTCAATGGCCACTATCAACTACTATCCTGCGGTAGCGCAGGCGAAGAGAAATATTGGCATTATCAGAGCGAAATTAAGCATAGTGAAGCAAGTTTAGGCAGTACTCTAGGTGCCCATGGAGCACTCTACTTATTCAGAACTAAATTATTCGAGCCTCTACAAGCCAACACAATTAACGATGACTTTATTATCCCAATGGAAATCATCCGTAAAGGATTTAATGTCCACTATGACCAGAACATGATTGCATTGGAGCTAGAAGCTACTTCCACAGACAACGACTTCAAACGCAGACTGAGAATTTCTGCTGGCAACATGCAGCAAGCTGTACTGTTAGCTGAGCTTTTCTTACCAAAATACAAAGGCGTAGCATTTGCTTTTATCTCTGGTAAAGGGCTAAGGCTAATCGCACCTTACCTGATGATTGTTTGCTTTGCTTTGTCTATAGCCCTTATCAACCAACCATTCTTTTTACTAGGAACCGTTGTCCAAGCCTCAATTTATACCATTGCTGCTTTGGGACACCTTTTCCCACGAATATTTTGTCACAAGTACTTTCGGTTAGTGACATACATTGTTGCTGGCCATACTGCCAACCTAATCGGTGGCCTACGTTATTTGTTAGGCTTAGAGTCCACCCGCTGGACACGAGTTCAATAAAAGGAGCATCTTATGAGTAATGTATCTTCTTTATATTCAATCTGGTTAGCAAAGCGTATCTTTGATTTTATCTCTGCTTTGCTTGGACTTCTCATTTTATCGCCTGTGATGCCAGTTATCGCACTCGCCATAAAACTTGATTCAAAAGGACCTGTTTTCTACAAACAGTTACGAGTAGGAAAATCGACACCAGAGCAAATGATGTTCTTTGAAATCGTAAAGTTTCGCACCATGTATATTGATGCAGAAACGCGAACTGGCGCGGTATGGGCAACAGAAAATGACCCTCGTATCACCAAAGTAGGACGTTTTCTCCGCAAAACTCGCTTAGACGAAATCCCTCAACTGTTTAATGTTGTTCGAGGTGAAATGTCTATCATCGGCCCTAGACCTGAACGTCCTGGCTTCTACAACAAACTTGAATCAGAAATCCCTTACTTTGCGGATAGAACCTATGGAGTAATGCCAGGTATCACCGGACTAGCTCAAGTTAATCAAGGCTATGATACTTGTATCGATGATGTTAGGAAAAAAGTAGGCTACGACCACAGCTATGCCCTATCTCTTCGTTCATTGAAATCATGGATAATGATGGACTTTAGCATCATTACTAAGACTCTCATTGTAATGGTTGATGGTCGCGGCAGATAAAACCTTCAATAACCCGGAGTTTCTTTCAAGAACTCCGGGCCTTTCAAGAGTAAAAAAACACCAAACTGTCTAGTTGTGAAGCAAACAACTTGAAAACCAATAATTTGGACTTGCACACCAACCAAAGTCTCGGTAATATCCGTCTCGTTCTTAAGGATTGGGTCCGTAGCTCAGTTGGTTAGAGTACCGCCTTGACATGGCGGGGGTCGGCGATTCGAGTTCGCCCGGACCCACCAATCCTTAAAGCATTAAATTGCCAAGAACAAAAATTTGGGTCCGTAGCTCAGTTGGTTAGAGTACCGCCTTGACATGGCGGGGGTCGGCGATTCGAGTTCGCCCGGACCCACCAAATTTAAAAAAATCCCAGTTTAGCTGGGATTTTTTGTGTCTAAAATTCCCTTCCCTACTCCATAATTCTGCCAAGCCATGCGTTTTGCGGCCTTGCCATAATTGGTTTGTTAGAGATACTTAAAACGGAAAGCAACTCAAACTAGTTGGCCTAATTTGGCCAGAAAGCCTTGTTGCAACTTCTGCCCACGAATTACTGCCATTTGAATGTAAAAGTAACTTTGAAATATGACGCTTAATAACATTCCAATCAAATTCTTCGAGCACCAATGTCGGTGGCATAAATGAATTAATAGTCCGATTTTCAATTGCCTTGGGAGAGGCCACATAGAATTCAAAAAACACGCTGTCGGCTTGGTGATTTTCAAAGCACAAGTCTAATTCCATGAGAACATCAAACTCTTCCCAATTACTAGGGTAACCGGAAGTTGATGGCTCTAATTGATCACTTGATATTCCGAGCAACTCGATATTCATGGTATCTCTAATGCCATCTTAAGGGGCTTAAAGCACCCACTTCATGTGAGCTAGCCACCTTAAATACTAAAAATTGATAAGACTAAAAAATGATCCAGTGTTTTTAGTCTCCTTGAAGCTCTGGTTAGGAGCGACCTTCCATGAATCAATCTCATGTACAACGTAACCTGAAAACAAACCTCAAAGTGGCGTGGATAATTTATCTTTCTCTTTATTGGTGTGTGTCAGATATTATTTTTCGATATTATTTTACTCAAAGATAAAAAAAGATATGAGAAAGACTCTCATATCTTCTTTTTTCTTTATTTCACATTCAAACCCTATCTAAAGCATATTGTAGTGGATACCTTGCCCTAATTCGTTTTGTTTCATGATTCCCCATTCAACGATAGCTTGATTGGTTAGTTGTTGATACGTAACATTATTTAACCAAGTTGATATGGGTGATAACCAATGTAGAGAAGGATCTTTAGAGATAGCCAGTAACGCCTCTTTCCATGCGATGAAATTGGACTCACAGCCGCTATTAGACACTTCATTAAACATTCGACTCATACTCACAAGTGTTGTGATTTTTTGACCCAGTTCTGAGGAAGGGTTATAAAGTGCATCAATAGAGCTAAGCAATCTAGCATCATAACTATCTGGAATTAAGTCAGAAATTAGATATCTTAAAATATGAGCGGGTAATATTTCAGAAAACAAGACAGGTGCATTATCTTGCATTTCAGAAACATGGCGGCCAACACTGGTACGTTGTGAATGAACTATTGCCATATAACGTTGAAAATCACCCAACTGAGAATGTAACCAGTTCGCTCCGTTTTGTTTACTTAGCTCAAGTGCCTCAGCCATATGAGATTTTACTATGCCTTTCGCTAATGGAAGGGCATTACCTGATAGATTCGCCACATCAAGGGTTGAATTTTGTAACGCTGATGCGATAAAAGGTGCATATTTTTCTATATCAAAGCTGTTCGGATAAACATAACTGTAAAATTGACGGCCCTGTGTCGCTTTCCATTCACTTTCTAACGCAGGTTCAATCAATTCATCCAGCTGTTCGACTCGTTTACGATGAACATATTGTCCACGACCTGAATAACTAGCCAACCAACGCGCAATGTCATCAAGGGAACTGGTTCGAGATAGATTTTCTTTGGCTAAATATGATGCACTCCATCCCGCACAGGATTGTTCACCAATACAATCACTACCAAGCTGCTGGCGAGAGTCAAACAGCCAACGATACACTTGTGCCTTGGTCGTCACATTTTGTTTGATATTGCGCTGGTGCTCAGAATAAGACAATATTTGCTGCTCTAGCCACTGTTCTTCGGTTTCAGGATTCCAGCCATTTTGTATTAATGTGTTTAGTGTTTCATTAAATATCGAGTAATAGTGCTCTCGCACTGGTACTTTTATTTCACGCACAACCTCATCTTGTGATGGCTCAAAACGACGAGTTTCTGCTGGAACTCGAGTGTATTCTACACAACCACGAAAGTTAGGATCACCTCCCAAAATTCCCAAGCGAGAACAAGACTGATAGCTGGCTTGTAGCACCAAAACCTTAGAAGATAGCTCTCTTGCTGTGGCAGGCCTATAAAGCAGGCTTCTTGCCATTTCATCGACAGCATACCGACTTGCTTGCTCTTTGAAGAAATCATTGGTGTTTGCGATTACACCTGAATCAAATAATTTATCGATTAACTGCAACCCTTCTCCTCTCATCAAACTCTGCAGTTTTGTGCTGATAATGCGAACATGATTATCGGCCGTTTCAGCAATTTTTTTCTTTGCGTTTAATGTCCGAACGTAAAGTTGCGTGAGGGAGTTGCGATCCAAACCACTTAAGTTATTACTGCGCAGTTGATCAAGTTTGGTAATCATTTGCTCAAGCACTGAGTTTTGGCAGTGTTGCAGGGCTGATAAAGCATTAACGGCTGCGCGAGTAGAGGGAGATGCAGATGTGAGGCTATTGCTTCTTTGCTGAGAATAAAGAGCATAAACTGCATCGACTTCAGGCTGGCAAACACTTCTTATATCCGATGAAAACAACCGATTTCTGTCTTTATTAATGTCTAGCTGAAAAAATAAGGTTTTATTCAGCTCTTTATCAACAGTGGTTATCAATTGGTTTGAGAGAACGGTTTGAGCTCTTACCGACTCTTGATAGTAAGCTTGATATTTCAAAGCAACATCAGACGCGTAACTTTTTACGATCGCTTCTATGGTTTTATGTTGGTTAGCAGCCAAAGATGCCCAATGTCTTTTGTCTCTTAAATCTTGCCGAGTAACGATATCGTCATGGATGGTGAAGCTGTAATGGTCACCAGCAGCCATATTATTCCACCGGTTAATCAGAATATGTCGATCAATACTGCGCTGAGGCAGTTTGAGAACACCAAACCAATCGACGAGTTCCATAACGGTGGCAAAACGGTCATAGGATGTTCTTGATTCATCCTCAAAGGCTTGGGCGACATCACGAGCCCAAAAGCCCACAGCAACCGCGCCTCCAATTGGTCCTAATACCTCAAGTGCAGCACCGCCCACTTCAGAGGCAGTGCGGCCAATAGAAGATAGCAGGCGTGAAGCTTCTTCAGCTTCTAGAGCAACAGAGCTTTCTGGACCAGCTTCAAGCAAAGTGGAGGTCTCATTGTATACGTATTTTGTTTCGCTTAAGTTCGTTGACTCGGCTGAGAAATGGTTCGGTGCGGTTGGAAACAGCTCTTCCGGCGTTATACCTTCACTAAAAGATGCATAGTTCTTCTCACTCAAGCGATTAAATGCTTCTTTATCGAGAATAGTAAACTCATCGCCAATAGTACAAAATCCGGCTGCCAAAACGTTTGTTGATAGTATGGCAAAAAATAGTATTAAATGTCTTAACTTCATATTGTTTGATTATTCTTAGGTTTACTGAAAGTGTTAAACTATGTGTTCGTATCAAAAAGTTATTAAAATTCACACGCTTCAAGCGCTGAGATATTCTCTCCGGTGTGCATATCTTTGATGGGTCTATTTCCTATATCGCTTGCCGCTATTTCTCTATAGATCACATTATTCATACCCATTTCAGGGTTGGCATCGATTGCTGTCACTTCAAAGAAAGTGTTTCTATTGACTAAGATTTCTAATTCGTCTGTTCTCATATCAGGCATAATTATGGACGCTTCTCCATTGCTAAGTTCAAACATAGATCTTTGGCCACCGTAAAAACCCTCGGTTGATCTGGCAGACACAGAGGTCGATAGAAAAGTGCTAGGGCTAACAATATCACCCACTTTAATTAAACCATCACTGTAGGCCTTTATTAACGACTCACCACGATAGGTTTCACCTGTAAATTTAATTCCTTGTTCAAACGCTGAATCAATATGCTCAATGATGGGGTTTATTTCCTCGGTATTTTCGCCATTGAGTATTGCTCGTCGAATAGCTTGATACCCATTTTGTTGATAATAATTAAGAGCATCAATGGATTCATAAGATAAAGAATATTGCTGCTGCATTGATAAAGGCTGAAGCCTTGACATTATTTGGTAATACTCATCGACACTTTCTTTTGTAAAAGGGTTGTCTAGTTTTTCTATTAAATCCTTAATTTCTGCTTTCGAGTAATATCCTTTGTTATATTTCAGGCCAGCAAAACTCGCCGATGAAATAGTGAGCAATGTGACAATGGCAGTTGAAAAAATAAGTTTAATTAGCAACTTCACTTATACATATCCTTAACATATTAATCTTGTTTAATACATAATACATGCATATGCGTTGACTTATAATGATAATACTTATATAACAATGGCTTATTTATACATGCGTTCCAACTTTAGGATATCGACCTTTTATCGAACAAGGATTCTGTCGCTTGCATTATTGTTATCAGTAACATCATACCCACCACAGAACCGATGGTGTGTTAACTAGAAAAGAGATAAAAGTAAGAGCTGTGGTGATCACAGTTTTCCACTATCGAATGTCATGCTACTTCAGCACGCCTCTGGACAAAAGTGTGTCAGTGGTTTTGCGAATTTAGCAATTCATGGATTAGTTCAAATATTGAAACCTTGGTCAGTAAAAAGCAGGTCCTAAGGCATTAATTTCTCGAAAGTAGCTCATTAACGCTCCTCGCCGCATGCTTTTTAGTTAAAATCACTATAAATTCAGTTACTTTGTTGTCTTTTCAGTAGGCTTATTGAGCGCTAAAATAGCGACTGCTAGTCGGATGAAGGAGTAAAAAATGGCTAAACGAGAATTTTGCAAAATACAAGGCTTAAAACCGTCACCTCGTACGATGGATTATATCGAACAAATGACCCACATTACGGATATGTCAACGGTTTGGAGCGTATCATCAAAGTTCTACCATTTTTTCAAATTTTTGCAGGTCGAGATTCATACAGAGGTGTTGCCATAGCGTCAGCTTCTTACAATGCAACAACTTATGATTGGAATTTATACCATGAGTCTGTGATGGCAATAGCACCTATTAAGCGTGAGCGCCTAGAGCAGATAGCTTTAAAGGCATCGTTAGACACATCGGGTGAAGAACGGAAATTTTGGGAGTGTGTATATAATGCGCTTTAAATCTCTATTCTTCGGGCTAGTTCTTTGTAGTCTATCAGTCCAAGCCGCCAATCTTGACGAGTGGGCCAATCAGCTTAAACATGAAATGGAATCCAACTATACCCTTCTAAATCAGCGTGTATCTGAATGCAAGTCAATAAGGAAAGAGTTTGACTATTCAAAAACACTTGATACACAGTGGTACACAAACTTAGATAAGTCTAAAAAACAAACCGTCATCCAATATGGTTTTGCTTATGCGTCGCAGCAGTGTTCTTTGAAAGAACGTCAAGCTTACACCAGCTCTTTAGTTAATTACGTTGCCTACTCTGGTGATAAAAAACCATTGAATGAATGGCTAAGGCTTTTGGAGGGCGATAAAGATTTACAACAGAAAGTTAACGATATTGGTATTGAAGATACGCAAAAGTTTATCGCTTCCTATTTATCAACGCCATTTGATGCGCTTCAGTTTCTAAAGGCTCAAGGGTTATTCTAAGATTTGTCCAATTCTTATTGGTAGGCAGATAGGAATTGGACAAAAGTGAGCTAGCAAAATCGCGCTAACCCGCCTTAATCAATTAGAAAAAGTAACTCGCTATATATGTAAGGTCACTAATTCTTCAGAGCTTATTGAAGTGTATTTTTCAACAAACTCTACTGCCCTATTTAACGTTACAAATTCATTTTTGAAAGACTCAACTTCTGTAGAGGTACGCTTTATATGAACAATATAATTATCAGCAACTTTACTCATGGTAACGGTTGTCGTCTTCTCTCCCGTCGTTTTAGACGCGGAAATCACTTCGGTTGTTGCTAGAAGTCTTTCAATTTGACTAACCTTTACTCGGTCTGTAGCCGAAATCCAGATTTCACTATCTGGAGAACTATATCGGTATAAACACACGAGTATCGGTAGAGTTATAATAAGCATTATCCCATTGATAACTAACAATTCAATGCTAAACTCGAATAGAATCGGCATAAGCTGTAGTACTAAAGCAAAGCATTGTAAGTAGAATAGAATACGCCATACTTTTGGAGTGAAAATGGGTTTTTTAAACAAATATCCATAAAAACCAAGTAAATACAAAGTTGTAAACGTAATACTAACTAAAAAACCAACAGAAACAGCACCAGCTAATATTGAAGTAATAATATTAAATAATGAGAGGAGTAGATATGCCGCTCCATACAGTACTAAGCCTATCTTTTTCAATGTGATTTTCCTATATAAAAACAATCGTAGATCACTGCTTAAGCCTCTTTTCACTAATTAAAATACTGAAAAAGATGATAAATGGTGAAAAGAACAGCACCAATAGTGCCAAGAAACATTGTCCATCTATGAGCATAATATGAGCTCATAGTTCCTTCTTGATCATCTGCTTTTTCATCTCCGATTGTTCCATACATCATCATGGACTTACCTTTACAATAACGCCTTAGCCCTAAACCTGAGCATAAAAAAGTAATGAACCATAAGCCTATTAATGAAACAACACTACCAAAAAAGAAAACAATACCTATGAAAATACAGACTAAATAAATACCGTCGGAGATATTTAAATACTTCCATACTTTAGCTTTATTAATCTCCTCCAAGCATACCTCCACCAACATAACTCGTTGCATTTTCTCCTGTCTTCCAGACACGCTCATGAAGGTTAAGAAGCTTCAGTCTATATGCCGCACCTTTACCCATAACAAATGCCCATAGTGGATCCAGATTTCCTTCGAGAACATTAGCTCCAATATCGACATAAACAACTCGCTCTAACACTTTTAGATAAGGATTAGCGATCAACGCCATATTGACGATCTGCATGGCATCGGATCGTTTATCTTGCGTAGCAGCCTCAATATAGTCCTGAAATGCATCATCTTGGAGGTCAAAGTTCGCTCCCTTCATTAAACACTCTGGAGTTGCACATCGCGCTTTTAGTCTAACGTTAAATGATTGATTATTCACGGTCATATTTCGGCGATAACTTCCATCTTGAACAGGTCTTTGTTGACTACGAATTGTTCGATGTCTTTGTGACATTTTAATCGCTCTAACGCCGTCAATAAATCCTAGCTTAAGATTTTTAAATAATTGTTTGGCTTGTTCATAACTGATAGAACGTTTTTGATAGGCTTTTAAAATGCTATTAATCGCCTGACTAAATTCACGGACGGCTTTGGAATGAATTTGACGCTCTAACTTTAA
>NZ_JAHKPM010000022.1 GCF_018860525.1 Vibrio hepatarius
AGGTTGATAGATTTTTAGCTATATTCTCATTGAGCATTTGATGGCAATAGACGCCACAAACTTTTACGTTTTTGGTCGCGTTATAACCTTCATAAGTTCTTATGTTGGGTTTTCCTACTACCAGAACTTCGTTGTATTTACCGTTAGTGCTATCGATAACACTTCTAGGAGCGTCAACTCTAGGAGCGTCAACCTTTGCATATGTCCCACCTTCAGGAGTGTAACCTTGCTTTCCTTGCCCTTTGAAGTAGCTTTCGGTCAGGGCATAAGTATTTTTTGGGCTTATCTACCTCATTTCCAGCGTGGTTTTGAAATTGCACATCATGTGGGGAAGTTGAAATGATATTTTGAGTTGGCGCTGCCAGAATCAAACCGACATCAGCCCATTGTGATCTAGAGTGTTGCCCTGTTTCTACAACCGAAGTGCTGACAACATCCCAAGAAGACAAAAGCTCTTCCGCTTTTTGGCTTAGTAGTGGTGATTCTTGTTTGAAGTCACGTATGGTATGTACTAAGAATTGCTTTGGCTTTATATGGGCAGTATGAACCTGTTCAGCATGTGCAAAAAAGACATCAAGAACAAGATTAATATTGCACGAAAGGGCAGGAATTTGCTGGTGGGGTCAGATCCCATTTCGCGGGTTCTTTAATAAGGTACAGCTAGCTAAAATATGGACAAAAGTTTTCCAGTGCTTTTGCTAAATTAGCAATTCATGGATAACTATAGTTATGGCAAAGGGGCCGTGAAGAGCTAGTGCGATCGGTAAAATCGAATTGTACTAGCAAAATGAGTTGACCCATGCCTAGATGCAGATTAAAAAATTGTTTATCGACCTACTCTAAAACTTCTCACATAAGGAAAGATCAGAAACATAGTCACGCATTAAATTTTTCTTGTAACCTGCTCTTTCAGGACACTCAACCATCTTATTGGGTTTAATTACTAGATAGAAATTGGCATAGTTCACACCAGTTCCTATCAATGCGCCAATAAGCATTGGAATATAAAACCATCGAATAGACCCTTTCCTTTTCCCTCGAATAAATTGCAATGGAAGTAGAATGAAAACTATAGAAATAACGAGGACAAAAAAACCAAACAATGCAATAAATGGAAGTGGCACATAGGAAAAAGAAACACTCTCTACTTGGTCAATCGAAACAAATAAAGGGCTTGCACATAAATATGCCACATACCCCAGCACAGCTATGATTGCTATTAAAAATACGCTAATTAAAACTCTCAATTGCACCCTCTACAATTTTATTCTGAAAATCAGTAGTTTTATCTATAGTCCAAACGGCAAAACTAGATCCGATAATTATGATAGTTCCAGCTAAAAACGTAACGGGAATAGAAGCCACAGCCAGAACCCCAAGGATACCACCTGCCAGAGCTGTAGAGCTTAAAACACCAACCAATAATTTGGCTTCATCGATCCCCAGCTGTTTCAATGTATACTCATCATTCAAAACATACTGTAGAACGTTAATTGCTGAACCAACCAATATTTCCATAGGTGCGGTGACTTTGACATAACGCGCCATACCTTTGACTGAATCCAAAGCACCTAAGCCAAGTTTGACCACTTGAGGATTTGATGCCTTAAAACGATGACCCGCTAACAAGGTTTTCATGTGCTGTTTGTAGCCTTTCAATATCAGGTAATCGACGCCATTATGTGTTTTCACGTAAGCCGTCACACCCAACCCCCCTAATTTTTTAGCGGTATCAAAGGCATCGTAAGTGCCTTTCATTGCGCCGCCGATATTTTGAGTTTTATCGAGCACATCAAAAAATTCTTTCCACTCTTCAGGAGCAAGAACGGTCGCTTCTACGACGTCTTGCGTGTATCGAACATGGATCTCTTTCTCTCCCTCTTTAGCGAGGAAGTTGTACGGCGGCCAGTAGGCATTGTTGGGGTTAATCACAGGCGTTGAGGTCTGCGCCGTTTGCGTTTGTGCCGTCAGTACTTTCTGCGCGGCTTGCTCCGCTTTCTGTTTTGCGACTTCTTCATTCATGGCTTGAACTGCTAAGCGTGAGCCTTGCGGTGTTTTTGGGGTTACGCTAATAAGAGGGTTATACGCTATTCTTGGATTAGGTAATTTGGCTTTTCCATGCTCGTATAGTGCAACCGCTTCATCGTAGCTGATGCCATATTCATTATTATCCCACGTCATGGAGTGCCGAGGTGAAAACGGGTAACCTTTGTCATCTGGAGAGCTTCCAACTGGTCTTTTGAGTCTGTCTCGATTGACCGGATTGCGCCTCATGTGTTGCTCTTGTTCGGTCTGAGCATGAAAGGCTATCAGCGCTTCGTCGTACGTCATATTCGCATCAGACCAATAGCAGTCATGATATCGAGGCGGAAAAGGATAGCTAAATTCATAATGATGCTCTAACTCAGATTTCAGGTCGGGTTTATTCTCTTCCATTGTAAGCCGTGTTGGATAGTATGTGTTGGCCGTATTATAAGGGATGTTTTGGTTTAATATTGACTAAATGTATAATCTAAATGACTTTTCCTATTGTTATTTTGCCTGTAAACCAATATTTGTGATCTGCTCGCGACTCACTGGATTTCTTTGAATGTAAAACAAATAAGAATAACGGCATTATAAGTATTGTAACGATGGGGACATATGCCCTCATACACCTTCCTTAGAATACGTTAATGTTAGACATTAGAAAAAATAGGTCAGTCTAGCGACGGGTTTTTGTTAGGGTTCTAGCTCAAAATCACTTTGGGGCAAAAGGTGTGTTTGACGTGATCTGCTCTGGCGCAATTCTTATCGATGAAGCGTTAACTTCAATGACCCTGACAGATTAACTCCAGAGCCATTGTAAACCTCCCCTAATTAGCTGTCCGGGATCATTAAACCACTCCAGTTTCCACCTCAACAGCCTCACCAACACTTTTCATCAACGAAGTAAATTGGTCGCGATCTTGCTTCAGTCGTTCAATGATTTGCCTAGCGGCAGTTTGCATTTCTGGAACTTCAATAGGGGATGCACCTCTCTCAAAGACTCCAGACAGGTGAGAATACTCATTGTTTATTCTGTCTGTTAATACCGCCGGAATACTATCTTCACCAAAAAATGATCCAAGAGTTCCTGGTGTCATGCCTTGATCGGGGTATTTGTAATACAGGTAGATTTCAAAAAACTTCCTAGCATTGTTGGCAAAATTGTAAAACGTTGTATAGTTGTCATCATCGATAGCGTCAAGAGAGGCACATTTATGGATTTGATGAAATAGGTAATTAAACTCAGTCACATATTCTTTTAAGTATGATGGCATGACCTGTAAGGTAGACTTCTTGTCTTGCCTAACAACGACAAAATATGCTTTTTGACAGTTAACCTTCTTTCCTTCAGCATTAAGGTAATTATCCTTTAATTTTTTCAGATACTTAAGGAAGTCAAGATTGTGTGTCGAAACAAATAGCTGTGCAAATTTTCCCTTCTCGACAACTTCCGCATTTAACAGGCTGTAAATAAAGAAAATATGATTACCATCGAGTGATGAGATAGGATCATCAATCCAAATTATTGGTTTTGAGTCTTTGGTTGCAACATCATCTAGCTTGGCCAAAAAGTAGCAAAATGCCAGCAAGCTGCATTCACCTTCGCTAAGGTGGTAAGCCTTTTTTCCGTCACGGATCACTTCAAATCTAATGCGCTTGGAGTCCTGCGTTGGTCCTTCATTTTTAGCTTCCAAAGTTAAGAACTGATGCCCGAAAAAATTATTCAGGTATTCATTTACCTTTTTAACCCCTTTTTCTTCGTCGTTCAGTTCACCTTTCTTAGCCGTAACTTGTGCTTGTTTTTTGGTAATGTCCTCATTGATAGTCGTCTGCGCTTTTAGAGCCTCATCATTCTTGTGCTTTAAGGTTTCAATTGAATCTAGCTGTGGTTGGTAATCAATCGTAAGCAAATAGTCAGCGACTTCTTTCAGTCGCAAGTCGGCTTTAGCCTTTGTTTGTTCTTCAGCTAATGAGCTGCTAAATAACTCTGATTGAGAGCAAAGGTCACTGTATTCCTGCCAGATTTGCGTTAATGTTTCAGCACAATCAACTGGGCTCTCATATTTTTTAGCATTTAGAATGTCATCTTTTCGCGCCTTCAGTTGCTTGGTTAGGTTATTTAAAGCAAGCTGATAGTTTTTGGTTGCAGCTTTTAACCTTGAATCCAAGGCTGTTAGTTGTGAGTGAAACTTAGAATAAAAAACGGATTGATCAATGGTGAGCGCGGCATTAACCGTTTTTTCTTCGGTATCTACCTTAGCAAGTAGCACATCAATTGACTTTTCTAATAACCCAGATTCTTCATCAAAGTGCTTATCAAGCTCACCCCATCGCTTAGCCGAAATTTCATTGTCGCAAAATGCGCATTTTTCATGCTTGTTTCGATGATGAGTACGGCCTTCATTTACCCAGCGGTTAAGTACTGCATCTTTGACTAACGCCTGAATTTTGTCAGACTCACTGATGCGCTTGGTAATCAGTGTTTCCACTTGTTGTGCCAAGCTCAAAAAACTTAGCTTAGGTGAAGAAAATCTAGGTATTGCAGGCAAAACCTTTTCATGAATCAGCTTTTCGTACTCACCCACTTGTTCTGAATTTAACAGTTGAAAACCTGGATCGCTTACCATCTTGATATCAGTTTTTAATTTTGTAATGGTGTAGTTTTGGTCACCAAAACGCTCAGGCCTATATTTAATGCCGATGTCTTTGTTGGTCGCTTTATCACCCAGTCGTTTTTCTAGACTATCATTCGCTTTCTTATGGAAACTAAAGGTATTTTCGTATGCAACGGCGGCCTGCTTTTTGTCAGCAAACAAACCTGTTTCTTGTCCTTCAACATTAGAACCCAGTTCCTCTTCAAGAGCTTCGATATCTTTTTCGATTTTATTGTTGTCATCACCTAAGATGGCAAACGGTTCAATGCTGTCGTCTGGGTTGGTGATAAACCGTAGATTCTCTCTAATAAAATCTTCGTTAAATACGCGAATGTTCTTATCATGGGTAGATAAGGTTGTGAGTGTTACATCTGAGTTGCCAGAAAATTCTAGCTGGAACGATGGCGAGCCATATTTGTCTGACAAAGCGCCTGTCTCTAGGGCACGCGCAATACGCGATAGTGTGGTCTTACCGGAATAGTTGCGACCATAGATGATGTTAATACCTACAAAGTTCTGAACAGCACCACCTTTATTTTTAACTTCACTATCCCAACTGAAGTCTTTGAAAACACCCAGATTCTTAATGTGTTGGATTTTCTTAAGCATTATTGCTCTCCTTATTGTAATAGGTGATCTGTCTTTAATTAGGTGTTTGGTTAGTTATTTACGCTGCATTGTGAATATCTTCTGAGCGTGGTGATTTAGCCCCTTCAAGCACGGGGAATGACAACACAACGGTGTTGCGACAATAAGTTAGCTGTGTGAGGTGAATCTCAACCTACCCTCTAGACAGATGCAGGCCTACATTATTACTCAATCATAACCATATTGAATCATTAAAAAGGGCTCTTCTCCGCTTTCATGAGTCTGTATGCACAGGCTCATTCATCATAATTACATGATTTATAATGCTTAT
>NZ_JAHKPM010000024.1 GCF_018860525.1 Vibrio hepatarius
GTTTACTGAAGAGGACGTAGTCGCTGAATTAAGCGAGGGAGCAGAGCCAGAAGCGCCTCAAGAAGCAGCAGCAGAGATTGATGACGCTGAATTACCTGAGTTTACCGAAGAGGATGCAGCTGCTGAATTAGAAGAACCAGACCAAGAAGTATCTGAAAGTGTTCCATCATCGAACATTGCACAAGAAAAAGGTACCTTGGGTTTATCAGATCTGGATATACCTAAGTATGGTGAAACTTCTGTAGACCCAGCAGCTATCGAAGAGGCTCTGCCTGTTGACACAGGTGATAATGACCAGCCTAGAATAGATGAGCCAGAGCCAGAGCCAGAGCCAGAGCCAGAGCCAGAGCCAGAGCCAGAGCCAGAGCCAGATGAAGATTTTAATCTTGATGAGTTAGAACTGCCGTCTTTAAATGAAATTCCATCTGAGGTTGATCAGAATCTAGCTAACCATGAATATAATGAAGCAGCTTTCGATGAATTACTCTCTGAGGACGAAGTTAAACCAACGGGTAATTTTGATTTTGAATCCCCTGATGCTATCACGTCCGATAGTGCAGGTTTGGATATTGAGACAATGCTGGAGGTTGGGGGAGAAGATTGGAATGGATTCAGCCTTTCTCCCGATCAACAAGCTGAGATTACTGACGATATTCCAGTTGATCAACAAGATGTTTGGGATCAGAGTAATCGTCCAGATCAGGCTCAAGTTCTAGATGAAGATTGGGAAGATCAAGAGCAGCTCGAAGATTTTACTCCCGATGAAGGTGAATTTAAGACTATCGATGAGTTGATGGCTGAAGTCGAAAATGAAGAAGAGTCAGGTTCCCAAGACGAGGAACTCCAGTTAGACGTTGGGTTGAGCGATTTCCCTGATGTCATTGGAGACACTGGGAATGTTGATGTTGATGATAATTCTGAGGCTGCAGGTAAGCTTGATTTGGCGAAAATTTATATTGAAATGAATGACCAAGAAGGTGCGATCAAATTACTCGAAGAAGCAATTGTAGATGGTGGTGATGAAATTCGCCGCGAAGCGAAGAATCTTATTGACCTAATAAATAATAAGTCGTAACGACTGATATTAAGCCCTTACCATTTTACGCTAAAATGTATATACTTCTCGGTCCACTTTCGAAGAGAGTTGTACGATGAGAATTGCATTAGGTATTGAATACAATGGTAGTCAATACTTCGGTTGGCAGCGGCAGAGAGATGTTCAAAGTGTTCAAGAAAAGCTTGAACAGGCTTTGACTGCTGTTGCCAATCAACCAGTAGAGGTTCAATGTGCTGGTCGCACTGATGCTGGTGTACATGGTACAGGGCAAGTCGTTCACTTTGATACCGAAGCGAATAGGAAAATGGTGGCCTGGACTATGGGAGTCAACGCTAACCTGCCTAATGATATTTGCGTCAGGTGGGCTAAAGAAGTCACTGATGAATTTCATGCTCGATTCTCTGCAACCGCTCGTAGATATCGATACATAATTTTTAACAGTACCTTGCGGCCAGGAATTCTATCTTCGGGTGTAAGCCACTACCATGGTGAGCTTGATGCAGCTAAAATGCATATGGCTGGTCAGTACCTACTAGGTGAAAATGATTTTACTTCTTTTCGTGCTGTGCACTGTCAGTCACGCAGCCCTTGGCGGAATGTTATGCATCTTAATGTAACGCGCCACGGACAATATGTTGTGGTTGATATTAAAGCAAATGCATTCGTACATCATATGGTACGCAATATTGTTGGTAGCTTGATTTGTGTTGGGCGAAGTGAAAAACTTCCCGAATGGATAGATTGGCTGTTACAAGCTAAGGACCGTAAACTTGCAGGTGCGACAGCAAAAGCAGGCGGTCTTTACCTCGTGAATGTAGACTATCCAGAACAATTTGAATTACCCCAAGGGCCCATTGGGCCACTATTTTTGCCGGATAACTTGAACTAAACGGTGATAAATTGTCGAACTAATCAGTTCTTTAGGGCTCGGAGGACGGTGTAGCAAATAGGTACAACCAGTTTTTTGTCTACACTTTGCATTTTATATGCTTTAATCCTTTCGCGTATATTGAGAATTTTTGTCTTTCGCATATAGCGAAGGACAGCTAGAGAAAAGGTCTTCCATGAGTTGGCTTGAAAAAATTTTAGAAAAGAGCAACATTGTTAGCTCTCGTAAAGCATCTATCCCTGAAGGTGTATGGACTAAATGTACATCATGTGAGCAGGTACTTTATCATGCTGAACTAGAGCGTAACTTAGAAGTATGTCCAAAATGTGACCATCACATGCGAATGTCAGCACGACGTCGTTTGGAAACCTTTCTGGATAAGAATGATAGAGTTGAATTAGCTGACGAGTTAGAGCCTCAAGATAAGCTCAAATTTAAAGATTCGAAAAAGTATAAAGATCGCATTTCAGCTGCGCAAAAGAATAGTGGAGAGAAAGATGCATTAGTTGTGATGAAAGGCGAGCTACTTGGTTTGCCCATTGTCGCCTGTGCATTTGAGTTTTCTTTTATGGGAGGCTCAATGGGATCCGTTGTAGGAGCCCGCTTTGTTCGTGCTGTAGAAGCAGCGATTGAAAATAAGTGCGGTTTAGTGTGTTTTTCTGCTAGTGGTGGAGCCCGTATGCAAGAGGCTTTAATGTCTCTTATGCAAATGGCTAAAACCAGTGCTGCACTTGAGCGCTTATCTAAGCATAGTTTGCCATTTGTCTCTGTGATGACGGATCCAACTATGGGCGGTGTTTCGGCAAGCTTGGCAATGCTAGGAGATGTCAATATTGGTGAACCCAAAGCCTTAATAGGGTTTGCTGGCCGACGTGTTATTGAGCAGACAGTGCGGGAGGATCTACCCGAAGGATTCCAACGCAGTGAATTTTTACTTGATCATGGTGCTATTGATATGATTGTGGATCGTAGGGAGATGCGTCAGCGTGTAGGAAGTTTGGTCGCAAAAATGACTAATAAACCTTCACCTCTGGTCGTTTCTATAACTAATTCACAAAATGAAGCCGCTTATTCTGTACCAGAAGCGGATGAAAAAGGGTAAAGTAATAACTAACAAACAACCACATTTATTTGGTTAAAGTTAGATGAATCAAACCCAGACTCTCCAAGCCACATCTTCGCTAATGATGTGGCTTGATTATTTAGCAAATATCCATACTTCGACCATTGACCTTGGCCTCGAGCGTGTTACAGCCGTGGCTGAAATGGCAAACCTTACTAAACCCGCTCCGACTATCATTACTGTAGCAGGCACCAATGGGAAGGGGTCAACATGTGCTTTAATGGAAGCTATTCTTCTCGATGCTGGCCATTCTGTCGGCGTATACAGCTCTCCACATCTAATTCGTTATAATGAACGAATTCGTATCAATGGCAAGGAGCTGGCCGATGAAAAACATACTCAAGCATTTGACTACATTGAGCAAAAACGTAGAGATATCAGCCTAAGCTTCTTTGAGTTTGGGACTTTGGCAGCTTTGCGCCTTTTTCAAACCGAAAGTGTTGAAATTGTTTTACTTGAAGTTGGATTAGGGGGCCGATTGGATGCGACCAATATTGTTGATCATGATGTTTCAGTTATTACTAGTTTAGCAATCGATCATGTTAATTGGCTTGGTGATGATATTGACGTGATTGGTTTCGAGAAGGCGGGCATTTATCGAGCAAATAGGCCTGCTATCTGTGGTCAGCCGAAGGCCCCATCAACAGTGTCTGCTCATGCAGATGATATTGGAGCCGACTTGTATCAGGTTGGTATTCAGTATGATTACCAAACGATAGATGAGAAAAATTGGTGTTGGAGCCATGGGCCTTACCGTTTAGAGCATCTTCCTATACCCGTGCTACCGCTCCAAAATGCTGCAACAGCTCTGATGGCCCTAGCAACGGCTAACTTGGATGTAACCGATGTAAATATAGTTAACGGTTTGAAAGCTGCCCAGCTCCCTGGAAGAATGCAAGTCATTCACAATGAGCCTACAGTGATTCTTGATGTTGCACACAACCCTCATTCTGCAAGCTATCTTGTTGAGAAGATTCAGCAAAAATATCACGATAAAGAAGTCCACGTAGTGGTAGCTATGCTGCATGACAAGGATATCCAATCTACATTGGATGTAATATCGACTACTGCAAACTATTGGTACCCTGCTTCATTAAAAGGCCCAAGAGCGGCTCAAGCAAATGAGCTACATCAATTTTTACCAGATAATACTATGAGTTTTTCGACGCCTGTCGATGCCTTTAAAGCTGCTATGAACGAAGCAAAAGATAATGACGTTATTTTAGTTGTAGGGTCGTTCCATACGGTTGGTGAAGTACTTGATTATTGGCAAAGCCAAGGAGAATAAATGGCCAGTAAGTTTCAAAATCGTTTAATTGGGACCATTATTTTGGTTGCCATTGGGGTTATTGTATTACCTGATGTCCTTGATGGACAAAAAACGCATTATAAAGAGAGTGTCGCTAGCATTCCTATCAAGCCTGCACTTGATAGTGCTGTGGAAAGTTTTGAGGTCAGAGAGCCTATCGATGATTCTGTAAGTCTTCCAGAGATACCTGTTGAAGTGGTGCAAAAGTCTCAACCATTACAAGCAGCAGACAATGCGCAGTTATCAGTGAAAAAAAAGGATGTGCTTGAAAAAAATGAGTACTTAGATAGTGCTTGGGTTATTCAGCTAATGGCATTGAAAAATACTGAGAATGCAAAAAATGTAGTTAAAGATCTGAAAAAGAGAGGCTACCAAGCACATTCTAAAGTTGAGAATGGCTTTACTCGGGTGATCATTGGTCCAGATGTATCCAAGAGCAAACTTGAGCGTCAGCTGGTTGAGTTGGATAAAATTACCGGTTCAAAAGGTCAATTACTCAAATTTAAACCATTAAATCCATAAGAAAACGTTTGCGTCAGCATTTTTTCTGTTAAAATGCGCGCTAACTTAAGATGTAAGAGCAAATGAATTCATTAGATATTGTCATTTTAAGTGTTATCGGCCTATCGGCTGTGATCAGTTTGGTACGTGGCTTCACCAAAGAAGCATTGTCTTTAGTTATTTGGTTTGGGGCGTTTTTCATTGCCAGCCAGTACTACGCTAAGTTAGCTATGTATTTTTCCAATATACAAGATGAGATGTTTCGCAATGGAGCTGCGATAGCTACTTTGTTTGTTTCAACACTGGTTGTAGGCGCTATAGTAAATTATGTAATTGCTCAACTAGTACAAAAGACAGGCTTGTCTGGGACAGATAGAGTGATAGGCGTTGTTTTTGGTGGCTTGAGGGGTGTTCTTATTGTCTCTGCTACCCTGTTTTTTATGGATTCGTTTACCTCGTTTTCAGATTCAGAGTGGTGGGAAGGCTCGCAGTTGGTACCGGAATTTAATCGTATCATTGAACCTTTTTTTGAACATATACAAGCTACATCGAGTTTCTTATCTGGTGCGCAATAGTGCACCAGTCATTGTAGCAAATCGAGGGTTAGGACATGTGTGGTATTGTTGGAATCGTGGGTGCAACGCCTGTAAACCAGTCTATTTATGACGCATTGACTGTGTTACAGCATCGTGGCCAAGATGCCGCGGGTATTTGTACCATAGAAAGCAATCGTTTTCGTTTGAGAAAGGCGAACGGTTTGGTGAAGGACGTGTTTGAAGCAAAACACATGCAACGTCTTCAAGGAACTGTTGGTATCGGGCATGTTCGTTACCCTACAGCAGGCAGTTCCAGTGCCTCAGAAGCTCAACCTTTTTACGTTAATTCACCTTTTGGAATTACTCTTGCTCATAATGGTAATCTAACTAATTCGGTTGAAGTCCGTGAAAAATTGTTTGAGAAAGATCGCCGTCATGTCAATACGACTTCAGACTCTGAGGTTTTACTCAATGTTTTGGCCCACGAGATTGATACAGTCAAAGGTAATGTAACATCTGACGATGTTTTCCGGGCCGTTACCAATGTACACCGTACTATCAAAGGGGCATATGCAGTTTCTGCTATGGTTATTGGCCATGGCATGATTGCATTTCGTGATCCAAACGGCATTCGTCCCCTGTGCTTGGGAAAACGTGAAGTTGATGAGAGTACGGAGTATATGGTTGCTTCTGAATCAGTAGCTCTAGATGCTGTTGGTTTTGATTTTGTTCGTGACTTAGCTCCAGGTGAAGCTATCTATGCGACGTTTGATGGACAATTACATACCAAGCAATGTGCTGACAACCCAACTCTCAATCCTTGTATCTTTGAGTTTGTTTATTTTGCACGTCCAGATTCCTTTATCGATAAAATTTCTGTTTATAGCGCACGCGTAGAAATGGGTAAAAAGCTAGGAGCGCGTATCCATGATGAATATAGCCATTTAGATATCGATGTTGTTATCCCAATTCCGGAAACTTCGTGTGATATTGCTTTGCAAATAGCTCAGGCGATTGATAAGCCTTATCGCCAGGGCTTTGTGAAAAACCGTTATGTTGGCCGAACATTTATTATGCCTGGTCAGCAGCAACGTAAGAAGTCAGTCCGTCGTAAACTCAATGCAATTCGTTCTGAATTTAAAGATAAGAATGTACTGCTCGTTGATGATTCAATCGTCCGTGGAACTACATCAGAACAGATTATAGAAATGGCGAGAGACTCAGGAGCCAACAAAGTATTTATGGTCTCTGCTGCACCGGAAGTTCGTTTCCCGAACGTTTATGGAATCGATATGCCAACGGCTAATGAATTAATCGCTCATGGTCGAGATAATGAAGCCATTCGTAAACAGATAGGAGCGGATGAGCTCATTTTCCAGACATTGGATGACTTAATATCTGCGGTTGGTATGGGTAATGCTGATGTTACGAAGTTTGATACTTCGGTGTTCAATGGTGATTATGTGACTGGAGATATCGACCAGAAATATCTTGATTTTCTTGAGTCTCTGCGTAGCGATGATGCAAAAGTCCAACGAGAGATACAGCAGGAACTCGCGAATTTGGAACTGCACAACGAGGGTGCGTGAACAAAATATTAACGGATGCTAATGGGTTAATGCATTGCATCAACCCATTTTTATTTATGAGCTTAAGCTTTGGCTTTATAAAGCTGAGCTAGCATAAACATACAGGCAGCGCTAATAACAACCGAAGGACCAGCCGGAGTATCATAATACCAAGATAAGCTCAGGCCAAGTAAGACGGCTATTGCTCCAATGCCAGAGGATATAGCTGCCATTTGTTCCGGCGTTTGAGAGAAGCGTCTTGCTGTTGCGGCAGGTATAATCAAAAGTGATGTCATGATAAGCGCGCCAACAAATTTCATACCGATGGCAATCACTAGTCCAACCAAAATCATTAGGATAAGTCGCATTAGCTCAATGTTATGCCCCTCTACAGCGGCGAGCTCTTCACTGACAGTTGTTGAAAGTAATGATTGCCAAAAATAATACAGTATAGATGAAACTAAAATTACCCCGGAAAAAATATAAATAAGATCCATTGGTGTGACTGCAAGTAAGTCACCAAATAGATAGCTCATTAAATCTATCCTAACATTGTCGATAAAGCTCACAGCAACTAGACCGAGGGAAAGTGCACTATGGGCCAAAATTCCCAGTAAAGTATCCGTTGCAACCAATCTTTGCCTTTGTAAAGTGACTAAAACAAACGCTAAGCCAAGGCAGCAAACGGTTAGGGCTAGATATAGATTGATATCGAGTAAAAGTCCTAAAGCTAGTCCCATCAATGAGGCATGAGCTAATGTGTCTCCAAAATAGGCCATCTTCCGCCACACGACAAATGAACCTAATGGACCCGCAATAATTGCGATACCTAATCCGGCAATAATAGAAGGCAATAAAAATTCAATCATGGTGATGGCCGTGTGAATGATTTGAGCAGGAAGTGGCTTCACCAGAGACTGGGTCGCCGGCGAGGTCATGATGATGATGGCTGTGTTGGTGGTGATAAAATGCAAGAGACTCACTTCTTACTTCACCAAATAGCGCAATATAATTAGGGTGTTTAGTGATATCTGCGGGAGCACCAGAGCAGCATATGTGATGGTGTAAACAAATAACATCATCGGTTTTCGCCATCACGAGATGTAAGTCGTGAGATACCATAAATACCGCACACTGGAAGCGATGACGTATGGTGTCTATAAGTTCGTATAAATCTACTTGACCCTGTACATCTACGCCTTGAGCTGGTTCATCTAGGACCAGTAAATCAGGACGCTGAAGTAGAGCTCTTGCGAGTAAAACACGCTGGTTTTCACCGCCAGATAGCGAATGCATATTGGCCTTAATTAAGTGTTCAGCTCCGACTAAATTTAGTGCTTCTCTTAATTCTTGAATGCTGTACTTGCCAGCGAGTTTCATAAATCGTTGCACGTTTAAAGGAAGAGAATCGTTGAGCTTGAGTTTTTGTGGTACATAACCCACTCTCAGGCCTTTGATCTTTTTTACAGTGCCTTGGTATTGAATTTGAAGTCCTAAAAGCACCTTAACTAAAGTCGATTTACCTGCACCATTTGGGCCAATTAAAGTCGTAATCTTGCCCTTTTTTATACTGAGGCTAACCTTATCGAGGATTTTGCGTTCTCCAAATTGAACGCACACTTGATGTAATTCGACCAATGCCGACATGAAAAGAACTCATTTGCAAAAAAGTATTGTTATAATGTAACATTCGTCAAACTTTAACACCAGAGATGAGTGATATTGACTTATGAAATTATTTTTTCCTTTACTATTTTTACTAATTATGGGGAATGTCAATGCTAGTGAAGTGTTGACGAGTATTAAACCCATTCAAATGATTACTTTTGAAATAACTAAAGGTATTTCTACCCCTGAAGTACTATTAGATTCAAATACATCACCTCATGATTATGCGTTAAAACCTTCAGATGTGAAGCGTTTAAAAAAGGCGGCTCTTGTTGTGTGGTATGGGCATGACTTGGAGCCATTTTTAGCAAAAATACTAGAGCATCAGAGCAATGTTTTGACAATTAGTGATATAAACGACTTAGATCTTCGAGCTTATGCACCAGAAGGGCATCATCACGATGGGCATGATCATGGGACTCATGACCCTCACTTTTGGTTAGGGTTAAAACAAAGCAAGCAGGTAGCAAAGGCATTAAGTAATAAACTTGGTCAATTAGATCCTGACAACCAAGCAACGTATCAGGCTAATTATCAAGCTTTTGCAAGTGATATAGAAAACCACGCAACAAAATGGCGTGAGCAGCTAGCCCCTATCAAAGATGTTGGATACTACGTATTTCATGATGCATATGGTTATTTTGAACAAGATTACGGGCTGAGACATGTCGGTGAATTTACTGTTAGTCCTGAGAGAAAGCCTGGAGCTAAAACGCTAATTGATATTAAAACAAAACTATCGCAAGGAGATGCTAAGTGTGTGTTCTCAGAGCCTCAATTTTCACCTGCTGTGATTAACTCTGTGCTCCGAGGTAGTCAAGCCAGCACAGGCACACTTGATCCACTTGGCACTGAAACGAAGGCTGGCCCAGGTAGCTATTTTGCTTTTATTCAATCCATCGTTGATAGCTTTGTTGGTTGCTTAGGCGGAAAATGACTTTTGCTTGGCTTACAGTGTTACGACATTGATTTCATCGAGTTTGATAAGGTGTGAATGTTTTTTGAATTAATATTATTGTTTTCTAATGCTGAATAAGATAGTTTTTCCATTGAATAATCAAGATATTAAATGATTTATTTGTAATTAGAGGAGCATGGCCTCTGGTGATGCCTAGAGGCTTTTGACTCTATCAGAAACGATCATGGTGCAAGGGAATGTACGGTGAAAAGAGCTGTTTGCTTTTTAATACTATCATTTTTAGTTCGCTTCTCGATAGCTGAAGAGTTTTCCCAGCCTGTGTTATATCCCATGCCAACAAAGGAAAATGGTCAGCTGTTTGTCGCTAAAGAACTTTTTTTAGAGGAAAATGGCGGGGTCTGGTTTCAAGATCAACACAACCAGTTGCAATTTTTTGATGGGAAAAATGTTTTACCCTACCTAGAATTGAACGTAGATCCAGAACCACAAACTGTGACTTTTGTAAATCATGCGTTTTGGTCATTTATAGGGCATGAGGTTTACCGTACTTTTCCGGGTCAACCAGCTGAACTGATATTTAGTCTCCCTCCTGGCTCAGAAATTAATAAAATTGGTGTATCTGGACGCTATGTATGGATTGTTGACCATTCAAACTTCTATACCTATCAGATAGATAGTAAAGGTTTTATGACATATTCACTTGGGGAATTGGATCAATACAGCCAGTTTTCTCAGCTGAAAATCAATGATGCAGAATTCATGGGTAGTCGCTGGACATTAGCCACTAACACTGGACTTTATTTTTCTGATTATAATCTTGGAAGCTTTAAGCATCTGCGTCAGTTTGGTACTCAGCCTATCGAGGTTATCCATCACTCATCAACTCGCCAAGAGCTAGTCGTCGGTGCTCTTGACGGAGCTCATATCGTTGATCTGACCAAAGCGGTACTACAAAGCCGTAAAATATTAGATAGAAAAGTGCTAAGTTTGGCGGAAACGCCAAAAGGTTACTGGATTGGAACGGATTCTAGCCTAAGTGTATTTGCTTTTGAACCTTCTCTAAATGGTGAGTTAAAAGAAATACTCCAGTTTTCAGGTCAGCACATATATTCGCTAATGAATACGGCTCAAGGTGATATGTGGGTGGCCAGTGACTCTGGAATTTATTATTTTTCGGAATTCTCACATTATTTTAATCGCTTATCGAATTTTTTATTAAATGAAGATACCACGACTGAGAAATTTGTCCGGCTGAGGTATTTCAATCAGAAAAATACTTTTTGGTTAATTACTACTCTTGGACTTTATAAACTTCAGATTGATAAAAATACCTCAAAAACATTATTTTATGGTGGAAATGTCAATGACATTATCGAACATAATGGCAAACTTTGGGTAGCTACAGACGAAGGTATTATCAGTATCGATGGTATGTCTGGAACATTGTTATCAGATCGATTACCCAGCTTTTTAAAATCACTCACTGCTGATTTATTGGCTATTGATCATCATGGCCGTATTTGGGGCGCTAGTGAACAAAGAATTTGGCGCTTTGAAGCTAGTAATGGTGAGTTTATCCAGTATGGCTCTGAGTGGATGACAAATGGTGAGCAAGGTGGTCGGTTGTTGCATATTAATGTTGATAGCGATGATCGATTGATACTAGGTACAGACCACGGGATTTATGTGTTGGATAACGGTCAGGTTGACTACATAATAGAATCCCAGCAGTTTGGTCCTGTAGTTAGCATAACCGAGATCGAGGAAGGTTTGTTTGGGGTTGCGGGCCGCTATGGTGCTTTTTTGATTGATATCATGACTTTGAATATTAAATCACTTTCACTGGTGAGCAAAAGCATCGTTTCTAACTGCCTAACTAGTAATCGCCATGGTATCTGGCTGAGTTCTGCGATTGGTTTGACACGTTATAGTCTTAATGGACAGCTTCTTCAGCATTTTGGTGAGCCTTTTGGTCTGCTTAATCATGAGCTTCAGGCTAGCTTCTGTGCAGCTGGTATTTCAAATAATCGTGATGGTATATTGCTTGGTGCAACTTACGATTTGATTGTGGCAAACGCTGCAGAACTTGCTCAAATTATGCCCCCTCAAACTAAGTTGTTTCTTAGTGAAGTAAAAATTAATCAATCAAGATATTCTCTTGGTGCAATGATAGAGTCTCCTCACGCCAAATTCGGTGACATTTTATCTTTTAAATTTGGAATGCTCCCTCAAAGTAGCAGTTACAAGCTTCAATATCGGCTTAGTGGAAATGATAATTGGATTGAATTATCAGGATTGCATTTAACATTTGTTAACCTCTTACCTGGGCATTATGTAATTGAAGTTAAAGCGGTTATAAATGGAGTAGATAAAATAGACATACAAAAAATTGTATTTTCTATTGATGTTCCTTGGTATATCGGGGGGTACGCAATATCTTGCTATGGGCTGATATTTTTTGTGCTAGTTGTCAGTTTAATAAATTGGCGTTCTCGGATAACGGTGAAAACAAATAAAATATTAAAGTCTCAGGTGGCACTAAAAACCAATCAATTACGCCACCAAAGTCGGATTCTTTTGACTAACAATGAGCATTTAAGGAAGCAGTTACAAGTCAGGCGCATCCTGTATCGCCAATTAATAGAAGCACTGAAAGGTCGAATAGATAATTTCTCTTCCAAAATGGCAACTGAGGATAAGAAAGGTAAGCAGCAGCTATATAGATATGTCAATCACGAGCTTGATTTGCTTCTCAACTTTAGGGAAGTGAGTAGTAGTGCTTTACCCGCTTACAATTTGTCGTTAATCGTAAAATCTGTACTCGATGCTTGGAGGGAAGAGCTTCAAAATGCTGACTTATCTATTAAGAGCGATTTGGAACAAAATAAAGACACCTACGTAGCCGCCTATATTTCAAACTTAGATCGTGTGTTTAACTTACTTATTGATAACTTGATTCGTCGCAGTGTCAAAGGACAAGTGATTTATATGACCTACCGCCATGAAAAGGAGAATGTGATATTTTCTATGGTAGAACAAGTTCACCAGTCTGATGATTTATTGGCATGCTTTTCTGAAGTTTGGAATGAAATTGGTACTTTGGTTATGGAAAGCGGAGGAACATTTCGCAGATACAATTCAGGTAACAGCCAGTTGACTGAATTTTCTTGGCCTAAGGCTAATCAATTCGAAGAAAATACCATTACTCAATTGACAGACACTAAGGTGGGTAAACAATGGATCAAAAAGCTACAAGATCTTGTTGTTCAAAATTACTCTGATTCTGATTTTGGGACAGCAGCTGCAGCTAAGCAGATGTATATGTCTGAGCGCAGTTTACAACGTCGATTTAAATTGGCCACTGAGAGAACCTTTACTGATTATTTAACTGAAATTCGTTTAGACTATGCTTGTCGCCACTTGTTAGCTGGACAAAAAGTATCAGATGTAGCATTTGAATGCGGGTTTAATGATCCATCTTATTTTAGTCAGCGATTTAAACATCGATTTGGTGTTTCTCCAACTCAGTTTGTTGAAGCGCGAGGGTAACCCTTTTTTAGCCCAACACTACATTTCCTTTATTTTCATATAAATCCAGATTCATATAAGGCTCATGCTAAGTTATGCGTAATTTATTCGCTTAATTGTATGAAAATACAATTTAACAGAGCAGATTGCTTTGGAGTTTGAGGCTAAGGTTTTTTAAAGTTGCGAAGGTTTAGAATTTTGGCATGACGAAAAAAATTACGTGGTATAGCCGGGGGACTATACCACGGGTGTCAATGACACCTTCGCTTGCTGCCGGAGTGGTACGGCTTGTACCACCTCTGGAATTGTCATCAGGGAAACTCCCTGTTGACGTGGTTAACTATAAGTCTAGGTCATTGTTTTACTTATAAAATTAACGCCAAGATGGTATTGATAAAGCGACAAAATATATATTGCCTTGATATTTAATGTTTTTTTTTAATTTTTGATTTGTTATTTGAATGAAAATAACAACAATAGATAGTTCGAAACTATTATTTTTAACGTAATTAACGGCTTTGGATTAACGTAAGTAACGTTACAAATCTGCAATGTTTGATTTCAGACAAGATTTACTAAATTTACACAAGTTAAGATCTAAAATCTTAATGCTAATATTTCTCATTTTTATCTTTAATTGGCCTGTCTTATGAAATTGTCACATTTATCCCAAGGGCAAAAAGCAACGATTACTGGTTTTTCACAGTTATCAAATGATGTAAGGAAAAAGCTCATGGTTATGGGTCTACTTCCCAATACCCCAGTTACATTGATTCGTAAAGCGCCTATGGGGGATCCTCTTCAGGTAGAAGTTAGAGGGGTATCACTTGCGGTTAGAATGAATATCGCAGATTCAATAGTGGTGGAGGCCAATTGATGCAATACCAAATCCTCACTGTTGGTAATCCCAATAGTGGCAAGACAACACTATTTAATGGTTTGACCGGGGCTAAGCAACAGGTTGGTAACTGGGCTGGGGTTACAGTTGAAAAGAAAACGGGCCGATATAACCACTCTGGAGATGAGTTTCTTCTTACCGATCTTCCTGGTATTTACGCACTTGATAGTGGCAATGATGGTAATAGTATCGATGAGTCTATTGCATCTAGGGCTGTTCTTACACATCCAGCAGACCTTATCATCAACGTCGTTGATGCAACCTGTCTTGAGCGAAGTTTGTACATGACACTTCAACTGCGTGAATTGGGCCGACCAATGGTAGTTGTGCTTAATAAAATGGATGCACTCAAGCGTGAGCGTCAGATAATTGATGTGAAAGCATTAGAAAAGGTGCTCGGGTGCCCTGTTTTTGCTTTATCTGCCAATAATGGCAGTCAAGTGCAGCGTTTCAAAGAACAACTCCATAAAACTGTGGTTCTGGGTGTAGCACTAGATGAACTTAATATTACTTATCCAGCAGAATTTGAGCGTGCAATCAAAACAATTCAGCCGATATTTAAAGGTCAGGTTGAAGCATCCTCAAGAGCTTTATCTATCCGTGGTTTAGAACATGATTTATTAGTGCTTAATTCCTTATCGACAGATGACAGAAAACTTATCATTAAGGCGCAGAAAGAATTTGAACTTGACATAGACTTGTTGGTGGCAGATACCAAGTACACATTTTTACATGAACAGTGTAAAAAAGTACGCCGGACAGAAGGTAAGCTGAGCCATAGTTTCACTGAAAAAGTAGATAGTCTTATCCTTAACAAGTGGGTAGGAATACCTTTCTTTTTTGCTGTAATGTACTTAATGTTTATGTTCTCAATCAATATTGGTAGTGCCTTTATTGATTTTTTTGATATTAGTGCTGGTGCATTATTAGTCGAGGGTGGTCACTATTTGATGGATGATCACTTACCAGTCTGGTTAGTAACCTTGATCGCTGATGGTGTCGGTGGAGGGATACAAACTGTCGCAACGTTTATCCCCGTTATCGCTTGCCTCTATCTGTTTCTTGCTGTACTTGAAAGCTCGGGCTACATGTCTCGTGCTGCGTTTGTTTTAGATAAGGTTATGCAGAAAGTGGGCTTACCAGGTAAAGCCTTTGTTCCGCTTGTTCTCGGATTTGGTTGTAATGTTCCTGCGATCATGGCAACGAGGACTTTAGATCAAGAACGTGAGCGTAAGTTAGCTGCATCTATGGCACCTTTTATGTCTTGTGGTGCACGCCTGCCAGTTTATGCATTGTTTGCTGCTGCGTTTTTTCCAGAGAGTGGACAAAATATTGTCTTCGCGTTATATATTCTTGGCATTGTAGCGGCTGTTTTTACTGGTCTTGTACTCAAACGCACACTATATCCTGGTACCAGTGACAGCTTAATCATGGAAATGCCAGACTATGAGCTTCCTACATTTCAGAATGTTCTGATTAAAACATGGCAAAAGCTCAAACGTTTTGTGCTGGGAGCAGGTAAAACGATTGTGGTTGTGGTAACGATTTTGAGTTTCTTCAATTCATTGGGAACCGATGGTTCATTTGGTAATCAAGATAGTGAAAAGTCGGTATTGTCAAAGGTATCCCAAATCGTGACGCCAATTTTTGAGCCTATTGGTATTGAAAAAGATAATTGGCCTGCAACTGTAGGGATTATTACTGGTATTTTCGCGAAAGAAGCAGTCGTTGGTACTCTCAACAGTCTCTATGCTCCTGCAGAAGGGGATGAAGCTGACTTTGATTTAGTGGCAAGTCTAAAAGAAGCCGTCATGTCAATTCCAGCCAACCTTGCTGAGCTGACTTACTCTGATCCCCTGGGAATAGAAGTTGGGAATTTAACGGATAGCTCGGTTGCTGCGCAAGAGCAAGACGTTGATGCCTCTATTTTTGGTAATCTTAAACAGCATTTTGTGACAGGGAATGCAGCCTTTGCATACCTTATTTTTATACTACTCTATACCCCTTGTGTTGCTGCTATGGGCGCCTATGCGCGAGAGTTTGGTCAAAAGTATGCACGCTTTATTGCAGTTTGGACGATGGGCTTAGCTTACGGAAGCGCAGCCCTTTATTATCAGGTAACGCATTTTACACATAATCCTGCTTACAGTTCAGCATGGATTAGCGGCATTATTATAGCCAGTTTATTAACTTATCGAGCTCTTCAAGTCACTGGTAAAAAACAACAACGACTACTGGAGGCTCAAACAGCATGATTTTAAAGGCACTGAAATCTTATGTCGTTCAGCAAGGGTGTGTAAGTCAGAAAGCCCTCGCTAAGAAGTTTGCAATGAGTGAAGATGGAGTTGATGCCATGATTGAAGTGTGGATTCGAAAAGGTGCAATTTCTCGATTAGTGGATACGAATAAAACACACAAGGTTACTAGAATCAGGTATTGCGCCAATAGTGCAGATGGCCTTTCACTAACAGTGACTATGTAAAGAGTGCCGCTGATATCAGCGGCATTTTTTAGATTGTATGGAACAATTTACTTAGTGATAGCACGTTTTGAATCTGAGTAAGTAATGCTTTTTGTTCGTCTTCAGATCGAAATTCACCTTTGGTGTTGCCCCAGATAGGTCCAGGCCACGCGACATCATTTTTAAAGCGTACAATGTGATGAATATGAAGCTGCGGGACCATGTTGCCAAGTACCCCAAGGTTAAGTTTATCAGGGTTAAATGTTGCTTCTAATACTTGATTTACTGCTTGAGATTCAAGTAGGAATTGATGCTGATCCAGTTGTGTCATGTGATGCAGTTCTTTTAAGTTATTTCGCTTGGGGACAAGTATGACCCAAGGAACTGCATTGTCTTTATGCAGTAGCGCTATAGATAAGGGAAAATGACCTATAGTGCTGGTATCTTTGGCTAGTTGTGGGTGAAGCTCAAAGTTCATAGTACATCCCTTTGGTGTTTTATTATTATATGGCGGATAAAATAAAGGTTGATGCTTTCACATCAACCTTTATTTAACTTCATGTAGGCTTATATTTACATGCGATCTAGAGTTTCAATACCTAGCAGAGATAGTCCCTGCTTGATTGTTTTCGCGGTCAATGCTGCTAGTTTGAGGCGACTTTGTTTAATAGAATCATCTTGTGTACTAAGAATAGGGCATGCTTCGTAGAAGCTTGAGAACTGACCTGCAAGTTCAAACAAGTAGCTACACAATATGTGAGGCTGGCCTTCTCGAGCAACAGAATGAACTGCCTCGTCAAATTGAAGCAGTTTGGCGATCAGTAACTTTTCTTTCTCTTCGGTGATCTTAATGTCTCCAACGAGAGAATCCATTGAAATCCCTGCTTTGGCGAAAATAGATGCAACACGAGTGTAGGCATACTGCATATAAGGAGCGGTATTACCTTCGAAAGCAAGCATATTATCCCAATCAAACACATAGTCAGTTGTGCGATGCTTAGAAAGATCAGCGTATTTCACTGCAGCCATTGCGACAGTGTTCGCGATATTTTGTTTCTCAACTGTGTCTAGATCAGGATTCTTGGATTCGATTAGCCTAATTGCACGCTCTTCTGCTTCATCTAGGAGATCCTTTAGCCGTACTGTACTTCCTGCCCGGGTCTTAAATGGGCGGCCATCTTTGCCTAACATCATGCCAAATGCATGATGTTCTAAAGTGACGTCTTCAGGTACATAGCCAGCTTTACGTACGATAGTCCAAGCCTGCATCAAGTGTTGGTGCTGACGGGAGTCGATGAAATATAGTACGCGGTCGGCACCAAGTGTTTCGTAGCGATACTTAGCGCATGCAATATCTGTCGTAGTGTAAAGGAAGCCGCCATCACGCTTTTGAACAATAACGCCCATAGGCTCGCCATCTTTATTCTTGTATTCATCTAGAAATACAACCTGTGCGCCGTCATCTTCTTGAGCTAAACCTTGCTTTTTAAGATCAGCAACGATGTTTGGTAGCATATTGTTATACATACTTTCACCCATAACATCGTCACGAGTTAGAGATACATTAAGGCGGTCATAGTTATGCTGGTTCTGGATCATGGTGATATCAACCAGTTTTTTCCACATTTCAGCACAGTAATCATCACCACTTTGCAATTTCACCACATAGTTACGTGCTTTTAATGCAAAGTCTTCATCCTCATCGTAGAGTTTTTTGGAATCACGGTAGAAAGCCTCTAGATCGGATAGCTCCATAGATATTTCACCAACTTCTTGCTGAACTCGTTCCAGGTTAGCGATTAACATACCGAACTGAGTTCCCCAATCTCCGATGTGGTTGGCGCGAATGACGTTATGGCCTAAAAATTCAAGTGTTCGTGATACTGCGTCCCCGATAACCGTTGAGCGAATATGGTGGACCGCCATTTCCTTTGCTACATTTGGCGCTGAGTAATCTGTGACTATGGTTTTTTGCTCTTCAATAGCAACTCCGAGACGAGAATCTGAAAGCGCTTGTTGCGCTTTTCGAGCCAGAAACTCTTCACTCAAAAAAATGTTAATAAAACCAGGGCCTGCAATTTCTGTTTTGCTAGCAATGCCATTAAGATCGAGAATATCCAATACTTTCTGGGCGAACTCTCGCGGGTTAATGCCAAGCTTTTTAGCCACACCCATGACTCCGTTTGCTTGATAGTCACCAAATTGTGGTTTTGCTGATTGGCGAACGGCTGCTGGACTTCCTTTCGGAGCGCCAGCGGCTTCTAAGGCTTGAGAGACTTTATCATTAATAATAGCTTGGATATTCACGCGTGTTTCCTTCAATTCTCAAGAATTGCTTAGATATGCATATATAGTTTTAATCTAGTCATCCTTTCTCACTTAACAGTTGTTAAAGCAGTAAAATGAATGCATATCTCAATAGAGTTCATAAATTGGCGCATATAGTACCAATTTTATTGGCTCTCACATAGAGAGTGTTCTAGGAATTTTCTACTTTTAATTACTATCTTGGTAGTATTGCGTAGAAATCAACATATTGGATGGATAAAAATGTCGCAAAAACTAATCGATGCTGGGCTAATGCCTGTACAAATGAAGGCTAAACTTGATGTTTTTATGCAAAAAATTCAGTTGTTGGGTGAGACACTCAAGATAGATTTGCAGACCTTACAAGCAGACCATATTGCTCTGCGTCTTAACGATAAGGAATTGGCAAGGTTGGCGCATAAAGAATGGCTTAAAGAGGGACGTGAAATTTCAACCGCAATGATAAACGGTCGTCCAATCATAGTGATTGAACTTACGCAGCCTTTTAGGCTCTCTCATTGGTCTATTGAGTGTCTTGAACTACCGTATCCAGCACAAGGTAAGGTATATCCATCTCAGTGCTGGGAACATGTTGAATTTATTGTCCCTTCTTTGGCCAAAACAGCTGAAGAGTACCTTGCAGATGTAAGATTGAAATACCCAAGCCTAGCTTCTCAATGGGATGAGCTGAGTCGACAAGGTATTGCGGTGAAACTATCGAGCCCTAAAGGAGAAGGAGAGAGGGTTAATAATCCTACCATAGCTTTTAAGTATCAAAACATTTGCATTAAGCTTCATCCTCATTCATTGAAAAAAATTGTAGAGTCAGAACAACTAGCCTAATTCAGTGTCTTTTGGCCTGAGCTGAAACTCTTCTACAGAGCCAATTTCAACCCCAATATCGAGAGGGCCTGAAGCAAGGTGGGAGTGCCCTTTCGCGTGCATAATAAGCCTATTGGCGGTTCTGGGCTTAAGCTGATTAACAACAAAGCGGATCATGTCAGCGCGACTCAGCTTTTTCAATTCATCAAGCACACGTTCTTTGTGATCGAAGCTGTAATCTTTGTTGCCAATAGCAACCCAAAGCCTTTGAGCTCGAGTTTTTAAAGTAGTATCAGGCGCGGAAATTTGGCTCCAAAGGCCTCGTTTACTACTGTGCCACTGGTAATCATTAAGCTCGAGTAACACCATATAGAAGGCGTTGAGGAATTCGTCGATAGATCTAATTAGTTCAATCGGTGCTGCATTTGGTGATTGTACATAAAGGACTAAACCTGGGTGTCGATTTAGTGGTAAGTTGCCTGTTCCAACCATATAACCGAGTTGTTGTTTAGTCCGTATTTCATTGAAAAATGTTGCCGACATTAAATGGTTGGCGAGTAAATATAGAGCGATATTGTGCGGTTCAATATCGTCACATTGATAGTACACAACAATAGCAGAATCTTCTTGGTTGGATTCAATAGAACGCTGAAAAGAGCCGTTTTTACCCAGCATAACCAGAGGCCTCAGAGATTCTTCGTAGCTTTGGTTTCTAACTCTGAGAGCGTCTTTCAGGGTATCACCAAGTTTGATGGTTTCTGCTCGAGTCCAATCACCATATACAAACATTTCTACATGCAGTTTTGCTAGGATAGAAGAGACGAACTCTTCCAGTTCCTTAACTTGAAGGCTCTCTAAGGCAGACAATAATTCATCATATGGTGGATTGTTGGGTTGCAGCATTCCTGTCATGGCATTAAACAATTGTGAGATGGGTTTATCGTGAGCTGCATTCTTCCAGTTTCTGATTAACTGTTGCTTAATAGTGTCAAAACGTTTTGCATTGAATTCTCGATTGGAGAACCGCTTAAGAATCATTGTCATTAGTTCAGGTTGCTTTTTGCTAAAGCCCGATAAGGTTAGAGTCACACCTCCTTGATGTGAGTACATGTTGTAACTCATACCTGCGATTTCTGCTTGATAAGTTTCTTTAGCTAAAGAGTCGAGGAACATTTCTACGCATATTCTTGTTTTGACTATGTTCTTGGCATTTGCAACAGAATTCGGGCTATCGATTGCTACAAAAATGACGCCTTTAGGTACTCTGAACTCACCGTCTTGTAGATGCCAAAGCTTAAAGCCTGGTAGGTCTTGGAGTACCTCTGGAACTGACGAGTGACTTTCAATAGGGAGAGGGTCTAAATCATAACAAATAAACGGGTTTATAGGTGGTAGAGCGAAACTTAAACTGCTTTGTGCTGTAAAGTGTGATCTTTGCTGTGGAGTAAAAGAATTAACGGAATAAGGTGTGCCATACCATTTGGCTTTTTTATCATATTTGTAGCCTTTTGCAATCAACGTAGCGCGTAAATTGTCTATGGTAAAATAGGTAAAAAGTTGTCTTAAAAGTTCTTCATCATAATTATTCATGACATAGTCTCCATAGACTATGTCTTCAGGTGGATAATGTTGCATGTTAATGACTAAGTGGCTGACTAAATCAATGGGTCTTGTGGGTTCTTGAAAGCGAAAAGCTGATTCTAAAACAGCTTGTTTTTCAAGATAACGCCATTGATCAAAACCTTGTTGGTTAATCAAAGATAGATATGAAAATAGAGCTTGAATGATATCATCCATATGCTCTAGGCCCGTATGAGTCAAAGCACAACTTATTGTAAATTCACGATAGTTACTGCCGCTGGTGCCTCCTCCTGCTGAAAGTGAGGTTATCCACCCTTTTTCCTTCAGCGCAAGCATTAAACTACCTTCACCCTCATAGCCGAGTAAATGAGCAAAGTAGGACATAGGTTTTTGGCGGTAGTACTTGTCTAGGCTGGGTAAAGGGAAAGATAGTATGAGCTTACGAATCTCTTTAATTGGCTCAATGTTGGCCAAAATGGCGGTAGAATTTGAATCTATGTAAGCCACATCAATCGATTTTCCTGAGAGACCGCTATTTGGAATAGACGAAAATTTATCTTTTATCCATTGTTCCAACTCATCGAGAGATTGAGGGCCTAAGATTACCAATGTCATTAAATCAGCAGAGTATTTCTCTTGGTGGAAATCAACTATCTCACTTCTGATTGATTGTCCATTTCTATCAGCCAAAGTTGTTTGGTTACCGACTGAAAATTTTGCGAAAGGGTGATTAGGATTAACCAGTTCTTTGTGAACTTGATATAGCCGACGTGAATCATCGTTGAGTTTGAGTTTAAACTCTGAGTCAACGGCTTGGCGCTCTTTATCAAGCGCTTCAGAATTAAATATAGGAGCAGTGAAAAATTGGCTAAATCTATCGAGACAGTTACAAAATGAAGTTGGCATCACGTCAAAAAAGAAGCAGGTATGCTCAGCGCCAGTCCAAGCGTTATTACTTCCGCCATGTTGATTGACATAATTTTGGAAGTCACCAATTTTGGGGTACTTTTCTGTACCTAAAAATAACATATGTTCTAGATAGTGCGCCATTCCCTGTCGGTCATCAGGATCGTCGAAGTGTCCAACATTGACAGCTAATGCTGCTGCTGACTTTTGGGCATTTTTGTCCCGAATGACCAATACTTTGAGCCCGTTTGTCAACGTTAAGTAGCGATATTGATTGGTGTTATTCGGGCTTAGGTGCACAAGTTGCTCTCCGCTTGAGGTTGTGATGTATTGCAACGCTTTCTATCAATTTTTGGAAGAAAGGTCCAAATAGCTGTCTTTTAGCATGATTGAGGTAAATGTAAATTTTCTTCCTGACAAATATAAGCATACACAATTTCTTAACCGATACATCAAGAATGTTACGAAAGTCTAAGTCTGAAGGTGGGCGCTTGATATAATTATCGGTCATATGAGACATGTGTGGCATTATCGCCAATAGACTCGTTTTATTAAAAGAATCACAGATTTAGGAATAAGCAATGAAAATACTTATTATGCGTCATGGCGAAGCTGAGCATTATGCTGCCACAGATGCGGAGCGTGCATTGACGAATAAAGGCCGGAGTGATTCGATAAAATCCGCTAGTCTGTGTGCCGACAAAGGCTTTGTTCATATTGATATGGTACTTGTCAGTCCTTATTTGAGAGCTCAGCAGACTTGGCAAGCTATTTCGTCTTGTTTTAATGCTAAGCACATTAAAGTCTGTGATGATATTACCCCATATGGTGATGCGGCTCATGTTGGAGATTACATTGCAGCAATTGCTGAAGTTGAACGCCCGAAATCGATCCTATTGGTTTCTCACTTGCCTCTAGTCGGATATCTGACGGCTGAGTTTGTACCAAAAATAGTCCCCCCTATGTTTCCAACATCTGGAATTACATGCATAAATTATGATGTTATTAATCGGCGTGGTGAACTAGATTTCCACATTCATCCCTAGATCGATTTAAATTAATGGTTTGACATTTAGTTCTTAAATTTCTTAGTCGCCTTGAAGTGTTAGCCATAAAATTGACATTTTATATGGACTGAAATTTGCATCTTCATTTAAATCCTTAAATTCAGGTTGACTAATACCTTCTATCGCTATGAAATTTACGTTGCCATTTGCTGATAAATTACCCTCAATACCTCAAAGAGCGATGCCTGCTATTGGTGCTCCTATCATGGTATTGGCCACATTGGCGATGGTGGTTCTGCCGATACCTCCCTTTATATTGGACTTATTTTTTACGTTTAATATTGCTCTTGCAATGGTGGTTCTATTAGTCACCGTTTATACGCGCAGGCCGCTGGATTTTGCGGCCTTTCCTACCGTACTTCTTATTGCGACTCTTTTGCGTTTAGCCTTGAATGTTGCCTCTACACGAGTGGTATTGCTCTATGGTCAAGAAGGAACAGGTGCTGCGGGTAGTGTCATAGAGGCATTTGGTAGTGTGGTTATAGGTGGTAACTATGCAGTCGGTCTGGTTGTATTTATGATCCTGATGATCATAAATTTTATGGTGGTCACTAAAGGTGCAGGACGTATTTCTGAAGTGAGTGCTCGATTTACATTGGACGCTTTACCAGGTAAGCAAATGGCAATAGATGCCGATCTCAATGCTGGCTTGATTGATCAGGACCAGGCGCGAACCCGACGTCAAGAAGTGACAAAAGAAGCTGACTTTTATGGCTCGATGGATGGTGCATCCAAGTTTGTGAAAGGGGATGCGATTGCCGGTATTTTGATTCTTTTTATCAACATTATTGGTGGTCTATCTATTGGAATGATTCAATATGATTTAGCTTTTATAGAGGCTATTCATATCTACACCTTATTGACCATTGGTGATGGCCTTGTCGCACAAATTCCGTCGCTCTTATTATCCATTGGTGCGGCAATTATGGTAACTCGTCAAAATACCGATCAGGATATGGGTGAGCAGGTTGTTTTCCAACTATTTGATAATCCGAAAGCCTTAATGATTACGGCAGGCATTCTAGGAGTGATGGGACTAGTTCCAGGTATGCCCCATTTTTCTTTCTTACTTCTTGCTACCTTAGCTGGTGGATCGGCTTATTGGATTCATCGAAAGCAAAAGCAAAGTTCTGAAAATGCCAAGCTTCCAGCGACAAAAGATAAAGAAGCGCCAACACCCAAAGAACTATCGTGGGATGATGTTCAACCAGTTGATATTATTGGGCTTGAGGTTGGTTATCGTCTTATTCCATTGGTTGATAGAGAGCAAGGGGGAGAGTTGCTCGAGAGGGTTAAAGGAGTCCGCAAAAAACTCTCTCAAGACTTTGGGTTTCTTATTCCTGCAGTGCATATACGTGATAATCTTGAGCTAAGCCCTAACAGTTATCGTATTACCTTGATGGGAGTGGCGGTAGGTGAGGCGGAAATTCGGCCAGATATGGAATTGGCTATTAACCCAGGTCAAGTGTATGGAATGGTGGAAGGCGAACCAACCATAGATCCTGCTTTCGGTCTAGAAGCAACATGGATCAAAGATGACCAACGTGAACATGCACAAGCTCTTGGTTATACGGTGGTTGATTCTTCAACTGTTTTGGCTACCCATTTAAGCCAACTCCTTACTAATAATGCTTCTCACCTAATTGGTCATGAGGAAGTACAAAACTTACTCGAAATGCTTGGGCGCAGTACCCCTAAATTAGTGGAAACTTTTGTACCTGATCAATTACAACTTGGTGCTGTGGTTAAAGTGCTGCAAAATCTACTCAACGAAGCTGTGCCTATCAGGGATATCCGAACCATAGTTCAGACATTGGCTGAATATTCGAGCAAGAGTCAAGAACCTGACATATTAACTGCAGCAGTTCGAATTTCTTTGAAACGATTAATTGTTCAAGAAATCAATGGTATAGAGCCGGAATTGCCAGTAATTACTTTGATTCCTGAATTGGAACAGATATTGCACCAGACAATGCAGGCGTCTGGAGGAGAATCTGCGGGAATCGAGCCTGGTTTAGCAGAGCGACTGCAATCTTCATTAACTCAAGCTACACAAGAGCAGGAGTTGAAAGGGGAACCGGCGGTACTTCTCACCTCAGGTGTATTGCGTTCTACATTAGCGAAGTTTGTGAAGAACACAATTCCATCACTGCGGGTACTCTCTTATCAGGAGATTCCAGATGAGAAACAAATACGCATTGTTCAAGCTGTTGGTAACTAATGGCTAAGTGCGAAAAGATGGATATTGATTTTGAAGATTAAACGATTTTTTGCCAAGGACATGCGCACCGCTTTGCTACAAGTAAAAAGTCAGCTGGGCGATGATGCAGTAATCATGTCAAATAAAAAAGTCGCTGGTGGCATAGAAATTGTGGCAGCGGTCGATAACGAGACAGCTGCTGCACGTTCGGCCGCTAAACCAACCTCTCAACCTCAGAAAAATAGTACCCAAGCGGCTTCTGCCACTCAAAGTAATGTTAATAGTAAACAGCGTACGTTAGACGAAGACAAAGTCAGCTTACAAGCCAAAGTTGATAGTGGCTCAACGACTAAACGTTTTGCGAATATGCTTAAACAATACAACAACGCTACCGCGAATGGTAATGATAGTGAGGCATCAAATGCTGACTCATTGTCATCATTACTCAAACGGCAGTCGGGTTTACGAAAAGAAGTCAACGGAGTAAAACTCCGAGAAGACTCTCCTCTTGCTAGACTGATAGCCCAGGACAAAGGCGCCGAACATCAACCACGTTTGGACCCAACTCGTTATGAACGTAATCAACTAGATGAGTCAGCTGCGAGTGGTGAAGATCTAGAAGAAATGCGCGAAGAGATGACATCAATTCGTCGACTTTTAGAACATCAGGTCTCAGGGCTAATGTGGCAGGAAGTTGAACGTCGTGAGCCACTAAGAGCAATGCTTATAAAACGTTTGGAGCGTATGGGAGTGTCGGCAGATCTTGCCGATCAACTCGCTTGTTACATTCCAGAAGATACGGCTCCAACTAAAGCGTGGAAAGCATTATTGGGCTTAGTTTCCGACCAAGTTCCAATTTCCAAACAAGATATTCTGAAGCGTGGAGGTGTGGTTGCTTTACTCGGACCTACAGGCGTTGGAAAAACGACCACGGTTGCAAAGCTTGCCGCAAGAGCTGCTATGGAATATGGCTCTGACAATGTCGCTTTGGTTACAACAGATACATACCGTATAGGGGCGCATGAGCAGTTGGCAATTTACGGGCGTATTATGGGATGTGCTGTAAAAGTTGCTAAAGATTCCAAAGAGTTAGCCGATGTAATTTACCAGTTAAGAAATCGCCGTTTAATTTTGGTTGATACTGCAGGTATGGGACAGAGAGATGTTCGTCTGTCTGAGCAGTTGGATACATTAATGCACGAGAGTGGTGAAGTAATTCATAGCTATCTAGTATTACCGGCAACAGCTCAAAGGAAGGTATTGCAAGAGACTATCGATCATTTTCAAAGGATACCCTTATCAGGGTGTATTCTTACTAAATTAGATGAGTCCTTAAGTCTAGGTGAATTTGTTAGTGTTGTAGTACAAAATTCTCTGCCAGTTGCTTATATCGCGAATGGACAAAGAGTTCCAGAAGACATTGTGATAGCGCAACCTAAATATATGGTAGCTAAGGCAAATGAATTGTTAGAGAAGTCGACAGATAACGAACCTCACTATTGGAATAGTGAAGCTGAAAGGTTCTAGGCGGCGGACGATTATGACGAAAAAAATGATACAAGACCAAGCAAGCGGGCTACGTCGCTTAACTCAACCTTCTCTAACCAAAGTTATTTCGGTGACGGGTGGTAAAGGTGGTGTTGGTAAATCCAATGTGACCTTGGGGCTAGCGATATGTATGGCCCGTCAGGGAAAAAAGGTCATGGTACTAGATGCTGACCTTGGCTTAGCAAATGTTGATGTTATGCTTGGAATACGGTCAAAAAAAAATCTTGGCCATGTACTCGAGGGTGAATGTGAACTCAAAGATGCTATTGTTGAAGGACCGTATGGGATAAAGATAATTCCGGCAACATCAGGTACACAAGCAATGACGGAACTGTCTCATGCGCAGCACGTTGGCCTAATTCGCGCTTTCGGTAGCTTAGAAGATGAGATGGATGTATTGCTCATTGATACTGCCGCTGGAATTTCAGACATGGTGGTTAGTTTTTCACGTGCCGCTCAGGATGTGGTCGTTGTTGTTTGTGATGAACCTACATCCATCACTGATGCATATGCTCTGATCAAACTTTTAAGTAAAGAACACCAGGTTCAAAGATTTAAAATCGTCGCTAATATGGTCAGAAGTTATCGTGAGGGAAGAGAATTGTTCGCAAAATTGACCTTGGTCACAGAGAGATTCTTGAATGTTGGTATTGAACTCGTAGCATGTATCCCATTAGATGATAAAGTTCGACAAGCTGTTAAAAAACAAAAGATTGTTGTGGACGCTTTCCCACGTTCACCTGCGTCATTAGCTCTTGGTTCATTAGCAAATAAGGCATTAACTTGGCCAATTCCTAAAACACCGAGTGGACATCTGGAGTTTTTTGTAGAACGCTTACTTCATAGAACAGAGATGTTAGAGGAACCATTTGGTGAATAAGGCCTTGACCTATGACCAATACGCAAATCAAGACAGTCGGCGAGCATTTTTAGAGAAATACTCGGTGCTCGTTAAACGCATTGCGCACCATTTAATTGGGCGACTACCACCTAGTGTTCATGTTGAGGATCTTATCCAAGCTGGAATGATAGGACTGCTAGAAGCTCAAAAAAATTACGATGGTAGCAAAGGAGCTAGTTTTGAAACCTATGCTGGTATTCGTATTCGGGGTGCTATGCTTGATGATATACGTCGTGGAGATTGGGTCCCTCGTTCAGTGCACAAGAACAGTCGGGAAATAAGCCAAGCGATTTCACAATTAGAAGGTGAGCTAAGCCGTGATCCAACAGATGCCGAAGTTGCCAAACAAATGGAGATGACCCTAGAACAATACCACAATGCCTTGGCGGACATTAATTGTTCCCGTCTAATTGGTATTGACGATTTAGGAGTATCGGAGGATGCGATTTCTCATGAAGATTCAGATGAAGAAAATATCCCATTTCAAGGGGTTGCAGATGAGTATTTTCGCACTGCTCTGATAGAATCAATTAAATCACTTCCAGAAAGAGAAGCTCTTGTACTTTCGCTTTATTACGATGAGGAGTTAAACTTGAAGGAAATCGGCGAAGTAATTGGTGTTAGCGAGTCACGTGTCAGCCAGATACTAAGCCAATCAATGCAACGTCTACGCACAAAGCTAAGTGTCTGGACAAACGATGACTAGAAATCACTGATATCGAACTCAGTGGAGGCAATTTTGAAAAAAGATATGAAGATCCTTATTGTTGACGACTTTTCAACAATGCGCCGTATCGTTAAGAACTTACTTCGTGACTTGGGTTTTAATAATACTCAAGAAGCTGATGATGGCTTAACGGCGCTACCAATGCTCAAAAAAGGTGATTTCGAATTTGTTGTGACAGATTGGAACATGCCTGGTATGCAGGGCATCGACCTTCTAAAGCATATTCGCGCCGATGATGAGCTTAAACATTTACCTGTACTGATGATCACAGCAGAAGCGAAGCGTGAGCAGATTGTTGAAGCAGCGCAAGCAGGTGTTAATGGATACATAGTTAAACCGTTCACTGCTGCAACATTGAAAGAAAAATTAGACAAAATCTTCGAACGTTTATAAGTCAAAAAATTGACGCAGGGACGTGAAAGGCTAATTGAGAATGATTTCATTAGAACAGGCAAAGAACCTCGTAGAGTTACTAGAAAGTGAGCAGCAAGAAGAAGCTGACCAACTTGTTAGGAGCTTACAAGAAGCGACACCAAGTCCCGTTTTTCAGGAAATTGGTGAGTTAACTCGTGATTTGCACGAGTCTATCAAGCATTTCAGTGTTGATGACCGTATCAATGCTATTGCGAATGCTGAGATTCCTGATGCTAAGGACAGGCTTCAGTATGTCATTGATAAAACTGAAACCGCGGCAAATAAAACGATGGATGCGGTCGATCGATGTATGCCGATTGCTGATAACTTACATGAGGGCTTATTGAAAGTTCGACCTAAATGGAATGAGTTAATGCATGGTCGCATTGAGCTTGCAGAATTCAAGGCTCTTTGCCATCGTATTGATAAGCTACTTGGTGAAGTTGAAGGAGACAGTTCTGAGCTAAGAGGTCAATTGACAGAGATTCTTATGGCTCAGGATTTTCAAGATTTAACCGGTCAGATCATCAGTAGAGTCATCACTCTGGTCAATGAAGTTGAAGGCCGGCTGGTGGAAATTTTGACCGCATTTGGTGCTAGTAAACTTGAAGAAGCCGAACAAAATAAAAATAAATCATCGATAGATCCAGAGGGGCCAATACTCAATGCTCATGAAAGGGAAGACGCAGTGGCATCACAAGATGAAGTTGACGACTTACTCTCGAGTCTTGGGTTTTAGAGGTAATTTATGAGTTTTGAATTAGACGAAGATATTCTACAGGACTTTTTGGTTGAAGCAGGGGAAATTCTTGAGCTTCTTTCAGAGCAGCTGGTAGAACTTGAAAATAACCCTGAAGACAAAGAATTGCTCAATGCCATTTTCCGTGGTTTTCACACTGTCAAAGGTGGGGCTGGCTTCCTATCTCTTACCGAGCTGGTCGATACTTGTCATGGTGCTGAAAATGTGTTCGATATTTTGCGTAACGGACAACGTGATGTTTCTTCAAGTCTAATGGATACGATGCTAACAGCATTAGATACGGTTAATCGACAGTTCCAGGCGGTACAAGATCAAGAGCCGTTACCTAAAGCTGATCAAGAGCTGTTGGATGAACTGCATCGTCTAAGTAGCCCTCAATCAGCGGACGAGGCTCAGCCTGAAGCCAGTGCTCCAGCAGAAGCTGCTGAACCAGAACCTGAAGCCAGTGCCCCAGAAGAGCCTGAAGTTGCAGCACCAAGTGGTGATGGTGAATCTGGTGGTTCTATCGATGAAATCACTCAAGATGATTTTGATAAGTTGCTTGATGAACTCCATGGTGAGGGCGGTTCTCCAATCGCTGCCTCAGAACCGGCTGGAGGAGCGCCAGAACCTGCAGGTGATGCGAGTGGTGATATTACGGATGATGAATTCGAAAAGTTATTAGACGATCTCCATGGCTCAGGAAAAAGCCCAGTTGAAGCGGAGGCTAAAGCCAGTGCAGCACCTCAAGGTGGTGATGATGGCTTAATGACGGACGACGACTTTGATAAATTGCTTGATGACCTTCATGGCTCAGGTAAAGGCCCTCTAGAAGCGACAGATTCCGCTAGTGAACCAGCTTCTCAAAAAGAAGAGCCAGTCGCTAAAGCCGAAGCGCCAAAAGAAGCCGCACCTCCACCCGCGCCTAAGGCAGAGCAACCCGCACCTCCACCACCTAAGCCTGCTGAAAAAGCGGCGCCACCTGCAAAAAAAGAAGCCGCACCGCCTGCGCAAAGTAAAAAACCTCAGGCCGAAGCTACCGTGCGTGTCGATACATCAACTCTTGATGTTATTATGAATATGGTGGGTGAGCTGGTACTTGTTCGTAACCGATTGTTAAGTTTAGGTTTAAATAGTAACGATGAAGAGATGGCAAAAGCTGTCTCTAACCTCGACGTTGTAACTGCAGACCTTCAGGGCGCGGTAATGAAGACGCGAATGCAACCGATCAAAAAAGTGTTTGGTCGATTCCCTCGCGTGGTAAGAGACATTGCACGGACTCTAGAAAAAGACATTAACCTAGAGATGCGTGGTGAAGAAACCGATTTGGATAAAAACCTCGTTGAAGCGCTAGCTGATCCGCTCATTCACTTGGTCCGCAACTCGCTAGACCACGGTATAGAAATGCCTGCAGATCGTGTAAAAGCCGGTAAACCTCAACAGGGTAAGGTCATTCTTTCGGCTTCTCAGGAAGGTGATCATATTGAGTTAGCTATTGTCGATGACGGTGGCGGTATGGACCCAGAGAAATTAAGAGGAATTGCCGTTGACCGGGGGATGATGGATGAAGATGCTGCGTCGCGCCTAAATAACAAAGAATGTTTCAATCTGATATTTATGCCCGGATTCTCAAGTAAAGAACAAATATCTGACATCTCAGGACGCGGTGTGGGTATGGATGTGGTGAAAACCGCCATCAATGGGTTGAATGGTTCTATTGATATCGATTCTGAATTAGGTAAAGGAACTAAAATTACTATTAAAGTGCCTTTGACTCTGGCTATTTTGCCAACCTTAATGGTCGGAGTTGCAGGGCACCCATTTGCTCTTCCTTTGGGAAGTGTCAATGAGATTTTCCATTTGGATCTTAGCCGTACCAATGTTGTTGATGGCCAGTTAACTATTATTGTCCGAGAAAAATCGATTCCATTGTTTTACTTACAAAACTGGCTTGCACCGAAGTCGGCTGACATGGAATTACGTAAGGGACATGGTCATGTAGTGATTGTCCAGATTGGTAGTCAGAGAGTTGGGTTTGTAGTCGATACTCTAATTGGACAAGAAGAAGTGGTGATTAAACCTCTTGATAGCATGCTTCAGGGAACTCCGGGGATGGCGGGTGCGACAATCACCAGTGATGGGCATATTGCTCTGATTCTGGATGTAGCGGATTTGCTTAAGCAGTATGCGGCTGCTTCTCGAGTCTAAGTCGTAGAATAATAAAGGATAACTATGGCGATTAAAGTTTTAGTAGTTGATGATTCGAGTTTTTTTCGTCGCCGAGTCAGTGAGATAATTAACTCTGAACCTCGTTTAGAGGTAATGGATGTGGCGACCAATGGTAAAGAAGCTGTAGACAAAGCCCTAAGATTGAAACCGGATGTGATTACAATGGACATAGAGATGCCTGTGATGGACGGTATCACGGCCGTTCGTGAAATTATGGCTAAAAGTCCAGTTCCTATTTTAATGTTTTCGTCTTTAACACATGATGGAGCAAAAGCAACATTGGATGCTCTTGATGCTGGAGCATTGGACTTTCTACCCAAGAAATTTGAAGATATTGCACGTAATCGTGATGATGCGGTGTCATTGCTACAACAACGTGTAATTGAGATTGCTTCACGTCGCACCTTTATGCGCCGACCTGCTAGTAAACCTGCCTCGACTGCGGGTACAGCGAAATCTCCCACAGCCTCTTCAACTACGCAAAAAACATCTAAAGCTGCGACTGTTTCGGCAAAATCGTCTGCAGCTGGACGCTTTAAATCTACGGGTAAGAGATATCAACTTACGGCCATTGGAACTTCAACTGGCGGCCCTGTCGCTCTACAAAAAATTTTAACTCAGCTGCCAGCGAACTATCCTCACCCTATTTTACTCATTCAACATATGCCAGCTACATTTACCGCTGCTTTTGCAAGCCGTCTGAATTCACTGTGTAAAATACAAGTTAAAGAAGCTGAAGATGGTGATTCTCTTAAACCAGGAGTGGCGTATCTTGCACCTGGTGGAAAGCAAATGATGGTTGATGGTCGCCCTGGTACTGCAAAATTACGCGTCATTGATGGTGGTGAACGGATGAACTATAAGCCTTGTGTTGACGTGACTTTTGGTAGTGCAGCTAAAATTTATTCTGAACAAGTTCTCTCAATGGTATTAACTGGAATGGGTGCTGATGGAAGAGAAGGCGCTCGTATGCTGAAAAGTGCTGGTGCAACTATTTGGGCACAAGATGAGAACAGCTGTGTCGTTTATGGCATGCCACAAGCGGTTGCTAAAGCCGGTTTGTCGACTGAAGATTTACCATTAGATCGTATAGCAGAACGAATGCTAGTTGAAGTAGGTTTGTCCTAGGGGTAACGGATGATTGTTTGGAGTATTGCAAACCAAAAAGGTGGTGTTGGCAAAACAACAACGACTATCACCCTTGCGGGTTTGTTAAGCAAGCAAAGCAAGCGGGTTCTGTTGGTTGATACTGACCCTCACGCATCTCTAACAACTTATCTGGGTTATGATCCTGACGGCGTAAGTTCAAGCTTATTTGATCTCTTTCAGTTAAAGGACTTCAACGAAGAAAGTGTTTTACCCTTGGTGATGAAATCAGATGTAGAAGGTATCGATATTGTTCCTGCTCATATGTCACTCGCCACGTTGGACAGGGTTATGGGTAACCGTAGTGGTATGGGGTTAATACTTAAACGAGCGCTGATGGCTATTGAACAGCACTATGATTATGTTTTGATTGATTGTCCGCCTATACTCGGTGTAATGATGGTTAATGCATTGGCCGCCAGTAACCGTATCCTTATACCAGTGCAAACCGAATTTTTGGCAATGAAAGGTCTGGAACGAATGGTGCGAACTTTAGCCATAATGCAAAAATCACGTAATAGCCCATTTAATGTCACCATTGTCCCGACTATGTATGACAAACGGACTAATGCATCGTTGCAAACGTTGCAAAAATTAAAGAAAGATTATCCAGATCAGGTATGGACTTCTGCAGTACCAATCGATACTAAATTTAGAGATGCTAGCTTAAAGCATCTTCCGGTTTCACATTTTGCTTCTGGGAGTCGTGGCGTTTTCGCATATAAACAGCTGTTAATTTATTTAGAAAGGTTGGCAGTGAATGAGTAGCAATACTTTGATATCGAGTGAGCAAGCGTTGGAAGAATACTTTTCCGCGCTATTAGATGAGTCATTAGACGTCGATGATAAGCTAGACTCTCCTGGTAATAATCAGGACCCATTATTAGATTTAGAAGCTGATTTAGCCATGTCGGCGTTTGAGCCTGCTGTTCAGGAAGTAGAGGAAGAAACGAGTTATGCTCCGCCCGCGGTTGAGGTCGAACTACCGAATTTAGATGATGTTGAGCGACTACTGGAACAACTTGAATCTACCAATCCAGTAGCGGACCTTCAGCTTGAAGAAGTGATGGAGCAAAATACCACTCAGATATCAGAAACGAGCTCTGAAATTGAAGAGTGCCAAGATTGGCCAGTAGACAATGATATATCAGCACCTGAGGCAGATGATGTACCTGCTGACTCTCAATCTGAAGCTATAGTTGAAGAAATTGCTCAACCAGAAATTGATGACACCACGCAGGAGCAACCTGAAGTTGCTGAAGAGGTTTCGTTAGAACCAGAAACTCAGTCAGGTGGAAGTGAATCAGGTGTTTGGTCTTCCACTATACGTGATCAAGACTTTCAGGTTCTATATTTTGAAGTAAATAGTGTGACTTTTGCGGTTCCGCTTGATGAATTAGGTGGTATTCACCGTATTGCTGAACTTAATCACCTTATCGGTCGCCCTGATTGGTACCTGGGCCTGCAGACTGGTCGAGATGCACAGCTTGATGTGGTAGATACGGCAAAATGGGTGATGGCTGAGAAGCTGGACAATGATACTTATAAAGATGAATACCAATATATTGTTATGTTGGATGAAAGTATGTGGGGATTAGCTTCTACTCAGTTAAAGGGTACAGAATCAATCAACCCAGAGAAGATACGCTGGCGGAAAACCGCAGGAAAACGTCCTTGGCTTGCGGGGATGGTCAAAGAAAAAATGTGTGCTTTGATCCATGTTGAAGCATTGATAGCTATGCTTAATGCAGGACTTGATGTAAAAGCCTTGGACAAATAAAACGTTTATGCCGATTTTGGCTTAGAGAGGAATAGGTATGTCTCAAACTAATGAAGTCGAAGTGAGAAGGGATCAGTCAAATGACGAAGTACTTCAGTGGGTGACGTTCCAGCTAGAAGAAGAAACCTACGGTATCAATGTAATGCAGGTACGTGAAGTGCTGCGTTATACAGAGATTGCTCCCGTGCCAGGTGCTCCTGATTACGTTCTTGGGATCATTAACCTGCGTGGTAATGTAGTAACAGTTATAGATACCCGATCACGCTTTGGTTTGATGCAAGGTGAAATCACAGATAATACTCGGATCATCGTGATTGAGTCCGAACATCAAGTGATAGGTATTCTAGTTGATAGTGTTGCTGAAGTGGTGTATTTAAGATCTTCTGAAATTGATACGACGCCAAGTGTTGGAACAGACGAAAGTGCTAAGTTCATTCAGGGTGTTAGCAATCGTGATGGTAAGTTGTTGATTCTTGTTGACTTGAATAAGCTACTAACTGACGAAGAATGGGATGAGATGGCTCATCTATAATGGAAGCAGTTTTTTTGGCAAATGCTCCTGTAATCGCAGGAGTTATTGCATTAGTAGTTATCGTATTTTTTGCTGTGATCTTACTGCGTTTAAAGAAGAATCAAGGTGTCATGTTCGAGCATTGGCGGCAGAAAAGTCGTCATCTTGATAAAGAGTTACAAAAAGCTAACAAGCAGCTACTTGAAGTTCGTTCTGTCGTCGTTGGTTTAGGGCAGAGAGTCAGTGAGCAACAGGATCTTATTCAGCATTTGAACGAGAGAATTGCAGAACTTGAACAGGAAGATGGTGATGGACGTTTGTACTCGAGAGCTTCAAAAATGGTCCAACTTGGAGCTGATGTTAACGAACTTATTAAAGAGTGTGAATTACCTAAAGCTGAAGCCGAGTTAATGCTTTCTTTGCAAAAAAAAATTGCTGGTAAGGAAAAAGTGCCCCCTCTTGGAACTGATTCACAATCTAGCCACTCATCGGCACTGAGGAAAAGCAGAAAAAAATCTTGAACATAACTTAAAGGATGCATTGTGCATCCTTTTTTGTATCCAAGTGTAAGCAATCAATCGGTACTTATTTGAAATATGGCAGATTATTTACATAAACTTACCGTGTTTCGTGATGGTCGAAGACCTAATTCTATTTAGTGTCAGTATGGCTATGGTATTATAGTGGCACTAAATTTCACTAGCGAATATTCATGTTAGAAGCATCCCAGCTGACCGCTGTTAGAGACAACAGAATCCTATTTGAATCACTGTCGTTTACACTTAATTGTGGTGACATAGTACAAGTTGAAGGTCGAAACGGGACAGGAAAAACCACCTTACTACGGATTATCTCTGGGCTTGCTGAACGCGACAATGGTGACGTACTTTGGAATGGGGAAAGTATTGAATCTAACCGAGAAGCTTACCATCAAGACTTATTATTTTTAGGGCATCAAACAGGAATTAAGCGAGAATTGACTGCTTATGAGAACTTACGTTTCTATCTTAACCTCCATTCTAATCACTCGATAGATAAGGTTAGCCTTTATAATGCTCTGACGAAAGTTGGGTTAGCGGGGCGTGAGGATGTGCCAGTAGCAAAACTATCCGCTGGCCAGCAGCGTAGGGTAGCTCTAGCACGTTTGTGGTTAAGCCAGCATAAGCTCTGGGTTTTAGATGAACCTTTAACGGCTATTGATAAACAGGGTGTGAACGTATTGGAGTCACTTTTTCTTAGTCATATTGATAAAGGTGGCATTGTTTTACTGACCACTCATCAGGATATGTTTGCCAATCATACAAGATTAAAAAAAATCACACTAGGTAACGTACCATGCTTGCAGCAATGAATAATATCATTCGGCGAGAGCTTCTCATCGCATTTCGGCGTCAGGCAGATATTTTTAATCCTTTGTGGTTTTTTATTATAGTCATTACTTTATTTCCTCTAAGTATAGGACCTGAACCCAACTTATTGGCGCGTATTGCAGCTGGTATTGTTTGGGTAGCCGCTCTGTTGTCGGCTCTATTGTCTTTGGAAAGACTATTTAGAGATGACTTTCAAGATGGAGCATTAGAACAAATGATGTTAATGCCTTTGCCACTGCCGCTTGTTGTGATCTCCAAAGTCATTGCGCACTGGATGTTGACCGGATTACCTCTAATTTTGATAAGCCCCTTGTTGGCGATTTTACTTTCTCTTGATATGAATTCTTGGTTAGCAGTGGTAGCAACTTTGCTCATTGGAACGCCAACATTAAGCTTTATTGGTGCGATTGGTGTTGCTTTGACAGTGGGTTTACAAAAGGGAGGGGTACTCCTTAGCTTACTTGTTCTTCCATTGTATATCCCGATATTGATATTTGCGACGTCTGCGATTGATGCGGCATCTCTAGGAATGGCGTATAAAGGTCAGTTAGCTATTCTTGGGGCTATGTTCATGGGTTCAATAACGTTTACCCCATTTGCTATTAGTTCTGCTCTTCGAGTAAGTGTTAATTAATTCGTTTTTCTTGAGAGCAAGATACCCTAACACCTGTGCATTACATCGTTAAAAATTCAGTCTGACATAGACAATAAAACAACATAGAAGCAAGAGTGAGAAAAACAATGTGGAAGTGGCTCCATCCTTATGCCAAGTCGGAAACTGCCTACCAGCTATGCGGTAGGTTACTACCTTGGTTTGCGATATTGTCGTTACTGCTTTTATCACTAGGTACAGTATGGGGGTTGGCTTTTGCGCCCTCAGATTACCAGCAAGGTGACAGCTTTAGAATTATCTATATACATGTTCCTTCAGCAATTTTGTCTATGGGCATATATATGTCAATGGCTATTGCGGCTTTCATTGGTTTGGTTTGGCAAGTCAAACTATCGGATATGGCGGCCTCTGCTATGGCACCTATCGGAGCAGTATATACCTTTATAGCATTAATGACGGGGGCCATTTGGGGAAAGCCCATGTGGGGAGCATGGTGGGTGTGGGATGCTCGTTTAACTTCTGAGCTGATCCTTTTGTTTCTGTATCTAGGTGTCATAGCCCTCTACCACGCATTCGATGATCAGAGAATGGCAGCGAAAGCAGCAGGCATTTTGGCTATCGTAGGGGTGGTGAACTTACCTATCATTCATTTTTCGGTTGAGTGGTGGAATACCCTTCATCAAGGAGCAACCATTACTAAATTTGCTAAACCTTCCATTGCTAGTGAGATGTTCTGGCCATTGCTAATCAATATTTTCGGTTTCACATTTTTCTTTGGCACCTTAACTGTGGTTCGATTGCGTAACGAAATCATAAGTAAAGAGAGTCATCGTACATGGGTGATAGCCCTTGCTCAGGCGAAATTTCAGAGAGGTAAATAAACAATGCATTTTAATTCTTTGAACGATTTTTTGGCCATGGGTGGATATTCTGCTTATGTTTGGAGCGCTTTTGGTATCACGTTTTTTTTGCTTTTTATTCTGCTTGTTGCAAGTATTCGCCGTGGGAACAAATTGCTCGATGAAGTTCAGTCTAAGATCGAGAGGCAAGCTCGCATTGATGCTGCGAAAAATATGGAGAACACGTTATGAACCCAAGACGTAAGAAAAGATTGGGAATCGTACTGGTAATTTTCGTTGGTATCGCTGCCACTGTTGGACTTATGCTTTATGCACTGAACCAAAATATGGACTTATTCTACACGCCAACGGAGTTAGTTGATGGCAAGCCTGACGGGACTAAGCCAGAAGTGGGGCAACGTCTGCGTATTGGAGGTATGGTGGTCAAAGGATCGTTAAAACGTGACCCAGAATCGCTCCAAGTTGCATTCGAATTACGTGATGTAGGCCCTAAAGTAACCGTGATTTATGACGGAATACTGCCTGATTTATTTAGAGAAGGGCAAGGCATTGTGGCACAAGGCGTTTTGAAAAATCCTACCACGGTTGAAGCTTTTGAAGTACTTGCAAAGCATGATGAGGAATATATGCCTCCTGAGATTGCAGAGGCGATGAAGAAGAATCATCAGCCTCTTAATTACACGGAACAACAAAAACAAGGAAGTGATCAATGATTGCTGAGATTGGTCATTTTGCCTTAATTGTTTCACTCGCGATGGCAGTGTTATTGAGTATTCTGCCTTTGGTTGGTGCATCTCGAAATAATACTATGTTAATGAACACCGCACGACCTTTGTCTTGGGGAATGTTCTTGCTACTCGTTTTATCTTTTGGTGTGTTGCTTTGGGCTTTTTACACCAACGACTTTACACTGACCTACGTTGCGACTAATTCTAATAGTCAATTACCTTGGTATTATCGTCTTACGGCGGTTTGGGGAGCTCATGAAGGTTCCTTGCTGCTATGGGTACTAATTCAAGCGATATGGACTGTAGCAGTAGCGACGTTTAGTCGTGGTATGCCGCAAGAATCAGTGTCAAGAGTACTTGCGGTGATGGGCATGATTAGTGTTGGTTTCTTATTGTTTATTATCGTCACTTCTAACCCCTTTTTAAGAACCTTACCTTTCTTTCCTGTTGATGGGCGTGATTTAAATCCTTTATTACAGGACCCAGGACTTATCATCCACCCGCCAATGCTTTACATGGGATATGTAGGCTTTTCGGTTGCTTTCTCATTTGCCATTGCATCACTCATGACTGGCAGGCTTGATACCGCATGGGCGCGTTGGTCTCGCCCTTGGACGACAGCAGCATGGCTGTTTCTCACTTTAGGAATTGCACTTGGCTCTTGGTGGGCCTACTACGAACTTGGCTGGGGAGGCTGGTGGTTTTGGGATCCTGTAGAAAATGCGTCCTTTATGCCATGGTTAGCTGGTACGGCTTTGATGCATTCGCTCGCTGTCACAGAAAAACGTGGCACATTTAAAGCCTGGACTGTGTTACTGGCAATTTCCGCGTTTTCATTAAGCTTGTTAGGGACCTTTTTAGTTCGATCGGGCATTTTGGTCTCAGTGCATGCTTTTGCCTCAGATCCCGCCAGAGGAGTGTTTATTTTATTCTTCTTGGTTTTTATCATTGGTGGCTCGTTACTGCTGTTTGCTTTAAAGGGTTCTAAAGTTCGAGTCCGTGGTGATTTTGAACTGATTTCACGGGAAAACACATTACTTGCAAACAATGTTCTGCTTATCGCAGGGTTAGTTGTTGTTCTAGTTGGTACGCTATTACCTCTTGTCCATAAGCAAATAGGCCTAGGTTCAGTGTCTATAGGTGCGCCATTTTTCAATCTTTTATTTGCGTGGTTAATGGTGCCATTTGCCTTTTTGCTTGGTATCGGGCCATTGATCCGATGGAAGCGTGATAATCTCTCCAGCTTAGCTAAACCTATGCTGATATTAGGAATGGCCTCACTGATTTTAGCCTATGTATTGGTCTCTTTACTCGCTGACTTCTTCCAGGCCATGGCATACCTTGGCTGGGTAATGGCGCTATGGATTATCTTTATGCATGGCTTTGAGATCCATCAGAGAGCGACACATAGGCATAATTTTGCTGTTGGAGTTACCAAGCTGCAACGCAGTCACTGGGCTATGGTACTTGGTCATATTGGTCTTGCCGTTGGTATTATCGGTATCGCAATGGTGCAAAATTACAGCATCGAACGTGATGTACGCTTGGCTCCAGGGCAAAGCTATAGCATTCAAGGTTATGATTTTTACTTTGAAGGTGTGCAAGATAAAATTGGCCCAAACTACGATGGCTATGTTGCGGATTTTAAAATCAGTCACCAAGGTGAGTATCTAAATACTTTGCATGCTGAAAAGCGTTTTTATCGCACCGCCCGATCTATGATGACTGAGGCGGCAATAGACAGAGGCATCACCCGCGATCTCTATATTGCATTGGGTGAGAGGCTTGAAGATGACAAGTCTTGGGCTGTTCGTATTTACTATAAACCTTTTGTGCGATGGATTTGGGCAGGGGCCTTGCTCATGGCTCTTGCTGGTGTGGTATCGATAAGCGATAAGCGTTATCGTTTTAGGAAAAGTACAAAAATGCAGGAAGCGTAATGCAGAAAAAATTACTATTTATTCCGCTGGTGGCTTTTTTGGGCTTGGTCGCTGTATTTGCTACTCAGCTGTTCAAAAACTCACATGGTGATGACCCGACTAAACTTGAATCAGTATTGATTGGTCAAACTGTTCCTCACTTCAAGCTTGAAGATCTTGCTGAGCCCGGAAAACTCTACGATCAGTCGATTTTTAAAGGTGAACCATTACTTCTCAACGTCTGGGCAACTTGGTGTTCCACCTGTTATGTCGAACATCAGTATTTGAACAAACTGGCATCGAAGGGCGTTAAGATAATCGGCATGAATTATAAAGATGATCGTGCTAAAGCGGTCAAGTGGTTAGATCAACTTGGTAACCCTTACTTAATTAGTTTATTTGATGGCAGTGGCATGTTAGGCCTAGATTTAGGCGTCTATGGAGCGCCTGAGACGTTTTTGATTGATGCACAAGGTGTAATTCGTTATCGCCATGCAAGTAATGTCAGCGATCGCAGCTGGAATGACGACATTAAACCTATTTATGACCAGTTACTGGCGGAGGCTAAGCAGTGAAAAACACCCTATTTTTTATGTTTTGTACTGTGGTTTTATCTTTCTCTGTCAATGCAACGATCCAGATCTATGAATTTGAGGATTTAGAGAAAGAGCAGCAGTTTAAAGAGTTGAGCAACACGCTTCGCTGTCCTAAATGTCAAAATAATACCATTGCAGACTCAAATTCTGCACTGGCCGTTGATATACGGCAAAAAGTGTACGATATGACCAAGCAGGGTGAGTCCAAACAGGATATTGTCGACTATATGGTAGCTCGTTATGGTAATTTTGTTACCTACAATCCCCCGTTGACATTTGCTACCGCTATTTTATGGTTGGGGCCAATATTTGTTGTGATGGTCGGTTTTGGTTTTATTGTTGTACGTACTCGCTCAAAGCAGAGTCGAATAAGTAGCAGTGTGACTTGGGATCAAGATAAAGAAGATCGTTTAAATGCCCTCCTAGAAGAAAAGAATGATGGAGAGAAGCAATAATGACGCTATTTTGGATTGTTTCAGCCATTCTAATTCTACTGAGCATCGTTCTTATCGGTATACCCATTATTCGAAAGAAAGCCAACAATGACGACTTACTACGTGATGAACTCAACAAAGCCTTGTACAAAGATAGATTGTCTGAACTTGCAGAAGAAACACAAGGAGGCCTAGTAGTAAACCAGCAGGAACTTGTGGATGATCTTAAACAGTCTTTGCTTGATGATGTTCCTCATCAGCAGAGTGTTAATCCGCAAGGCTCATCTTCTCCCTTCGTAATTTTGTTACCGTCTGTGTTGTTTGTTGTTGTGCTGTCTTATGCGCTGTATTTCAAATTTGGAGCTTGGGGTCAAGTTGAACAGTGGCAACAAGTTAGTGCTAATTTACCTGCACTATCTAAAAAATTGATAGCGCCGCAAGGGGTGGCCTTGAGCGGTGATGAAATGCGCGATCTTACCTTAGCTATGCGTACTCGTTTGCATTATCATCCGGACGACTCTACAGGTTGGTTACTATTGGGTCGGATTGCGTTAGCTGATCGAAACGTGACGACTGCGATTGGTGCGATGAAAAAAGCATACACGCTGAAACCGGATGATGATGACATCAAGCTAGGTTATGCTCAGGCCTTGATGCTATCGCAAGATGAGCTTGACCAAACCACCGCACGCCGTATTCTTGGCGATTTGGTGCAAAATGATTATGTCGATTTACGTGTTTTCTCATTATTGGCATTCGACGCTTTTGAGAGAGAAGATTATACTGGCGCCATACGTTATTGGCGAGTGATGCAACGTATGATTGGCCCTGATGACAGCCGTTATGGCATGTTGTCACGAAGCATCGATAATGCTCAAGAGCAACTGGGTAATTCAAATGCCAGCGGTGAATCGGTCTCTGTGTCTATTTCTTTGAGTAATGAAGTTAACGTTGACCAAAAATCAGCATTAATCGTCTCAGTTCATACCGCAGATGGATCACCGATGCCCGTTGCTGCGGCGCGATACCCTATAGGATCATTCCCTAGAACGGTTGTTCTTGATGATACTAATAGTATGTTGCAAAATCGTAAGCTATCCTCATTGGAGACGCTAATGGTGCGTGTACGTCTAGATAAAGATGGTAATGTTGCCACTAAGCAAGGGGATTGGTTTGGCGAGAGTGAAGCCGTTAAAATGGGTCAATCTGTTTCGGTTACTATTGATAAAATATATCAATAGACGTAGTTTTAACAAAAATTGTAGAGGCCGGTACTACTGAGTACCGGCCTTTGTGTGGAAGTGGTAATAATGAAGAGCTTTAAGTCTCAGTTATGGGCTGTTGTTTGTGGAACAACGCTGTTAATGGGGTGCGCTAGTGCTCCTCAAGACTCAGCATCGGTCGAATCTGATGTTAATGATCCTTTGGAGGGTTTTAACCGCACAATGTGGGATGTTAACTACGATTACTTGGACCCTTACTTTGTTCGCCCTGTGTCATTGGCTTATGTTAATTATGTGCCTGATCCTGTACGTCATGGGATCTCAAACTTTTTGGGTAACCTTGATGAGCCGGCAAGTATTATTAATAACTTAATTATGGGCAATGGGCATAAGGCGATTGATCACTTTAACCGTTTTTGGATCAACAGTACGTTCGGTTTGCTGGGCTTAATTGATGTCGCCTCAGCTGCGGGGATTACTCACCATAATAATAAATCATTTGGTGATGCGGTAGGGCATTACGGTGTTGGTAATGGGCCTTATGTTATGGTGCCAGGTTATGGGCCTTGGACGGTTAGGGAATCGGCTGATTTAGTCGATACGACTTATGTCCCGCTTTCATTGCTTAATATCTGGGCTGGTCTTGGTAAGTGGGCTTTGGAAGGAATGGAAACTCGCGCATCCTTGGTGTCTCAAGAAGCGCTGTTGGATAATTCCCCTGATCCATATGTGCTCACTCGAGATGCTTATCTTCAAAGTCAGGATTTCAGTGCTGAAGTGGAATCACCAGATGAGTATGATGAAGACGAAGAAGCCTACCTCGATGACTATCTTGATGAGGATTTCTAGAGAAAAGCTTGGTCAATGACCAAGCTTTTTTATTGCCTAATTCAAACTTTAAAGCTAAATGATGATGGTTTAGAATCGGTAGCTGGCCTGAATGCCAATTAACCAAATATTACCCTTGGTTTCTCCAACAAATTGCCCACCCACATCCTGCGCCGTATCGTCAGAAGCGTAGCCACGTGACTCTGTGATGGGGGCATCTTTAGCCAGAATATAGGTTAATCCGCCATCTAGGGTAAACTGTTTCGAAAACGCATAGCTTGCGCCAAAACTTAACCAAGTGCGATCGGTTTCGGGAATGGTAATAGTGCGGTTTTTATCACTCACCGCTGAGGTGTCGTAAGCTATACCAGTGCGAAGCGTTAATTTCGGCTCTAGCTGGTAAGTGGCGCCGAATGCAACACGATAGTTATCTTGCCAATTTTCAACTTTGACCATTTGACTGCCAAAGGTGTCTAATTGAGCTTCAAGCTTTTCAAAACTGCTCCAATCTGTCCAGTTTATGCTGGAATGAATGGCTAATTTTTCAGTTAATTGGTGGAAACTAGCGAGTTCTGCTGTCGCAGGAAGCGCAAGATCCATAGTGCCGTTATCACGGTTGCCATTACTCAGACTCGAATCAAACCCAAATCCTGTGGCATAGCCTTCAAGTTTCAGTTGAACTTCGGATTTGTAGCTAAAGCCAATACGGTGATCTTGGTTGATTTGCCACGCCGTTCCTACTTGCCAGCCCCAAGCTGTATCGTCACCTTCCATATACTTAAGGACTGTACCTTTAGGTGCTGAGATAGATTGACCAATTATATTATTTTCAGGGGTCTTAGCGCCAAAGCTGCCTTCACCCATGACATAACGAAGACCGCCACCCACACTCCATTGTTGATTGAGCTGATAGGCGGCATTTAAGTTAGCTTCCATAGTGGTAACGCTGGCTTGATTACCAAAATGTGCAGCCGCGAAGTCATTACCTAGGTTGGTTTCCATACCATAGTTGGTCCCGAGCGCAAATCCAACCGCGACTTGGTCAGAATATTTATGCGAGAGGTAAACGTTTGGAATAATGGCATCATCAGCAAAGTCAGACGAAGCGGCATTTGAGGTAGGCAGAGTAGGGTTCTTCGATGTTGACCCATCAACCGTGCCGTTGACATCCACATTTGGATTAACATAAATAGCGCCGAGTGAGACTTGAGTGCCAGGCAGATAAGTGAGCATCGCAGGGTTACGCCACTGGGCGCTAGCATTATCTGCAATGGCGGCTTCACCTGCATATGCTCGGCCTAGACCTGTTGCAGAATATTCCGCCAACTGAAAGCCTGCTGCATTGGCGGTATGAGCGGCTGACAGTAGACTCGCGGCCACTGCGATAGAGAGAAAAGTAATTTTTGGTTTCATTATATACCACTGACGTTGTAAAAAGTGTCTGGCGATAATAAGGTTAGAGTTATTACTTTAAAAATAAAAAGCAGGATAATAGTCACATTCGAGATAAAATATGGCGACTGTCAGGGTTTGTTTTATAACTCTCTGATTATTAACTCTATATAGCACTTACTCAGCGAACAGGCGTAGTATGAAAACGCTATTTTTCAGTACAGGTGTAGGCTGAAAATAATAAGCTGATGTTTTGAGTTTGCTCGGGGAAACGAAAAGGACCATCTTGCATGGCCCTTTGTGTTGTTAGAGTACTTAGATTAGAAGCTATAGTTGTACTGAAGTCCGTAAAGCATTGCATCTGCACGAGTGGTAGCAGTTAAGACTGGGGTTGTACCAACATATTCTGTCACTTTAACGTCTTCGCCCATTAGGTAGGTAAAGCCAAAGTCGATAGAGTGGTGTTTATCAAATGCGTACCCTGCACCAAATGAAAACCAGTTGCGATCTGAATCTGGAACCGAAATCGATGTCAGGTTGTCTTGAGCGGCCGTATCATGCATATAACCAGCGCGCAGCGTCCAGTTATTATCGAGGTAGTAAGTCCCGCCCAAAGAAATATGGTAGCCGTCTTGCCAATTATAATCTTTGATGTTGTAGCCGCCGCTGGTTTTAAGGCTATCAAAGGTGTCCCAACCGATCCACTGTAAACTATAGTGGACTGCAAATTTAGTGTCTTTTATACGATGGTAGCCAGAGAATTCAAGCATACTGGGTAGAGGAAGTAAGACATCCTGACCGGCAACAGCATTGGTATTTAGAGCACCAGCGCCGATTAGCCCTGCATTTACAAAGACGTCGCCAGAGGCTTCTACTTCAGGGCTGTAATGATAGGCAAGGCCGAAGCGGTTGTTCTCATCAAGCTCAAACACAGTACCTAGATTAAATCCGATCCCAATTCCGTCGGCATCAATATTAACAGCATTGACATTACTAAAGGCGTCACGTCTTAATTTACCGCTACCTTGTACAATATCAACACCACCACCAATGCTCCACTGGTCATCGATTCGATAAGCCGCATTGATTGTATAATTGATGGTTTCTATCTCGGTTGTACCGCCGAAACTGCTTGCATCAGGTATTGGGGAACTACCCGAACCAGCACCAAAATCTCCAGGGAAATTATTTTTGGTACCAAAGTTTGAGTATATCCCTGCACCAATCGCAAACTGATCATTTAGTTTGTGAATGTAGTAAATATTTGGAACAGGGGTATTGCTTGAGTTGGTCACATCATTGATTGTGCCACCGTTATATGAAATATCCTTTACGTCGATATCGGTATCGATTATATTGACGCCGCCAGAGAACTGGTCAGTGTCAAAAAGTATCATAGCGGCGGCATTACGAGCCATAACCGAAGCATTATCAGCAATAACGGCGTCACCAGCAAAGGCGCGGCCAAGGCCAGTGGCAGACTGAGAATTAAGCTGGAAACCTGCAGCGAGAGCTTGCTGCGAAGCCAGAGTGGTACTGGCAATGGTCACGGCTAGAAGTGACTTCTTAAACAGACGTGTCTTATTCATCATACTTTTCCTTTTTCTTCGCCTCTCGCGGACGTCTTATTTGAGTGAAAACTCAATGATTGGTAAATCTAAGCAGCCAGTATAAAAGATAGAAATCGGACCATTACGCACTAAGTAGGTAAAATTACAGAAATAAAAGCCATTTGGCAGGAATTGACAGTAAAAATGAATTAAATAGAGTTATAACTCTATTTTTTGGCTAAAAAAATGGCCCAAGCAGATTGCTCAGGCCATGAGGTAGCTCACAAAATGTTAAAATTTGGTTAACTCATAGGTTTGATAATGTTTGCTATGTTTGCAGCGATGTTGGCAATATTTTCGCCTTCCTCACCGACGAGAATTAAGCTGGTGTTACCAAGGGGTTCAACCACACCGGTCATACCCTGCTGCTCAAAATCCACAGTTTGCTTGGAAGGCATACTGGTTAAGAACAAGGTGATTTTACCTTTTTCACCTTGAAATACCATGTGTAGTGCGTTTGTATCGCCAAAGCCACAATGGTTGAGATAGTAAACATGGTAAGGAAAGTTAGCGCCAAGCTGGTGATCGAATGGCATCATTTTGGCATTGATTTGTGATGAGGGGACATTTTCATCAAGGCGTGCAACGAAAGGTTTTTCATCAACAACATGTTTAATCGCAATATCTGTAATACTGGCGTGTGCCACCGGCACAACAATATTGCCCCAGTTGACTTGCCCAACCAGAATACCTACCACAAACGCAATCGATGCAGCAGTGGCCATTGCACGTTTTGCAAAAGTGGGTCTGATGATATTTGATTCAGAGTGAGATGTTTGACTAAACAAAATGCGATCAACGAGATCTTCAGGAACATCAACCGCCATCGCTTTAGCAATATGCGCGTCGAGATCCAGTACATCATCGGCAAATTTGCTGTTGGCACTGTCGGCTTTTATTGCTTCAACAATATCCCTATCCCGTTCTTTGGGATCGGACATAATACGACGACGGAATTCTAACTCATCCATTTTGTTGCCCTCGGTGACTATTTTCTGTATCTAGCATGTCTTTCAACTGGTTCCTTGCTCTAAACAGACGTGTCATCACTGTGTTCTTGTTGAGGCCGAGAATCTCACCGATCTCTTCGCCACTGAACCCTCCGACGACCTGCAAAAAAAGCGGTTCACGGTACTCATCTTCCAGTTTCATGATTTGCGCTTGTATCCATTGCGATTGATGGTGCGGCGCATCACTAACTTTGGCGTCATTGGCGTGATCATCAATATCAACCAGATCAAATTGCTTCCTTTCAAAGCGGCGAGCATTTTCACGTCTTAATATGGTTATAAGCCACGACTTTGCCGCTTTTTCATCTTGCAAGCTCTCAAGAGACTTCCATGCCCGTAGGCAAGTTTCTTGGACAAGATCCTCTGCTATAGATTGGTCTTTGCACAGCCAATAGGCATAGCGGTATAAATCCCTGTGATACGCTCTAACAAGTGCTTCATACTTTCTTTGTCTGTCTATATCCGAGTTGACCGGAGGACTCGACTTTTTCTTTCCAAAAATATTGATAACGGACACATGAGCCTCCAATTTTGCTCTGTGGTTTGGTCATACACCTAAATCTAGGCACTAGAAGAGTATGATTTACTGAGTCTTTAATCAAACATTCTCTGGACTTATCAGACCAGAATATTCGTACGCCAAATATTATGGCTAAAAAATCGACACAAAATGGATTTATTTTAATATTCAGTGTTACTCACAGATTATAGTCGGGTCTGCCATCTAGTGAGCCTTTGGACTGATGTGCTGAGCAAGGTAGTATTTCCTTTTGCCGTCGGGCTTTGTTTTTTAACAGGTCACGGGCTATTTTCTATTGATTAAGTGGAATAGCTTTTTTCACCATGCGGCGCAATGCGGTTTTTTCCTGATAACCCACGGTTAAAGGCGTCGCTTTTCCATCCCAAATCACGTTTAATTAAACGAGCGTTTGATTCACATAACATTCTGGTTACAATATTTCTGGTCTGACCTCTATTTTGTAAAGGAGAAATAATGGGCAAGCAGGAAGTGAAAACTCGCTCAGGGGAGCGAATTGCGGTTGTTGCAGGTTTGCGAACACCGTTTGCACGTCAAAGCACGGAATTTAGCCAGGTGCCAGCTATTGATCTAGGAAAAATGGTGGTAAGTGAGATGATGGCGCGCACTGAAATCGACCCTAAATTGGTTGATCAAGTCGTGTTTGGTCAGGTAGTGCAGATGCCTGAAGCGCCCAATATTGCGCGAGAAATCGTATTGGGTACAGGAATGAATATTCATACTGATGCTTACAGTGTAACCCGAGCGTGCGCAACCAGTTTTCAATCTGCAGTCAATGTGGCGGAAAGTATTATGGCAGGTACGATTGACATTGGCATCGCAGGTGGCGCTGATTCTTCTTCAGTATTGCCTATCGGAGTTTCAAAAAAATTGGCCGCTAACCTTCTTGCTTTAAGTAAAACCAAGACCATGGGTCAGAAGCTTAAATTGCTCAAAAACCTTTCATTCAAAGATCTCATGCCCGTTCCTCCTGCTGTGGCAGAGTATTCAACCGGTCTTTCCATGGGGCAAACTGCAGAGCAGATGGCCAAGTCCCACGCGATTACACGTCAAGAACAGGATGCGCTTGCTCATCGATCTCATTCCTTGGCATCACAGGCATGGAAAGAAGGAAAAATTGAAGGGGAAGTCATGACCGCTTTCCCGGAACCTTATAGACAGTGGATATCTCAAGACAATAATGTTCGTCATGATTCTACACCGGAAGGTTACGCCAAATTACGCCCAGCATTTGATCGCCAATATGGCAGTGTGACGGCGGCGAATAGTACCCCATTAACGGATGGCGCAGCAGCAATAATGCTGATGCGTGAAGGTAAAGCCAAAGAGTTAGGTCTTGACGTAATGGGCTATATTCGGTCGTACGCATTTTCAGCAATTGGGGTTGAAATGGATATGTTGATGGGGCCGTCCTATTCGACTCCTTTAGCGCTGAGTAGAGCAGGTATTGAGTTATCTGATTTAACTTTGATTGATATGCATGAAGCTTTTGCTGCTCAGACATTATCGAATGTGAAAATGTTTGCCTCTGATACTTTTGCCCAGCAAAAGCTAGGCCGTGCGAAAGCAATTGGTGAAATCGATATGGATAAATTTAATGTACTCGGAGGCTCAATTGCCTACGGTCACCCATTTGCTGCCACGGGCGCTCGTATGATTACCCAAACATTGAGAGAGCTTAAGCGTCGTGGTGGTGGTTTGGCGTTGAATACAGCCTGCGCAGCAGGTGGTTTAGGTGCAGCTATGGTTCTGGAGGTCGAGTAATGAGTGAGCAAAAAGCATTTGAGTTAAAAATTGATGAACAAAACATTGCTTGGCTGTCGATAGATGTTCCAGGTGAGAGGATGAACACTTTGCAGGCTGCTTTTGCCAATGAAATGGAAGCAATTTTCACTCAGTTACAAGAGAATATTGCGTCTATCAAGGGAGTCATTGTCCACTCGCTTAAGCCTGATAACTTTATTGCAGGTGCTGATGTGCGGATGCTTGATGCTTGTAGCAGTGCAGAGCAAGCGACAGCCTTAGCTGAACAAGGGCAGAAGATGTTTCAGCAATTGTCTGACCTTCCATTTCCTGTGGTTGCAGCGATCCATGGACCATGTTTGGGTGGTGGTTTAGAGTTAGCTTTAGCATGTGATTACCGCGTGTGCTCAGCGTCAGACAAAACCCGTTTAGGCTTGCCTGAAGTGCAATTGGGTCTATTACCCGGTTCCGGTGGTACGCAGCGTTTACCGCGCTTAATTGGTTTGTTGCCTTCTCTCGATATGATTCTTACTGGCAAGCAGTTAAGAGCGGTTAAAGCGAAAAAGTTAGGTGTTGTTGATGCTGTGGTACCAGAAAGCATTTTATTGCAAGTGGCCAAAAGCTTTGTTGATAAGCATACCGGAAAGTCACAGGCTAAGCGCAAGGTATCGACCAAGGAAAAACTCATCTCTAATACCAGCTTGGGACGAAAAGTCATTTTTGAACAAGCGACTAAGAAAACTTATGAAAAAACGCGCGGTAATTATCCTGCGGCAGAAGCCATTTTAGACGTTATGCGCTGTGGCCTAGAAAAAGGTTTTGAAAAAGGTCAGGAAAAAGAAGCAGAGCGATTTGGTGAATTAGTCGTCACCCCAGAGTCTAAGGCACTGCGTTCGATTTTTTTTGCAACGACCGAAATGAAAAAAGAGAACGGGACGGATGCTAAGCCAAGTGAAATAAGCACAGCAGCGGTTCTGGGCGGCGGATTAATGGGCGCTGGAATTAGCCATGTTACCATCTCTAAAGCCAAGATTCCGGTGAGAATTAAAGATGTGTCTAATGACGGTGTTCTTAATGCGTTAAAGTACAACTACAAGCTGTTTGATAAGCAACGCAAGCGCCGAATTTTATCTCGGGCGCAGCTACAGTCGAAGATGCTGAACTTATCTGGTGGTATCGATTTTACCCGCTTTAATCATACTGACATTGTTGTGGAAGCTGTATTTGAAAATTTGGAATTAAAACAGCAAATGGTGGCGGATATCGAAGCGAATGCTAATCAAAGCACAATATTTGCGACTAATACATCGTCACTGCCTATTCACAAGATTGCTGAAAATGCGCAGCGACCAGAAAAAATTGTAGGTTTGCATTACTTCAGTCCAGTAGAAAAAATGCCATTGGTGGAAATAATACCTCACCATACGACATCTGATGAGACGGTCTCTACCGTGGTTGAGTTTGCCCGTAAACAAGGGAAAACACCGATTGTCGTTAAAGATTGCGCCGGTTTTTATGTCAATCGGATCCTCGCCCCTTACATGAATGAAGCGGCTCAGGTTTTAATGTCTGGTGAGCCTATTGAGCACTTGGACAAGGCATTATTAAACTTTGGGTTCCCTGTTGGGCCAATTACTTTGCTTGATGAAGTTGGTATAGATATTGGCGCTAAAATCATGCCTATCCTGGTTGGGGAGCTTGGAGAGCGATTTAAAGGACCGGATGTGTTCGATACTTTGCTGGATGATAATCGTAAAGGAAGAAAAAGTGGCAAAGGTTTTTATACTTACAAAGGTAAGAAGAAAGAAGTGGATAAATCCGTCTATAAACTTTTAAGTCTTACTCCTGAAATTACGTTGGCAGAAAAGGATCTGGCTCTACGTTGTGTGTTACCAATGTTAAATGAAGCGGTCCGTTGTCTTGAAGAAGGCATTATCCGCAGTCCACGCGATGGTGATATTGGCGCTATATTTGGCATCGGCTTTCCGCCATTCCTCGGCGGTCCTTTTAAATACATGGACCAGCTGGGCTTAGAGACCGTTATTGAACTGATGAATCAACATGCTCAGAAATATGGTGCTCGCTTTGCGCCTTGTGATGGATTATTAACTCGAGCTGGTTTGAACAAACCATTTTATGAATAATTATTTATGAGTGTGAAAGGCGAGCGTTAGAGTTCGCCTTTTTTGTAACCTGAGGTTATGATCGGTCCAAATCAAATACTCATTAGGAATTTCAAATGGATGCTTTAGACTTGTTGCTCAATCGACGTTCTATTGCCAAATTATCTCAACCTGCGCCAGAAGGGCAGGTGCTTGAAAATATCATTCGAGCTGGGCTTCGTGCTCCAGACCATGCTGGACTTACCCCTTGGCGGTTTGTTATTTCTCAGGGAGAAGGTCTAAGTAAATTGGCCGATATCTTGGTTTCTGCTGCACAAGCAGAAAGAAGTGAAGAAAGTGTGGTGGAGAAGCTGAGAAACGCGCCATTTCGCGCACCTATGGTCATAACTGTCATTGCTAAGGTGACTCCCCATGAAAAAGTACCCGCTCTTGAGCAGTATTTATCAGCAGGATGTGCGGTCCAAGCAATGCAGATGGCTGCGGTTGCACAGGGCTTTCAAGGGTTTTGGCGTTCGGGCAAATGGATGTTTCATCAAAACGTTCACAGCGCTTTTGGTTTAGAAGGTGATGATGAAATTATTGGCTTTCTCTATCTAGGCACACCTGGATGTACTCCAATGAAGGTGCCAGAACGAGATTTGAGTAAGTTCGTCGAGTATATGTGATAGCAGCCTCAAAGCTTAAAGGTAAGCTTTGGGGCTGGTTTTTCAGATCATACATAGCGATACACATGCCAAATTAGTCAATATTGTATGCAATAACAAAGTCTATCAATAGGCGTACTTTTTCAGGCAGGTGATCTTTGTGGTTATACAGCATATAGACATCACGGGGGTTGGCGCTCCACTCCTGTAAAACTCGTGTTAGGCTTCCATCTTCTATGTGTTCTTGAAGCATGACGTCTGGCATTAATGTAATACCTAAACCATCCGAGCAAGCACTGCGAACGACATCTAGGGCATTAGCTTGAAAGCGACCTTTATCATTATTAATGACAGTTTCACCACTTCCATTGGTTATTTGCCACTTTAACAGTGGTGCCCCCTTCAAAAGAGAATGATCGTGCAAATCTTCGGCATGTTTTGGTGCCGGTCTACTGGCAAGGTATTTAGGGCTGGCAACTAAGATATCTTTTACTGAACCAATCTTACGCGCAATTAGGCTTGAATCTCGTTGTGGACCAACACGGAAAATAACATCCCACTCTGTCGGGTCAAGTTGGTCTGCATGATTACTGGTGGTGAGCTCAAGATTGATATCAGGATAATTTGTCATGAAGGCACTGAGCATTGGCATCATCATTCGCTTGGTGAGGTTAGAGGGAGTGGAGACGCGAATTTTCCCTGCTGCACCTCGGCATTCGTCGGTGAGCTCCTCTGTGGCTAATGTCAGCCGGTTGAGAAGGGGGGAGCATTCATTATAGAAACGTTCGCCAGCTTCTGTAAGGGAAAGTTTTCGTGCATGGCGATTGAGTAATCTAAGGTTAAGTGCTTCTTCCAACGCCTGAATGCGTCGAGTGATTGTCGCAACTGGAATCATAGTTTTGCGAGATGTCGCAGTATAACTTCCGTTTTCAACAACGAGCCTAAATAGGTTGAGATCGTCTAATTTCATTTTTACCGACACATTTTTTGCGAATTGGGTTAAATTACATATATATCAGATGTCAAAGAGTCAATTGTATCAACAAGGTTAAAAACGTTGACTCTAGCTACATATAGTATTCAACATGGGCGAAAAGTGGAAGATTTGTATAAATACACTTTCGCAGCTACTTTTAAATGAGTGTTTGAAATAATTTACAATTACAAAAATAATACTAACAGTTGTACGTTATAGTTGTGTGAGGCCAAGGTTTATGCATAAGACTTATGAAGTGGCGACAGCGCCCTCACCCCAGGTGACTACTGGGTCAAAGCTAATTATGATCGTTGATGATGACCCTGTTTTTCGCAAGCTCACAGGTGGTTTTATTGAGACCCAAGGCCATGAGGTTGTGGAAGCCGAAAACGGTTTGGAAGGTCTAAAGAAACTGAGAGAATATGAACCTGACCTCGTTCTCTGTGATCTCTCTATGCCGGTTTTAGATGGTATAGAATTTGTCGAAGAGGTGAGTCTTGAATACCCATCGCTCCCTTTGATTGTGGTATCTGCGACAGATGAAATGGCTGATGTTGCACAAGCACTACGTTTTGGTATAAAAGATTTTCTTCCCAAACCCATTACTAATCCAGATCATCTAGCGAGTGCGATAGAAAACACTTTGTATGACTCTGATAATCATTTATGTGATCAGCGTGATTTCGCAAGTCAATGGTTTAGAATAGACAGCGGCGATATGCCTGAAGAGCAGGAATTACACTGGCATCTAGAATACCTGCAAGATAATCCCATAGCGGCAAAAGATTTACTCCATGCTCTATTGCCAGATAAAGACACCGCCCAAGGCGATTGGAAATGTAGCTATCGCTTATTGCAATCAACAGATGTGATGCCTTTAGTATATGAGTACGCTTGGCTTATGAATGGCCAGTTTGCCTTTTATCTTGTTGATTCTGCCAGTGAAGGGCAGCATGGCGCTGCTACGACCTTATTGGTTCGAGCGCTATTTCATGATTATCTGCGTAACCTTAAAAGCTTTAACGCGGATCTGAAAGATTTAGCCGACTTGCTAGAAAAGGGGATGGCGTGTGCAGAATGCGCGAGCCCAGTAAAAGCCTTATTTGGTATCGCGGATGTGTCTGAAGGGACATTATCTCTGCTGCCTGCGGGTTTAGATGCCCAATGGTCAAATGGGTATTATTCTCAGCATATAGCGGCTGGAACTAAACTTGGTGAGAATTGCATAAAAAACTTTATAACGCCTGACTTGCCAATTCAATCCGCTTGTCAATTAACATTGAGCTGTCTAGGGTCAAGCAGTTTCAGTTTGGATATTTTCCGTGGAGGGAGTGCATAGCCTATGGTATGCACTCGGTAATAACCCTATGTTTTTATGGTGTTTATAGTTGTTTTATTAGGGTATAGTCCGCCAACACAAAAATGACCCAATGCGTTAACTAAATTTTAACCTTTAATAATAAATAACATAGCCACATAAGAGATGCAATCCTATGGCAGACCAAGACTTTAAAGAACCCTACAATATCCTTTACTTTTTAGGGTTTGTTGTAGCACTATTAATTCCAATTCTTCCTGCGACGCTGACATGGATCCGTGTTTTAAATGGATATGCAGGTTTCTAATTCAATAAACCGGAGTGCAGCATCAATATTCGAAGATTGGGTTTAAATATTGTTGGTGTTCTGAGTTTGCTGTTAGGGTTTCTGGGAATCTTCTTACCTTTACTCCCGACCACACCATTTATACTTCTCTCTAGCGCTTGTTTTATGCGCAGCAGTCCAACGTTTCATCGCTGGTTACATCAGCACAAAACATTTGGTCCTATGCTGGATAATTGGCATCAGCATCGTGCTATCACTAGCAAAATCAAAGCTCGTGGTGCGCTTTGTATGGTGGCGAGCTTTTCTTTCTCTATTTGGATTGTTTCTCAAGTTTGGTTAAAGGTCGCTCTACTGGTGATGTTAATGGTGTTATTGACTTGGTTTATTCGGTTACCCGTGATTGATCGCCTTGCTGGTAAGCAAGAAAATCACTAAAATTGCATAAATGTAGCCTGCTATTTTGCTAGGCATGTGTATGTATTGTAACGTAGGCGTTGATTTGACCCTAAATGACGCCAGCAGGAAATACCTTTACTAACGCTTACGATTATTTTTTAGTACAGAATAAGCTTAGCCAATCTAAGACATAAATTATGACAACTGAAGCAATCACACTGATCAAGTCAAGTATCAAAAGTATTCCAGATTATCCCAAACCCGGTATTTTATTTCGTGACGTCACTAGTTTGATGGAAAATGCGAGCGCTTATAAAGCGACGATTCAAGTATTGTTCGAAAAATACCAAGGGATGGGTTTCACCAAAGTCGTGGGGACAGAAGCTAGAGGCTTTTTATTTGGTGCTCCATTAGCTTTAGAACTTGGTATTGGCTTTATTCCGGTCCGTAAGCCGGGTAAACTACCTCGTCAAACAGTCTCTCAATCCTACCAACTCGAATATGGTAGCGATACACTGGAAATTCATACTGACGCTATATCACAAGGTGATAAGGTCTTAGTTGTTGATGATTTATTAGCAACGGGTGGGACAATTGAAGCGACTACTCAACTCATTCGTCAATTAGGTGGTGTGGTTGAACATGCCGCATTTGTTATCAATCTACCAGAAATTGGTGGCGGTAAACGTCTCGAGAAACTGGGCCTCAATGTGTATAGCATCTGCGAATTTGATGGTCATTAATTGGATATAGTCATGGGTTATCTTGCTTTAGCTCGAAAGTGGCGACCAACACAATTTGATCAAGTTGTGGGTCAAAGTCATGTTTTGACGGCATTGGGAAATGCACTTGACCAGAATCGGCTTCATCATGCTTATTTGTTTAGTGGTACGCGTGGAGTTGGAAAAACGACCATAGGTCGATTATTTGCCAAAGGGCTTAATTGTGAAACTGGCATCACATCGACTCCCTGCGGACGCTGTGATACTTGCCAAGAAATCGATCAGGGCCGTTTTGTTGATCTGTTAGAAATAGACGCAGCATCAAGGACCAAGGTAGAAGATACCCGAGATTTACTTGATAATGTGCAGTATAAGCCTGCACGTGGGCGTTTTAAGGTTTATCTAATCGATGAAGTACATATGCTCTCAAGGCATAGTTTTAATGCTTTGCTTAAAACCTTAGAAGAACCGCCTGAATATGTGAAATTTCTTCTAGCAACCACAGATCCGCAGAAATTGCCTATCACCATATTGTCCCGGTGCCTACAGTTTCATTTAAAACCAATTAGTGTTGATAATATACATCAACAGTTAGATTATATTCTTGAGCATGAGCAAGTTTCTTCAGAGCACCGAGCTTTGGGGATGATTGCGCATGCTGCAGATGGCAGTATGCGTGATGCGTTAAGTTTAACCGATCAGGCAATCGCTCTATGTAATGGACAGGTTTTAACTGACAGTGTCGCCCATATGCTCGGAACACTTGACACGGACCAAGCTCTTCATTTACTTGAAGCAATCAGTGCTAAGCAACCTAAAATAGCGATGGACTGTTTATCTGTTCTTGCGCAAAATGGGGTTGACTGGGGCGGGCTACTTTCCCAGCTTTCTTCGCAGTTACATCGCTTGGCTATGTATCAAGCACTGCCAGAAACTCTGGATAAAACTCAGCCAGACGCAGAAAAAATTGAGTTGCTAAGTCTAGCGCTTTCGCCACAAGATATTCAGCTTTACTACCAAATTGCGTTGAAAGGGCGGCAAGATTTACCATTTGCACCCTCCGAGAAAATTGGTATTGAAATGGTGATATTGCGCATGATGGCGTTTCGTCCGGTTACCCAGCCTCAAGCAAGCATGGTTTTAAACCAAGTTACTCAACCAGAACCGGCTCCACCAGTCGATTTATCTCTACCGACATCACAAATGGCGTCTCAGAGTTCGTTACCTCCAGAAACTATGCCGCCCCAGTCGCCAGGATCTAAACCTGAGCTGAGTTCGGACATAGAACTTAATCAAGGTCAGGTTGCTGTAGATACAGTAGAACAGGTTAATGTAACGTCACAAGAGCAACCTCAACCGTCGTCACCATCTGTTAGAGGCCTCAGGCATCAACTGCGCTCTCAACGCAAAGGGAGCAATCAGGCTAGTACGCCAAAAAAGATTAATGCGTCATCTGCTCAAACATCAGTTCTTGATAGAGTCGCTCAGCGACAGATGGGAACTATGCAGGTGTCGCCAGTGTCTAAATCAACATCAATTGCGACTCCTGCGGTGGATAAAAGTGAGTCTTATCAGTGGCGCCCAACACTGCCGCAAAAGCAGCAAGTTAAGTCAACTAGTGTACTAACGCCAACTCTGGTCAAAAAAGCATTAGAGCATGAAAAAACACCTGATATGGTGAACAAGCTAACCCAAGCTTGCTTGCAGCAAAGTCAATGGGCACAGTTGATTGAACAATTGGATGTGGCAAAGATGACTGAGCAGCTTGCACTGAATTCACATTTTGATAGGCAAGGTAGTTCTATTATGCTCACACTCAGGCATGAGCAAGCTCACCTCAATAGTGAGCGAGCAAGAAGTGAATTAATTACCGCGATCAATAGCGTGCTTGACGAGAATTGTGACTTGGATGTTGAAGTTGGTCTGTCTGGTGAAACCCCGCTTGAGCTGCGAGAAAAACTCTATCAGACCAAGTTACAGCAGGCTTTTTCTAGCCTTAAAAATGACACTAATGTTCAGTTTATTGAGCAGCGATTTGGTGCTCAATTGGACAGTGATAGTGTCAGACCGATTTAAATCTGGGGTTGAAAAAAGATACTTTGGCCTCATCTATTATTAACAAAATTAGCTAGACAACCAGAGAGAAGAGCATGTTTGGTAAAGGCGGAATGGGCAACTTAATGAAGCAAGCCCAGCAGATGCAAGAGCGTATGCAAAAGCTTCAAGAAGAAATTGCTAATATGGAAGTGACTGGTGAGTCAGGTGCGGGGTTAGTAAAAGTGACTATTACAGGGAGTCACAGTGTACGCCGAGTCGAGATTGACGAAAGCCTAATGGAAGACGACAAAGAAATGCTGGAAGATCTAATTGCAGCAGCATTTAATGATGCCGCTCGTCGTGTAGAAGAGACTCAAAAAGAAAGGATGGATTCAGTAACAGGCGGAATGCAACTTCCACCAGGCATGAAAATGCCCTTCTAATAAGTAGAGTTAGCAAATGCGCACCAGTCATATGCTGGAGCAATTGATGGAGGCTCTACGTTGTCTACCTGGGGTTGGCCCCAAGTCAGCTCAGCGTATGGTCTTTCATTTGTTACAGCGCGATAGAAAAGGTGGATTACAGCTGGCTGATTCATTAAGCCAAGCCATGACAGAGATCGGTCATTGTAATGAGTGCCGCACTTTTACTGAACAAGAAACCTGTCATATCTGTACGAACCCCAAGCGCCAAGAAAATGGCCAAATTTGTGTGGTTGAAAGTCCTGCTGATATTGCGGCCGTTGAATCAACAGGTCAATATTCAGGTCGATACTTTGTGCTTATGGGGCATCTATCCCCTTTAGATGGCATTGGCCCAAGTGATATTGGTCTTGATGTTCTTGATTACAGGCTACGCAGAGGGGATGTGACAGAAGTGATTTTGGCGACTAACCCGACTGTTGAGGGAGAAGCCACAGCGCACTATATTGCAGAGCTTTGCCGTGAGCATAAGGTTCAAGCAAGTCGAATTGCCCATGGTGTACCCGTTGGAGGGGAGCTTGAATTTGTTGATGGTACAACGCTTTCTCACTCGCTACTCGGCCGGCAAAAACTATAGTTGCTAGGAAAATGCCACTCGTTTGAGTTAATGCCGTTTGGATAAGCAATGTCCATTATCCAAAAATGAATTAGAACTGCGAAAAAAAGGACCTAAGGTGAAAACCTTGGGTCCTTTTTATTTTACTCATTTAAATCCTATGCTTGATTTTTTCCTAGTAAACGCCATCTATTTTCTAGCAATTTTAACTACAATATCCATGAGGTATAACGTGTGGGACATTAATTTTCTTAGCACCTCTCAAACTGTTTTAGCTATATACTTTATACTAGTTATTTAACACTGAGCCATACCGAACAATGCTAAATTTTGGTCTGGTTATCTGATTGATGTTGGTGGTTTAATGTTTTTTAATTAAAGTTTTTAGAAAAATTTGACAGAAAAAATCAAATATAGAAATATTTTCCTAATAAATATTATGTAGTTTTTATCGCCCATTAACTAAGGAATGAAATGGAGAGTATAGTTGAATTTTTAGCTCGTTCAAAAGCGAAAGAGTTTATTTATAAATATAGTGATGAAACTAGGAAAATTTTTGTGGATGATGGTGGGGAGCTTTTTCACAGAAGTGAGTTTGGTGAATATCGAGAGAGGTTGTTAAAGGAGTTACTTCAGTCATTTTTACCAAACTACTTTGGTTTTGGTGAAGGGTTTATAGTCAGTAAAAAGAATGAGAGAAGCACACAATGTGATGTTATTATTTACAATAATGTTGAAACTCCTAGAATTGAAAATGATAGACTTAGACGCTTCTACCCAATTGAAACCACATATGGAGTGGGAGAAATAAAGTCTAAGCTGAATAGCAGAAGCCTCAAATCTGCTTTAGTTAAATTAATGGAAATAAAAAAAATTAGAAGTTATGAACCCGATAATCTAAAACCTATAAATCAATTTACTGAGGATTTGTCTTGTGAGGTCCGTTTTACGGGGTTTGAAGAAGACGAATACAGAAAAAAAAGTGAAGATATATTGTTCTGGAATCCCGACTTTAATGAATTTCAGAATATCGTAAGCTTCTTAATATGTGAGTCTATCGATTGTGGAAATAAAAACTTGTTAGATGTGGTCCATAGCTCTTATGAGGCCTCAATTAAAGGTGCTTCAAAGAAACATAATTTTATCTTGAGCATAAAGGATGGCTTCATTTCATACTATGTTGGTGAGGAGAAAGATACTCTGGTTCCTTATAATTTTCCTAATCGAGGTGAGTTTGCTGCAGGTTATCGTTTAGTCAAACCCACAGAGAGTGGAGATCATATTCTGGCCTTCCTATCTGCTCTTGTCGATGCTCTAAGTAAAACATGTATATATAAGTTTGACATAATCTCATATTTAGGTGACTTCAAAGAAATTAGTGCTCCAATGAGGTAATCTGGTTACATAACAGTTCAACAGTGATTTGCAATGCTTGAATCTCCCATGGTTTGGAGTTGAAGATTGTTGATACGGCTCTTTAATTAACTTTACTTACAGCCATTCTGATACTTTAAGCTGGTATTATGATATAGGAATCATAGTGGAAATCGAAAAAGAAATCATACTCTTAAAAGCTATTTATGAGCACGTCAATAATATGGTGAATCATTCGTTGATAGAGGTTCGAGGGGAGCCCCCTCAGCAAACTGTGACGTTCAACGATTACCCACACAGGTCATTATTTTTCATCAGATTAGTCGACTTTTTATCATGTACAGATGCTAGGGGGCCGCTACCAAAAACGAGTTTTCTGCAAGGTCTAGCAAATATATGTGAAAGCCCAAACTTCTCCATCGAAGAATCTGAATCGGACTTGAAGGAAACAGTCTCAAACTTTCGTTATTGGTTAGAGGAAACTTGCGAAATAACTATTTGGGTACACTCTATAGATATCGAGGTCAATTTAAAAATAAAAAGGGTAGAGGCTATCAAAATGTCCGGTGATATATCTAAACACAACTATCTGAGATCCGTCGGCGTAGCAAAAGGGTTTAGAAAAGTGCTTCAACGTTCAGGTGTATCAACAGATTTAATAAGCGCCCTTCTTGCCCTCGAAGATTTTCAAGAGCGTTTTGGTGATGACGTTCTCGTTTATATGTCTAGCCATACCTGTGAGTTTCTAAACAATATTAGGTTGGGTATACGTACTTATCTACAACACGAATTTAAGCGAAGTTTCACTCCTGAGAATGATGGCTGGCTAGGTAGGTATAGCTACGATGTTCCTGAAAAGATAGCCAGTAAGTATGCTGTTAGTTGCTATTGGGGGCTAATGAACGAGTTACGTTGCAATCCTTACATGGAAAAGTTCATAATCGCTGATGGATTCCGTTCGAAGTTCTAACCTATTTTAAAAATAAGCGTCTAAGGTTTTAAGACATAGTTACTAATCTCAAGAAGCAGAAAACCAAAAAGTGATCGGGATCAGCTCTTTCATTTTGCCCTAGCCAAATGTACCCGAATGCCCGACATTCATCTGAAATCGTAATGTGGTTCTATCCAATTTTGTGCCTAGAGCTGGGGACAGAATGTGAGATCAGCAAGTGATTCTGTCTATATTTGCTCTCGAACACCGGAGGCTAAAAGCGTCACTTTGAGCGTTTTACTAGTCAAAATAACTATTTGGTTGGTAAATGCCTCAAAACACCTTGTAAGGCGTGATAAATAACTGAAAATATTGATATCATTTGGCTTATTTTTTACTAAGGCCAACTCACATGCGGTATGAATCTTTCCCATATGCCCCAGAAGAAAGGCAAGAAACCACAAGAGAAAGAGCAGCGCGACAACGTCAAGAGCGCAGAGCGGAACTAACTTATACCGCTAAGGATGAGAAACGTTGGGCGGAAAATAGAGAGCGCGTTCTTGCAGAACGTGAAAAAGCCGCTCGCGTGTTTGAACTTGGCTGGATGCAATCACCATGCACACAGTCTCAAAAGGTATTGTGGGCAAGTCTATTTACTGCCGACACCAAAGAAGATCAGAAACAATACATCAAAAGTTGCAATGCTCACCTAAACGAGCCTGTAAGGCAGGGTGAGATTGTACTGCTTCCCACAACAGAGCCAAAAACAGCAGAAGATAACAAGCTCCTCGATGAGTGGCTAGAGCAAGCCAAGATTGCGAGTAAGGAGTTAGGCAAGCTGCTTGATGAAGAAGTCGATACGCTAAACCGCCACTTTGACTTGTTCTCCCATCAACTCGATGAGCGAATTAGGGCTGACGGTTTACCTTCCGACTACTATGCGCAAGTTGCCACAGGCGTGGGTGCGACTTCGGCGCTGGTCGAGCAGAACCTGAAAAACATCCAAGGCGTGCTTTTAGAAATTAACGATTTGTATGCCGCTCAAGTAGCGATGGCAAGCAGAACCGGCGGGGTGAACTATGGAACTTTTGTCTCTGAACGTGCTGGCTTATTTAAAAAGCTTGATGGCTCCTTTGCTATGTTGTCTAAGCGTAGTGTACAACTCCCTATTTACACTCAAATTAAACGCAACCTGAAGTTATCGACTAAGTCAGTAATCCATAATGCAGACGAAATTCTAAAGACAGGTTTTGTTAAAGATTTAGGCAAGCGTATCGGCAACATTAGTATCGGTATTTCCGCCGCGAGAGGTCTGGGATACATTGGCTTAATGGTCGGTGCAGCGAGTGGCGTCGATAGCATCTATGAAGCTTGTAAGGTCGACGGTAAAGGGGATTGCGGGCAGACAACAGCGCGTGAAGTTGTGGGCTTTATTGGTGGTATTCTTGGGGGTGTTGTAGGTGGTTCTGCGGGAACTAGTGCTATAGTAACAGCGGTTTCTGGCATAGCGATATTTATAGGTGTTACGGCTTCTGCACCTGTTCTAGCTGTCGCTGCTCTTGGCGGAGCAGTCGCAGGAGGGTTCGTTGGTGGTGTTGCGGGAGGCGCTGCTGGTAAGGCTACGGGTGAAGTGATTTATGAATGGGCGAATGAATGATGGAATTGATAGACGTTTTTCTACTATCGTCTCGAAAGATTATCGCGATTTACACTATAGCTTGGGCTCTAACAGCAATTGTTACTTTTCCGATTATTTCACTTGGTAGCTATAAATATATAATTTTTATAGATAAAAACTTAGCTAAAGATCTAGGGAAATATTATGACCCCAATGATTATATGCGCCCCCGATATCAATTATCTTGGGAAATCGGAAGTAGATTTATCTATTACTGTATTGCCTATCCGTTTATCAGACGAAGAGCGTCAACGATCTCTACAAAATTTAGTATCTTTATGTGGTGGAACACTCTAGGGCTTTGGTTTTTTGCGGGCATATTCCTAGTTGGCGCTTTGCCCAAGCTTTTTACTTAAAGGCCAAACACAAAAATCCCCATCAACATAGCTGATGGGGATTATCCGCTTAACGTAATAAGGTTAATCGCCTTTAAACGATGAGCTTTACTCGTTTTTAGCGTTATTTTTTCTTGGTGTGGAACTGCTCGCATGCAAGCATGGTGTTTTCTATCAGGCTCGCCACTGTCATAGGGCCGACGCCGCCGGGGACTGGGGTAATAAAGCTGGCTCGCTCTTTCGCGTTGTCATAATCTATATCGCCAATTAATTTGCCAGAATCTAGGCGATTGATACCCACATCTATGACTACGGCACCTTCTTTAATCCATTGGCCTGGAATGAAATTCGGCTTACCTACAGCGACAACAACGACATCGGCTTGTCGAACATGGCTTTCAAGATCTTTGGTAAATCGATGACAAGTTGTTGTAGTACAACCGGCAAGCAGTAACTCTAGTGTCATTGGTCGGCCAACTATATTGGATGCCCCAACAACAACAGCATGTAGACCACGTAAATTAATGTTGTAGCGGTCAAGTAGCGTGATAATCCCTTTTGGTGTACAAGAACGTAATTTAGGAATGCGCTGAGCTAGACGACCAACATTATATGGATGAAATCCATCGACATCTTTTTCAGGATGAATACGCTCAAGAATTTGAGTGGTATCTATACCTGCTGGTAAAGGCAGTTGGACAAGAATGCCGTCAATTTCGTCATCACAGTTGAGTTCATCGACTAAAGTCAGTAGTTCTTGCTCTGTTGCTGTTGCTGGAAGGTCAAATGACTTTGAGACAAATCCAACCTCTTCACAAGCGCGGCGTTTACTGCCTACGTAAACTTGTGAGGCTGGATCTTCGCCAACCAATACAACAGCTAGGCCTGGCGCTCTTAAACCTGCATTGATTCGTGCTTTTACGCGCGCAGCAACTTCTGAACGAACAGTTTGAGAAATAAGAGTTCCATCAATATTTTGAGCGGTCATGACGTTCCTTTAAAACAGAATGGCTATTTTTCTGGACTCATTGTCGCAAATTATCCAGCTAACATCTATAGGCAAACGTTTGCTCTGGAGTGTTTTTAACCAAAATAACGCGTTGTGAGTTTTTTTTAGTCACTCAGTTCATAATGTTATGAAAAAGTCTTGTGTTCAAGTGCTGAACTCGTATAATCCTTTCCCTGTAACGCGCCCTTAGCTCAGCTGGATAGAGCACGTCCCTTCTAATTGGCTAGTTTTTACTAGCATTCAGGTTGGGCCTCTTTTGGGAAACGATAAGAGTGTAAGACGTCAAATTCGGGGAAACCTTACTTTAACAAGTTGGCAATCCCGAGCCAAGCCCAGTAGTATTGGGAAGGTGTAGAGACTAGACGGCGTCTACCTAAAGCTTTCATAGCTATGGTAAAGGGATAGTCCAGCGCACAAAGCCTTTTATAGGTGGTAGCGAAAGCTATAGTGTGATGAAGGATGTGGTCGTAGGTTCGAATCCTACAGGGCGCGCCATATTCTATTAAAACCCTAACATCATTTGGTGTTAGGGTTTTATCGTTCTGGACGTTGTAAAAAGTAAGCGCAGGATTCAAAAACGTTTAACTGTCAATCCGTTACAAATTACCTATAACTTTCTACTTGGTTTAGCACAACTAATTAATTAGTTG
>NZ_JAHKPM010000019.1 GCF_018860525.1 Vibrio hepatarius
CTACAACTGCAGTTGTAGCGGTCAAGAACCGTCTGCGACCGTTATTTATAGGCGCATTGCTCATCCAAACATTCTCCCAGTTGCTCCTTTGGATTATTATTATTCCTATCACAGAGCATGGCTAAAAAATACAAATCTAGTTGTATGTATTTGACGGCAAATGATAATTAAAACCCTACTTTTTGACAAGATAAAGGTACCTTTTTGCAACAAGCGTCAAGTAAATAGCCCGTTTACTCACAAATGAAAGATTAGCAGAAAATAAGTTATTAAGGAGAAGATATAGGAAGGTATTTATCACTAGAAAACAAAAAGCCCGACTTAGAGTCAGGCTTTTGGTACCAAGTTCCGGTGAATATACCGGAGCCAATCTTTGAATAAAGATTAACGCTTGGAGAACTGTGGACGACGACGTGCTTTACGTAGACCAACTTTCTTACGCTCAACGCAACGAGCATCACGAGTAACATAACCCGCTGCACGTAGAGTAGGACGTAGAGACTCATCGTATTCCATTAGAGCGCGAGTGATACCATGACGGATAGCACCTGCTTGACCGGAAATACCACCACCTTTTACAGTAACGTATAGATCCAGTTTTTCAGTTAGCTCAACTAGTTCTAGAGGTTGCTTAACAACCATACGAGAAGTTGGACGACCGAAGTACTCATCAAGACAACGCTTGTTGATTACGATGTTACCGCTGCCTGGTTTTATAAAAACACGTGCAGCTGAGCTTTTGCGACGGCCAGTGCCGTAGTATTGATTCTCTGCCATTTTCGAAATCCCCGATTAGATGTCTAGTACTTGTGGTTGTTGAGCAACATGGTTGTGCTCAGCACCAGCATAAACTTTCAGCTTACGGTACATAGCACGGCCTAGAGGACCACGTGGTAGCATACCTTTAACTGCTAGCTCAAGCGCCATCTCTGGCTTACGAACAATAAGCTTCTCAAAGCTGATTGATTTTAGGCCGCCAGGGAATTCAGTGTGACGATGGTAAATCTTACCTTTAGCCTTGTTACCAGTTACAGTAACTTTCTCCGCGTTTACAACGATGATGTAATCGCCAGTATCAACGTGAGGAGTGTATTCAGCTTTATGTTTGCCACGTAGGCGAGATGCAATTTCACTTGCTAGACGACCAAGAGTTTTACCTTCTGCGTCTACAACGTACCAGTCACGTTTTACAGTTTCTGGTTTAGCAACGAAAGTTTTCATGCTAATAATAACCCGTTAATTAAAATTTACACTTAAGGAGCATAGCTCCCACTGACTAAGAGCCCAGTCATCACCCCTTCGAGTGGTTGGCACTCTCGACCCTAACCCATAAGGATTTGGTCGGCAGTAACGGTGGGTCGCAGGATTATAGAGAAGTCAGTTGAAAAAATCATCTCTTTTAAGCAAAAAAGTCGATTTTTTTTCCCATCAAAAGAAAATTGTCCAATCCCTTATGCCAAATGCTCTTTGGATAAATAATCATGACTTTGCATTTCTATCAATCGTGACTGACAGCGTTGAAACTCAAACTCCAGTTGACCTTGAGTATATAAATCCTCTAATGGTACCTCTGCAGAAATAATTAATTTAACATTACGCTCATAGAATTCATCCACTAATGCAATAAAGCGTCGGGCTGCATCATCGGTTAGCTGCCCCATTTGTTTAACATCTGCCAGCAGCACCGTATTATACAATCGTGAAAGCTCAATATAGTCGTTTTGACTTCTTGCAGACTGGCAAAGCTGCTTAAAGGTTGCATGAAGAACCCCTTCATAAGAATTAACTATGTCTATCTGGCGGTGATTAATTTCAATGTCAGTTTCACCTTGTTTGTTTTCACCGGCTAACTGCTCAAAATAATGACATAGGTTAATCTTGGCCTGCTGATCGAGAGGGTAGTGATAAATCTCAGCTTGCTTTAAGGTTCTAAGGCGATAGTCAATTCCGCTATCCACATTTAAAATCAAACAATTTGTCTGTATTAATTCTATGGCAGGAAGAAAGCGTGCTCTTTGCAAACCGTTTCGGTACAAATCGTGAGGTGGGATATTAGACGTCGCAACCAGTACAACACCTCGTTTAAATAATGCCTGGAATAAAGTGCCAAGTATCATCGCATCAGTGATATCTGAAACAAAAAACTCATCAAAGCAAATAATCTCAGCCTCGGCTTTGAACCTATCGGCTACTAATTCCAGTGGATCATTAACATCTCCTAATGAATTCAATTCATCATGGACCCGGTACATAAAACGATGGAAATGAACACGCATTTTTTTCTCACAAGGTAAGGTTTCAAAAAATGTGTCCATTAAATAGGTTTTACCGCGCCCAACCCCCCCCCAAAAATACACTCCTTTGGGTATTGCAACTTGGGATGTTTTTTTACTAAACCAACGCCTCCATCCTGAAATTGTCTCTGCTGGCGTATTCAAATAATGCACAAACTCATGGTAAAGCGCATCCAAAGCTCGTACGGCTTCAAATTGAGCTTCATCTTGTTGAAAGCCATGTTGTTTTATGTCTTTGATATAAATCTCTAATGGAGTCATTGCTTCACTCAAATGCTTTAAAAGAATACAAACTGCTATGCAGTGCACACGCATTTTTCTTTATCGTCTTGGCCTCTCATAGTAACATGTCACTAAGCATGTGTAACCGATCGGTAAAAAACATGTTAAATAACAATGATAAGGAGCGAATATGCTTTGGATTTACGCCCTCGTAGGTTTGCTTATTGGTACGGTTTTAGGGATCATCATCTCGCGCATTACAACTCCGGGATATAAAAAACAAAAAACCATCCAAAAAGATCTAGATAGTGCAAAATTTGAGCTTGAACAGCAAAAACAAGATCTCTCGGACCACTTTGCTCAAGCTGCTGACATGCTAGATTCTTTAGGCAAGGAATATACTAAACTCTACCAGCATATGGCTAAAACGTCTGCTGAATTGCTACCTAACCTTCCTGAACAGGATAACCCATTCAGTAAGAAAGTGGCTGAACAGGCCGAAATGTCAGTAGAGGAACCAAATGGGAAGATACCTGCTACGAGTGAAGCGCCTAAAGATTATGCATCTGGTTCAACTGGACTACTCAAAGAAGAAAAAAAGCAGCAACTCAACACTGATCAAGCAATAGCCGCTGAAGCTTCATAAGTTCAATGTAATCTGTGATGAACTTTGTAAAGGTTTTTGAGTCATAATTTCCGTAAGTGTCGTTTGATTTCTTATTTTTTACACAAATATTAAATCACAGGCCTTAACTAAACTAGGAGTTATCAGATGAAAAAACCTTTGCTTGCTTTATCCGTTCTTTCACTAAGCTTGAGTTCAATCATCACCCCAATACAAGCAACAGCTGCACTTCCTCTTGCTATTTCTGGTCAGCAGCTCCCCAGTCTTGCACCAATGTTGGAAGAAGTTACCCCTGCTGTTGTCAGTATTTCAGTTGAAGGGACTCAAGTTGCGAAGCAACGTATTCCAGAACAATTTCGTTTCTTTTTCGGACCAGAATTCCCAACAGAACAACTGCAAGAGCGCCCATTTCGTGGTTTAGGTTCTGGTGTAATCATTGACGCAGACAAAGCCTACGTTGTGACCAACTATCACGTTATAAATGGAGCTGAGAAAATTCGCGTCAAACTCTATGATGGGCGAGAATATGACGCAGAACTCGTCGGTGGAGACAAAATGTCTGACGTCGCACTGTTGAAAATTGAAAAAGCACAAAATTTAACCCAAATTAAGATTGCAGATTCAGATGCTTTACGTGTCGGCGACTTTGCCGTTGCCATTGGTAATCCCTTTGGTTTAGGCCAGACAGTTACCTCAGGTATCGTTTCAGCACTAGGGCGCAGTGGACTAAACATTGAAAACTTCGAAAATTTCATCCAGACTGATGCCGCGATTAATAGCGGTAATTCAGGTGGCGCTTTAGTCAACCTAAAAGGTGAACTAATTGGCATTAACACCGCAATTCTGGGGCCAAGTGGTGGTAATGTCGGTATCGGTTTTGCTATTCCCTCTAACATGATGACCAATCTCACCGATCAAATTCTCGAATTTGGTGAAGTAAAACGCGGCATGCTGGGTGTGCAGGGTGGCGAAATCACATCGGAACTTGCCGATGCATTAGGCTATGAGTCCAGCAAAGGTGCTTTTGTTAGTCAAATTGTACCCGACAGCGCCGCAGATAAAGCAGGCTTGAAAGCTGGAGATGTTATTATTTCGGTTAACGGTAAAGAGATAAATTCATTTAGTGAATTACGAGCAAAAGTAGCGACATTGGGAGCTGGAAAGAAAGTAACTCTTGGTATTGTTCGTGATGGAGAGAAAAAAGACTATGAGGTTACATTAGGCGAACAGCAAAACATGAAGGCATCAGCAGATAAACTTCATGAAGGACTATCTGGTGCTGAATTAACCAATACAACCTCAAGTGATTCCGTCCAAGGGGTAAGAGTCGCTTCTGTAGAAAAAGGCTCTAAGGCTGAAGCTTATCAGTTGCAGAAAGGCGACATCATCATCGGAGTCAATCGCAAACGAGTCAAAAACTTAGCTGATTTCAGAAAAATACTTGAGAAACAAACGAGTGTACTTGCTCTTAACATCCAACGTGGGGAGCGCACGATTTATCTTGTAGTACGCTAGATAACCTCATACTCATGTCAGAGGATGGTAGGATTTCTTACCATCCTTTTATTATTATCTCATCTAATGCTATTCTTTCGCCACTTGTCTCAATTATAAGGTGGTTGCGAGGCTATGCTGCAATTCCTGCTGCGTTCAATTGGATTAGGGCTCGTAACAGCGTTATTACTGCTGCTAGCGATTCCATCACTCAGAACCAATGTTCTTTCTGATGATTTTGGTGATCCTAGTAATATATCATCAGTTCAGGAGCTCTCCTTTAATAACGCTGTTCGAAAGACTGCCCCGGCCGTCGTTAATATCTACAGTAGGAAGTATGCTGAGGGAGACCATTCAAAGTTACAGACTCAAAGTCTAGGTTCAGGGGTTATTGTTAGTCAAAAAGGCTATATAATTACCAATTATCATGTAGTAGCCCAAGCTGATCAGGTCGTCGTCGCACTGCAAGATGGACGAGTAGCTTTTGCACAACTAGTGGGTACCGACCAACGTACTGATATCGCCATATTACGCGTGGAAGGAAATAATCTCCCAGTGATACCGCTCAATCCTGACTATTCTCCCAAAGTTGGGGATGTCGTACTAGCTATTGGCAATCCGTATAACTTAGGTCAAACAACCACTTTTGGTATCATATCAGCAACAGGGCGCTCTTCAATAAGCACTGGAGGACGTCAAGCATTTATTCAAACAGATGCTGCAATTAACGATGGAAATTCGGGTGGTGCTTTAGTCAATTCTCGTGGAGAGCTAGTGGGCATCAATACCGCTTCTTTTCAACAAGCGACAGAACTTGAAACATACGGCATTTCTTTTGCTATCCCCTACGCTTTGGCAAATAAAATAATGCAAAAAATCATCGCTGATGGTCGTGTGATTAGAGGCTATATAGGAATTGATGGGCAAGATATCACTTCTGTTACTTCTCGCCTACTAGGCAATGAGCATATGGGTGGAATCGTAGTACTTGGTGTTGATCCCAATGGCCCGGGTGAAGAAGCTGGATTTGAACCTCAAGATATCATTCTTAAAATTGACGGCCACAAAATTAATGGCCGTCAAAGTGTCATGGATATAGTTACTGAGTTGAGACCCGGAACAACAATTGATGTACTCATCTTAAGGAAAGGTGAAGAACAAACGTTGAAGGTAACCATTGCAGAAGACACAAGAGAAATCTAAGTCATTTTCAAATCCCATGAACTCATGGGATTTGAAGACTATTCGCTTTCTTGTGATTCAGAACTCTCGACATCGATAGACGTTACTCTTTGTAAACCCCTTGGTAATAGACTCCCTCTACGACCACGTTCACCTCGAAAGTTATCTAAATCAGCAGGCTTCAGCCCAAGCTTACGTTTACCTGCATGCAGTATTATTGATGCCCCTTTAGGTAATGCCATAAGGTGAGAAACAAATTCCTCACGCTCTTTTGCTTTAGCCGCGGGAATATTAATAATTTTATTTCCCTTTCCTTTACCTAACTGGGGCAAGTCTTTGATTGGGAATAATAACATTCTCCCCTGATTGGTAATCGCGAGAATTTCATCATAATCTAAGTTACTAATGCTATCAGGAGTCATAACCTCTGAGTTTTGTGGTAGGGTAACCAACGCCTTACCGCTACGGTTTTTTGACAGCAAGTCACTTCCCTTACAAACAAATCCATACCCTGCATCTGAACCAACCAACCAAAGCTGATTCTCTTCTCCCATGACAACATGGCGAATATTTGTTCCTGCGTTGATGTTAAGTCGACCTGTAATAGGTTCGCCTTGACTACGAGCAGAAGGAAGAGAATGTGATTCTAAAGAATAACTCCGACCATCACTACCAAGAAATACCGATTGCTGATTACTTTTTCCACGCGCATGCGTAAGATATTTATCACCCGATTTATAATTTAGCCCTTCAGGGTCAACGTCGTGACCTTTAGCATGACGAATCCAACCTTTATCTGATAAAACAACAGTGATAGGTTCGCTGGGAACAAGGTCACGTTCGGTGAGTGCTCTTGCTTCTGATCGCTCAACAAGTGGGGAGCGTCGTTCATCACCATACTTCTCAGCATCGGCTTTGATCTCTTTCTTTATTAAGGAGTTCAAACGCCGCTCAGAACCAAGTAATTGTTCAAGCTTATCACGTTCTTTCTCAAGCTCTGACTGCTCACCACGGATCTTCATTTCTTCCAATTTAGCCAGGTGGCGAAGTTTAGTATCAAGAATAGCGTCAGCTTGAAGTTCAGTAATACCAAACCTTGTCATAAGTACGGCTTTAGGATCATCTTCAGTACGAATGATCTCTATCACCTCATCAAGGTTGAGGTAAGCAATTAATAAACCTTCAAGGATATGCAAACGAGCGAGCACCTTATCAAGGCGATGCTGAAGACGGCGACGCACAGTGGTACGTCGGTATTCAATCCACTCGGAAAGAATTGTTAGTAAGCCTTTGACTTGAGGACGGTTGTCCAACCCAATCATATTTATATTAACACGGAAGTTTTTCTCAAGATCAGTAGAGACAAACAAGTGATCCATGAGCTGGTCGCAGTCAATTCGGTTGGAGCGAGGTACGATGACAATCCGAGTCGGATTCTCATGATCCGATTCATCACGCAAATCTTCAACCATTGGCAGTTTCTTGGCTCTCATCTGATTAGCAATTTGCTCAAGCAATTTAGCGCCAGATACTTGATGCGGTAAGGACGTAATAACAATCTCACTACCATCCTTGTGCCAAACCGCACGCATCTTAATGCTACCACGCCCAGTACGATAAATTTTCTCTAAATCCGCCTTAGGTGAGATAATCTCCGCTTCAGTAGGATAGTCTGGTCCTTGTACAAAGGGCATCAAATCTGACAGCTCTGACTTAGGGTTATCTATCAGATGAATCGTCGCATTAGCAACCTCACGTACATTATGCGGTGGGATGTCAGTTGCCATGCCAACTGCAATTCCCGTAATACCATTTAGCAAGATATGCGGTAAACGTGCAGGCAACATCTGCGGTTCTTTCATCGTACCATCAAAATTTGGCTGCCAATCAACCGTTCCTTGCCCCAGTTCACCAAGTAATACTTCTGCAAACTTAGATAATTTTGCTTCAGTGTAACGCATTGCTGCAAACGATTTAGGATCATCTGGAGCCCCCCAGTTTCCCTGACCATCAACCAATGGATAACGGTATGAGAACGGTTGAGCCATCAAAACCATAGCTTCATAACATGCTGAATCACCATGAGGGTGATATTTACCCAGTACATCCCCAACGGTACGAGCAGACTTTTTGTACTTAGCAGCAGCTGAGAGACCTAGTTCTGACATTGCATAAATGATACGTCTTTGAACTGGTTTTAAGCCATCACCAATATAGGGTAAAGCACGATCCATGATGACATACATGGAATAGTTGAGGTAGGCGTCCTCAGTGAACTTGCGCATTGGCAGTTGTTCAATGCCATCAAAAGTAATATCTGTAGACATCCGTTAAACCTCTGCCAAGTCACCATTGTTTTGTAACCAAGAACGGCGATCATCAGCACGTTTCTTGCCAAGTAGCATATCCATCATTTCTATCGTCGCTTCTGAATCATCAATAGTTAATTGAACAAGGCGACGAGTATTGGGATCCATAGTGGTTTCACGTAACTGTAGTGGATTCATCTCACCAAGCCCTTTAAATCGTTGGACATTTATCTTGGCTTTCTTTTTTGATAGGCGTTCCAATACACCTTCTTTTTCATCATCATCCAGTGCATAGAACACCTCTTTACCACAATCAATGCGATACAGTGGCGGCATCGCTACATATATATGTCCAGCTTCGACTAGAGAACGAAAGTGACGGGTAAACAAAGCGCACAACAAGGTTGCGATATGCAAGCCATCTGAATCCGCATCCGCTAAAATACAGATTTTACCATAGCGTAAGCCATCAAGATTATCAGTATCAGGATCAATACCTAAAGCAACAGAAATATCATGCACTTCTTGAGACGCAAGAACTTGATCAGCTGAAACTTCCCAAGTATTCAGGATTTTCCCCCGCAATGGCATAATGGCCTGAAATTCTCGATCACGCGCTTGCTTAGCCGAACCACCAGCTGAATCACCCTCAACAAAGAAAATTTCAGTACGACTTAAGTCCTGCAAAGAACAGTCAGTTAATTTTCCTGGTAAAGCAGGTCCTGACGCCACTTTTTTACGCACCACTTTTTTGCTGGCTCGCATACGACGATGTGCGTTAGCAATACAAATTTCGGCCAGCTGTTCGGCCAATTGCGGCTTTTCATTTAACCACAGGCTAAACGCATCTTTTACCACACCGGAAACAAATGCTGCTGTCTGACGAGATGAAAGGCGTTCTTTGGTTTGTCCAGCAAACTGAGGGTCTTGCATCTTAACTGATAGCACGTAGGAGCAGCGTTCAAACACATCGTCCCCCGTTAATTTGACACCTCGCGGGAGAAGGTTACGGAATTCACAAAACTCTCTCATAGCGTCAAGTAATCCCTGCCGCAAGCCATTAACATGAGTACCGCCTTGAGCGGTGGGAATCAAGTTAACATAACTTTCGGTGATCATTTCACCACCTTCCGGCTGCCAGAGCAATGCCCAGTTTGCTGCTTCAGTTTCAGCAGAAAACTCACCAGTATAAGGTGACTCAGGTAATACAGTATACCCTTTGACTCCCTCAGCCAGATAATCTTTCAAACCATCTTCATATAGCCATTGATAATCATTACCATTGACTTTATCCGTGAAAATAATTTCAAGACCAGGGCAAAGTACGGCTTTAGCACGCAGATTGTTTACCAAACGAGCAACAGAAAAATTGCCTGAATCGAAATACTTTGTATTAGGCCAAAAGTGAACACTGGTTCCTTTATTACGTCGTCCACATGTGCCAATCACCGTAAGATCGGAAACTTTATCGCCATTTTCAAATGCAATTTCATACACTTGTCCATCGCGCTTCACAGTAACTTCAATACGTTTTGACAGGGCATTTACCACTGAAATACCGACGCCATGCAAGCCGCCAGAGAATTGATAGTTTTTGTTTGAAAATTTACCACCAGCATGTAGCTTACATAAAATAAGCTCAACACCAGACACTTTTTCCTCTGGATGTATATCAACAGGCATGCCGCGGCCATCATCAATGACTTCAAGAGATTGGTCAGCATGCAAAATTACTTGGACCTTTGAAGCAAACCCAGCTAGCGCCTCATCGACACTATTATCGATAACTTCTTGCCCTAAATGATTAGGACGCGAAGTATCCGTATACATCCCAGGTCGGCGTCGTACTGGTTCCAAACCATTAAGAACTTCAATGGCCCCAGCATTATATTGTTCAGTCATAATACGGAATATCGTTTATAGAAAATGAAATGAATAACTGAGCTGATAAGTTTTTACTCTCTACTCGAATACGTTTAGACAGTATAAACGACCAAACTCTCATCGCTTTGCATCCAGCTCAGTACAGGAGAAACATAGTCTGGAAGAGAGAGAACTATGTCAAGTGGGATAACTAACTAACTACTAAATTTATGACTTTTCCCTCAATGGATACTATAGCTGAAGGAATTCGATGATTTGTTTTAGATAGCGCTCAAAACCTACAAAACTGTGATCTCCCCCCTCTTCTATAGTCTGTTTAGCACCTGAAAACCTCTCAACAGCTTGATGATAGTCAAGCACTTCATCATGAGTTTGTTGCAAAAGCCAGAAATTTTCAGGATATTGAATGGCAGGAACATCTAGAAACTTTAATTCATCAATATGAGTTTCAGATAATACATAACGCTGACCTGTATATGGGTTTTCTTGCTCACCTAAATACTCTTCTAACAAATCATAAGGTCTAACTGCTGGGTTAACAACCACAGCTTTGAAACCAAATTTACCATTGAGCCATATCGACATATATCCACCAAGAGAACTGCCTATAAGCCCAATGCGATAATCATTTTTATACTGCTCGACAATGTCCAATAAGCAGTCGGCAGCTTGTTGGGGGAAGCACGGGAGCTGAGGGACCACGACCTTTATATCAGGCCTTTGTTGTAAACAGTACTCCACCATTAATTTTGCTTTTTCAGATAAAGGGGAGCTATTAAATCCATGAATATAAATAAGCAAGGAAGGTCGCATAATAATCCTTGGGGTAAGACGTAAGTATTTAATAACCAGAAGACGTAAAGTCAGGCATAAAGCTGCCAACAGACAAACGTTTTACCTCTGTTGTGAGGTTACCACTTGGGCACAACACTAACTCACGCCACCCTGGAGAATGGTTATCCACCGCAAAATCATCAGAGCAGGGTTTAAATTGTACACACGTGGATGGCGTCGCCATGACTCTAACACTATTTCGATATGTATCCATATCTTGATGTACGTGACCACATAGTACTGCTTTCACATTACTATGTGACTCAATGATTTCCCAAAACCTTTCTGAATCTTTAAGAGCATGCTGATCCAACCACGCACTACCAATTAACACTGGGTGGTGGTGCAGTAAAATCAAAGTATGACGCTGAGCATGGTCACTGAGTTTTTCAGCAAGCAATGCAAGTTGTTCATCACTAAGTCGCCCATGAGGAACGCCTTCAACCTGAGAGTCAAGTACTATCATTTGCCAGTGCTCACCAAGAAGAAGGTGTTCAATGTACTGAATGTGCGAAGAGGAAAGTACAGAGTCCATGCTAGGTCTGAAATCATGGTTACCAGGCAACCAGAAACACACCTTATTTAACTTAGCAATACCTTTTTCAAAACGCTGATAGGAAGCAGCACTATGATCTTGTGAAATATCACCGGTTGCTAGAATAGCTTCATAATTTGAGTTTTGTTTGACAATCGCATTGACAACAGCATCAAAACTGTCAGCCGTGTTAACACTTAAAAGGCTGCCATCATCAGCTTCAAACAAATGGGTGTCTGTAATCTGTAGTAGCTTGACGCTACCATCGACAGAGCTAGACGTTACTTTCAAAATAAAAACCTAAATATTGAGTGGCGTGCGGCTAATACCATGCCTTAAACAAAAAGATAACCAATCCCCCAAAAAACGGTTCCTCTGCAGTTTTTCATCTTGTTGAACCATCTTATCATTGGGGTAATCGTAGCGAGCCCTGACTCGCTTCAAATGTGCACACTCACAAACCTCTGCCACACGAGCGTCGTGATAAAGCCTGACAGACATTTTGGGCAAAGGAAATACTGGAACATCATCACTTTGACAGATATCAACCAAAGTTGTGTACTTTGTGACTTCTGCCACTTGAATTTGATATGTCATATGGGCTGCTTGATAACAGCGTACATCACCAACCTGTGCCATGCTGGGTAGCAAAGCATTTAATTTGGCGTAATTGGTTTCATAGGTCCGCATCAGATCTGCCAAGTCTACATGATACGAATTTTTTACAGCTAATTTTGCCATTGTTCTCTTACAAACTGATAATTAATCTGCAACCATTGCAAAGCAATGATCGAAGCACCATTTTCAAATTTACCATCAACTACCCATTGGTACGCAGTTTCTCTGCTTACAACATGAACTTTGATGTCCTCTCCTTCATAGTCTAAACCATGAATGCCACTTGCGTTTGAAGCATCAACTTTGCCAACAAAAACATCCAACCTCTCAGAACAACCTCCTGATGAAGGATAATATGATGTTACTTTCATAATATTGCTAATTGAAATATTGGCTTCTTCAATCGATTCACGACGAGCGACACATTCTGCGGTCTCTCCCTTATCGATAATTCCTGCAACAATTTCTAATTGCCATGGGTGCGCATGAGTTAAAGCTCCTACGCGAATTTGTTCAATCAAAACTACCTTATCTATGACAGGATCATAAGGAAGAACAGCGGCAGCATTACCTCGCTCGAACATTTCTCTTTCAATAATCTCACTCCAGCCACCTTTAAAAAGCCTATGTCTAAAACGATATTTAATCATATTGAAAAAACCTGAGAATACCGTTTCTTTTGAGAGTATCTCTACATCTTTGCAAGTAAATCCATGCTGTTGATCATCACACTGTGACATTGGGTACCTCATAAGTTAATTTTATAGTTTACTCAGACAAAAGCTTAACTTCCAAGGTCGTAGTTCAACTTTTTATACAAATTTTATCTCTTGAGTTAAATTAAACTTCCCTCAAAGTGTGCTTTTAGACAATTAAGCGTAAAAATTTACAAAAATTTGCGTAAATTTGCATCAAACATGAGGTAGAATCTTAATGAGTTACCTTTTTCATATTTTGGCAGGAATAAAACCGATGAGAAAACTGCTTCCACTTGTTATCAGTGCAGCACTGGGCAGCCTAAGCGCCAATGTTTTCGCAGATACACTGACGGAAATTTATAATCAAGCAAAAACAAACGATCCTTCTCTATTAAGTGCAAAAGCCTCAAAAGATTCTGCTTTTGAAGCAATTAATTCGAGTCGTGCAACTTTACTTCCTCAACTCAACTTAACCGCATCATACGATTTTAATCGTGGAGAGAGGAATGCACCTCTTCAAGGTTTAAATAATGCCAGCAACGATTCCGATGATTGGAATGCAACCCTAGGTTTCTCACAAGAGCTTTACAAACGCTCAAGCTGGATAACCTTAGACACAGCAGAGAAAACGGCTCGTAAAGCAGATGCAGCATATGCAGCAGCCCAGCAATCACTCATTTTACGTGTTTCAACCGCCTACTTTGATGTATTGAGAGCACAAGACAACTTAGAGTTTGTTCAGGCCGAGAAAGCGGCTGTTGGCCGTCAACTTGAACAAACAAAACAGCGTTTTGAAGTGGGTTTATCGGCTATAACCGATGTTCATGATGCACAAGCTCAGTACGACTCAGTCTTAGCCGATGAAGTTTTGGCTGAAAATGAACTCATTAACAGCTATGAAGGTCTCCGTGAAATAACTGGCATAGAACACTCAAATCTCAATGTGCTTGATATTAAACGCTTTTCAGCAAGTAAAACCCAAGCATCGGTCGACAGCTTGTTAGAAGAAGCACAGCAGAAAAACCTAACTTTGTTGTCATCACGAATCACCAAAGATATTGCTAAAGACAATATTTCCTTACAAAGCTCCGGCCATCTCCCATCACTGACTTTAGATGGTGGCTATACGCTAGCTGAACAAAAGAACAGCGATATTGCTAATCAAGACTATGACTCTGATAACTTCAATATAGGAATAAACCTCTCTGTTCCCATCTACAGTGGCGGTGCAACCTCCTCATTAACCAAGCAAGCTGAATTTGATTTTGTGGCAGCAAGTCAGGATCTTGAAGCATCCTATCGAAGCGTCGTTAAAGATGTTAGAGCTTTTAACAACAATATTAATGCATCCATTGGTGCACTCCGTGCCTATGAGCAGACTGTCGTTTCTGCAAAATCTGCCCTGGAAGCAACAGAAGCTGGTTTTGATGTAGGTACTCGTACTATTGTCGATGTCCTAGATTCAACTCGTAACCTATACGATGCCAATAAGAATCTATCTAATGCTCGCTACGAATATATTTTGAGTGTGCTTCAATTACGTGAAGCTGTAGGTACTCTAAATGAACAAGATATTCTTGATATCAACACTGGCCTAAAACAGGCAAATGGTAAAAAAGTACAAAGCTAGTCTATTAAAACTATGCAGCGAAGGATGGAATTTAATTCCTCCTTCGCATTATTATAAATTAAATAGATCATTTAAGCTTCTATAAACTCGATAGATAAACCTGTCTTTACTATTACGACAAAGCTGGGAGAGCAGTATATCACCACCTAGGTGTACTTTACCTTTGTTCAAGCCACTCTTTTAGTATCAAGATATCGTTTGGGTATTCATTCTTTATTTCCTCAACCCAATCATCAACATTTTCCCACCAAGCTGGACGTTCTGGAGACTGTGCTTTTTGGGCGACCATTTGGATATGCTTAAGACCTATTGATCCTGCCGCACCTTTGATCTTATGAGCTTCCTCTACAATACCTTTCTGATCTTTCGCAATCATGTTGGAATCAAGTACTTTAATGTATTCAGGCATCATATTTTCAAACATAGTAATACTATCCAGTACAGGTCTAGGGCCTACTATTGCGACATAAGATTCAAGCATTTCAAGATCTAAGATTCGGTGATAAAGCTCACTATTCTCTCCCACGATAACAGTTCCCAGAGGCTCTGAATGCGAGTGGTATTCACCAGAGGTAAATTGAGTCATGATCTCCTGTACCGCCTTAACAGATAAGGGCTTACTGATCGCTTCATCCATGCCGTTTTCTATATACTCATTTTTATTTTTAAGTACATTAGCTGTTAAAGCGATCAAAGGTGGGAGCTCTTTATAAGTTTGGCGATAAAACCTTGCGACATCAAACCCTGTCATATCTGGGAGTTGAATATCCAGAAAAACAAGATCATAAAGCTCCGGATCAAACATCTCAATAGCATCTTGCCCTGTCATTGCTACAGTAACCTCATGACCCATACTTTCAAAAAGTGAGCGAGCAACCGTAATATTGAGTTCAATATCCTCAACCATAAAGATATTTAGCTCTGGCTGTTCTTGTTGTGAGTACTCTAATATTTTTTCAGTCATCGATATTGGAACACAAATCGTCACAGTAAAAGTACTACCAAAACCCTCTTCACTGCTAACCTCAATATCTCCTTTCATCATTCTGATTAGCTGCTTAGAAACCGCTAAACCAATACCAGTTCCCACTGCGTGGAGGTTATTTTTGCTCGATTTAACTTGATAATACATGGCAAAAATTTTATCTAATTCGGACTCTGGGATCCCAATTCCGCTATCCTCTACTTCGATGGTAATATTAGCTAACTCATCCTGAACTTCAGCCTCTACAGTCAATACAACCCCACCTTCTTTAGTGAATTTCATTGCATTGCTAATAAGGTTCCAAAGCACTTGTCGAAGTCGAGTAGCATCAACTTCAATAGAAGCGGGTAGTTCACTTAATCGCTCTAAATCAAAACGTAGATTTTTTTGGGCCGCCATTAAAGCCGAAATACTCTCCAGTTCAGCGACAAAATCTTCAAAGTTTAAACTGGCAGGAAATAGCTCAAGTTTTCGGCGATCAAACTTATCCATATCTATAATATCGTTAAATATATTTCCCAAAGTAATCGCACTAACATTAATCGTTTGCATTTGATGGCGCTGTTCATCCGTAAGTTGAGTATCAAGCAGCATACGACTTAACCCAACAATACCGTTTAATGGAGTGCGCAGCTCATGACTAATCGTAGAGATAAAGGTTGTTTTATCTCTGCTGGCTTTCTCTAGCGACTCTTCATGTCGCTTACGCTCAGTGATATCGCGTCCAAAACCAACTAACCCTAAATGACGCCCATCTTTACTATAAAAAGGAACCTTACGTAATTCAAAAAAGCTTTTTTGCCCATCAGGGTATTCCAGCCATTGTTCGTATGTTAAAGCCTTATTATCTGAAAAAACTTTTTGATCTGTATCGACAATTTGCTGGGCCACTTCTTTACGATATACATCCCACGGCGTCAGACCCACTAATTGATTTTCTTTTTTTCCAGTCAATTCCTCCATCGCCCTATTACAACCAGAAAATAAACCATCAGCATTACGGTAATAGATGAGATCAGGTGAAGCATCTATAAAAGAGCGCAGAAGTGCTGTTCTTTCAGCTAATTCAAGCTGGGTTCTTTCGCGCTGATAGACCTCGTTTTCAAGATCTTTCATCGCTTCTTCTCGTGCTTCTTCAGCTTTAATCCTCTCCTCTATTTCCAAGTTCAGCTTAGATATGTTTTGATGAAGCTTGTGGTTTAAATCCTGATCCCGTGAACGCATATCTCTGAGTTTGGAGACCAACTTAGATAAGCGTTGCCTAGCTTCTTCAAGCTGATCCACAACAACCGATAAAAAGTAGACAGCCCAAGGAGTAATCAAAAGACCAAAAAATACCGATCGTACTATGTCGATATCGTCCACACGGCCACTAAGAACTAGCGTGATACCAACTTGAACTACCACAGCCAAAGCCACGATCGCTAGAGCAAGAAGAAGAGAAAAACGTAAAATACCGAGCTTAACGAGAAGGTCGACATAATATTGAGCGAGGTTTTTTATAGGTTTCATTGAGCGATCCGTACGATAAGGTAGTGAAATATTACCTTTTTTCGTATCGCACGGCTAAGAGTTATAACTCCCACCATCTTCTAATTCTTTGATGTGTGATGAACACAAGTCTGGTTCCTACCACTGGCTTTAGCTTGGTATAAAGCAGTATCGGCAAGTGCAACCGTATCTTCGCTGCTATCAGATGGCTCAGGCGTTAGACTTGCGATGCCTATACTGACCGTTAATATCGAGCAAACTTTTGAGGCCTTATGCTCAAGTTTCAGTTGCCTAACCTTTTGATGAATAACCTCGGCGACTTGGTATGCCCCTTTAGCGGTAGAATTAGGCAAAATGAATGCAAATTCCTCCCCACCATACCGCGCCACACAATCACTACTACGATTTAAAACTGACCTAAAACTTTCAGCTACCTTAACTAATGCATCATCACCAGCTTGATGACCATAATGATCATTAAACCCTTTAAAATAATCTATATCACACAGCATGATAGTCAAAGGTTGATGTTCTCGTGTATGCAAAGGCCATAAGGTAGCAAGTTGCTCATCAAAATAACGTCGGTTACCTATTTGGGTTAAGCTATCGACAAGGCTCAAACGTGCCAATTCCTGATTCGCTTCCTCAAGTTTTTGAGCGGCTAAATAACGCTCCGACACATCCCTCGCCATGATCAAAACCCCATTTGTACCTGAAGCAGGGTCGCGAAAAGGAGACTTCACCACATCATACCAGGTAAAACTACCCTTACTGTCGACCAACTGATCAATATACCGAAGCGATTTACCTTCATATAACACTTTCTGGTCCGTTTCTGATAAACGTCTATATACTTCATGAGGAATTAACTCTTGGAGACGTTTGCCTATTAACTCATTGATATCTGAGATTCCTAAAGCCTTAACAAAAGGTTTATTACACGCTTGATAAACCATATTTTCATTAAAAATCCCTATAGCATCAGGACTAGATTCAAGTATATTTTGTAAAATGGTATCACGTTGCGCCAACGCCACCTCTGTGTCTCGACGCCGCTCCATTTCATCACATAAGTTTTTCTGTATATTATGCCAATCCGTCACATCATGGCTAATACCGATAGTACCTATTTTTTCACCCGACGAAGAAATCAAGATATTTTGATAGGTTTCTAACAAGCAGCTTCGCCCTTCAGTATCAGTTGTCCAACGACGTTTGTTAGCTCGACCTTTCACAACCCCCTTAATATCAGCACAACCTTCTTGGCGGCGCTCTCCCCAAAACCGCTCAAATGCTTTGTTCGTTGATATAAGTTCAGCGTCATTATTTTTGATAAACACTAACTCTGTTAGATTATCCAAAGCACTCCGTACCACAGACAATGACTCTATTTCACGCAGCATTTCAGTATGTGAAGCTTGGTGAGAAGAAAGGTATAGTAACCAGACAATGCGTCCACGATAAACCGTTCTTCGTCCGCTAATCTCAACTTTAATCCTGTTATTTTTTGATACCTTCCACTCAATAGGGAAGCACTTGAACCCCTCCCCAGCAAAAAGTCCAACGGTTGACATTAAAAAATCACGAGAGACCGAATCAGGAAACATGAATGATTTCCCAACACGACGAATACCAAGTAATTGCATTGCATTCTTATTAGAAAGCAATAGCTTACCTGATTTTTCTTCCACTAAAATAAGAGCTGTTGGGGCATCTTGCACCAGAAGATCTATATGTTTCTGCAAACGCGAATAAAGAGCAATTGACAAACAAAGGAAGAATAGAATAACAACGAGGTCGAGACCATGCCCATGAGACGTATCCCACAACCAGTAAAACACCTGCTCCATTCGTACTTCTCTACCGTTAGATGCGACTTAATATTAAGACTACAAAAAATATCAGCTAACTGCTGGATTTTCTGTACTGAACAGCACTTTTTTCGTAAATAGCTTCGTCTTGTGAGAAATAATAATGAATAACACTAGCAGTATGACGAATAACTACTCAATCCTACCAAACTTTGTGTTTCAGCTAGCGTATTGTGCTGTTATTTTTACTTTTAATTGAGCTCAATTGTTGCAAAATTGTAACAACAAAAATCATAAACAATTGAAATAAAATGTTTTTTACAAGGATTAGCCAATAAATAGGCCACTGCGGTTGTATACCATCAAAAGCTTGACCTTTTACATCATAAGATTTAGGTTGTTGGAATCGATGAAAATGAATTCATCTTGTTGCAAAAACTGACAATACGTTTTTGAAACATATTTATGCAGATAAGGGTGATCATTTATGCATAAATAATCATTAATACCAACTTTTATCATGTTGGTAATACTGTCTTATAGACAGAGAAGCAAAGGGAGAATTGCAATGGCTTTATATGACCCAAGCCTTGAAAAAGACAACTGTGGATTTGGTTTGATCGCACATATGGAAGGTCAAACCAGTCACAAATTGGTTCGTACAGCAATTTCAGCGCTCGATCGTATGACTCACCGTGGTGGTATCGCAGCAGATGGCAAGACTGGCGATGGCTGTGGTTTATTACTTCAAAAGCCTGATAGTTACCTACGTATCATCGCAGAAGAAAACGGGTTTAAGCTAGGTAAACAATACGCCATTGGTATGGTTTTCTTCAGTCAAGATCCTATTCAAGCACTATCCGCTAAAGACATTATCAATAAAGAACTAGCTCAAGAAACATTGACTGTTGCAGGTTGGCGTGATGTTCCAACAAATACTGATGTGCTCGGACCTATCGCTCTAGATTCGTTACCAAATATTCAACAAGTATTTATTTCAGCACCAGCAGGATGGCGTGAACGCGATATTGAACGTCGTCTATATATAGCTCGTCGCCGCATTGAAAAACAAATAGTTCAAGATAACGATTTCTATATATGCAGTTTATCTACTCAGGTCTTAGTCTACAAAAGCCTTTGTATGCCAGCAGATTTGCCACGATTTTATCTCGATCTTGCTGATTTACGGATGGAGTCAGCCATTTGCTTATTCCACCAACGTTTTTCAACCAACACTCAACCGCGCTGGCCTCTTGCACAACCTTTCCGCTATCTTGCCCACAATGGTGAAATTAATACCATAGAAGGTAATCGTCAGTGGGCTCGTGCACGTGCATATAAATTCAACTCACCACTACTTCCAGATCTACAAAGCGCAGCGCCATTTGTCAATGAAACAGGATCCGATTCATCGAGCTTGGATAACATACTCGACTTATTCTTAGCGGGTGGTATGGATGTCTTTCGAGCAATGCGAATGCTAGTTCCACCTGCATGGCAAAATCACCCCGACATGGATCCAGATTTGCGAGCATTTTACGACTTTAACTCCAAGCATATGGAACCTTGGGATGGCCCTGCTGGGATTGTATTATCTGATGGTCGCTATGCAGCCTGTAACCTCGATCGCAATGGTTTACGACCTGCACGCTATGTCATCACCAAAGATAAACTTATTACTCTAGCATCAGAAGTCGGCATCTGGGACTATGCGCCTGATGAAGTTGCCGAAAAAGGTCGAGTCGGGCCAGGAGAATTGCTCGTTGTCGATACTCGACGCGGCAAACTATGGCAATCAAGCGATATTGACAATGACCTCAAAGGTCGTCATCCATATAAAGAATGGATTGACAATAATGTCCACAAGCTCACCCCGTTTTCTCAATTACCTGAGCAAAAAGTAGGTAAACGTAATTTTGATTGTGCTCTTCTGAAAACATATCAGAAGCAGTTCGCAATGACCAATGAAGAAGTCGATCAGATAATCAGAGTATTAGGCGATATTGGTCAAGAAGCAGTAGGGTCTATGGGCGATGATACGCCAATGGCCGTTCTGTCTTCAAAAGAAAGACTTGTGACCGATTACTTTCGGCAAAAATTTGCTCAGGTTACAAATCCCCCAATAGATCCACTCCGTGAAAAGCACGTCATGTCACTCGCCACCAGTGTCGGACAGGAAATGAATATATTCTGTGAAACTGATGGCCATGCCCACAGAGTCACATTTGATTCTCCCGTACTGCTTTACTCAGATATGCAACAATTAATTGAACTTGCCGATGCTCACTATCGCAATACTGTGATTGATATCAATTACAACCCACATAGCAAAGATCTACGACAAGCCATTCATGACTTATGTGAACAAGCCGTTGACGTAATACGCAATGGAACAGTATTGGTTATATTATCTGATCGCAACTTAACCAAAGGTAAAATACCTATACCTGCAGCTATGGCTGTGGGTGCTGTTCAAAAACACCTGATAAAAGAAAACCTTCGCTGCGATGCCAATATTCTAGTTGAAACTGCTACAGCTCGAGATCCACATCAGTTTGCCGTTCTTTTAGGTTTTGGCGCGACGGCAATCTATCCATACTTAGCTTATGAAACCTTAGGAAAATTGATCGATGATGGCGTATTGGAAAAATGCTATCGGGATGTGATGCAAAACTACCAATACGGTATCAACAAAGGTCTTTACAAAATTATGTCGAAAATGGGCATTTCGACTGTTGCCTCATATCGTTGTTCTCAGTTATTTGAAGCCGTAGGACTCAATAGAGATATTGTCGATCTTTGTTTCCATGGCGTTACAACACGTATTCAAGGAGCAAACTTTGAAGACTTCCAACAAGATCTATTCAACTTATCCCAAAAAGCTTGGGCTAAACGCAAAGCGATAGATCATGGCGGCTTACTCAAATACGTTCATGGTGGTGAATATCATGCCTATAACCCAGATGTCGTCAGTACTTTACAACAAGCAGTCAAGTCAGGTGAACTTCTTGACTACAAAAATTTTGCTCAGCAGGTAAATCAAAGGCCAATTGCAATGCTGCGCGATCTAATGACATTAAAAAAATCTGACACGCCACTTCCACTTGAAAGCATTGAAACAAGTACAGAGCTTTTCAAGCGCTTTGATTCAGCAGCGATGTCGATAGGTGCTTTAAGTCCTGAAGCTCATGAAGCACTGGCAACGGCAATGAACCGCCTAGGGGGATATTCAAACTCAGGGGAAGGCGGTGAAGACCCCCGTCGCTTTGGTACTGAGCGTAACTCTCGTATCAAGCAAATTGCCTCTGGACGATTTGGTGTAACTCCTCACTACTTAATCAATGCAGATGTACTTCAAATAAAAGTAGCCCAAGGAGCAAAACCAGGTGAAGGTGGGCAGCTTCCAGGCCATAAAGTGACGGCAGAAATAGCCAAGCTTCGCTATTCTGTACAAGGCGTGACGCTTATCTCACCTCCCCCACATCATGATATTTATTCAATTGAAGACCTTGCTCAACTGATTTTCGACCTTAAACAAGTCAACCCAACAGCCTTAGTATCTGTAAAACTGGTTAGTGAGCCGGGGGTGGGAACCATCGCAACCGGGGTGGCTAAAGCTTATGCCGATCTCATCACTATATCAGGTTACGACGGAGGGACAGCTGCTAGCCCACTCACTTCCGTGAAATATGCAGGTTGCCCTTGGGAACTCGGTTTAGCTGAAACCCAACAAGCTCTTGTTGAAAATGGACTACGGCACAAAATTCGTTTGCAAGTCGATGGAGGACTTAAAACAGGTTTAGATGTAGTTAAAGCGGCCATACTAGGTGCTGAAAGTTTTGGGTTTGGGACCGCGCCTATGGTAGCTATGGGCTGTAAGTTCCTAAGGATATGCCATCTTAATAATTGTGCAACTGGTGTTGCAACTCAAGACGAAACATTACGCCAAGAATATTTCAAAGGCCTACCAGAACAAGTAATGAACTATTTTATCGGCTTAGCGGATGAAGTGAGGGTATTGTTAGCTGAATTAGGTATTGAAAAGTTGACCGATCTTATCGGCCGTACCGAATTCCTTGAAGTAATAGAAGGAATAACAGCAAAACAAGCTAAACTGGATTTAACCCATATCCTTGAAAAGCCTATTTCAAAAGAAAAACACCCATTATTTTGGACTAAGACTAATACACCATTCGATAAAGGTGAGCTCAATCAGAAAATCCTCGATGATGCACTAACCGCGATTGAAAAGTGCAAATCTGCCAGTTTTTTCTATAACGTAATCAATACTGACCGCTCTATTGGCGCACGAATATCAGGAGAGATTGCAAAACGTTATGGTAACCAAGGGATGGCCTCATCACCAATTAAGCTATATCTAGATGGGACAGCCGGGCAGTCTTTTGGTGTATGGAATGCTGGCGGTGTTGAACAATATCTCACAGGCGATGCTAATGACTATGTGGGTAAAGGTATGGCAGGAGGTAAGCTAGTTATCAAACCACATCTTGGTACGGCTTTTCGATGTAATGAAGCAAGTATTATTGGTAACACCTGTTTATATGGTGCGACTGGAGGAAAGTTGTTTGCAGCAGGTACTACTGGGGAACGATTTGGTGTGCGTAATTCAGGTACTATCGCTGTCGTTGAAGGTGCTGGCGACAACGCATGTGAATACATGACTGGAGGTATTGTGGCAATTCTTGGTTCAACTGGAGTGAACTTCGGAGCTGGAATGACAGGTGGGTTCGCATATGTTCTTGATCAAAAACAAGACTTCCAAGGCCGCGTAAATAATGAGTCAGTTGAAGCACTTGCACTTGCAGATCTATATATCCATCAAGAGCATCTGCGTGGATTGATAGCTGATCACTTAGAAGAAACAGGCTCAGTGCATGCTGAAAACATTCTAGCGAACTTTGATGAATGGATTCCAAAGTTCTACCTGATAAAACCCAAAGCCGCTGATCTTCGTTCCTTACTTGGGCACCAAAGTCGTAGCACTGCTGAACTGCGCGTTCAAGCACAATAATCAAGGAGGATGTCTGAATCATGAGCCAGAACGTATACCAATTTATTGACGTAAACCGCGTAGATCCCGCTAAAAAGCAAATTAAAGTGCGTAAAATTGAGTTCGTTGAAATATATGAACCTTTTACAAAACAACAAGCAACCGCGCAGGCCGATCGATGTTTGGACTGTGGAAACCCCTACTGTGAGTGGAAGTGTCCAGTACATAATTACATCCCACAATGGCTCAAATTAGCCAATGAAGGTCGTATCGTAGAAGCAGCTGAGCTTTCACACCAAACCAATAGTCTGCCTGAAGTATGTGGCCGCGTTTGTCCACAAGATAGATTATGTGAGGGTTCTTGTACTTTAAATGATGACTTTGGGGCTGTCACCATAGGTAATATCGAAAAATACATTACTGACAAAGCATTTGAAATGGGCTGGAAGCCGGATATGTCTGAAGTGGAGTGGACTGATAAAAAAGTCGCTATTATTGGTGCCGGTCCAGCTGGACTTGCAGCAGCAGACATACTTGTACGTAATGGTGTTAAGCCTATAGTATTTGATCGCTATCCAGAAATCGGGGGCTTACTCACCTTTGGTATTCCCTCCTTTAAGCTAGAAAAAGGGGTTATGGAGAATCGCCGCCGAATTTTTACCGAAATGGGTGTTGAATTTCGCCTTAACATTGAAGTTGGCCAAGAGATTAAAATGCAGCAGTTGCTTGATGATTTTGATGCGGTGTTTCTAGGTGTAGGTACTTACAAATACATGCGAGCAAATCTAGAACATGAAGATGCCGACGGCGTCTATGATGCACTACCTTTCCTAATTTCCAATACCTATAATGTTATGAAACTCGATAGTACTCAAGCTTTTATCAATATGGCAGATAAAAACGTCGTTGTACTCGGAGGTGGTGATACCGCAATGGATTGTGTACGCACATCCATTCGACATGGCGCTTCCAGTGTCACTTGCGCCTATAGACGTGATGAAGAGAGCATGCCAGGCTCACAACGTGAGGTTAAAAATGCTAAAGAAGAAGGTGTCAAATTCCAGTTTAACCTCCAACCATTAGCCATAGAAGTCGACGCTTCAGGCAAAGTTTCTGGTGTAAAGGTTATAAAAACCGAATTAGGTCGACCAGATAGCTTAGGGCGAAGAAAACCTGAACCAGTTCAAGGCTCTGAGCATATATTGCCAGCAGATACGGTGATTATGGCGTTTGGTTTCCAGCCGCACCAGATGAAATGGCTAACACCTTTCGGTGTTGATCTCGACCAATTGGGGCGAATCAAAGCGAGTGAATCTCAAAAATTCCAATACCAGACCACCAATGAAAAGATTTTTGCTGGCGGTGATGCTGTAAGAGGCTCAGATTTAGTTGTCACAGCGATTGACGAAGGACGTAAAGCCGCTGAGGGTATCCTCGATTATCTCGAAATTTAACCTGCCAGCACAAATGTATCAAAAGGGTTGACGTTTTAGCGTCAACCCTTTTTTATAAGTTAAGCTCGCAATAAATAATCCACAGTAATTAAGGATAAGGTGAATGACAAAAAACTCTCTTTTAAGCATATCGCTATTAACACTAACCGCCTGCAGTCAAGGAGTTCAAAAAATGACAGATCGCACTTTATTACCTTGTGGAGATAAACCTAATTGTGTCTCCACGCAAGACGAAAGGGATGTACATAATCTAAAACCTTACATTCTGACAGAACAGGCTAATTTAAATACCATTGAACAAGCTGCTCTGCAATTATCCGGCGCTAAGCTTGCTGCTAAGCAAGACGGTTATCTACGTATTGAATGCACATCAAAAATTATGCGCTTTACAGACGATCTCGAACTGAGAGTTGAGGGTAAGAATTTAATCGTAAGATCGGAATCTCGTATCGGATATTCAGACTTTGGTGTTAATCGAAAACGTGCAAATCAATTAAGAGTATTGCTTAAAGCCAACAATATAATCCTATAAATGGCGTTGATTTGAGGCAAAAGCCGAAGCATCAACTTCGGTTTTTTATCTATTTGGTTTATAGTTACTCGGCTTCATTACGAAAAACCACCAACCTCTTAGGTGCGACCTTACCATCGTCGTTTAATTCAGCTACTCCAATAAAAGTCCGCTGACCGCCAGATGTCATTTTTAGGACAGTTCCGTCAGGTACACCCAAAACTTGGACTGGCATACCATGTTGGATCAAATCTGTCAGTTCAGCATTTAGATTTACCTCTGGCAAATCTTCAACAGCAGTGTCCATAGGCAATAATAGAGGATCAAGAAGCTCTTTGGGAGCAACATCATCACGCTGTGCTTGCTCTAAAATCTCATTCAATTGGTCTATTGTGACCATTTTTTCATAAGGGTAATTAGCAACGCCAATGCGGCGAAGCATGGTAACATGAGCTCCACAACCAAGCATTTCACCAAGATCATCAACGATGGTACGGATATATGTTCCTTTTGAACAATGTATCTCCATCTCAACTTCGCAGCCTTCAAAACGATGAAGGACAATTTCATATACCTTTATCTTGCGAGCTTCACGAGGTACTTCAATACCTTGACGAGCATATTCGTAAAGCGGCTTACCTTGATATTTCAACGCTGAAAACATAGAAGGGACTTGGTCAGATTCGCCACGAAACCTATCAATACAAGATTCTAAGTTTTCGAGAG
>NZ_JAHKPM010000068.1 GCF_018860525.1 Vibrio hepatarius
AACTCGGGCGCGTTGTCATCAGCAGACAAAGTGTCCGCTACAAGCAAAGTATCTGCAATGATAACTTCGGTTACTAAATCTAGAAGCGCTAAGCTCTGAGTTTCAGATAACCCTTGGGACTCAAGACCTACGGTATCAAAATCAGTACTTGCTCTAGTTTGTACAGCAGTTCTATCGACATCACCAGTACCAGTAGGACTTGAACCGTTTTGACCACCCGCTGCTGTTGCAAATTCTTCATTTTGCGTTGGGTCAACACCTTGTTCTATTTGTTCGAATATCGACGCTATTTCACTGTCAAGATCTACATCAAATGTTTCACCATCATCAGTAACTAATTGCGCTTCAAGATCAGTCGCAGCAGGGGAATTCTGCCCAAAGTCAACAATAACGTCACCAGCTCTCGGAGCTTCACTAGGTGTGAGCTCCCTAAGCTGACCATTAGCGTCGATAATAACTGTCATTAAGAACCTACCTTTCTTATGAGCGCAGCTATGGATAATATTAACTCTAGGCGCATCATTTACATTGTGCCAATTCAGCAGCTAAGTAAGAGATAAAACTTTGATGTGTATCCGTCGAACACCTGCATTTTTGATAAAAAGATTCCTATGTTTCATATAGTTGTACTAAAATTTAGATTAATTTATGGTTAATTCGCAAAAACATCAACGTGAACAATTATTTTTGCAGTTATGGAAGTTAAAAATGAAGGAGGCTACCTTGAATTGGAAACGAGTGATACTGACCAGTAGCATCACTTTGGTTTGTTTTACCAGCAACAGCCAAACACTTGAGCAGGCAGTATCTATAACTCTAGCAACTAACCCAGAATTAAAAAGTACTTTTAACCAATACAAAAGTGCATTGAAAGATGCAGACGCTTCAGGTGGTGCCTATTTACCCAATATAGATCTTGACGCTGGGGTGGGTCGTGAGAGTATAGGTCCAGCTAGGTCTTCTGGCCGAGCTGATACAGATTTAACCAGGAAAGAAGCTTCTATTGTACTCACTCAGCTTCTTTGGGATGGTAACGCAACTCTAAATGACATGGATAGAACTTCTGCACAAGCTAAATCATCTAGATTACAGGTATGGGCTGACGCTTCTGATTTAGCTTTACGAGTTACCGAAGTTTATCTTAACGCTGTCAAATCCAATGAAGTTCTTGCTCTTTCTGAAAGTAATCTTGCAGTCCACAAAGAAATATATCGTGACATAAAAAAGCGTGCAGATTCTGGGATTGGTTCTACTGCTGATGTCACACAGGTTGAGGCGCGTATAGCGAAAGCTCACGGTAATTTACTTGCGGCTCAGAATAACCTCATAGATACCCACACTCAATTCAGGCGGTTAGTTGGCCGCCGTCCTCTCGGGTTAATTTATCCTAGAGCTGATCAATCCAAGCTCCCAATGACACTTGAAGAAGCGTTAGATACAGCATTTAACAATCATCCTGTTATCAAGATCTCCCAGGCTGATGTAGACTCTGCTCGCTTCCAATATAAACAATCAAAAGGCTCAAATTTCCCAACCATATCTGTTGAAGCTAGCCAAACATGGCGGGATGATGCTGGAGGAAACATCGGTAGTAGTGATGAATCTCTAGCCATGCTCAGATTAAACTATAACCTATATAATGGTGGTTCAGATAAAGACCTTACAGAACGTTCAGCATATCAGTTAAATAGGGCTAAAGATCTACGTGACGATGCATTTCGCCAGGTAGAGGAAAGTCTGAGGCTTTCATGGAGTGCGCTAGATCTAACTCTACAACAAAAAAACTTTCTTTCTGACCACGTTGATTCAGCTTCAGAAACCGTAATTGCCTACAAAAAACAATATCAAATCGGTCAGAGAACATTGCTTGATCTGCTTAATACAGAAAACGAATTGTTTGAAGCACGAAAAGACTACCTTGATGCCCATTATTCTGAACAATATGCAAAATATCGTGTGATGAATACTACTGGTAATTTACTTGACTCTTTGTTAGTCGACGTACCATCCGATTGGGCTGAGCAGGTGGAGTATTGAAATTGAAAAATATAAACATTTACATACTCACCACAATAAGTATTGCACTATCTAATACATCATTGGCAGATGAATACGACTATATCTCCACTCCTAATGCGATCCAAGTAGCTGACTTACTCGATGATGATAGGGATGGGGTTATAAATGCCAGGGATTTATGCCCAGATACTCTTGAAGGTGCTGAAATTAATAATGATGGCTGCGCTAAATTTTTAAAAGAGGAAGAAGAACTTGCTTTAAGAGTTCTATTTGCTCACGACTCGTATGACATTAATTCTGCTTTTGAAGATCAGATACAAACAATGGCAGATTTTTTGGAAAAATATAAATCTGCCTCAATTGAAGTACAGGGGCACACAAGTAAAATCGGCCCAGAGGCTTATAACTACACATTATCCGAGCAAAGAGCTAATGCAGTACAAGATGAACTTTTATATTACGGTATAGATCCAGAACGTGTAACGATAGTGGGTTTTGGAGAAAGCCTATTGGAGAATGAGGGGGATGATGAGGTCGCTCATGCAACCAATCGACGAGTGACTGCTACCGTTGTTGGATTAAGCGAAAAAGTCGTCGAAGAATGGAATATATTCAGTATTATTGAAAAATAATCACATTAATAAAATAAAAAGCGCACCTCATCTGAGGTGCGCTTTTTAAGCTGCCAATTCAACTAGTTTATAGACTCGCTGGCTTATCCGCCAGCTTTGCTTTTTTTGGTAATGATATACTCAAGAGGATGTAACCAATAATCGCAGCGGTGGTCGACCCCATTAAAATCCCCAACCTCGCATAAGTGTCATATTCTGGGTTAACTTGCCCAAATGCCAACGAAGATATAAATATTGACATCGTAAAACCGATACCACAAAGCACTGATACTGCAAAAATATGAATAAAGTTGATACCTTCTGGGAGTCTGGCTACACCTGCCTTCACTGCAAGCCAGCTGAAGCTATAGATACCAATTGGTTTACCAATCAATAAACCTAGAGCTATTCCCAAAGGTAGCATTGATGTCAGTCCATCTATAGAAATACCTGAGAGAGAAATACCTGCATTGGCAAAGGCAAAAATAGGTAAGATACCAAAAGCAACATAGGGATGAAGCCCATGCTCCATTCTTTTGAGTGGAGATTTCTCTCCTTTCTTACCATTTAGAGGTATCGCAAAGCCAATCACAACACCAGCTAAAGTTGCATGCACCCCAGATTTAAGAACAGCAAACCAAAGTATTGCACCTACTACCATATACGGAGTTAATTTGGTGACCTTCTTTGAATTAAGCATAAATAATACAGCTGTCATTGCAAAGCCAACACCTAATGCCGTTGTAGACAGATCCCCTGAGTAGAAAAGTGCAATAATAACAACGACCCCAAGATCGTCAATGATGGCCAATGCGAGTAAAAAAACTTTAAGGCTAACAGGGACACGATTCCCTAGTAGCGCCATAATTCCTAGCGCAAAAGCAATGTCTGTTGCAGCTGGGATGGCCCAACCCCGAATAGCCTCAGTATCATTATAGTTAAATGCAACATAAACGAGTGCTGGAGCCAACATTCCACCAACAGCAGCTATTGCAGGAAAGATAGCAGTTTCGCGAGATTTTAGCGCTCCCTCTAACAATTCTCTCTTAACTTCAAGACCAATGAGAAAGAAGAATATCGCCATTAAACCATCATTTATCCAATGAGAAACCGACATACCAAATACATAAGAATGCAATATTGTTTGGTATGTCTCATTAAGAGGTGTATTGGCGATGGCCATAGCAACTGCTGCTGCAATAACAAGAAGAATTCCCCCAGCCGACTCCATTTTGAAAAAATGGCGAATAATATCATTCATGATATCGTCCCTTTAATTATTATGTTAATAAACGATGAACAAACAATAGAGTTGAGTTTACGCATAGATATCCCTAAGGAAAAATCGCTTGTTTGGATGTAACACTTCGAAATTTCCGATAAACAAAGTGTAACACCACGTTAATTCCTGTCTTAATTATAGGTAAATTCAGAGAATTACCAATGTAAACAACCACTCTTATGAGAAATATAGGAACTATGATGGTTTTTCGACTCAATAACCCATTAACAACATAAAACCGGAAGCTTCATGTGATCCATATGTTTTGATAGGGCCTTGCCAATAGGGTATAACGAAAGGCAACCACAACGCGGTATTACTCGCTTTTACAGCCAGATTGATATTAAGTTTTTTCACTTCTATCTTCCATGCTATCGGTAACCGTTTACCATTGGTGAGATAAGAAAACTCAGTAGGCTGTATTAGAATATCTTCTGGCAATAAATTGGTCACATGGCCACTACTACGGAACAATTCCCCTCTCCAATAAGCCGTCGTTTGTGACTGACGATAGAGACTTACTGATAGTACGGTTTCTGCATCTAGGTTAAATGTAAACCAATCCAAATGATTATTGATCCCTCTGAATAAGCCAGTTCCCCATTCTTTGCTCATCCAACCTTGACCTTTTACAATCTTTAGATCATGTTTTTCAAGCTTTAACTCTCCTTCTACTTTAAGAAATGGACAAGCAAAATTATAGGATGCAACAGATAGTAAAGGGTATTTTTCTACGTATCCTCTTTCTCCCGGTAAAGCACAGGGAGCTTGAGCTTTTATTTTTAGTTGTATATCAAAACGATCACCAGCAAGATATAGGTCTCCGGGGAATGGCGTTCTACCAGATGAACGCAACTGCCAATTATCAATCCACAGCTGGAAGGGTTGCCGAATTAAGCCAGCTTGACCAATACCACCTCTAGCAAGGCGTTGCTCTTTCCATACTTGTTTATCACTTGATATCACCACATAAGAAATATATAAATGGGGATCTTGCCAACCTTGGCCGTCTCTATCATCCGTTGCTACTCTAGCGTAGGTCCATTGGACACTATACTGTTCACCATTTTGATCTTCTAAGTTGGCAAAATAATGCCAACGTTCATGTTGATATTGATTGTGAAAACTAAAGTCATCAGGAAGTTTTACCGGTTCATTAGGTAACACAGGTTCAAATACACTTTGAGCCTGAGATAGATAATATCGTTGTGGAGTAATAGCCTGTCCAAAATAATGTTGATATATAACACCAACAACCACTGCGGTAGATACAAGGGGCACGATGAAAAACAGCATTACATGTCGGTAGATTACAGTTTTTCTCATTTTATAAAGAGTTCCGTACAAACTTCATTGGAGCATGCCGAATCATTCGCAAAGTAGGTAGGGCTCCTGCCAAAATAAGAGAACACATTGCCATTAAACTGGTCTGAAAATATTCTCCCGACATAAATTGAAGTTCAAGCGTCCATCCAAGCGACCGCTTCATTACAATATCAACTATTAAACTAGCCAGAGCTAAACCGAGTGGCAACGCAATTACTACTGAAACTACTCCAAAAACAAAAAGTTGCAAACTCCCCATCATGACTAACTCTTTACCAGACACACCTAGACACCTTAACAGTGAAATATGCCTTTGTCGGGAAATCTCTCCAGCAAGACTAGCGAAGAAAATACCGCATATTGCAATTACAAGCGTGATATTTCCGAGAGTATCTGCAATAGAAAAGGTTCTATCAAATACTTTCATTGCTTTCTTATGTATATGAGTATTATCATAGATTCGCTCTGCGCCCACACGAAATACAGACTCTAAACGGCTTTTAAGGCCCGCCACATTGACGCCCTCTTCTAATATCACACCTAAAGTTACAGCACCGCTATCTTTGAAGACTTTGAGCCAATTAGGATGTGACAACATTATCTGGTTGTATGGATTACCGTAGTCGTAATAAACACCCACCACCTGCCAACCTTTACCTTGTTGACCAAATAAATCGATATAGTCTCCTGGGCGAATACCACGCTTAATAGCCATTGATTCGCTGATCATCAAACCTTTAGAATGGTGTAAATGATACCAATAATTTGGAATGCCGATTTTAACGGTAAGTGAATCCCATTCGCCATCCGAATGACCAGTACTGACAACCTGAATTGCTTCATCTTCCGAGTTTGTTTGTTGTTCCCAACGCCACCAAACCGATTCAATTTCGGGTTGTTCGGATAACCAGCTACTCATCCTAGTCGCTGAGCTGCTACTGGGATATATATAGAGATCAGCAGCTAAACGTTGGCTAAGCCATTTATCCGTCGTATCACGAAAGCTCCCCACCATCGTCTCGACACCAATATTAGCGGCCATGGCGAGCATAAAAGCCATTGTGGCTACTCCCCTGTAACTCATGCTAGCCGCCGCATCAGAAAAAAACCAACGGACCCTAGGCCATTTGAGTAAATATGAAAGGCTGTCAAAAAGTTTCCAAATGAAATATGGGGTAAATAAAGCGACACTCACCAACATTAACGCAATAATAAAGAAACCAGACTCTTGTGTCTGAGGGGACTGGTAAATCGCTATAGCCACAACACACAATACGCATGCCAATGCAGCTTGGAGAGAAAACTCTGTTCCAGCAAAACGAACTAATGAAAGTCGAGCTGTAAGTCGGATCGGCTGAGAGCGTAATAAGCGCACTATGGGCCATGCACATGTCAGGCATGCTCCTAATATAGACATAAGTAAGCTATATATAGCCGAAGGCCAACTCCAAGAGACTAAAAGCCCAACATTTGCATCATAAAGGTCACGCAAACTCTCAGAAACTGCGGGTATTAATTGGTTAGCTAGGACTATTCCGAAAATATTGCCACACAACCAACTTGCCAAAATTAGCAATAAAAGCTCCAAAAAAAGCGCTAATGCTAGCTGCACTCCAGAAACCCCCGTCTGACGCATAATACCAACAAGAGGCTGCCTTTGAGTTAAAGACAAAGACATCGCCTGATAAAAAATAAATAATCCGACTAAAAATGCCAACATTCCCATCGCACTTAAATTCATATGAAATGCTTTGGTTAAAGACTCTAGCTCAGCACGAGAGTTTCTCGTGATACTCATTCCATCAGGTAAGTAATTTTTAAGATGGGTAAGTTTCGCAGCCGGCATTTCACCACATGCAATAACTGAAATACCAGAACGACGCTCTAGCATCCTTGTTAGTGAAATATCTGCGATTATCCGTGTCCCTTGTATTAAATCTCGCTGGTCCACAATAATAGGCCCAAGCGAACTCCCATCATTCAAAATGATTTTATCCCCATCTTGCCAGTCCATATAGCTGGCAAGATCAGCACTTACCATTACTGGATGTGGAGGCGTCATCAGTGGGAGCGATAGGAAGTCTTTTAAATTTAAGGCATGATGGAATTGCCACATGGCAACGGGATCCAAACCAATTAAAATTAATTCTGAACCATTACTAATATTTAGACGCAATTGCTCAAAGGGCGCACATTGGTTAAAGCCATCACGGCGTAATTGGACGTAAAAACCTTGTGGAATTTTGTTTGTTGCATGCTTGGGTCGAATACGATAAGGAAGAGGATTAGAAAAAAGTTTTTCACCATGCTGGTAGCTTTTTTTTGCATGGTCATTAATCGAAGTCACTCCAACAAGAAGTGAGACACCTAAGGTAAGACCAAGCCAGACAAGAAGGATTTGAAAAGGATAGCGTCTGTAATGGCCCAAAAGTGCTTTAATTACGGGCCATAACATGAAGCAGCCCTCCTTGGAGGCGCACCCTCCCTTCCATATGAGCAGCAACACGCTCACTGTGGGTTACCAATAATAGCGTACACTTTAGTTGACGAGTTAGACTAGTCAACAGGCGCATTACAGCTTCAGCATTTTTTTCATCTAAACTGCCCGTCGGCTCATCCGCGAGCAATAATTTAGGTTCCATATACAAAGCGCGAGCAATGGCAGCTCGCTGCTGTTGTCCACCAGAAGCTTCTTCAGGATATCGGCCTAGAAGCGGCATAAGATCTAACGAAGAGAGGATCTGACGCCATAATGCTACATCTTCCGATAAACCCTTTAATTGACGACAGAAACGGATGTTATCAGCAATATTTAGAGTCGGGATTAAATTAAACTGTTGGAATATGAGCCCAATGTTGTTTCGCCGATAAGCTGTACGCTGATTTTCGCCAATTTGATGCATCGAAAAGTTAGGAAATTGGATTTCACCGGAATCGACTATATCTAATCCGGCTATCAGATTAAGTAGTGTACTCTTGCCAGAACCACTCTCCCCCATGAGAGCTATCTGCTCACCTTGCTCTAATGACAACTCAGCACCTTGCAGAACAGGGTGAAACTCCCCACCATCCACATAACCTTTACAAAGGTCTGTTAGTTGCAGCATTAAAGTTCTCACAATTCTTAAAATTGGACTGTGAATCTACACTAAAACATCGCTTTGAGAAAGTATTTTGGATAGTGGATCACAAGATACGTTCTAATTTTCATTAGCTCAACAGTGCAAGTCTGGTGCATATACAGATCTTGTCCAAAAAATTGGAACTAAATCAATATTAAACTTGCATTACCACCATCATTTATTCGACCATTATTACCTGTCTTATCATGTGAATAAGTATAATAAAGTGTGCTAAAAATAATTTTTCTGCACTACAACTAAGCCTGAAAATAAAGAGCTTTCACCTACTAGGGTATGCCATGAAAAAAATATTGGTACTGGGAGCATCTGGTTACGTTGGTTCTCAACTACTACCGATACTTTGCGCCAGGGGCTATCATGTCACTGCTGCTGCACGACAAATTGACTATCTTCGAGATCGAGTCGAGAATCACAAGAATCTTAACCTTATTTATCTTGATTTGGCTAATCAGCAGGAAACAATAAATATTGTTGCGCAGTTTGAGGTTGTCTATTTTCTGGTTCATGGAATGGCTCATGGTCATGATTTTCTTACTTATGAACTGTCACTTGCCACTAATTTTAAAGCAGCACTTAAACTCAGTAACGTCAAACATGTCATATATCTCAGCTCTCTTCAGCCTTTAACAGGTAATTCGAGGCATCTCAAAGCAAGGCGAATGACAGGAGATATTATTCGTCAAGCAGGTCACCCTGTCACTGAACTCAGAGCCGGAGTGATCATAGGGCCAGGATCAGCTGCATTTGAAATCATGCGAGATTTTATCTTTAATATGCCTTTGTTGCTAACCCCCAAATGGATTGAATCTAGAGCCAACCCTATCGATCTAGACAATCTTAATTACTACTTAGTCGAACTGATAAAAGAATCACCGACAACACACAATTTATTTGAAATTGGTGGTCCAGATATTCTCAGCTATAAAGAGCAATTCAATTTAATCAGTAAAGTGATTAATAAGCCCATACGGATTTTTTCTACTAATTTACTTACACCTCAATTTGCCTCGAGCTGGCTCGGTATAGTAACTTCAGTTCCTACATCTATTGGAACTGCATTGATTTCTGGATTGAAGCATGACTTTGTCGCAGATTGGCAAGCCATCCATCAGCGTTATCCGCAAAACTTAATCGGGTTTGAAGAAATGACTCGCAAAAGTATCGCAAAAGAAAGTAACTTCATTAAAAGTGAGGTTTGGGGGTTTGACCCTACAGCATTTAAGCGTTGGCAGCCAGGCTACGGATATTATGCGAAGCAGACTGGGGCATGTATATATACACAAATTAGTATTGAAGAGCTTTGGAAAGTGATCCAAAAAATTGGCAGCGTTCAAGAAGGTTACTTTTATGCTAGCCTGCTTTGGCGCATTAGAGAATGGCTCGATATCCTATTGGGTGCTGGCTTCCCAGCTAGGCGATCCCCATTAGGTCCTCAGCTTAAAGTGGGCGACTATATTGACTCATGGAAAGTCATTCGTTGTGAGGACAATAAGTTTCTATCTTTATTATTTGGTATGAAAGCCCCTGGTTTGGGACGTCTAGAGTTTTCATTGCAAGACTTAGGTCACATCCGCAGACTTGAAGTCACTGCATGGTGGCACCCTCAAGGATTTAGAGGACTCCTCTATTGGTTCGCTATGATGCCTGCTCATAGATTTATTTTCAAAGGCATGGTGAAAGCCATCGTTAAAAAAGCTAAACAGAATTCGCTGTAAGCTCACTTGAACGTTCATTCCAATAACTGTTTTGAATAGCATTAGCTACATACTTGGCATAAAGCTTGTGTATATTAGTTGTGGGGTGAATCCCATCCCAATATAAGAATTGCTCTGGATTACCAATAACCTTTCCCTTTTCTACTTGAAATGAGGCATCTTTAATATTGGTTATTTTGATATTAAGTTCCTTGTCTTCGTAAACACCTGAGTCTAAAACCTCATTTTTTATTTTTTTGTAGAAAGCATAAGCATCAACATAAATAATATTCTTACTTGGATTTGCCTGTTCGATAAGTCTAACCCGCTCTTTGAGTATACGATTAAAACTGTTAATGAATTCATCAGCTTTATGTGCTTTATCTCTAAGCCATGGAGCATCAGATAAATCAGGTATATTGGCAATAACTATCGTTTCAGCATGATACTGAATAAGGTGATTGATATCAGAGGCTGCTAACTTTGCAGCTTGAGGTCCTGTTTGATCCAAATCGCCATACAAGCTGTACCACATATTATTAGTACCTAACATATAGGTAACTATGGTTCCCTTATCGAAAAAACCTTTTTCATTGATACGGTTTGATATCTGAGCAGATGAATTGGGTAGAATATTGCCACCTGTAAAAGAAAGGACTCCTTCACCTTTACTAAGATTATTAAAATTCCCAGGTAATGCCATCGCTCCACCGACCGACCAGTTATTTCCTTTTTGAGACTTCAAATGAATGAAATATGAAATCTTTTCGTTTAGCTTTTCAACATGAATGTCAGTATTGATTTCAATTCGAGCTGGTGATAGAGGAGGAAGTTCTAGAAGCTGAGCAAGATACTCTGTCCATACCCAACCATTACTTGCCCTACCTTGCCAGTTTGGCACTGATGTTGATGCAAGCAACGCACCTTCGGTTGCTGAATTAAATTGATGGGAAACAGCAAATTTATTTCCACAATCGGAAAGACTATCGCCAAAAACAGATATTTGGGTAAAATCGCCTGCTAACACATACATTGGGCACAGTATTGTGAGAAAAGTTAATATTTTCATGTAGTGACTCTATTTTAATACTTTTATAGTGTATGGCTTTTCCACCTGATGTTTGAGGGCACATCAAGCTCAGACACTTTCATTCAGTATTGTGAAGAGTCACTTCACAAATATAAGTCTAAATTTGATACCCAAGCGGTATTTCAGCCAGTCGTTCTCCTTGGTTTGCGGGATAAACCAAGTACTCTCCATGGTATTTGACATTAGATTTATAATCCGTGATTTTGTGCAGCATAAAGCCAGCATTTGCTGCCATTTCTATAAATTGAGCATGATTTCCACGTACGAACCAGTTCATGGGTTTTACTAGCTCTTCCCCATCAAAACAGTCATCACATTGTTTCGAACAAAGCGCAAATGAGTTAGGGCCTTCCGTAAATATTTGAACTTTCCCGCAGTTAAGAAGAGGTTCTGAAGTCGAGACTTCCCAGCCCTGCTCTTCCACATAATCCAAAAAATTATTTATTTCACTATCTTTTATCTTACGTTCAAGAGCAGAGGCTGGGAAAAAATTCGCATAGAATCTAGAAATACGCTGAAATGTCTTCATCAACGCTGCATCATTGCCTTTAGAACGCCCTTCTTTCTGCCACCGAGTTAAATCATCCATGACACAACGGTGAAAACGCTGTGACTTTAAGGCCTTTGTCACCCAACGCACCAAATAATGATTGTTAGAAACAGGCGCATCAACAGCTTTCCCTGATTTGTGCTCATTTGCTAGTTCCTGCAATGCACAATTAACTAAGTTTTGAATTTCAATTGTATACTGAGACATTACGCCTTTCTTCCAAGTATCCAGTAAAACGTCGCGGATAATATTGAACACGCCGTCATAACACTAATCATTGGCCAAACAACACCATCAGGCATTAATGCAATGACCCCACCCATCACCGAGCCTATTCCAAAGCGGAGTGTACCCGCAAGTGAAGAAGCGGTTCCGGCCATGGTTGAATAACCACTTAACAGCAGCCCCATTGTATTACTACCGATTGTGGCTGTTGTACCGATGAAAAGGACCACGAAAGGTACAGTGCCCCATAGACCTAGGTCAAGCACCCATCCAAAAAATAACCCAATTCCAGCAAAGAGTTGAATGGTTAATGCAAACCTAAGCATTGCATGTGAGCCTACCCTCTTAACAAAACGCCCATTTATCATGGTCATAATTATCATTGCGATAATGTTCAACGCAAATAGATAGCCAAACTCGTTGGTCTTAACATTGTAAATATCAATATAGACAAAGGAACCTGCGGTAAGAAAGGAGAACATACCAGCAAAAGAGAACGCACCAGAGAGTATTAACCCCACACCGACGGGATTACGGCATAAACTTAGGTAATTTCTTAATGTTGAAGCAAAACGAAGAGGCTGCCTATTCTCGTCACTCAATGTCTCTGGTATTTTCCATAACACCAGCGCAATCACAACCACAGAAAACATTGCCAATACCCAGAAAATACCACGCCAGCCAAACCATATTGCAATATACCCACCTAACATTGGCGCTACCAAAGGTGCGATGGTAATCACTAAAGTGACAAAAGACATTGCACGAGTAAAATCTTCACGATCAAACATATCTCGAACAATGGCTTGGATAACCACTGCGGCGGCAGCACCGGAAAAACCTTGGATCCCACGAATCCATATCAAGGCCTCAATTCCGTTTGTTGTCGCACTGATGACCGATGCAATTGCAAATAAAATCACTCCCAGAATCAGAATTGGCCTACGACCAAAGCTGTCAGCCAAAGGACCATGAATTAATTGCCCTATCGCAAAACCCGCCGTGTAAATTGTCAAAGTAATCTGCACTGCCCCTTCAGAAACTCCCAGATCACGAGCAAGGTTCGGCATAGCCGGTAGGTACATATCAATAGCAAGAGGCGTTAGAGCTCCGACAGCTCCCAGCACGCAAAAAAGTAAAAACGTTATTTTTTGAGAAGGTGTTGAGGTTAGAGCGTGATTAGACATAAGCCTCCATATAGTGTTTGGGACTGCTAACCATCTACAATAGAGCCAAACAGAAAGCAGCTAAATACAGATATCCTATTTAGCTGCATTATATTGAGCCAACAATATATAAAAAACCACTTCCTATTTGGAACTAAACTATTTCCAATTTTAAGGTACTAATTCCAAACTGAGTCGATTTCTTCTTGAGTTAGGCAACGGTACTCGCCAGGTTCTAAATCATTATCCAACGTTATCTGGCCAATACGCTCTCGATGTAAGTGCTCTACTTTATTCCCAAGAGCCGCAAACATTCGTTTCACTTGATGATACTTACCTTCCGTGATGGTTAGTAGCACTTCATTTTCATCTTGGTCAACAATCTCCAGTTTAGCGGGTAAAGTTGCCGATTTCTCATTACGCAACTCTATACCCTCAGAAAACTTTTCAACATAATTGGAACCAATAGGGTCAGCAAGCCACACACGATAAGTCTTTGCACACTTGTGTTTTGGCGAAGTAATACGATGAGACCATTGGCCATCATCAGTGATAAGCACTAAACCTGTCGTATCCACATCTAAACGGCCAGCAAAATGGAGATCTTCCATTTTAACCTCATCCAATAACATGAAGGCAGTCTGATTAAATCCATCTTCATGAGAACAAACAAAACCTTCAGGTTTGAATAGCATGATATAACGAGGGCCAGGTTTGTGTATCTCTCGGCCCTGCCACTCAACAATGCAAGTATCGGTTAATTTAACCGAACCACTTTTCTGCACCGTCTTGTTAACTGTAACATCACCACTTTTGATGATCTTTGTTGCTTCTTTTCGGGTTGCACCCAGCGCATCACATAAATATTTATCTAAACGCATGATTACCTCATCTATATCAAGTGAGGTATTATAGAGTGCTTTTTGAAATAGTTGAGTAATTTCACACGATTTATGTATACATTAAGACCTTATCAAGCCGATTCAGTGAAAGCCGTAATCCACTATTTTCGTAAACACTCAAGTCCAGCGGTATTAGTCCTTCCGACTGGTGCAGGAAAAAGTTTGGTTATTGCTGAGCTTGCAAGGCTAGCAAAAGGAAAAGTATTGGTTCTAGCTCATGTAAAAGAACTGGTTGAACAAAATCATGCAAAGTATGAAGGTTATAAACTCCAAGGAGCCATATATTCTGCGGGCTTAGGTAGAAAAGAAACACAACAACAGGTGGTATTTGCCTCTGTTCAATCCGTAGTGCGAAATCTGGATGATTTTAAAAATCAGTTTTCTCTTTTGGTTATTGATGAGTGCCATAGGGTTGCAGACAACAAAGACACCAACTACCAAAAAGTCATCGGCCATTTGCGAAAGCTAAATCAAGGCATTAAGGTGCTTGGTCTTACCGCTACTCCTTATAGACTAGGTATGGGCTGGATCTATCAATATCACACTCGTGGATTGGTCAGAACAGAAGAGCCTAGGTTCTTTCGAGATTGTATTTTTGAGCTGCCGATTCGTTACCTGCTAGATGAAAACTTTCTCACCCCAGCCCGCATGATGGATACCCCAATTCTCAGCTATGATTTCTCTCAGTTAAAACCATCAAATACAGGAAGATATAAGGAAGCCGAGTTGGATATGGTCATAGACCAAGACAAACGTGCCACACCTCAAATTGTTTTGCAAATCATACACCTTGCTCGTATCAGGCAAGGTGTCATGATCTTTGCTTCTACTGTACGACATGCACAAGAAATCTTATCTTTACTTCCTAAAACGGAATCAGCACTTGTAATTGGCGACACTTCAGCAACTGAACGCAGCTCTATTATCGAAGAATTTAAACAACAAAAAATTAAATATTTAGTGAATGTTTCTGTCTTAACAACTGGTTTTGATGCACCGCATGTCGATCTTATTGCAATTATGCGGCCCACTGAATCCATTAGTTTGTACCAACAAATCGTTGGCCGAGGTCTTCGTTTATCTCCAGGAAAAAAAGAATGCTTAGTGCTCGACTATGCAGGAAACAGTTATGACCTCTATCAACCTGAAGTTGGAGATACTAAACCAGCATCTGATAGCGAAATTATTACCATCCCTTGCCCTGCATGTGGCTTCAACAATAATTTTTGGGGAAAGTTAGATAATAATGGATTTTTAGTCGAGCATTATGGCCGGAAATGTCAAGGCTATTTAGAAGACGAAGTCACCCAAGAACGAGAACACTGTAATTACCGATTCAGAGCAAAATATTGTAATGAATGTGGTGCAGATAACGACATAGCAGCGCGGGTATGTCATGAATGTGATGCCACATTAGTTGATCCTGACAAAAAGCTTAAAGAGGCATTAAAACTTAAAGATGCTTTGGTATTTGAGTGTTTATCTATGGACCTAACACTACACAAAAACGATAAAGGTAAAAACAGTCTTAAAGTATCTTACTTTGGTGAAAACCAGGCTCAAGTGCATGAATTTTGGTCACTAACGACTCCGAAACAGAAACAAGACTTTAAAAATAAGTTTGTAAGAGCTCACCTTGCAGATAAACATAGACCTTTTAATGAACTGTCTCCAAATAAGGTAGTTAAGCATCAGCACCGCTTTAGACCACCGCAATTTGTGATAGCCAGAAAGTCGGGACGGTTTTGGAAAGTACGTGACAAGATATTTGCCGACGAACTAAAATGTTAGCTCAGCAAACCTAATAAATGCTGACCAACATTCACTTTGTGTTCAGAAAAAATTCGTTATACTCACTCATAGAACTTCTAACAAGATAACGCGATGTTTCATAAGCAGTTAATTGGCTTACTTATTAGCACGCTCTGTATGCTTACCAGTGCTCCAGTATTCGCCAAAGCCGAGCCAAATAAAGATGGACATGCTTTGGTGCAGGATATTCAGCATGCAGGGACACAAATTGAAATCGAAGAAGATCAAGATGAAGTCTATGATGCAGTACGTCAAGGCTATATTCGTCCATTCTCAGAACTTTATGCTGCTGTTGAGAAAGATCTTCACGGTCGTATCATCAAAGTTGAACTGGATGAAGATGACGACATTTGGATATATGAACTTAAGCTCAATTACAATAACAACATCATTAAAGTTGAATACAATGCTCAGACCTTAGAAATGATTCTGATTGAAGGTCATAATGTCAAACAAGCTTTAAGAAACTAAAAGACAGCGCGATGAAAATACTTGTAGTGGAAGACGAACCTCGCCTAGGCGAGCAAATTATCGAATCTTTGGAGAAAAATGGTTGGGTTCCTGAGCTTTCGAACGATGGAATAGATGCTCTCTATCGCGCGACATCGGAAGAATGGGATGTAATTGTTCTCGACTTAGGCTTACCCAAATTGGATGGATTAACCGTTTTAAAAGGCATCCGTGACGAAAATATAAATACTCCCGTCATCATCCTTAGTGCACGAGACGGCCTTACACAGCGAGTAGAGGGCCTTAACGCCGGTGCCGATGACTATCAAACCAAACCTTTTGAAATGGTTGAACTAATTGCTCGTATTCGTGCTCAACTTCGGCGCGCTTCTGGAAACGCCTCGCCTGTGATGCAGATGGGCAGCCTGAGTCTAGACACACGCACATCTAAAGTCATGTGGCAAGGCCAACCAATCGACTTAACAGCCTTGGAGTATAAAGTCGTTGCCTACTTTATGCATAACCCTGAAAAAGTCATATCGCGCGGTGAACTAGTCGAACATATTTACAAACAGGATTTTGACCGCGATTCCAATACTATCGAGGTTTTTATTGGTCGTATCCGGAAAAAAATCTCAACTAAAGTTATCAAAACGGTGAGAGGTTTGGGATATCAGCTTAATGCCGATTAGTAAAGTACGATTGCTCAAACGGCTCAGCCTTAAAAGCCGCCTTGTCCTTGCTGCAATAGTTTGGTTGACAGCAATGATCATTGCTGCTGGTATCATGATGCCTTCTCAAGTTTATCTCTACATGCAAGAAGATACTAAACAGCAGCTTGCCATTTATATGGATGAAATTGCCGCAGCTCTTGAAGCAGATGAAAAGGGTAATCTTAAGTTAACCTCTCCCCTCTCCGATCCACGTTTTACTCGGCCTTACAGCGGATTTTATTGGTCTGCTAAAACCAGCAAGGCTTTGCTTCGCTCGCGTTCGCTTTGGGACAAGACTCTTACTTCCAAGAATGAACATGACTTGCTAGGTGCGCGCGATGAAAAACTGATCCACATCGACTCAACCTTATATTACCCTGACTATTCTGGCCCTATTAAAGTCACTATCGGTATGGACCAACAACCTATAGAAGATACAGTTCGTAATTTAATGGGGCAACTATGGTTTATTCTCGCTTTACTTTATATTGGTGTTTTAACCTTAATTACCATCCAGGTTCAGTGGTCTTTAAGCCCGCTAAGTAAAATGCATAAGGAACTTTCTCAGCTACGTTCAGGAAAAAAAACTCAATTAGATCAAGAGTACCCAAAGGAAGTGTCACCTGTCGTTTCAGACTTAAACGCGCTTGTTTTCCATTATCAAGAACTACTTGAACGAGCTCGTCACCACGCTGGTAACCTATCTCATGCTCTAAAAACTCCACTTTCAGTACTCAAAAACGAAGTCGCGACAAAAGATCCCGTAATTCAAGAGCAATTGCGCCCTTCTCTAGACCAAATACAAAATCAAATTGATTACCACTTAGCTAGAGCAAGAATGGCTGGAGCAAAAAATATCTTATCCGTCAGTTCCTGCCCATCAAAACGAGTCGACGCCATTTCCATGGCGTTTGATAAAGTTTATTCCGATCGTGGTATCAGCCTTATTAATGAGCTCGATAGCGATTTAAATGTAGCGGTGGAGCAAACTGATCTTAATGAAATGTTGGGTAACATTATTGAAAACGCCTATAAATGGTCCAAAAGTATTATTCGTGTACACTCTCTTGAAAATAGTGAAACTTCCGAGACCATTGATGTCATCATAGAAGATGATGGAGTTGGCATACCCGAGCAAAAACTGGCCCAGGTGATCCATCGCGGCGTTCGCTTGGATGAAACCACACCAGGAACAGGCCTTGGCCTTAATATTGTTAGTGAAATGGCTCATAGCTATCGAGGCAAATTGACGCTAGACCGAAGTTCACTTGGAGGGCTAAAGGTCATTTTGTCAATGAAGCTGGTCTTATAAATTTAATAAATCATGTGTAGTGCAACTTTGCTCCCTACTAGCGCAGCACTGTGCTCATCAAGTTTGACTAGCTTCATATGACCATCAAATGCTCCAGGTCTAACAAAAAGCTGTTCGATCACTCCATTTCGCAGTGGTTCTATATTTAACCGCCTGTGTTGCCTCATTGTAAAAAAAATTCCATCACTATCTAATTCGTACCATCCTGAACTAGAATAACCAACCCTACTTTTGGGTAGCAAAGCATATACACCGTAGGTGCTATTTTCTTTAAGCATGAGATCGACTCTTAATGGTAATGTGATACCAAAGCCATTATCTGGATCGACCGATGATATATAAGCAGCAGTGTGGCTACTCATATGTCTATTAATGCTATTATTGTTGAAGTAAGAAGCGAGTACACCTAGAGTTGCACCGACTAAAATAATCATAACAACAGCTAACTTACTCACAACTCAACACTCCACTTTTAGGTCGAAAACTCAAGGAGCGACCGCCTTTATCAACCAACAAAGTTAATTCACCAAAGTCATACAAGTTAACGTCTTGATAGCGCACTTTGATACCACTGCTGTCTGGAGCAAACCAACATGCATTAAAATGCTTTTGTTCAAAAGATATATCGGAAAGAGGTGAATGCATGCTCTCTGCAATTAAATAACTGGTTAATGCCGAACAAAAAAATAGCCCCGCAGCCATCAATATCGTCCGACCTTGCCCGTTAGATTTTTGGGCATCAGTTTGTTCAGTTACACTAACGCCTATAGGTTCAACCTCAGTGAGGCTCATGTTCACTTCAACAGGCTCTATACCCGACTGATAGCTCTCTACATTGCCAATAAATTTGTAGCCTGAACCACGTACGGTTTTTATCACCTCCGCAGAGCGGTCTTCCAGTGCTCTACGACAACTGGAGATACAGTGCATTAAACTGCTCATTTCAACAAAAATACCGCGCTTTTTCCAGACATGGTACATAAGCTGATCTTTAGTTAAAGTTTCTCCAATACGCTCAATCATAAAGTTGAGTAGCGTAATCTCATTGATGCCTATCGGATAACGCACATTACTGCTTAGATTTTGGATATATCCTTGCTCAGAATCGAAAACCAAATTTTCGTTGATGATTAACATGAGGTCTCTTAGGTTGATAATTGTTGGAACATTTTATACCTAAGATTTTTTCTCTACAGTTAGAAGACTGTCAGCTTGATGATGTTTCAATATGAATCATAATTAACAAACATCAAATTATTGATTTTTAATAAAAAAATACAATATAACCAAACTAATTATTAGCCACTAAATATAGACACTTGTATACAGATATGAATATCTCGGTGCGACGAATATGGTTTTATCATCATCCAAACGAATGATTTTTAATTCCTCCATCGAGTGTATACCATGCTGACTAAACATGGTTTCAACAATAGAGAGTTTCTTATCTTGAGGAATAATACTCTCAGAAGCCGTTGGCATAAGGGACAACCCCAAAGAACTAAAGCCATATTTACCCGAAACATTAAAACCAACAAGATCGTCAGTAAGAAAATACATCTCATATTGACCTGATCTCTTAAAATTAAGTTGGGCCAGTAATCCAATATGTTTGCTTCCTTGCTGAGTCGGAACAACAATCTCAGTCTTACTTTCATAACTTCGGTTTATCGTTGGTGAGTTCATATACGCAGAAACACCACCCATAAAACAGCCTGCTACAATACTAGCGACAATAAGTTTTTTATTCACACACTACTTCCACATCTTTAGGTCGATAGCTAACAGATGACCCATCTTCTTTAACCAAAATCACCTGATTACCCGTCTCAAACGCACGCACTTGATTAAGTATCACAGGAGATACAGTCAACAATGTACATTGCGCATAAAAATTTTCAGTATAGTCTGCTTCGACCCAAGGTGAGTTCCAAGAAAGCACCGTCCAGTGGCTTACCAAAGCACTTAACGCAAACGTAGCTAGATACGCTCCTGAATGCGCATTTAAAGTCAACCAGTTTGTTCTAGCTTGAGGTTTATCACTACTAGGCTGAGCTTTTTTCTTGGGGGTAACAAGTTTAGGTTCATAGTTCTTTATTTCGCCATTAAACCTATAACCTACTCCTCGCACAGTACTAATAATTGCAGCATCTTTGTCACGTAAAGCTTTACGACAACTTGAAATACAATGGAGTAAACTGCTTTCTTCAACAATCACGCCTTTTTTATGCCAGACCTGCTCTAGAAGAGTGTATTTAGTTAGTGGTTCATTGGGGTGCTCTACCATGAATTTGAGCATTGCCACTTCATTACCACCTAGCATAGTTTTACGGCCAGTGGCTAAATCTTCTACTGAACCCGCCAGTAAATTTAAAATAAGGTGTTCATTAATTATCAGCATCGAATAAACTGAATAAAGGTACTAAAGATATGTACATATACAATATAGCAAAACGTATAAAAAACAAAAACTTTGTGGTCCTGTCTCACGGTTTCATCAGCGATTTGTTATCTGCGTTGCAGCTAAATTGTAAATTTGTATAAATAAACGCCACAAACATAACTATTAGAATCTATACACTAATCAAATTATGCAAAAGGGCTTTTTGAATTTGCAAATTTAAAGAACGATATTCATCGTGCTTCCATCCACACTTACCTCCAACGAATACAAACACCTCAAAGTTTCACAGCAAAAATAAAATTAACACCTAAAGATGTATTCAATCTCATATCTCATTTATAAGGCATTTATCTCATAACACCATAATTCTAGGTGATAGCATTACACCTACCACAAAACCACAAATTATAATGAAGTTATCAACTACAGGCTCTTGTTCTGCATTACTCGCACAACAACACACACCAAATACAGCTTCTCATTTGAATATAAAACGTATCCGTAACCTCCCTCTCGATAAACAGAATCACTTTAAAAAGCACCATATGCCAACATTATTAAAGATAGAAATTCGACAATCCGGAGATCGGATGCATGCAATAAGGGCTGGTTTTGCAGGGAAGGACCCATATGAGAATAATCAATGCTCCCAGATAGTACGGTCACTCACCACTTCTCAAGCCCCTTCAAGGTATATCTCTGTTAGTGACCAGAAAAGAATAGGCTCGGGTAAAATGCATAGCTTGGGCCAGTTAACTTTACGAGAAATACCCACATCTATTGCATCAAATATTGGAGAGTATTTGGAGGCCAAACCCGTGCTTAAAGGCACAGCCATAAACTTACCGGACAACTCGATAGATCATACAATGAATGTGAGCGCTTATCTTGCTAACAGACTCCCATCAGGATTGGTTGATCTGATCAATAAGTCTGGTGCCGAGTTTTTTCTTTTTAATTCAAGTGATCAAGACATTGCCGCTCACTATAAAAACACAGGATTTGATAAGTGTTACAAAATATCTTCTCCTACATCAACTCGTTTCTATTTTGTAAAAAATCACCAAACAAATGAAGACAAGATTATAGTCTCCGGAATTGGTTCTCATACAAGACTTGAGCACCAAATTCTTCAGTTCCATTTTGCCGGTGTCGATGTGGCTAAAAAACTTACCTCAATTGGCAACATAGATGACTTAAAAACCTCATCGCTGGCAAAATTAAAATCCCAATTAGATCAAATTCAAGCTGACAATAAGATTCTCTATGTCGGCGCTCGATGGAAAGTGATGGAATCTATCGCGAATCAAATATTCGAACTATCTGGAGATAATGAGGGAGAAGGATATAAAAAACTTAACCCAATCAACCATAAAATAGGCCCCTTTATTTTCGATTCTGCGAAGCTAAATAAACAAGGTAAATCCATAGCTGTAGCAGCTTTAAGGATGCCCAATGGTGAGCTTTCTTATGATGCAGTAAAAACGTTTGCTGATTCAGGTTTTACAAAAATAATAATGTGCGGAGCTGGTGGAAGGATTACAGGCGACGCGCAAATGGGAGACTATATCCACCTAAATCATTCATCTTACAAAAATTCCAATGTAAATCTCAATAGCAGCAATAGCCTAATTCCAAGTGATTTTTCACATATAAATACTGCATCTTGTACTAATACAACGGTGGACTCACCTCTTGTAGAAACAAAGCAGTGGCTATTACAACAGCAAGTTGCCCGTGTAGGCTCTGTCGATGTCGAAACCGCGCATATATTCAGAGCTGTTAATGATAGCATTCATCCTATTACAATCGTACCGGGGATGTTTGTCTCCGATGTTGTGGGTGAACACCCTCTTGAAGACAAGATCAGTGGTAATGGAGCAGATAAGCATATAAGCGAGTTCGTTAAGATAACTTGGAATACATTATTTCAACTTGGAAATTAGAGACAGTATGAACTAGCAGAACAAAAAACGCGAAATAGTACTCTAAACTTTTGTTAGGTAATTGTTCTCTTTGAAATTTTTTCATAATCTCTAGGGTCTTCTTCTTTATACTAACTAAGAGGAAGATGACTTCATGCATGCAGTAGAAAACAATACAAGAAAAGACAACATTGGCTACCTTATTGGCGTTTTCGGTGTTTCCTTGGTACTAATTTGGATTGGTATTTATAAATTCACACCAACCGAAGCCAAACTTATTCTACCCCTAGTCGAAAATCATTTCGCTATGAATTGGTTGTATGACCTTTTTTCTGTTCAAGCAGTATCCAATATCATCGGTACAGCAGAAATCATTGTCGCCATTGGGCTTATCGTGGGTATTAAACATCAGAAAGTTGCCTTTTATTCTGGCATAGCGGCAGCTGCCATTTTTATCACAACTTTGAGTTTTTTAATCACCACACCCAACACTTGGAAATTATCTGACGGTGTGTTGATAACTAATTTTTTTCTAGTGAAAGATATTCTGTTTCTCGCAATATCCATAACCATTATCGAGAGAAACAAACCAAACAGCTAATCAATGCGGGGCCGAAGTCTGTACTTTATAGAGCTCAGCTCTATTATTTAAATTCTTGCTTAAGGAATGATAGGTATCTATTCCAAATTGCAATATATTAACAAGTATTAGTTAAACTATTTTCGACAGTCACTAAATATAACATACATTAGTAGATACCCACGGGCATGCCCGTGGTACTTACTGCTACAACGCTAAAGCGTTGACCAAAATTATTCCGCTTCGCGATGGTAATTTTGGATAAAGCATTCATCCACGGGTAAACCCGTGGTTTTCTGTATCCACAGAATAAATCAACTTAGCACTCGTAACCATATTTTCGTAAATAATTTCTCTTGGGATACAAGTCTATCAGGTCATTGCCATTTTATATTATAAAATTTATTATTAAGATAATTAACTAGCGCTGAATAGTGAAAGGAAAAATCTTTTACAGTTTTACTGACTTTATTTTCGACAAGGGCAACCTTTTCTTCTGATAAAAAACTCTTATTCAATACCATAAAATCTCCACAATCGTCGATAACATAAGCATTGAAAAAAGTAGGGCCAGAACTAAATTTAAGTAATGAGTGAAAATTATCTCCATATATATTATTTTCCATAAGGTCTTCTATTTTTTTTGCATTTATTATAAATAATTTCCATAACCTCGTTAGCTCTTTATCCTTAAAGGGGTACAACTGAGGATTATGTTTTAGAAAAACATAGAAAACGACATATGGTTTAAAGTCTACAGATAATTTATTAGGTAGCTCCATCACCATATTTCTAAAAGACGAGATTGGTACAGATTCAAATAGAATATTCAATGAGTTTACATCTTGTTCATAATATATATTTTTTTTCATTCGATATACAAGTTTAGCCTCTTATTTTTATAACATTACGAAACAGATTAGCTGGATAATCCGATTAATTAGTACCGATGAACTGAGCACAACTTAATATAGATTATCATTGCATCAATGTCCCAGGACAGAATCGATATGTTCTTTGAAAACTCAGTGCGTTTACTCGTTCATACACCAAGTAACATCCATAGCATCACTGTACCCTGTACAGTCTGTGTGGGTGAATTTGACCCTTATGTGACAATGCAAACAGCACAAAACTTTTCAAACCAACTCAAACACAGCCACTTAGTGGTAATAAAAAATGCGGATCATCTGGTGCACTTACAACACCCTAAAAAAGTAGCAGCGATCATGTTAGCACAAGCTGAAACACAGCAAACACTACTAAAAAATTTAGAAAGCTTTAACTAAACAGTTCACTAGTATTCTGATTTTTTTAATAAACATAATCAACCTGAGTGAATGCGTATTTTAGGTTGATTATGTTCACTGCCCAGCCTTATGTCTCATTTTTGATATACACTTTTGATAAAACAGACAACAGATCCGAGGCACAACTTTTAGACTTAGTATTCAGAAGACGAAAAGACTCAACAATTAATGAATCTCGGATGTGCTGATGCTGGCGTAGTTGGTGAAACTGAGGGAATAGTTGCATTTCTGAGGTAAAATTGACGTGTGAATATAGCTCGAAGCCTACTTTTACTCTAAACCCAATAGCTACAGAAAAATCTCTGATTTTATTCGTATCTTCAAGTACCACATATTGGTGTTCCGTCAAACCAAGAACACGGGCAATCACATCAATAGGGATATTGTTGTCTTGCCGAAATCGCCTCAAAGTAATGGCTATAGAACGATAATAATCGATAGCAAATGAGTTGATATCAAGTACTTTAGGTGGAAGCAAGTCATCATAACAAGATGACGGTGTTGTTTCAGATAGAAGCTCAGCTTGGAAAACATCAAAATGTGCTCTTGCTTCACTACCCATTAAATTACTAACCATTTTGAGGTAAAGATAAAACTGCTCTTCAGGCAGACGACCAACACAATATAGCGCTTCAATCGCTTTATCATCCATTCCTCTATAGTGCTCTCTTACTTTCAAAGCATAATAAAAGCTTGTCATCGGTACCATCAAGACCCAAGACATAGCCGCCACCACATGGATTGGCCGCATACAAGGGTAGCTCTGCTGCATATAGCGTCTTAGAGTTGAAGTGTTGAGGCCACTAATCTTCTCCCCAAGTTCAACTAGCGACGTCTTTTGTGCACGTCGTACAAAGGACATCGATATTGCCATGTCAGTATCTATAGTGCTGAAAAGCGAATCCAGCATATGGATCCGTTCATCTGAAACAATCATAGCGTTTTGCTTCTTACTCATATTTCTTTTCAAACACTAACTAGACATTATATATCTATGATGTAGTGTTTAGTGTGAAATAACAAAAGAATTTAATTGCTTATTCAAAATCAAAACGATGACAATTCATGCTGGGTTTCACTTTTGAACTAATATCATTCTTTACCCAACAACCGCTAATACATAGCACAACAATAAATGCTCAAACTTTCTTATATAGAGTCGAAAACACCAGCCTATATTACGCCATAGTGAGCTTTTCTATTGCCTGAAAATCAATAGAATGATAGTATCCGCGCTCGCTGGGGAGTTACTACCAATTTCTCCTTTGGCGATATACCACATCACGGCGAGGTCGCATTGCTGGGTGTGAAGTTCATTATTAATTTTGAGAGTAAATACTATGAAATTTGAAGCAGTAGTACGTACTGAACTAGGTAAAGGTGCGAGCCGCCGCCTACGTCACGTTGGTCAATTCCCTGCTATCGTATACGGTGGTGAAGCTGCACCTGTATCTATCGTTCTTAACCACGACGAGATCGTTAACCAAATGGATAAGCCTGAGTTCTACGAAGGTGTTGTTCTTGTGATCGACGGCGCTGAAGTTAAAGTTAAGCCACAAGACGTTCAACGTCACGCTTTCAAGCCAAAAGTTGAGCATATGGACTTCATCCGTATCTAATTCCCTACCAAGGAATTCGTTGGATTAAATCCAACCTTTTGCATAAAGAATACCGGCCTTACCATCCGAGAATTCTAAAATTCGAAACCCCGATGCTACCAACATCGGGGTTTCACCGTTTCTGAAGCCTAAAAAAACGAGTTGATTATAAAAGATCAGATACTTAGATTAACCATAGATTTTATGGGTGCCGTTATACAGTATTTTTCCAATACCAAATTTAGCTTGTTTTCTTCATAGAAATGACACTCTGAGAGTGCCCACAAACTCATTATCAAGATAGCGATATTCGCGAGAATATTTTTTTGCAATTGCTTCGAGTGGTGAGTTGGCCTCGACCAAAAAGTAACTGAACCAGTTGCTGATACAATATAGCTTTGTGAGCATCCTAAACCTCGGTAGCTAAAATGCCAATGTAGATTGTGTAGTAGCACAAATTTGCTAATGATTTTGCTAAATTAGCAATCAATTGATTATTTCAAGTATTGATGATCCCACTGGCCAAATACGCTATGTCTAAAGAAAACCGCTAGAATAAGCGGCTATTTTTTGATTTGTTTCTTAAATATTTCGAATGCTTGTAAGGTGTCAAAATTTTCTGAAAATGAACTCAACTTGGTTAGCCTGTCGGCATTTTCTAAAAATTCTGAGTCTATATACTGTTTTTGACTGCTTAAAAGATCATTTTCCCTCAATGCAAGATACAAATCTAACGGCTCTCGATTGCCCGTGTTGATATATACAAGGAAAGATTGGTACAAATGCTCTTTGTCAGCCTTTTCTATGCACCGCTGAAAAGCGCGATGTTTCAATGTTAAAAGCATTGTCTTAATGACAGGTTCAGATTGCTTTATTAGCCACTCATCGCGCATATCACCATTTATTGGTTGAATGACTGAACACTCGGCAAACTTATCGTTTAGCTCATCGTAGGAAGTTTGCACGTTGGCAATCGCGCTCGAAGACAGCAAAAATAAACTAGTAGCGAGTCGCATCATATACACATTTCCAAAATTTTAGTTCTTTACCGTTTGAGGTTAACCTCGCTCTATCAGCAATACGATTAACTAGCTCTTTAGTTACCACGTGAGTCAGGGCGACCGCACGTGTGTTTAATATTTGAGCTAATAGAGTAGCTTTCTTTTCAACGGTTCGATAAAAGAGGTTACGGCGTTCAAATGCTACTCACTCCTTGCTCAAGATTTGCACTCTAATTGAGCAAATAACGTTCATGCGTTCGCCCTGCCACGTGAGTACCTGCCATGGCTTGACCGAATTTTTCCCAGTCGTGCTCATATATTGTATTCAATCTTTTCCCCGCACTCATACGACCTGAAAAAATTTGTATAAATTGTGATGCTGCGACCGACGTAGCCAACAAGTTACCAAGTGCGACCTTTGATTCAATTTCATTTAAATAGTTTTGCATATTACGACTGATAACCATATCGTCAATTTTGCAATACGAGAGAACACCCACAGTCTTTACTCCTGATTAAAAACAGATATTATATTGAAGTATTAATAACTTATAATAAAAATTTTAATATTTAGAATTAAAGTCATATCGTGGATCACATTTAATAAAAAATATATCAAATAATGGGTTGGATTAAGTCTCGCGAGCAAGAAATGGACAAAATCTTCTTAGAGTAAACATTTAAATTAGCAAAACACGGATAACTTTAGGGGCTCTTCTCCGCTTA
>NZ_JAHKPM010000060.1 GCF_018860525.1 Vibrio hepatarius
GGAAATGTACACTTTTGAAGATCGTAATGGTGATAGTCTGACTCTTCGCCCTGAAGGAACGGCTGGCTGTGTGCGTGCATGTATCGAAAATAGTCTAATTGATCGTTCAGAACAACGTGTATGGTATATGGGGCCGATGTATCGTCATGAAAGACCACAAAAAGGACGTTATCGCCAATTCCACCAGTGTGGTGCAGAAGTTTTTGGTCTTGATGGTCCTGATGTTGATGCTGAACTTATTATGATGACGGCTCGTCTATGGCGAGAGCTAGGTATTTCTGAACATGTGCGCTTAGAACTTAATTCAATTGGGTCATCTGAAGACAGGATCAATTATCGTACGGCGCTGATCGCGTTTTTGGAACAACATATCGATGTTTTAGATGACGATTGTAAGCGTCGTATGCATACTAACCCATTACGTGTGTTGGATAGCAAAAACCCAGACGTTCAAGCTATTTTAGCAGATGCTCCACGCCTTTCTGATTATCTTGGAGAAGAGTCAAAGCAACATTTTGCAGGTTTATGTGAACTTCTTAATGCTGCGGGTATCGAATACACGGTAAACGAGCGTTTAGTGCGTGGTCTTGATTACTATAACCGGACTGTATTTGAGTGGATAACTGATAGTCTTGGTGCGCAAGGTACGATATGTGGCGGTGGTCGCTATGATGGTCTAGTTGAGCAGTTAGGCGGTAAAGCGACTTCTGCAGTCGGTTTTGCTATGGGCCTAGAGCGCTTAGTGCTCATGCTTGAAACACTCGAATTGACAGATGTTCGTCGAGCAGTTGATGTTTACATGGTGACCGCTGGTGAAGGTACTATGATGGCAGGTATGAAGCTTGCCGAACAACTGCGTGAGCATATCGATGGGCTGCGTGTTATGAGCCATTTTGGTGGTGGCAACTTTAAGAAGCAGTTTAAGCGTGCTGACAAAGTTGGTGCATCTGTCGCTTTGGTTCTTGGTGAGAATGAAGTCGCAGAAAGCACCGTGGTACTAAAAGATTTAATTGGCGGTACTCAAGAGACCTACAGCCAAAATGATGTAGCTGCTAAATTGGCAGAACTGGTTTAAACACAATTTCAAATTAAAAGTGGCGGCTCAGGTCGCCATTTTTTGGATTTATGAGGACAGGAAGTGGAACTCTACGATACTGAAGAACAACAGGTAGAAGCGATCAAAGATTGGTGGAAAGAGAATGGCAAGTCAGTCATTTTAGGTGCTGTCGTTGGTTTGGGAGGCCTATTTGGTTGGCGTTATTATCAAGATTCAGTAATAGCAGATCAAGAAAGTGCTTCGGAAAGCTATACCAAGGCTGTCCAGCAACTAGCAGAAAGTGGTGCTGATGGTGAAGCAGCTTTACAGGGGTTCATCGATACAAATAACGATAGTCAGTATGCTGTATTAGCGGCACTTCAACTGGCGAAAGTACAAGTTGAAGCCGGAGAGTTTGATGAAGCTTTAGCTCAACTAGAGTGGGCTAAAACGGCTACAGAAGATCAAGCACTAGTTTCTGTTATTTCAGTTCGACTTGCACGCCTAAAATCAGAGCAGGGTGATTTTGATGATGCGCTAACAGAATTATCTGCGATTAATGATGAAAGTTGGGCAGGTAGAGTGGCTGAATTGAAAGGTGATATTCTGCTTCGTAAAGGTGATTCTGAAGGTGCCTATACAGCTTATGTGGAAGCACAGCAAGCTAAGGATGCAAGCCAGGCTTTAAAAATGAAACTGGACGATCTAGCTAAGTAAAGGTGCAATGCATGAAAATAATGCTAAAGCGAATCATTATAGCTGCGGCAATTGTTGGTATTATCTCAGGATGTGCTAGCGAAGAAGATACTGTCATTATGGCACCTGTCCCCAAAGTGAAGAGTGAATTTACTCCAAAAAGTCTTTGGAGCAGTAGTGTTGGTGATGGTGTTGGTCAATATTTTTCCAAACTTGCTCCTGAATATGCTTATGACAAACTTTTTGTGGCGAGTCGCGAAGGTGTGGTAAAGGCGTTTAACCCAGAGAGTGGCGAGATACTGTGGAAACAAGATCTTGAACAAGATATCCCTGTTCGATTGTCCGGGGGTATTACTGCTGGTTACAGCCAGGTTTTTATTGGTAGTGAAAATGGTCAAGTTATTGCTCTTGATGAAGAAACTGGTGCAGTAAACTGGCGAGTTGATGTGGAAGGGGAAGTTCTTGCTGCCCCAGCTACGGATGATAACTTGGTGATGGTTCATACAACTACAGGTATGCTTATCGCACTGGATCAAGCGACGGGTGATGTAAAATGGACGATTAGTACAGAAGTTCCGAGCCTCACTTTACGCGGTAATAGTGCACCAGTGACCATTTCTGGTGGAGTTTTCTGGGGAACGGCAGGTGGCCGCTTGGCTGCAGCCATAGTAGATCGTGGTCAACTGATTTGGCAGCAACCGATAGGTACGCCTCAGGGAGCGACAGAAATTGATCGTTTAGTCGATGTTGACGCCTCACCGTTATTGCTAGGTAGTACGCTTTATATTGTTGGATATAATGGGCAATTAACCGCTGTTGATTTACGCTCAGGTAAGCCTATTTGGAAACGTAAATACTCCTCATCGACTAATTTAGCTAGTGATAATAGTCGGATATATTTAGTGACAGATAAAGATCACCTCGTCGGAGTAGATGCGAGGAGTGGTACTGAACTCTGGAGTAACGAACAACTTGAAAATCGTTTACTGACTGCACCAGCGATTATTGATGATTATCTAGTAGTTGGTGATGTCGAAGGATATTTGCACTGGCTGGATCGAGATTCTGGAGAGTTTGTTGCGCAGCAGAAAATCAATAGTAGTGGGTTTGCTGTGGCACCAATCTGGATTGATGATGGCTATGTTGTAGTGACGAGAAATGGGCAAGTAAAGAAACTGACCCTGACTAAGTGATCATGTGATACAATTCACACTCGGCTCCTTTCTGGCGACAGTTGGGAGCCGTTTGTTTGTTTTAGAGATTTGTAGAGTAATGTGGTTATAGGTAAAAAGCTCATTGTGTATTTGATTGAGCTTTTACCTATAACTACATAAAAGAAAAGAATATATTGTAGAGGTTGTTATGGTTCCTGTCGTTGCTCTTGTAGGGCGTCCAAACGTTGGTAAATCTACGTTGTTTAACCGATTAACTCGTACTCGCGATGCTTTGGTTGCGGATTTCCCTGGTTTAACTCGTGACCGTAAATATGGACAAGCTAAGCTTGGTGAACACGAATTTATCGTGATTGATACCGGTGGTATTGATGGCACTGAAGAAGGGGTTGAAACCAAGATGGCTGAGCAGTCGCTTGCCGCGATTGATGAAGCCGATGTTGTGCTGTTTATGGTGGATGGCCGTGCTGGTCTAACACCTGCCGATATTGCAATTTCGAATCATTTAAGAAAGATTGAAAAGCCTTCAATGCTGGTAGTTAATAAAGTTGATGGTATTGATGCTGATGCTGCTTCTGCTGATTTTTGGCAGTTAGGTGTTGAACAAATGTATCAAATTGCTGCGTCTCATGGCCGTGGTGTTAGTGCTTTGATCGATCGTGCTCTTAACCCATTTGCTGAAAAAATGGCAGAAGAAGCCGAAGGTGAAATTGCAGACTTAACTGAATTTGTTGATGAAGACGAAGAGAAGCTGGATTATACCGAAGAGGAAGCTGAAGAAGAGTTTAAGCGCCTGCAAGATCAGCCGATCAAATTGGCAATTATTGGTCGTCCTAATGTAGGTAAATCGACCCTAACCAATCGTATTTTGGGTGAAGAACGTGTCGTTGTATATGATATGCCAGGGACGACTCGTGACTCTATCTATATTCCAATGGAACGTGATGGTCGTGAATATGTTTTAATTGATACTGCAGGTGTTCGTCGTCGCAAGCGCATTAATGAAACGGTTGAGAAGTTTTCTGTCGTAAAAACGTTAAAAGCAGTAGAAGATGCCAACGTAGTTTTACTTGTTATTGATGCACGTGAAAATATTTCAGATCAGGATCTCAGTTTGCTTGGCTTTGCGTTGAACTCAGGTCGCTCTATTGTTATTGCAGTTAATAAGTGGGACGGTTTAGATATAGATGTTAAAGAGCATGTGAAAAAAGAGCTCGATCGTCGTCTAGGTTTTGTTGATTTTGCACGTATTCACTTTATTTCGGCACTTCACGGTACTGGAGTTGGGCACTTATTTGAATCAGTTCAAGAAGCCTACAAATCAGCGACTACACGAGTTGGAACATCTGTACTGACCCGCATCATGAAAATAGCGACAGAAGATCATCAACCACCTTTGGTTCGTGGCCGTCGAGTTAAGCTTAAGTATGCTCATGCAGGTGGATATAACCCGCCAATTGTCGTCATTCATGGTAATCAGGTTAATGAGTTACCGGATTCTTACAAGCGTTATCTAATGAATTATTACCGTAAGTCACTTGAGATCATGGGGACACCAATTCGGATTCAGTTCCAAAGTAGTGATAATCCATTTGAAGGTAAATCAAATAAGATGACCTTATCTCAAGAGCGTAAACGTAAACGACTCATGAGCATGATGAAGAATCGTAAAAAATAGTTATTTGAAAGCGCCTAATACAATAGGCGCTTTTTTTTAAGGAAAAATAGATGCCAGTGACGCCGACTATTATTCGTTTTTGTCATGATATTTGGTGCTTAAGTTCACCAGTGCAGATGGTGGAAAGTGATAGCAAGTATTTCTATGTGGTAACCCAGGTTACACCATTTCATCCTGTGAGTCATATCTGGCCAGATCATCCAGCAGATAAAGGCACATTAAATCAATATCCTGTTATTGACTGTCAAGTAGGGGCTGTTGAGTTGTCTAGTGGCCAGCTATTCGTTGGTTGTGATATCCCAGTTCGACGTGATGAGAAGGGGTGGGTATTTGTTGTTGTCCATTGTTTAGAAAAGAGTTGTACTAATTTGTGTGTTGGTCAGGAAGTTACTTTGGCGGTAGATAAACCTTATCAGCAAGCATTAGGCCGAGGACATAGTGCTGGTCATATGGCGTCACTTGCGCTTAATAAAGTGCTGGTTGAGCTGGGGTATTGGCGTAAAGATGCTGAACGCAAAGATCCGCATGGTTACTGTGATTTTAACAGTTACGCTCAGCTGAGTAGCTTGGTTAGAAAAGATCAATGTGTTGATACCTATCGTTTAGGGAAGACGTTACGCAAACGGGGCTTAAACAGTGCTGATCTGTTGAATACTCTTAAAAAAGTAGAACAGGAAGTGAATATTCAACTAAGCCAATGGCTAATGCTGAAATCCGAGATTAAGATTAAGTGCTGTGGTGATACTTTAGCAGATTCACGTTACTGGCAATGTGATCTTGGAGAGAGTGGTATGGCTGAAATACCATGTGGTGGTACTCATGCTCGGAGTTTAGAGGATTACAACGAAATTCGTGTAACTTTAACTCAGTTAGATGAACAGAACATTGAAATGTACACCCATGTATTGGCAATATGACAGTGAAGAGATCTTTTTATTAAAATCTAAAATGGGTTACTTTAAACTCTTTCCTTGGTTTTTTGTGCTGTATTAAATCCAAATGCAGAATATGTAACTTATGCTTTCGGTGTGTGGTGATATAAATATTCTTTTATGGCCAGATCGCTGATCAAAATGGATTTAGCCTATGATCGGATAATGATCTCCATGTAGAGTAATATTGATCAAGTACAAACTTAATGTTTAGGTATCGGTATATAAAACCTAATATCCATATGGAAAAGCTGAAAGTATGAGTATAGAGCTGTGCCCCGATTGTGAACTGGAGCTTATTTGGCAGAGGGGTTACCATTGCAAACGGTGTGAAAATGACTTTGACAAGATCGGCTATTGCCCGGATTGTGAAGTTCAGCTTGAAAAACTTCAAGCGTGCGGCGCGAGTAGTCACTTTTGTAATCCGTGCAATGAATTGAAGTCTAAAACCCGAGTGAAATTTTTATTGGTTAAACAGATATAAATTTATGCAAACGTCAGTAAGATGCTTTTGAGTCGATTGATATTTATAATGGCACTGTGCGAGGTAAGTAATGCTGAGTTAAGTACTTTTCTTTCTAAGACACAGTAGAGTGTATTTCACCATCATCCAAACGAGTGATGATGGTATCACCAGATTTAATATTTTTTGCGCTAGTTAGGATATGACCCGATGATGTTTGGGTGATCGAATATCCCCGTTTCAATGTGGCTAATGGACTAACGGTATCGAGCTTTTCACCAGCCAGAGAAAGTTGATGGCGAGATCTAAGTAGATTTTTTTCCATTGAATCGATGAGCTTTTGCTCGAGCCTTTTTAATGTTGACCTTTGCACACTCATATGACGAATTGGTGTATGTAATTGCAGCTTATATTTCTGACGTTCAATGTCTTGACGTTGATATATTAAGTAGACGTTCATTGCCCTTTGTAAGCGCGTAGATAACTCATCAAGTTGTTGGTTTTGCCTTTGTAATTGATAAGTAGGGTGCTGACGTTCCAACCTATGCTGCAATGCAGTGACCGTTTGCTTGTATCGGTTTACATAGCTACTAAAGGCACTTTGTAATCTGTTTTGAAAACTATTGAATGCTTGTGATTTGTGGCTGTTATCACGACTAACGAGCTCTGCTGCAGCCGATGGTGTTGCTGCGCGTAAATCGGCGACGAAATCACTAATAGTAACATCTATTTCATGTCCAACAGCACTGATTATCGGGATTTGACTGGCTGCAATAGTGCGGGCAACTATTTCATGGTTAAAGCACCATAAATCCTCAAGAGACCCTCCTCCACGACCAACAATTATTACATCACATTCGTTACGGCTGTTAGCACATCCTATCGCTTGAGCAATCTGAATAGCCGCATCTTCTCCTTGCACTACGGTCGGGTAAATAATGACACTAAGTGAAGGATCGCGACGTTTAAGTACATTGAGGATATCAAACAGTGCCGCTCCAGTTTTTGACGTAATAATACCCACACACCTGGGGTGTTCAGGGAGTGATTTCTTGCTGCTATGAGCAAATAATCCCTCGCTTGCCAACTTGATTTTGAGTTCTTCAAACTGTTGTTGTAGGCGTCCATCACCCTCTGGCTGCATAGTCTCTATGATTAATTGATAATCACCGCGAGGCTCATATAGTGATAGTCGTGCTTTAACAAGTACTTGTTGACCATTTTGAGGTTCAAAAGTGACACGGCGATTATTGCCACGAAACATAGCACACTTGACTTGCGCACGAGAGTCTTTAAGAGTGAGGTACCAGTGACCGGATACAGGGGCTGAGAAATTGGATATTTCACCTAAAAGCCAAACTATGCCCATTTCGTTTTCTAGTAAAAGCCGAACTTCAGCATTTAGACGGGAAACAGTAAAGATATTTTGGTTGCTAACAGATGACACCATGAGTCTCATAGGCGTGAGTATGGAAGTTAGCGGCAATATAATACATAGCAAGGGGGGTAATGCAAGAAAAAAATGAAAAAAAATATAGAAAAACGATTGCGTTAGCCGTATAATCCGTCCGCAATATCTAATCCAAATGCATTAAAGCTCTATTGCTAACTGCTCTCATCATGCGAAATGATGATGATAGGATTACTCTTTTTTACTCCTTTAATTGTGAGATATTGCAAATGCTAAGAATTGCCAAAGAAGCGCTGACATTCGATGATGTATTGCTAGTGCCAGCACACTCCACTGTTCTCCCAAATACAGCTGATCTTCGCACTCAGTTGACGAAAAATATCACTCTTAATATACCAATGATCTCGGCATCTATGGATACTGTGACAGAGGCTCGCTTAGCCATAGCACTTGCACAAGAAGGTGGTATCGGCTTCATCCATAAAAACATGTCGATTGAGCAGCAAGCTCATATGGTTCACCAAGTAAAGATTTTTGAAGCAGGTGTAGTCTCTCACCCTGTGACAGTAAATCCAGATGCCACGATTGCAGATGTTATAGCCTTGACTGAAAAGCATGGGTTTGCCGGTTTTCCAGTTGTGACTGATACCAAGGAATTGGTCGGTATTATTACAGGCCGAGATGTGAGATTCGTTACCGATTTAACGAAGAAAGTTCAAGTGGTAATGACGCCTAAAGAGCGTTTGGCCTCAGTAAAGGAAGGTGCTACTCGTGAAGAAGTTCAAGAGAAGATGCATGAAGCTCGCGTAGAAAAAGTATTGGTTGTTAACGGTGAATTCCAATTGACTGGGATGATCACAGCAAAAGATTTCCATAAAGCAGAGCGTAAACCTAACGCATGTAAAGATGAGCAAGGGCGTTTACGCGTTGGCGCGGCAGTAGGTGCTGGTGCGGGTAACGAAGAACGCGTAGCAGCATTGGTTGAAGCTGGCGTTGATGTTCTACTTATTGATTCTTCTCATGGTCATTCGGAAGGGGTTCTTAATCGTATTCGTGAAACTCGTGCTGCTTATCCAGATTTAGATATCATTGGTGGTAATGTTGCCACTAGTGCTGGTGCACTTGCGTTGATTGAAGCTGGAGTCAGTGCGGTAAAAGTGGGGATTGGCCCAGGTTCTATTTGTACAACCCGTATCGTTACTGGTGTCGGAGTGCCGCAGGTTACCGCTATTGCTGATGCAGCAGCGGTTGCAAATGAGTTTGGTATTCCTGTTATTGCTGATGGTGGCATTCGTTTCTCTGGTGATATCTGTAAAGCTATTGTTGCTGGCGCTTCGTGTGTCATGGTAGGTTCTATGTTTGCTGGTACAGAAGAAGCCCCTGGTGAGGTCATTTTATATAATGGTCGTTCATATAAAGCATATCGTGGTATGGGTTCTTTGGGGGCTATGTCTCAAGGTTCTTCAGACCGATATTTCCAATCAGATAATGCGGCGGATAAGCTAGTTCCTGAAGGTATTGAAGGCCGAATTGCATATAAAGGTCGTTTAAAAGAGATTGTTCATCAACAGATAGGCGGTTTGCGTTCAAGTATGGGGCTGACTGGTAGTCCTACGATTGAAGATATGCGCACTAAAGCTGAGTTTGTTCGAATCTCTGGTGCTGGAATGAAAGAATCTCACGTACACGATGTTCAAATTACGAAGGAAGCGCCTAACTACCGTTTGGGATAATGATTACTGACTGCCTCCATACATGTGGGTAAGGCAGCCTCGGGAATATTTAAATCAATCTCAAGCGAAAGTGTTTACTTTTCCTTGATGCATCAATTTAGAGGCGACCTTGCTCGCCTCAGTTTTAATAACAAAGCTTATAAGACTGTTCAAAATGACTAAAAATATCCATGACCAACGTATTCTGATCTTGGACTTCGGTTCTCAGTACACTCAACTTGTTGCTCGCCGCGTCCGTGAAATCGGCGTTTACTGTGAGCTGTGGAGCTGGGATGTCGATGAAGCTGATATTCGTGAATTTAACCCAAATGGAATCATCCTCTCGGGTGGGCCAGAAAGTGTTACAGAAGGTAATTCACCACGCGCGCCCCAATACGTTTTTGATTCAGGAGTCCCTGTGCTTGGCGTATGCTACGGCATGCAAACTATGGCTGAGCAGTTAGGTGGTAAAGTGTCTACGTCTGAAGAGCGTGAATTTGGCTATGCTGCTGTTCAAGTATCTGGTGAGTCTTCTATTTTCAAAGATCTTGAAGCAACTCAAGATGTTTGGATGAGCCATGGTGATAAAGTAGTCGAGCTTCCAGTGGGGTTTGTTAAAATTGGTGACACAGAAACTTGCCCTTACGCTGCAATAGCAAATGAAGATAAGAGGTATTTCGGAGTTCAATTTCATCCTGAAGTAACACATACAAAACATGGTTTGCAAATACTAGAGAACTTTATTCTAGGCGTATGTGGCTGTGAGCGTCTTTGGACGTCTGGATCTATTATTGAAGATGCCGTTGCCCGTATTAAAGAACAGGTGGGAGATGATGAGGTTATCCTAGGCCTATCTGGTGGTGTTGATTCTTCTGTTGTTGCTATGCTAGTTCACCGTGCAATTGGTGACAGATTAACTTGTGTATTTGTCGATAATGGCTTGCTTCGTTTAAACGAAGGTCAGCAAGTTATGGATATGTTTGGTGATAAATTTGGGCTTAACATTATTAAAGTTAATGCTGAAAATAGATTCTTAACAGCACTTGAAGGCAAGTCTGATCCAGAAGATAAGCGTAAGGCTATCGGCCACGTGTTTGTGGATGTATTTGACGAGGAATCCAAGAAACTTAAAAATGCTAAATGGCTAGCTCAAGGAACTATTTACCCTGACGTGATTGAATCTGCGGCATCTAAAACGGGTAAAGCACATGTCATCAAATCCCATCATAATGTCGGTGGTTTGCCTGATGATATGGAAATGGGACTTGTTGAACCTCTTCGTGAATTATTTAAAGATGAAGTACGTAAGATAGGTTTAGAACTTGGCCTTCCATATGACATGCTTTATCGTCATCCTTTCCCAGGTCCTGGCCTTGGCGTTCGAGTACTGGGTGAAGTGAAAAAAGAATACTGCGATTTGCTTCGACGAGCGGATGCTATTTTTATTGAAGAGCTTCATGCGGCGGATTTATATCATAAAGTATCTCAGGCATTTACTGTATTTTTGCCCGTTCGTTCTGTAGGGGTCATGGGAGATGGGCGTAAATACGACTGGGTTGTTTCACTGCGAGCCGTAGAAACCATTGACTTTATGACAGCGCATTGGGCCCACTTGCCTTATGAATTCCTAGGTAAGGTTTCTAACCGCATTATCAATGAAATTGATGGTATTTCACGTGTGGTTTACGACATTTCGGGTAAACCACCAGCCACGATTGAGTGGGAGTAGTTCAAGTAACATAACTTATTGATTTTATAATATTTATGGTTGGTAAGTTTTTATGAATTACGAAAGCCAATGGTTGATTCTGTTGGCTTTTTTCTTTAGTGTTAGAAATAAAGTTACAAACTACATCAACTATTACAAAGTGTAGATTTTTAGCACAAAATGGATTGTTCTACGCAGATTTTTCAGGACACTTTTCTGAAAGACTTCTCATAATTAATAGTTGACATATCGCCGTTAGTCGTATGTAGCCGATCTAAATTGTAATATCGCATAATAAGCTGCCACATCATTTTTCATGTTCTCTCGCGTTGGTTGCGGTACTTTTAGCAACCAGTCATGCTTTAGACTACCAAAGAACCTTTCAACTACCGCATTTTCCCAACACGCTCCAACATCACACATGCTGGCTCTTATTCCATAGTTAGCAAGTAAAGTGTGATATCGCTTACTGGTATACTGTGAACCTCTGTCTGAATGAAACACCAAGCCTTTACATGGTTGGCGTAGGTTATAGGCTTTCCTCATCGCTTTACTCACCCAATCCGTGGTCATGCGTTTATCAAGGTAACACCCCAAAATGCGCCGGAAATATAAGTCCATAACGATTGCTAGATACATCCAACCTTCGCCCGTCTTTAAATACGCCACATCTCCAGCCCAGACTTGGTTTGGTGCCACTGGATTAAAGTTTTGGTTAAGCAAATTATCGGCGACCACATCACTATGCTGGCGTTTTGTGGTCACTTTGTACGCCACTCGTTGTGTGACGACAAGGCCCAGTTGGTTCATCAGCTTTTGTGTGCCATAGTTACTGACTTTAAAGCCTTCATTGCATAACCGTTTTTGCAGCTATCGATAGCCCAAGCTACTTCGATTTTCTTTGAATATCACTTTTGCTCTACGATACAGATGCAACTGCTCTTGTGTTATTCGCTTAGGTGGCCTTTTCAGCCAAGCATAATAGGCTGAGCGACTCACATTCAGGCTTCAATCTAAACGAGCAACAGGATAATCAGAAGTCAGTTGTTTAATTATCTCAAAGGCTACTTGGTTTCCTTTAGCAACAGAGAACAGGCCTTTTTTAGGATGTCCTTTTTATTATAATAACCGCATTAACCATGCTGGTTCGTCAGTAGATAACTCTGAACCGAATTTCTCAAATTCGAATTTCGCTTTCCAGTTGTAGAGAAGTTTGTCTGTATGCCCAAAGATGCAGCTGCCCTTGAAACGCTGTAGCCTTGTTCAGTGATCAACGCTACCACATTTCGCCGAAATTCATTGGTATAATTTTTATTTTTATTTTTATTTTTGTCATAGTCATCTTAATCGTAGGATTATATTCCTATATTAGAGTGTCCTGTTGGATTAAAGCAGCTCAGAATGAAAGGCATACTGAGGTGCGAAAAAAGGTGGTAGGTAACACTGAGTAAGAGTGGGATATTGGCGTGCAAGCGAAGGTTAGTGTCTTTTGCTGTTAGTAGGACGAAAAAAGTGGCTATGGATGTCATTAATTCGGTAGTCAATGATGTCTTTCCTAGTTGACTTTCTATAAAGTTGGATTTGCGCTTTGTGTTTGAACAATTGATCCCAATTTTTGTAGCCAACGAGAGTTAAAAAATGAGTTTATTGCGTATTCTTAAGTTTATTGCGTTACATCCTCTGAATAGAGGTGGAAGATTAAGTGTTGTTTTTAAGTTTATTAGGTATCAATTCGCTACAAAATTGTTGGAGTCAAAATTTCTGGTTAATTGGGTAAACGATGCCAAGTTTCTGGTTTCTAAAGGTGAAACTGGACTAACTGGAAATTTATATTGCGGATTGATGGAGTATGAAGATATGAGTTTCCTTCTTCATTACTTAAGGCAAGATGATAAATTTTATGATATCGGAGCAAATGTAGGTGCTTACACTATACTCGCAAGCGGTGTGATTGGGGCTGATTCTGTGGCTTTTGAGCCGTTGCCATTAACCTACGATAGACTTATTGATCAAATTAAAATAAACAGAATAGAGCATTTAGTTGAATCAAATAATAGTGGGGTGGGTGATAAAGCAGATACGTTAGAATTCACCAATAACTTGAATTGTATGAATAAGGTTAATACCGATCCCAACAATAGAGATGTGACAATAGTCGATGTCATCACATTGGACGATTACTACAAACCGACTAAAACTTCATTTGTAAAAATAGATGTTGAAGGGTACGAGAAGTTTGTTTTAAAGGGAGGTGTTAACTTTTTTTTTAACGAGAATGTTTCGGCTCTCGTTATTGAACTTAATGGAAGTGGGACATCATTCGGTGTTGAAGATAATGATGTCCACAAAATCATAACGTCCTTTGGGTTTCGTCCTGTTTCATATGAACCGTTTAGTAGAAAGCTGTCTCCGCTTGAGTCATACGAGTTAGGTGGCAATACCATCTATGTAAAGGATATTGTCTCCGCTCAACAAAGAGTTACTAACTCTGAGTCTGTATGTATCCGTACTGCTAATAACTTGGAACTTTAATCCTGAGGTTCCTTACCGCCTTTTAGCTAAGGCACTGATATCAATAGTTCCGTTCTAACTCACTGACGAAGAGAATAGTTAGAAACTTGTTAGGAATTGGTGTTTAATGCCAAATAAATAAATGCCTTATACTATTGCTACTATTGAGTGGGAGCCGTGGTGTTATTGTAGTAATTGCTTTTTGATTAAGAGTTCAATCGCTAATTTTTAGTCTTTTCTCATGCATCTATACAAGATGTTGCTTTAGTTTATGACTACTGAAAGTCGTAGTAACTCATATACTGAGATTTGGCACTCAAGGAGCAGTACTTTGCTGAAGGCGAAATACCAATATTTAATAAGGCCTGTATCTACACGGGGGGTGAATATTGGCAGCTTAGTCTGTGGTTGCCAAAAGAAAATAAGCGCTCATGTAAAAGCTTACGGATACAGTGAAGCCACTGCAATTGAAAAGGTAAAGCTGCATATTACAACTGCAAAACACAACAAACTAGATGAAGAAGAAACGTAGAGTGCGAAAAATCGTGCAGCACACCTTCTAATTGCAGCTAGCAGTGTCACAAGCAGATAAACAGTGATGTTATGTGGTAAATATGAGGTTGTTTTTTGATAATTAGTACGGTAGATCCAAATTAAAAAACCTCGTAATCCGATCACTTGACAGCATGTGGAGTTAACAGTTCAGTCTGTTTTTAATCGTGAATTAGATAAGACTAGCTTCAAAACGTTTCTAGCTGGTCAGCTGACGAATCATATGATGCCTAAACGTATAAAAATGGTGTCTGCCTGTGTTGGACACAGATTTAAGAGGGCTTGAAGGTGGATATAGTAGTGATTGGAACAGGCGGACTTGCACGTGAATTCTCTTCATTCTTTTCAAAAGAAGTTAACATAGTTGGTTTTTCCTCCACTAACTCAAATGAGTTTGAAGATTTCTCCTTGTGTGGGGAGTTTTTCGGAAGCAACATTACTACAGATATTGTATGTACTATACATGCTGTTCTTGCAATTGGTAGTCCAAATGCTAAACGGTCTGTATCTGAAAAGTTGAAGAATTTAGGTTTTGAATTCCCAAACATTGTTTATTCATCTGCTGTAAGTGCTACAAATCTTGTCGATTGCAACACTGAGGGAGCTATCACTTCTCCGAATTGTGTAATCGGTTCAAACGTTGATTTTTCTAATCATGCTTATTTAAATTTTATGGTTGGTGTAGGTCATGACACTCAATTTGAGAGTTACTTACAAGTCAACCCCGGTGTTCAAATTGGAGGCGTTGTTTCAGTTGGTGAAGGAGTGATCATTGGTTCTGGTTCTGTTGTCTTATCTCCAGTTAGAGAAGGCATTACCGTGATAGGTAATCCAGCTAAGCGCCTTAAAATACCAAGCTTCGATGAGTGAATTATACGATAGCCAAAAGCGACCAAGCTGTAACTTCCGTAAGTTGCGGTAAGTACGATTAGAAAAACTAGCTTAAGAAAACAGACACATCACTAAGTTAGAAATCATAGCTGTGAAATTGAAGTGTTGGGATAATGTGAAAACCATCAACTGAAGATTTGGATTGGTGAAGACAAGTTTGCACAGATCGAATCAGCAGCTGAACTACGCGAATAACTAAAAGATAAATAGAGCGCTGCGAAGATAAACAGAAACAAGCAACGTTCTACTTCAACTGTGCAGAAGGCTATAGTAGTAAAGGCAAACATGCAGCAGCTAAGAAATTCTAAAATGAGAGTGAAAGCCTTTGTGAGGATGTGTTAGAGATACAGCAAGAAACTTTGCACCATGTCAGTAGTCTTCGCATTTGGTTTGATAGATATATTATTTTTGAGATTGGTGGAGTCTCAACCGCTGATATAGTTTCACTGCCTCGTCTTGTTACATCACGTAGTAACGAAAAGAGAGGCATGACAGCAGACTTACTAGCAAGTAGAGCGTAAAGCTAACAGTTGTTGAACGTGCAATACACAGCATTGATAGGGATGCAGCACTAGCATCTAAACCCACAGTTTTTAAGCTAGATTTGCTTCTGTATACAGATGACTGACCTTCGGCTTTCAATATGTAATAAGTGATTGCGCAATCTCTTGAATTTCAATAGTTGCACAAGCGTATATAAAATGTGCAAAGTGGTGGTTGAGTTGCATATGAGTTTCACACTTACTATTGATGGTTTGTAAGCATCTGATATTAATCAAGGAATTATTAACGTTACTACTGGATGGGAATAACCTCAGACTTGATTTTTGTAAGCCAGCTTTGATGCTGGCTTTTTTGTATATGCTGACTTTTTATACACTATTTAATGGATTGTATTTTTGAAGCCAGTTTGCATTTTTGGTCACTAGCAAAGTGTTATCCCTCTCCACAACCTCAAGATCACTCGCAACTTAAGCTTAGGTTAATGCTTATGTGGTGAATATTTGTATTGCCTTTTCTAATCTTTTCTTGCCTCTTATTAACAAGGAAAAGTGTGATGAGAAAAGCAAATTACTTGGTTGCTACCTTATGTGTGTATGCGGCCTCTCCAAGTTGGGCTGCAATGAATATTCAGCCCGATCCACTTAATCCAACTGGATACGTTATCAAACGATCTGATATTGAAGCGGTAGAGCAAGTACAGACTTCGAACCCCATGTACCAAGTGTGGTCTCAAGCGCTTGGGACGGTACCTAACGATATTGTTGAAGCGATAGAACCTGGTTTAGACAGTAACCCGAGTAACGTAAAACGTGCAGAAAGAGTATTTCCAAAGCAGGAGTGGGACTTTCTTACTCATATGGCAACGTTTGAATATAGCTATATTCGGTTCTTACGTGCAATAGGCAAGTTTCCAGCATTTTGTGGTTTGTACACGGATGGAAGAGATGCGGATGCGATTTGTAAGCGCTCGATTGTAACGGCATTTGCTCATTTTGCTCAGGAAACTGGCGGACATATTGCTAAAGATAACACTTCTGATAATCCACTTGGATTAGAAGAATGGCAGCAAGCTTTAGTTCATGTGCGAGAAATGGGGTGGTCTGAAGGTGATGTCGGATACACGACAGGTTGCGGTCAGAATAATTGGCAGAATAGAAAGTGGCCATGTGGTGCTGGGCAGGGGTATTTCGGGCGAGGGGCTAAACAGTTGTCTTATCATTTCAACTATGGGGCTTTTTCAGAGGTCATGTTTGCTGGGGATGCAACAGTCTTACTCAATAACCCCGGTTTAGTTGCAGATTCATGGCTTAATCTTGCTTCGGCAATCTGGTTTTTTCTGACCCCACAAGCTCCCAAACCTGCAATGCTACATGTGATTGATGGAACTTGGCAGCCATCTCAACGAGAAATTGATGCTGGTATTGGGTTTGGGTTTGGCACCACCATAAATATCATCAACGGAGGAATAGAGTGCGGCGATCAGAACAAAGACAAAGGCCAGCCAGTTAATCGAATCAAATACTGGCGGGGTTTATCGTCTCATTATCAGATCCCTCTCAGCCTTGATGAAAAAGACACGTGTTGGCAGCAAACTCCATATGGTAGCCTCAACCTTGATGGCGCTGAAGATGTGCTTTACACCAATTGGGATGGCAACTGGAAATATTACCCTAATCGTCCCGAGGGTTATTCATTTGAATGTGAGCTAGTTGGTTTTCAAACCGCGTATTCAGCCCTTGTCGCTGGTGATTATGAAAAATGTGTCACTAACTTTTATGAGTCTCATGCTCAGTGGCCAGAGGTTCGTATTGTTGACCAGCTTGATGTCCCTGACCCTAATAAAGGTAATGAGTGGAATATTAACAAGCAATATATGGCGGGTGAAGAAGTTACTTACAAGGAAAATACATATCAAGCTAAGTGGTGGACAAAAGGAAATCGACCTGATCTAGGTGGACCTTGGGAGAAGCTGTTAGATGGGCCCACAAAGCCAAACCCAAATGAATTTATTCCCTGGCAAGAGGGGGGCACTCAAGTGAGTGATGGAGATAAAGTGATTCATAATGGAAAATGCTTTCGTGCCAAAAATGGACCAGGAGTGTGGGATACACCCCTGCAGTCTAATTGGTTTTGGGATGAAATTCAGTGCCCGTCGTTTGAACTGTAACGACTTTTCGCATGGGTAATATAAAGGGGTTAGCACATTGCTAACCCCTTTTCTTACCACTGCTTTTATCTTAATTATTGCTCTAGGTTGAGGGCTGCTCTACCGGTTTGGACTCGACTTCCGCTGTAGGCTCTTTACCTGTCTTACGACGGTATTTATCTTCCCAGTAATCAGCACCTTTTATGCCAAGTTTAACAGGGTTGAATATGTATTCAGTGACGCCTTGTTTCTGCTGTTCTTCATAGTCATGCAAGGCTTTTAACGCAGGCTTTGCCATAAAGAAAATGGTCAGAATACCGACAATGTTTAACCATGCCATCAGGCCAACACCGACATCACCCATCGCCCATGCTAAGTTGGCTGTCTTAACTGTACCGTAGAACACAACCGCGACAAGCGCCACTTTTAGCATAAACATCAATCCATTAACTTTGATATGGCGACGGATATAGGCCACATTTGTTTCTGCTATGTAGTAATAGGCAAGAATTGTTGTAAAGGCGAAGAAGAACAAAGCAACAGCAATAAATGGTTTTCCTATACCAGGAAGAGCACTTTCGATCGCCATTTGAGTGAACATAGGACCATTTGCTGCGATGTCAGAAGCCACATTTTGCACTAGGAAGCCTTCTGCTCCATGTACATTGTATGCACCTGTAATAATGATCATAAAGGCCGTTGCTGAACACACTAGTAAGGTATCAATGTAGATAGAGAATGATTGCACTAAACCTTGCTGAGCTGGATGGTCAACACTTGCCGCAGCCGCAGCATGAGGCCCTGTACCTTGGCCTGCTTCATTAGAATATACACCGCGTTTAACTCCCCAGCCGATCGCTGCACCAGCGCCAGCCATTGGAGTAAAGGCATCGCCAATGATCATAGAGAAGACCATAGGTACTTGTTCAATGTTGAGCAAGATAATCACGAATGCAGTAATGATGTAAGCGAGTGCCATGAAAGGGACAACAATTTGAGTAAAATTGGCAATTCGTTTCACACCGCCGAAAATGATGAATGCAAGAATGACTGATATGATAGTACCAGTTAAAATTTTGGCAAAACTAAAGGTGCCTACTGCAGTTTCAACCATCCCGCCAGAACCAAATGCGCCTTCAACGGCATTTCCAATACTGTTTGACTGCACTCCTGGTAGTAAGAATCCACAAGCAAAAATGGTTGCGATTGCAAATAACCATGCATACCATTTTTGGCCCATGGCTTTTTCTATGTAATAGGCTGGACCACCACGAAATTCGCCGTTATCTTCTTCTTTATAGATTTGAGCTAGTGCTGACTCTGCATAAGCTGTAGCAGCTCCGAAGAATGCCACCACCCACATCCAAAATACCGCACCGGGTCCGCCAAAGCCAATTGCAGCAGCAACACCAGCAATATTTCCTGTTCCTACACGCCCGGATAACGACACTGCAAGTGCTTGAAAGGATGAAATTCCTTTGGACGAACTCTTTCCTGAGAGGAGAAGTCGCCACATTTCGCCAAAGTGGCGAATTTGAACAAATCGAGTCATGATTGAGTAGAACAACCCTGATCCCAAACATAGATAAATCAATGCTGGGCTCCAGATGATTCCATTCAGAAAATCAACTAATGACTGCATAAGTATTTTCCCTGTTTTATTTTGATTGGTGGTTTTCGCTCTGGATATTAACCTTTTTGTAACTTTAGTGTTAAATGTTTTGTGTTCTAAAGTTGTTTTGCGTGAAGTCAGACACAAAATGCCAAGCAAACGTTAAACCAACCAGTACCTATGAATAGGAATAAAAAGATTTTTGCTTTTTATAAGAGGGAGGTTGCTTTTTTAGCGGGGATGAGTAACCTGAAGTTGATGTGCATTAAAATCTGAATAAAAACAAAATAAATTAAAACTCAAAGACTTAGTATGCCATCTTTAATGGGCTTGGTCATGCTATGCTTGTTTCAAGAAACATTATATTAACATCCCCCATGCCGTTAAACGAAAGCATATTCATTTATATTATTTGTGTATCGATGCATGTTTAGCTGACTGTATTTGTTTGCTAATGGCTGAGTAATAATTTGCGTTAGTATATCGGCAGAACCACAGGCCATTGTCCAGCCTAAAGTTCCGTGCCCAGTATTAGTAAATAGGTTTTTAATAGTGGTGCTACCGATAATCGGTGTTCCATCAGGAGTCATTGGACGAAATCCGGTCCAATACTCTGCTTTTGATAGGTCGGTACCATTAGGGAATAAATTTGTTACCACATGATTTAATGTTGCTATTCGTTTGCTAGGTAAAGATGAATCAAACCCTGCAAGTTCTGCTGTGCCAGCGACTCGTATTCTTTGATCGAATCGTGTGACGGCAACCTTGTAAGTCTCATCCATAATGGTTGATTTGGGTGCATGACTATTGTTTAGGATGGGCAAAGTAAGCGAATAGCCCTTAACTGGATAGAGAGGGAGCTGTATGTCTACCTGCTTTAGAAGTTCTTTAGAGTAGCTTCCCAGCGCAACAACAAATGTATCTGCTGTGTACTCACCTTGAGAAGTGCTCACGCTATGAATTTTATTTTTATTAAAGTTTAAGTGCCAAACGTCAGTATCAAAATTAAACTTAACACCAGCTTTTTGAGCCATAACTTGCAATTGTTGGCAAAATAAATGGCAGTCACCAGTCTGGTCGTCAGGCAGGTATAAGCCACCTACAAGTGTTCCTCGCATATGAGCAAGCCCAGGTTCTTGATTTAGGCACTCCTCACTGTTGAGCAGTTGGTATCGTGTTCCACTTTCTTTTAGTAATGAGGTATCTTTTTCTAGGGCTTGGAGTTGTTTCTTGGTGCGAAATACTTGTAAGGTTCCTTGGCTTCTCCCTTGGTAGTTCATTTCATAGTTCTCATTTAATTCTGCTAAACACTGGCGACTATGTAATGAGATTTGCAGCATACGAGCTTTGTTGACACGATACCGCTTTAGATTGCACTCCTGTAGCATTTGGGTTGACCAGCTTAGCAATTCTCGATTTAGGCCGGGTTTTACTTTCAAAGGGGCATGTTTTGATATTAGCCATTTTAGAGCTTTGATCGGTATCCCCGGTGCTGCCCACGGAGAAGAATAGCCATAAGATATTTGACCAGCGTTGGCAAAGCTTGTTTCTTGTGCAGAGCGAGATTGTCTGTCTATGACTGTTACATCACAACCAGCCTGAGATAGGTACCATGCGCTCGTTAAACCGATAACACCACTTCCTAAAATAATGACTTTCACAATACTTTCTCCCTACGGCTTTACTTTACTCTGCTGTGTTTACATCTGAGTAACAATCGATGAAAATTAATATCATGTTTTAGAAAAACTAAAAGCTATGCAAATGAAGCCTTATTTACTCAATGGTATTAATTTGGTGAGCGTTCTGGCTCAACATAAAAGTTTGACCAGTGCTGCAAGTGAGCTGAATATCACTACTGGGGCGGTAAGCCAGCAACTCCAGTTGGTCGAAGAACGACTAGGCTTTTTGGTTTTTGAGCGTCATGCTCGAGGTATACGTTTAACCACTCTTGGGCAGAAGTTAGTGGAATCTGTGAGCCCACATTTAGTCGCAATTGAAGACAGCGTTTATCAATTGAGCAACGAAAGATCCAATCAGCCGATTAGATTGAAGTTAACCCCTTCGCTCGCTTTTAAATGGCTGGTACCACGCTTAGATGATTTTCAGAAAAGTCATCCAGATATTCAGATACAGATGTTTGCTGAAGGCGCTTTGGTTAATAGTACTAGTCGGGATTATGATATCGCGATTGACTATGGACCACTGCCTTACAAGCTTAAAAATGCAGAAATGTTGATGGAAGAGTCGCTTGTGCCGGTGATGAGCCCAGATTATTTTAATAGTACCTTCAGTTCTTGTTGTTCTATATCGGATTTAGCTTGGAAAAGCGTGACTTTACTTCATGATGCAATGCCTTGGGAAGGAGCGCTAAAAGAACAAGAGTGGCACTATTGGGCCGTAAAGCATAAGTTGGATTTTGACGTGACTCGAGGTCACTTTTTTAATAGGACGGATATGGCCATGGCTGCTGCTGAAGCTGGGGTCGGGGTAGCTCTTGCCCGTAAAGCTCTACTTGGATATGAAATCACTCAGAAGAGGTTAATCACTCCATATCCTGCTATTAGAGCTGGTGCAGGGTATTTTATTCTTACTCATTCTAATACGTCAGATACACATCTGTTTAAACTTTGGCTGAAACAACAAGTCTTTATTGATTAATGTGTAAATATAATTTGCGAGTACATAAGTGCCCACTACAATTAATGGTATCAGTAAATGTCAGTTTACTGACGTGCTTACAGGGCAGTTTATATGGAATCGACCCAAAGCCAATGCAGCTATCAAAATCCTGATGGCTGGTGCTGCGATCAACCGTGTGGAGACTCCGGTCTATGTTACTGGCATGACCCCAAAGTCGATAAAAGCAATGATGATGTAAAAGACAAGGTTGAACAATGGGCTGCAGAAGGTAAACCTTTAGACGGATTTCAGTTGGCAAGAACGAATTTATTAGACATAAACTTGGTAAACCGAGGCAACAAGGATGGTTACTCATGCCGTGATGTGGATTTTTATCGTGCTGATTTAACAGATGCTCACTTTTTTGGTCTTGATTTGAGGGGATCCTCTATGATGAAAACCAAGATGGTGGGCGCTAATCTCCATTGTGCTCAGTTGGATCATTGTAACTTGTTGGGAGCTGATCTCGATAGAGCCAAGTTAGAAAATGTAAAATGGGGACGCTACATAAAACAAGAAGAACAAGTCAGAGAAGCGCGAAAGGCACGGCAATATGACAGAGTTGCGCCCTTGTATCAGGAAGCAGAGGAAGTGTGCCGTAACATTCGTAAGCAATGCGAAACCCAGGGTTTGTTTGAGATAGCAGGTGACTTTTTTAAACGTGAAATGCGTTTTCGGCGTTATCAGATGCCTAGATTGTGCGTCAAAAGAATTGTATCTAAAACCGTAGATTTGTTTTGTGGTTATGGGGAAGATCCTATGCGGGTCGTTGGCTTTTCAATGTTTCTAATTTTGGTATGCGCTTTAGCCTACTTTTTTCTCGATACAACAAGCGCACACCCTATATATGAAGAGCTTAGTGGCTGGCAGTTTTATTTATTTGAGTTTTTTAATTCGCTGTACTTTAGCGTGGTGACCTTTACTACACTTGGTTATGGAGACATCTCTCCGGTTGGTTTTGCGAGATTTGTTGCAGCATTGGAAGCTTTTCTTGGCAGCTTTACTATGGCGTTATTTGTGGTGGTTTTTGTTAAGAAAATGACACGTTAAGTTGACTAATGAACATTGGCTAAAAAAGATCTAACGGTCATTTTCTTATGAAGCACAAGTGAGAGTTTAAATATTTAGAATATAAATGTTTAATTAATAAGCTGTTTTACGCAACTGAGGAAAGTTTACCGAGCGAGGTTTATACTTGGAGATGAAAGAAGATCTCATCATAGTGTGAGCAAGGCAGGAGCTTACGGTGATGTTGACGAATTATTCTAGTATTTATAGTGATAGATGAGATAGTTTACTTGTACCTCATATTCATTTGCTGGGTAAATGAATGTGGGGTAGCACAAATAAGGCAGTTACGTGGGCTTGTGATAACCCAACGTACATGTAATTGATACCGAGAATGAGTAAAACCCATTATGAGCACTTCAAGCAGTACAATTCTTACAGAAAGTGGCACCAATGAACTTGAAATTATTGAATTTCATTTGGTTAAGCAGATGCCAGATGGCTCGAAAAAAACCTGTTATTACGGTATTAACGTTGCCAAAGTGCGCGAAGTTATTCAAGTTCCTGAAACATCAGACTACCCAAATGCCCAGCCACACATGGTAGGAGTATTTTCTTCCCGAGATATTTTGACTCCTCTTGTCGATTTAGCGGGTTGGCTGGGCGTGCCTACGAGTCAGGAACTTGATAAGAAGTTTGTTATCGTGACAGACTTTAACCGTATGACCAATGGATTTTTAATAGATAGTATCAGCCGTATTCACCGGATATCTTGGAATGATGTTGAATCTCCAAGCCAGTTCCTTGAAGCTGGAGAGCAAGATTGTGTAGTAGCCGTGGTACGTAAAGAACAAAACCTAATAATGATTCTCGACTTTGAAAAAATCATCGCTGATATAAATCCAGAACTGAGTATGGAAAAATACGATGTTACTATGGATAAAAGTGTTGATCTTAACCAGAAAATGATTACTAAACGTAATGCGAAAACCATCATGGTTGTGGACGATTCTGCATTCATTCGTAATCTCATTCTAGAAACATTGAGCTCAGCAGGTTACAACACCATTGCTTGTAAAGATGGGGGGGAAGCGCACGACAAGCTAACAGAACTTGCTGAAACGGCAAAAAAAGAAGATGTCCTTGTGACTGAATTTGTTGACGCTGTTGTGAGTGATGTTGAAATGCCGCGTATGGACGGTATGCACCTAGTTAAGAGGCTGCGTGAAGCTGATGTCTATAAAGAACTGCCTATAGTCATGTTTTCCTCATTGATGAGTGATGATAATCGTGAGAAAGCTTTAGCCTTGGGTGCCAACGACACCCTTACCAAACCTGAGATCGGCCGTATGGTGGCATTAATGGATCAATTTATCTTAAACTAATTGTGTTTTATCAGAACGGCTTTTATCTTCTTCTCGCTGGGCAACTTCTTTGTCCAGCTCTGATATTTTAGCGGCCATCAGCGTATGGCAATGCAGCGCTAGTTTACGAGCATCTTCCAATTTGTAATTAGAGACATCAATTGGCTCAAGCATCTCCGCAATGACAATTCCGTTACCTCTTCGGTTGAGATCAATCTTGCCATGAGTGGTACTGACACACATTGGAGTGATAGGTACGCCAGCTTCTATTGCCATTCTAAATGCGCCTGTTTTAAACGGTAGTAAGCCTCTGCCGTTGCTTCTCGTGCCTTCTGGGTAGACCCAAACTGACAGATCTCTTTGATGTATAGCTTCTACTACTTGCTTGATAGTACTTCTTGCTTGAGATTTATTTTCTCTGTTGATCAATATATTGCCTGTGATCCAATATAATTGACCAAAGAAGGGTAACCAAAGCAAATCCTTTTTTCCTAGTGTTACAGTTCTTGGTCTAAGCATGCCTGGATCTGTCACAAAGTCATAGATGCTTTGATGATTGGAAATATAAACACTCTTTTCTGGTGTTGGCGATTTCTCAAGGCCTCTGTGTATCAGTTCTACACCGACTATTTTTTGTAACTTATTAAACCAGCGGCAGAAAAAGTATACGTGTTTTGGATTTCTTGGGCTAAACAAGCAGTACACCAAAGCAAACAGTGTGGTGAAGACAATAAAAACTGCAGTCAGAATCAGGCGAATAATAGCAAGCAAAAGACTTTCCTCATTGAGTATGGACGTGCTGCACTATGAATACTATTTAGGCAGCTATCGCTTAGGCTCTATTTAACCACATTAGAGTGTTTCTAGGCGAGATCGTTTTAAACATCCCCTCTCTTGATAGTTAAATTCAGCATCTGTTCAATTTAGTGTTGGTAAGCTTAACCCCTATTTGTGGAATAAAAGCTCAACTAGATGTTGCTATTATCTACTTTTTGTTGACTAAAGTCTCACTTTTTTACAGGCGGGTGTATTTTTTGGTGTTAACTTATTTAGTTGGTTAATTGATTGAGTGCCTATTTATGATGTTTATATTTTATAAAGTGTTGGTTGTTTTGTGAGCGTCCTTTATAGCTAAGATTCTTCTGAAAAGTCGATATGACTGACGACTCATGGGAATAAAACGAATAAAAATAGCTCAAAAGGATCAGAGCAGATGCACAACATAATAAATAAAACCAAAGGAATGTTTATCCTGTCATCGATGGTTGTGGCAGTAGTAATGGCTAGCATGACGTCTGTTTCGTTAGCGAATGTAATGGAGTTTAATGAGGTTAACCTCCCCACTAAATACATTGTTAAATTTAAAGATACCCCACCAACACCGATGAGAATGTCACGCTCACTACAGCCTGTACCTCAATCTCATAAGAGCCTACTTGAGGAAGCTAAAGCCCGAGAAATAGAGAGTTTGGGTGATCCTTCCATGTTCAGTATCGAAATGGACAAGCAGCAAGTGTCTAAGCTGCAAGAGAATCGACAAGTTGAATATGTTGAAGTCGATCCACCGCGGTACCTTCTCAGTGAAACAATTCCGTGGGGCTATACAGCCGTTAATGCCCAGTTACTCAGTGATGAGAATACGGGCAATCGCACCATATGTATTATCGACTCTGGCTATGATGTGACTCATCATGATCTCAGTGGTAACCGAGTCAGTGGTAGTGATGACAGTGGTACAGGATCATGGAAGTCTCCCGGTACTGGTAATGCCCATGGTACTCATGTCGCGGGGACCATTGCCGCCATTACAAATGGTGAGGGTGTGAAGGGAATCATGTCAAACCAAAATGTTAATTTACACATAGTTAAGGTGTTTAATGAGTCAGGTTGGGGCTATTCATCGAGTTTTGTTAAAGCCGTTCAGATCTGTGCTGACCATGGTGCCAACGTAGTCAATATGAGTTTAGGTGGTAGCATTTCAAGCCGGACAGAGCGCGATGTTTTGCAATCTTTGTATGATGATGGCGTGCTTTTGATTGCCGCATCTGGAAATGGTGGTAATGCAATGCACAGCTACCCTGCTTCTTATGATGCGGTGATGTCTATAGCGGCTGTCGATAATAAAAGTCATCATGCAGCGTTTTCACAAGCGACTGATCAAGTCGATGTTTCTGCGCCAGGAATGGCAATCTTGTCTACCGTCACTATGGGCGAGGGCGTACTTGCCGATATTCGCTCGAGTGATGGCCACTATTTTGAGCGAGGAGTGGTTCCTCACAACCGTAAAGTACTGCGAGTGCCAGAAAACCCACTCGATCCTTATAAATCAGATCCTGTATCAGGTAGTGTAACCGCGCCTCTTGCTTTGTGTGATGTATCATCTGGCAGTTACGATTGTGGAGATATGTCTGAAAAAATATGTTTAGTTGAACGTATCGAGAATCAAGCGTCAGGTTTTAGGCCGGAAATTAATCCAGTAAAAGCGTGTTATCAAGCTGGCGCTAAAGCGGCAATCGTCTTTAGTAATCAAGACCTCCCTGGCTTACAGAATCCATTTGTGCTTGATGAAGATGATATGTATCACTTAGTGTCTGTGACGGTGGACCGTCAATTAGGGCTAGAGCTTGTAGAGAAAATCACTGAGACAGTGACGGTTAAAACAACCATGGGTGAGAATTATCAATACTACAATGGAACGTCGATGGCTGCCCCTTATGTTGCAGGTGTTGCGGGACTAGTTTGGAGTTATCATCCCAAATGTACTGCTCAGCAAGTGCGTAGAGCTTTGACAATAACGGCTACTGATCTCGACTCACAAGGGCGTGATAATCGTACCGGTTATGGTTTGGTTAATGCACAAGCAGCCAAGGCTTATCTTGATATTGGTTGTAACGGCCCTGATGCGGGGAATAAAGTATTGGACAATGGCGTAGCTAAGCAAGAGTTATTTGGTGAAAGTAAATCAAGCAACGTATATACCTTCGATGTTCCTGACAGCGCAACAAAGGCGACTTTCGAGCTTAGCGGAGGGATTGGAGATGTTGATATCTATGTGCGATTTAATGGCATACCGACAAAGAGTGCTCATGATTGCAGCTCAAAGGAAGAAGGTACTAGCGAGGCTTGTGCCCTTGATGTGACAAAAGCCGGTACATACCAAGTGCTAATCTACGGATATAAAGCGTATCAGGGGGTAACTTTGCTTGCCACTCATAATGGGCAAGACTCGACCGACACGGCGCCCACATATTATAGCAATGAAGACGTCCTCGATATTCCGGATCAAAGTGAAGTGGGCGTAAGTAGTAAGATTGATGTCGAGCGTGCGGGCGATGCCGGTTTAGTGTCTATCGAGGTTGATATCAGCCATGGTTATATTGGTGATTTGCAGCTCACGTTAGAATCTCCTTCTGGTCAAGAAGTTGTGTTACACAGTAAAACTGGAGGTGCTCTTGAAGCAATTAAAGAGACGTATCAAAAAGACTTTACTGGCTCAGATTCCCAAGGGAGTTGGAAGCTAAAAGCGGTAGATAATTCTTCTTGGCATACTGGGAAGATTAATCGCTGGGCCATATCTTTTGATACTTTGCCTTCAGAATAAGGAGAGAATATGAGAAATAGGATGGTCACAATACGCACCATAGCTTGCCTTCTCATCTCGCTCTGTCTGCCAGTGGTAACGCTGGCAGCAGGCCAAGATCCAATGGCGAAAGATAGCCAATTGGCAAAGATGGAAAGCGAGCCGTCGAGGTTTTACGTCAAATATCATCAAGGAAAGCAGCAACCAGTGAGAGAGCTGTTGCAAGTCAATAGCCTAGAAGTATTAGACGCACTGGATGATTTACAGGTGCTGGTTGTCTCAGGCCCCAAAGATAAGCTGAAACAGCTCGAAGGAGATGATTTGATTGACTATATCGAACCAGAGCCGATTCGGCAGTTGTACTCTCAGTAGTTCATCAGTATTGAGGCTATCTCAACTTTGCGCACAAACAGGCTGAATTTCTTCAGTCCTGATTTTACACTTGTTTCAAAATACAACTTATATGTTGTTTGTTGTTTATATAGAATGGTACAACTAATAAGTTGTTTGAGGTGTATGGTGAAGGATATTGATGAAATTGCGGCACTGCTCATTGAGCAACGTAAAAAGCTGGGCATCGAGCAAAAAGATATGTACATGCGAATCGGCATGAAGCAGCAACAGTATCAACGCATTGAGGCGGGTAGTGACGTAAAACTTTCGACTTTGCTCAGAGTGCTGGAAGGGCTGGATTTAGAGCTTTTTATTGCACCCAAAAGAGCGGAGGTCATATCTGTTCCAATGCAGGGTAAAGCAGGTAGGCAAAGCCAATTTGGCATAAGTGAAGCTAGTCTTGAAGATGACTCAGATGATCTTGAGTTTTGGTTTGGCTCTGAGGGTAGCTCATGAGCAAGCAGATAGAGAAAGTTGAAGGCTTAAACATCCAAGAACTTCCGATGGAAGCTGAGCATAAATCAGCACTTAGGCAGCATTGGCAACAATTAAGTAGCGATTTTAAGCTTTTATAATTCGTAGTATGTCTGCGAATTACTTTGGACTACATATTGTTGGCTCTAACTGCCTTCAACCTGATCAGTTTTTGATAATTGTGATTTTGTTGGGCTTTTATAAGTATTACTTTAATAAATACAGTTATTGATGAGTCTCAACTTTTTTCTTTACGGTTTAATGGTATAAAAGATCGGCCCCTTATAAGGAGCCGTTTGTTACTTATTCATCACCTAAATAATCATTGTTATTGGGGTTATGAGCATCAGCCCAATCATCCATATCAGCATCGTTATTTGGGTTGTTAATATCTGACCAAACGTCTAGCTCATCTTGAGACATATCACTTGAGTCCGGCATATTATTTCTTCCCTTTTTGATTCGGGTTTAATTGCTTTCCACGGTTACCTTGATTTTGGTCATGCTGACGGTTAGTGCCGCTTGTTCCCTTGTTAGAATTCGGAATGTTCGCTGCATTGTTTGCTGGCGTGATTTTCTTAGTCATGTTCTGATTTCCTTATTTAGTAACTAGCCTTACGAATTTGTTTAAGTATTCGCTCAAATCCCTGCCTAGTTGTAATTGTTTTGGGTTGTAGTCCATCAGATGTGTTATGCCAAATAAATCGAAATCCTCTTCCTAGTTTAAACCTTATGAAGGTTGGACAGGAGCGAATCTTCCTGCCACCTAAACTAAGATATGAAGTTCCCGATTCAAGCTGCTTTTCAATTGTTAAAGCTCGCTTCAAATGACACAAAGGAATTTGAGACTGGAATGCATCAATTAACTGCTTGGTTGAATTCATTCTTACTCTCCCTGATGGACTAGAATTAAGAATGAGTGAGTGCACTGCACTCGCAACCACTAATTTAATAAATTATCTAAAAGATTATCGAACTCAGTAGCTTCAATGTACTGCTTTTGTATTTGAGCTTTATATTGCATCAGAATAGGTACGCTAGAGTCGAGCAATAAAGATGCTTGGTAGGCTTTTTCTAGGTCATTATTTAGGAAGTGAATCATCATTGACTCGCCCTTTGTCAGTACTGCACTTTTAGCCAGCAGTACTTGCATTAAACTTGTCATTCCATCCAGTGATAACTGAGGTAGTTCACAAAATGGGTTTGGTAGTTTTTCTTTTGCTAGGTCTATATCGAGGGATTTCAATGTGAAAATGAGTTGATGTAATGCGTTGGATTGTAAAGTTGAACCCAGAATAGACAGCCGATTACTCATTAAGATTTCAATAAACTCAGCGGCTTCTCTGCGTTTACTGTTCTTGTTGAATATACTCTTTACTCGCTTACTATCTGAAAAAAAGCCTTGTAGTAAAATCGCATTGTTTAGCTTAATTAGGCTATCTGGTGCAATCAGAAGGTGTTGTTTACTGGAACCTCCCCCCATTGGCTCTTTTCGTATATTTAAAAAACCTTTGCTTCTAACTAATGGGTACACCAAGTCTTTAAAGGCTTTGTGTTTCGATAGCTGAATTTTAAACAGTTGCCAGATCGCATCAGGTGGAGATAGGTAATTACCATCATATTTCACACGATAACTCCAATAATTTACGCTCTGATAAAGGGGAAGGTTTCGACTTCTCTCGTGCAATAAACTGAGCTCTGTCATACCAGTCTGAGCGACAGCGATATTTTGATTGCGCATATTGTTCTATGACCCCCAAACAGTATCCAGCTCGTAAACTTTCAGCGAGTGAAGTGGTTTGAGCAGCGAGTAACTTTTTCTTGTTTTTAGATTCATAAATATTGACAAGCTCAATGCAGCTTTCGATCAAAGGTAGCGATTTCGCGCTTGATGATAATGGCAAGCTAGCAAGGGTAATTGCCAGAATCAGGGACTTCTTATCGATCATTTTTTACCTCGGGATCGGTTTGAGTTGCTTGTGGCTCATCAGCTTTGTTAGCAAGGTGAGTGCTTATTTCCAGTGACTTAATTAATGTTTGGCTAGGAACCGCAATATATAAGCTGAGGCAGATAGCACTATACGATAGTAGTTGAGTGTAATTTTGTTCTTCTAGCAATATTGTTCGTAAGTGATCAGTATTTTGGGCTAGATCTGTAATAGCAACAATGCTTGCACATAACACTGTAAAGAGAACGAATTTCCCGTACCAAATTATGGGGGAGGTGATGAAAAACCACCAACGTTGAGAGGTTTGTTTTGTGTAACTCCAGTAACGGTTCAAAAGAATTAAAAAGCTGATAAAAAACACTAATTCCACCGTTGACATGTCCTCCAAGCCTTTTTGGTATTCAAAAATAGTCGTTAGTTGATAAATGAATGATGAAAGAGCGAGTATAATTAGAAAAATAAAGACCACGGAATTTAATACAAAAGAGATGATGCGGCTTATCGACCAGTCTAGTTGCTTTAAAAGCTGCTTAAGCTTATTCGCTAGGGAGGGGCAATATTGAGACGGCTGATTTTTGTTAACTGTATTGTCCATAAATTTTGATCTTTTTCGGTTTTGCTATATTCTATCGCGCTCATATTTATACTTGTAGGCTTAGTCGTTAAAAATACAATTTAAGTCATATATTCCAAACTCCCACCATGAGTGCCTCACTTCATAAAAAACATGCTTAAGTCAGTCAGATTTCAAGGAAATTTGCTGAGTTACTGGTATCATAAGGCCAATTTTTAGAACTCAAGAAGCCGGTCATGAATCAACAAGAACAACTCTTTCTCAAAGAGCTAGAAAATAAGCTCTGGACTGCGGCAGATAAACTTCGCGCATCACTTGATGCGGCACAATACAAACACGCTGTGCTAGGCCTAATCTTCGTTAAATACGTTTCCGATGCGTTTAAGCTGCGCCAAGATGAGATTAAAACAGATTTGGCTAACCCTGAGCATGAATATTACCTAGATCCTGCTGATTTCTCAGAACAAGAGCTAGCAGAAGAGATTACCATCGAGCTTGAGCAACGAGACTTCTATACCGAGAAAAACGTGTTTTGGCTACCTGTAGAATCTCGCTGGGATTTTTTACAAGACAATGCGCCTCTTGCCATCGGCCGCTGCTTTCTGAAAAGCACTCATGGAAAAATTGAGGTTGTTAAGTCACTGAGCGACGAAGAGAAAAAAAAAGCCAAAGAAATCACCTCTGTTGGCCACTTGATTGATAACGCCTTGGAAGGGATTGAGCGCGACAACCCGAAGCTAAAAGGTGTCCTCAACAAGCACTACGCCGCTCTTAAAATTGATCAGGCAAAACTCAATGAGCTGATTAACTTAATCGCGACCATTCCGTTTAATCATAAGTCACTGAGCAGTAAAGATATTCTTGGGCATGTTTACGAATACTTCTTAGGCCAATTTGCGCTGGCTGAAGGCAAAAAAGGCGGTCAGTACTATACGCCTGGCTCCATCGTGACCCTGATTGTTGAGATGATAGAACCCTTTGAAGGCCGCGTCTATGACCCAGCTATGGGCAGTGGCGGTTTCTTTGTGCAATCTGACCGGTTTATTGAGCGCCGCGCTAACCAAAAAGACATTGACCCGCTAACGCAAAAACAACGAATCTCCATTTACGGTCAAGAATACAACTACACCACATGGCAGTTGGCTGGGATGAATATGGCTATTCGAGGACTAGAATGTCAATTTGGTGAGCCAGCTAGTACCTATACCAATGACCAACATCCTGATTTGCGCGCTGATTTTGTGATGGCGAATCCGCCTTTTAATATGAAAGAGTGGAATACAGGTGTCAATGATAACGATCCGCGCTGGGTATATGGCACACCACCATCAGGTAACGCCAACTTTGCGTGGATGCAGCATATGCTTTACCACCTTGCCCCTGATGGTTCTCAAGCTTTGCTCCTTGCTAATGGCTCGATGAGTTCAAGTACCAACAATGAAGGTGAAATCCGTGCTTCACTGGTTGAGAACGATTTGGTGGAATGTATGGTTGCACTGCCGGGGCAACTGTTCACCAACACCCAAATTCCAGCTTGTATCTGGTTCTTAACCAAAAACAAACAAGCACGTACCGATAAAGCGGGTCGTAAGCTGCGTGATCGCAAGGGCAAAGTGCTGTTTATTGATGCGCGTAACCTTGGCTATATGAAAGACCGCGTGTTGCGTGATTTCAGTGTTGATGACATACGCAAAGTGGCTGACCTTTACCACGCTTGGAAAACAGGTGAAGAAGTCAATGGTGTTGCTTACGAAGACCAAGCGGGCTTTTGCAAATCAGCAACCTTAGAAGAGATTAAAAAACACGATTTTGTGCTCACTCCGGGGCGTTATGTCGGTGCTGCTGAAGAAAAAGACGATGGAGTGCCATTTGCTGAAAAAATGGCAACCCTAACCGCTAAGTTGAGTGAGCAATTTGCAGAGTCGGCAAGGCTAGAAGCGGAGATTAAGAAAAACCTAGCGGGGTTGGGTTATGAGTTGTAACTGGCGTACTGTTAAGTTGCAGGAAATCGTATTATTTAAAACGGGTAAATTAGATTCGAATGCTGCTGATGAACAAGGTATATATCCGTTTTTTACCTGCTCTCCAGTTACCTTAGCTATCGATAATTATGCGTTTGATACGGAAGCTGTATTGCTTGCAGGTAATAATGCAAATGGTGTGTTTGCTGTTAAATATTACAACGGAAAATTCAACGCTTATCAGCGAACCTATGTGATTACACCAATCAATAAATCAGTGGTTAGTGTGAGGTGGCTCTATTTTAGAATTAAGCATGTGACGTCTGAACTTCAACAAATGTCGGTAGGAACTGCGACAAAGTTTCTGACTAAGAAAATTCTGGATGCCTATGAAGTTCAACTACCACCAATAGAAGAACAGGAAAGACAAGCGAAAATTTTATGGGATTTACAAAATAAACTCGATTTAAACACTCAAACCAACCAAACCCTTGAACAAATGGCCCAAGCCATCTTCAAATCTTGGTTTGTCGATTTCGACCCTGTAAAAGCCAAGATAAATGGTGAACAACCTGAAGGAATGGATGCTGCGGCTGCCGCGCTATTCCCCGAAAAGCTCGTTGAGTCTGAATTGGGTTTGATTCCTGAAGGTTGGAAACCGAAGCAACTGAAAGATATCCTCGAATTGGCTTATGGCAAAGCGTTAAAGAAAACAGACCGTGTCGAAGGTAATGTGCCCGTATATGGCTCTGGCGGACTGACTGGTTATCACAACCAAAGTCTTGTTGAAGGCCCCGGAATTATCGTTGGCCGTAAAGGGACTGTTGGTTCTGTCTACTGGGAACCAAAAGCGTTTTACCCAATCGATACAGTCTTTTATGTTAAACCTAAAACAGGCTATTCACTGAAATATTGCCACATGGTATTGCAAAACCTTGGGTTGAAAGACATGAATACGGATGCTGCTGTTCCAGGATTAAATCGAAACAATGCATATCGTCTCGATGTGATTACACCTAATGAATCCGTACTCAAAAAGTTTGAAGAAATGACGCAGTCTTTCCAGTCAAAGGTTGATGCCAACAATGTCCAAAATGCTAGCTTGGAATCTCTACGCGACACACTACTTCCTAAATTGCTTTCCGGCGAAATCGTGTTAGGACAAACCGAAGAAATGGCCGAGGTAAGCTGATGACGACCCGAGTAGAAATGATTATCGAAACGCTCAAAGCGAACCCCGAAAAGAAGTTTACTGCACGGGATTTAGCCAAAGAATTTGTGCTTCGATATCCAGAAGAAATCGCTGAGAAACAAGAAAACCCGCGATATAACACCGAAGAAAAGCTGATTGCGCAGCTCGCAGCAGAAATTGGTGGGGAACGCACTGAAAGAGCGAAAATCGTTTGTCCTAATGTCGCCACTCGTGACAAACCAAGACCTCGGGTTTATTACTGGGAGCAGAAGCCTACACCTGCTCATCAGGAAGATGATCTTAGCGATGCAGATGAATCAGACATCGATACGCCTCTCGTGCCGAAAAGCTTGAGCGAGCACGACCTCTACCCAATGTTGATTGAGTACCTCAGCAAGGATTTGGGTCTTTACTGTCAGCGCATTGACGAGCGTAAATCTAAAAACTCTCATGGCAACGGTGGCAATCACTGGTTACATCCTGATGTGGTGGCGCTAGAGCCGCTCGACCAAGGTTGGGATGAAATTGTGAGAAGCTGTGTGCGCAGTGGGAATCACAGCTCGGTTCGACTTTGGTCTTTTGAAGTGAAGAAACATCTTACCAAAGGCAATGTACGAAAATACTTTTTCCAAGCAGTATCCAACTCTAGCTGGGCAAACTTCGGCTATTTGGTTGCGACAGGCTTAAATAGTGACGTTGAAGGTGAGCTGCAAATGTTGTCGAGCTTGCACGGGATTGGGGTGCTGATTCTGGATACTGAATCTTTGTTTGATAGCCAAATACTCATTCCAGCTCAAGAGAGAGTCAACGTGGATTGGCAATCTGCAAACCGAATCGTCTCTGAAAATAGGGATTTCCACCATTACATTGAGCAGGTTGGTATTTATAACCAAACCGGACGGTTGATTAAGAGCGCATGGAATAAATAATAAGGATAAAGGCTTAATGATTACTGAAGATCAACTAGAACAACAATGCCTCGATTGGTTTAAAGAGCTAGGCTACCAATACCAAAATGGCTATGACATCGCACCAGATGGCCCTGTTCATCCAGCCACGGGCGCTCCTGAACGTGAAAACTATCAGCAAGTGGTGCTTCAGGCGCGTTTAATGTCGGCACTCAAAACCTTAAACCCTAAGGTTCCCAGTGACACTCTAATCGAAGTGGCAAAAACCGTCACCACACCGCCAACGCCAATCCTTAACAAAAACAATCAAGGCTTTCACCAATATTTAATTGAAGGTGTGCCGGTTGAATACTCGGTAATGGAGTACGATCAATGGGTGACCAAACACACCCATGTTCGATTAATCGATTTTGACGACCGCGAGAATAACCAATTCTTAGTGGTCAATCAGTTCACCATCACGGGCACCAAAGGCAATCGCCGTCCAGATCTCGTGGTGTTTATTAATGGCTTGCCTTTGGCAGTGATAGAGCTAAAAAACCCCGCTGATGATCAGGCTGATATTTGGAATGCCTACAATCAAATCCAAACCTATAAACAAGAGATCGCCGATCTATTTGTATTTAATGCGGCCTTGGTGATTTCTGATGGCTGGACGGCGCGAGTTGGTTCCCTGACCGCAAGCAAAGAGCGCTTCTTACCGTGGAAAACAATAGCAAGAGAAGATGATAAGCCGCTGCTTGAATTCCAACTAGAAACTCTAGTGCGTGGCTTCTTTAAGCCAGAATTGCTGCTCGATTACATTCGTTACTTTGTGTTGTTCGAAAATGATGGCGACAAGATAACCAAAAAAATCGCCGGTTATCACCAGTTCCATGCTGTGCGTGCTGCGGTGAAAGCGACAGTGATCGCGGCCACAACGCCAACAAACATTACCGAACCTCGGGCCAATTACGCCGATACCGTGGTGCCCGGAAGTAAAAAAGCGGGCGTAGTTTGGCATACCCAAGGCAGTGGAAAAAGCATGTCGATGGTCTGCTACGCAAGTAAATTACTGCAACAACCTGAGATGAACAATCCAACTCTAGTGATGGTCACTGATCGTAATGACTTAGACGGTCAGCTATTTAATACCTTCACCATGGCGCAGGAAACGCTAAAACAGATCCCTCAACAGGCTGAAGATCGTGATTCATTACGCGATTTACTTCTTAATCGTCAGTCCGGTGGCATCATCTTCACCACAGTACAAAAATTTGCCTTGCTCGATAAAGAAATGGCGCATCCTATTCTTTCTGAGCGCTCGAACATTGTGGTGGTGTCTGATGAAGCGCACCGCAGTCAATATGGCAATAAATCTCGCCTTGTTGATGTTAAAGATGAAAATGGCAATGTGATTGACCAGCGCTATGTGTATGGCTATTCCAAATATATGCGTGACGCGCTGCCCAATGCCGCCTTTATTGGTTTTACCGGCACGCCCATATCTAAGGAAGATAAAGATACTCGCGGCGTGTTTGGTGATTATGTCTCTATCTATGATATTCAAGATGCGGTCGATGATGGTGCAACTGTGCCGATTTATTACGAGTCTCGCTTAGCCAAACTCGATATTAATCAAGATGAAATTCAAGCGCTTAACGATCAGGTCGAGGAGGAAATTGGTGAAGACGAAGAAACAGAAAGCCGTGAGAAAATAAAATCACAGTGGTCAGCGCTAGAAAAACTGGTTGGTGCAGAGCCGCGAATCAAACAAGTTGCCCAAGACTTGGTTGAGCATTTCACCACTCGCTGTGAAACCTTTCCCGGCAAGGCGATGATGGTTGCCATGAGCCGTGAGATTTGTGTCGATTTATACGATGCTATTGTCGCGATTAAACCTGAATGGCACAGTGATGATCCAAACAAAGGCGCGATCAAAATCGTCATGACAGGCAGCGCTGCTGATAAAGCCAAAATGCAGCCGCACATTCATGATAAGAAGACCAAGAAGCTATTTGAGAAACGTTACAAAGATCCCGATGACGAATTGCAATTGGTGATAGTGCGCGATATGTGGTTAACAGGCTTTGATGCGCCTTGCTGCCATACCATGTATATCGACAAACCCATGAAAGGCCATAATCTGATGCAAGCGATCGCGCGTGTGAATCGTGTGTTTAAGGATAAGCCCGGAGGTTTGGTGGTTGATTATATTGGTATTGCTAATGAGCTTAAAAACGCGCTTAAGACCTATACCGGCAGTCAAGGGAAAGGCAAGCCAACCGTCAACACGGCCGAGGCTTTCGCTGTCCTTATGGAAAAAATCGATATCATTCGCGGTATGTTTGCCACTCCTATCAATAACAAGGCTGATGGCTCTGTCGATGGTGATGTCTTCAACTATCGTCCAGATTTTGAAACCAAACCACTGCAACTGCTTCCGGGCGCTGTGAATCATATATCAGGGCTTTGCCATCGCAACAACAAAGGTGAGCTAGTCCGTGATGGAAAGCGCCGCTTTCTTGATGTGATGGCGGCGTTGATGAAAGCGTACTCGCTGTGTAATACCTTAGACGAGGTTGATGGCTACAAGAACGAAATCGCTTTTTATGGCGCGATTAAAACGGCATTTCTTAAACACTCTACGGTAGATACTAAACGCAGTGACGAACAGCGTAATTCTGCGCTGCGCCAGATCCTCAACAATGCCATTGTCGCAGACGGTGTTGATGATATTTTCAAAACGGTTGGCTTAGATAAACCCAATATTGGCTTGCTTTCAGAAGAATTCTTAGAAGACGTTAAGAATATGAAAGAGAAGAACTTGGCGGTTGAGTTATTGGAAAAACTGCTGCGTGATGAAGTCAAAGCTCGGATGAAAAATGATGTGGTGCAAGAGAAAAAATACTCCGAACGCATCATGGAATCTCTGCGCAAATACCATAATCGCAGTATTGAAACGGCTCAGGTAATCGAAGAGTTGATCCAGTGGGCAAAAGAAATGCAAGCCGACGCTGAGATGATGGATAAGCTCAATCTGTCTACTGATGAAATTGCGTTTTACCGTGCGCTGATTGTTAATGAAGCTTCAGTACGCACTTTAGGCGATGATAACTTACGTCAACTTGCGATTGAGCTTACCCACCAACTGCGCAAGTCTGCGACGGTAGATTGGCAAAAACGTGAGAGTGTAAGAGCAAGAATGCGCAATCTTGTTCGGCGTTTACTGCGCCGCTGGAAATACCCACCAGATGCGGCAGAAGAGGCGATTAAGCTGGTGCTAGAGCAAGCTGAAGTACTGGCTGATGAGTGGTACGCAAGCTAACTAAATTGGCACAAATTCAGAAACAACGCTTCATCAATAGCCCGTTTAGAGTAATCTTGATGAAGTGTTATCGGCTTTAAGCCCTGTATAAAACTATGCGCGTTTTCAGCTATTTCATTATCCCCTGGTGGGGATATGGTCCATATTATCCCTTAGTGAGGATATTTTGTGCCTACTTATGAGTAATTAAATACCCATTAAATTGTGAATAAGGGTTTTGTGAGTAATTTATTACTCATTATCTATTAATAGCGATTTTAACGTATTGGGAGAAGAGGGGATCAGTCCGACTTTTAAGCCAAATGGTTTGAATACCTTGTTGAGAATCTCTGTATTGTAGCTGCCCCGATCATTCTCTATATCTGAGAGTGTTTTTCTTGAGACATCGACAAGTCGTGCAAATACATCCTGTTTGAGTCCCAGTATATTAATACGTAAGCTTTTCAAAGCTTGGCCTTGTGTTAGCTCACCAAGCAAGAGGTGTTTGATGATTTTGTTCGCCTCAGTTTTACGTTCAGCAGCATTTACTGCGATAGATTTTTTTGAGGCTTTCGACCGAGTCGGAGTATTAATTTGCGATCCTTGTTTGGTCGAATGAGTTGCATTCTTTCCAGTCGCGGCCTGTTGTGGGTTTCGGTTTGCTCTTAGACGAGTCAACGTATCTTGTATGGATTCTTTATTACTGGTCTTATTCATAATAGCCCCCACTTAGTAAGTTTTTCTGATATATGATTAAGTCCAACGGCTGACATCTCCAAGATTTGTTCTGGTACTCCTCGTAACGTTAGACTCTGCTTAAGGTTAATACATTTACTTGCAGTAACCTCTAGCTCTTGTAATAACACTTCCTTTGGCACGAGATCAGATAAAGTGTCCGCTATTCCGATGAAGTCATAAGTTCCACCAACCTCCAGTGGGGCTTTCCATTTTGTTGTCCTTGGAATTCCTTCAGGATCAGCTTTCATTGGTGCGAAGTCGTAAACGGGAGCAAGTTTGATAACACCATCACCCTTTAAGAATGAAGTGTTTCTGCCATGGTTATCACTATTACCAAACAAGATATTGAGTAGATCTCTCTTCACCCATTCAATGACGAAAGCTTGGGTGTCAAACATATACTCTTGAAACTTAACCATATTGCTTTCAGTGATTTTCTCTATAAGAGTTCGGATTGTTGTTTCGTGGTCAAGAGTGACTCCTGCGCCTTTGTTCAAAATGGAATACACAGATTCCATACCAAACCTTTCAATTTGTTGATGACTAATCTGAACATCAAACCTAGGAAGCCATAAAGAAGGGTAGTTTAATCCTTCCTCCAACCGCATACCTTCGATGGGGATTGTTTCGACACCCATTTCAGTTAACTCGTGATAGAAGTAGAACTCAGCTCTTAGAATATTACAGTCGATGGTGCTTCTTGAGCCTCTAGGGTACTTTACTAAGTAATGTAAGTCGTGGTTGTTATTGTCATCTTGGTATGGATCAATCCATATTTTTTCGCTGCTAGAGCTATGATCGAGACCACAACGCAGGATCAGTTTTGGAGCTTCACCGCCTGCTCCTGTTGCCCCGCCTGCGGCCGCCCCTCTTTGTTGTGCATAGTCGAGGAAATCACCTGCTCTATTTTTTACATCATCAACAGAAAAGTAGAGGTTGTCTGCTACTTCGTAGCGTTCAGGAAGAGAGTCTTTTATCCTTAGGTTACCAATAGGCGACATAGTGCCAAACTTAAGCAAAACATAGTTTTGCTCATCTGGATTAAGATCCTCAATATCTAGGTGTTTAACCCAGTATCGTCTGCTAGCGCCGCTAGGCATAATATCGTCTAAAAACGTTAACCATCCAGATTTACCCATGTCATCAAAAAAGAATGTGATAGGGTGGTTTAGTGAAACAGCGTGAAAATCATCTTTGTCATGATGTTCCAATGCATAGTCACTGAGATAGTTGAGTTCTGTGACTCGGAAGTTATGTTGGCTACTTTTAGGGAAAGAGATGATACCAATCTTTATCCATTCCCCTTTAGTAAAAGCTTGTACGGCTAGTTCTTCCATCGACAATACCTTTCACTTATCCATGAGTAAAATATTACTCTTAAAATCCTTCCATTTCAAATTGTGAGTAACTATTTACTCATTAATTCGCAATTATGTTGTTTTTGAGTAAGGTTTTACTCATTAACTTTGGCCAAAGTGTTGATGATCAGAATGGATAATGTTAGCTATTAAAGGTGCGATAGGGAGTGGGGACGTTAAATGTTTGTTCAGTTATGCTGGTTGTTTATAATAAATGAACAGTTGTCTTAATAAACAAAGTGAATGAAGACATTAAATAATGGCGGATACATACCAAAATGCAATTTATACACTTTAATGTGCGTAAAAGTGTTTAATTGAATCTTGAAGATATGCCTAGAGCTACTTAAAGCTAGATATGACAACAGCTTATAAAAAAACGGGACATCCTGAGATGTCCCGTTCCAAACGTTTGGTGGAGCTGGCGGGATTTGAACCCGCGTCCGAAAACCATTCATCTTTGGTACTACATGCTTAGTCGATCTTTAATTTCGCCACCCATCTGCGAACCGACACGCTAATGAATGACTAGCCTGAATTAAACTTCGCCGTTCATCTCTCAGGCAGGAGAATCCGGGCTAGCGCGTTTGGGTTTTAATCCTCATTATTCCCCGTCTTACGTGCGAAAGCTAGGGTGAGAACATCCTAGTAGGTTATTAGTCTACTTTTAAGCTGCGATTGCAGCAGGATAATATTCGTCGTTATTTGCGACTATTTTTTTGCGGCTTTTTACGTGGCCAACCGCCCCACGGCATGCACCTTAGACTGCAAAATTCCCGTCGAATCCTGAATCAGCCCCAAGTGTTATAAGCATAGTACCAGAAAAGGCTACTCTGTCTAGGCCTGTGCGTCTAAGTGCTCATTATTAACGCAATGCGCTTTTCATAACTCGCGCTTTTTGACGTTGCCAATCTTTATCTTTGAGGTCGTCTCGCTTATCGTGAAGCTTTTTACCTTTGGCCACACCTATTTTGATCTTCACCCACGAGCGAGACCAATAAAGTGAGAGCGCAGCCAGGGTCATACCTTCACGGTTAATGCGTCCAAATAGGTTATCGAGCTCGCGACGGCTCATAAGCAGTTTGCGTACTCTTGTTGGGTTAGCAACAACGTGTGTCGATGCCTGATTAAGGGGAGTGATCGTCATACCACTAATAAATGCTTCACCGTCACGCATAAAGACATAGCTTTCTGCGATATTCGCTTTACCTTCACGAAGTGACTTAACTTCCCAGCCTTGTAGCTCCATGCCGGCTTCAATTTCATCATCGATGAAATATTCGTGACGAGCTTTTTTGTTGAGAGCGATGGTATTACTACCCGCTTTTTGCTTTGATTTTTTCTTTGCCATAATAGCGCCATTATACGGTGAGGAATCTAGATAAGAAATCCCTTTATTTACGATGAGCGTAAATAAACGTAAAATTGATACATGTCAGCTGTTTTGACATGTGTTACGAGGAATCTATATGAAGCAAGTCAGCCGTTCAGCTTTGGTGTCATTTAGTGCACAACAGATGTTCGATTTAGTCAATGATGTTGCTAGTTATCCTGAGTTTTTACCAGGGTGTTCGGGAGCTCGCGTGATTGAATCGAATCATTCTTCTATGGTGGCAGCTGTTGATGTTTCGAAAGCAGGGATTAGTAAAACCTTTACGACGTCAAATGAATTAGTCAATGGTGAAGCTATTTTGATGAACCTTGTTGATGGACCATTTAAAAGTTTAAAAGGTGGCTGGTTCTTTACTGAGCTGGATGAAAAAGCGTGTAAAGTTGAGCTTAAACTTGAATTTGAATTCTCCAGTAAAATGGTTGAAATGGCGTTTGGTAAAATATTCAGTGAGTTAACCGGTAATATGGTCAATGCATTTACTCAACGCGCAAAGCAGGTGTACACGTGTTATGAGTATTGAGTCTGAGATGATCCATGTTGAAGTAGTTTATGCCTTACCGCATGAACAGCGTGTATACACTTTGGTTGTCAATCAATCGATGACGGTTGAAGACATTATTCGCCAGTCTGGGGTATTAGAGCAATATCCTGAAGTGGACCTATCGGTAAATAAAGTTGGTGTGTTCAGTCGTAATACCAAACTTAATGCAACGGTGAGGGATAAAGATCGCATCGAAATTTATCGCCCTCTGCTTGCTGATCCGAAAGAAATTCGCCGTAAAAGAGCTGAACAAGCGAAGCAGGCAAGTAACTCTGATCCCTTGTGATTAGCGAAAATAGCAAAAGGGTTGGAGCATGTGCTTCAACCCTTTTCATTTTAAAGCTATTGCTTTAGTGGATTTGCTCAAAGAAATTGGAACTAGCTGGGAAGTCACCTTCTATACTGACGAGTTCTCCTTTGTCACTAAAGTGTGCAATAAGGTTCTTTTGTACAGAATCCTGATGCCCTTTAGTTTGATGATCAATATAATACCAAGTATTAGGATAACCATTTTCGATTAGCATGGGTGAACCTAAAACAAAACGCACTTGCTCTTTGTTCATGCCAAATTTCAACTTATCGACAGCTTTTTGTTCAACATAGTTACCTTGATTGATATCAATCCGGTATACAAGCTTTTCCAGTAGGGAGCAGCCAGTTAAAAGTGTCAGAGAGAGTGGAAGCGCGATAACAAGCCACTTTTTTATTTGCATATGAATAGATTCTTGTAACGGAAATTTCGTAAATTGGGCTGATGATAAACAAGCTGGGCGCTAAAGTAAAAAACTCATCTTGTTTTGAACAGTTTCAGACCGCTATTTTTGAGTTAAGTTGCAAAAGATAGCCAAATTTTGGAAAAGTGTAGCGCTAAAGGCCAATACACCCAGCTGAGCGAGTGTATTTTTGTTCAAGCCATTTTTAAGCTGCAATAAGTAATTCTTTCGCATTAGCAATGGTTGACTCGGTAATTTCACTGCCACCTAGTAGCCGAGCCAGCTCTGAGATTCGTTGCTCATTATTTAGAGCGTGCATTTGTGTTTCTGTTTTACCAGCCTTGGTTTGTTTAGCAACAAACAATTGTTGATGCCCACAGCCAGCGACTTGAGGTAAATGAGTCACGCACAGCACTTGTGTTGACTGCCCAAGTTTACGCAGCATTTTTCCGACAACCGCGGCTGTCGGGCCGCTAATACCGACGTCGACTTCATCAAAAATGAGGCTAGGGGTATCCACTTTTTGAGCCGTGATAACTTGAATAGCGAGCGATATCCGTGATAGTTCTCCCCCTGATGCAACTCTTGCAATAGGCTCTAAAGGTTGACCTGGGTTAGTTGAGACCAAAAAGCACACGTGATTTATTCCAAGAGGAGAAGGGTGAGAGGTTTGCTTATCAACTTGGATGCAAAATTGCGCTTTTTCCATACTCAGTTCTTGCATGCTAGTGGTGATTAATTTGTTGAGTTCTTTGGCGTAGCGACAGCGAGATTTGCTTAGCTTTTCAGCGCTGGCGAGAAAGCTTTGGTAAGTTTCTGCCACCCCTTGTTGTAGTTCATCTAGCTTTTCATCTGAGCAATCCAGTGCCCTAATCTGCTGTTGCAGATCTTGGTGGTGTGGATAAAGCTCGTTAGGCAGTACATGGTGCTTGCGAGCGATTGACATGACTTTTGAGAAACGCTCTTCTACATAGGACATTCGTGCGGGATCAACGTCAATATTATCGAGGTAGCTACGCAGTTCACAGTTTGCTTCTTCGATTTGAATCATGGCTTCTGAAAGCATGGCCGGAAGTTGAGTGAGTGAATTATCTAGCTCAGCTAACTGGATCAAGGAATTGTTGGCTGATTGGAGAATACCAAGTGCATTAATCTCTTCACCTTCATATATAAGTTCAATGGCTTGTTGGCAGGTGGTAGCCAGTTCTCCGCTGTTGGATAATCTTTTATGTTCTTGTTCGAGTCGTTCATATTCACCCTCGTCAAGAGAGAGCTCATTTAGCTCTTTTATTTGGTATTCAAGTAGTTGTTTTTTCGCTAAGTTAGCTGCGCTATTTTCTTTAAGCTGTTTTAAATGATTATCAGATTGACGCCAGATTTGATAAGCATTTCGGGTATTTTTTAATAAATTATCATGCCCAGCGTACTGGTCTAACATGGTCATTTGATAGTCATTTTTCATTAATTGATGATGAGCATGTTGGCCATGTATATTGATCAATAATTGCCCTAGGCTTTTGAGTTGTGAAAGTGGTACTGGGCTGCCGTTAATAAAGGCTCTTGAACGGCCTTCCTTGTTGATAATTCGACGTAAAATACAATCGTTACCATCGAGCAGATCATTATCTTCTAGCCAGCGAGTGGCGTTCACATTATCGTCTAAAGTGAAAGCAGCACTGACTTCAGCCTTCTCTTCTTTTTGCCTTACCATACAGGCTTCTGCTCTTCCTCCCAAACATAACCCAAGTGCATCGATGGCAATAGATTTTCCCGCCCCGGTTTCACCAGTAATAGTGGTCATGCCCCTTGAAAGTTCAAGTTGTAAAGACTTAACAATTGCAAAGTTATTAACACTTAAATGAGCCAGCATTGTTACACCTGCTTAAATTAAAGTACTGTATAAGAAAACAGTATATACTGTTTTTTTGTACAGTAAACACTGTGGGGTTAAATTATTTTAACTTTATCATTACCAGAGAGATTGTTGTTGCCTATGGTATTAATAGGTGGTTTTGATTTCACGAGCCAGTGGTAAAGGCGTTATAGTCGGTGAGGCTTGTGTCAATAGCTGATAAGAAAGTTTGCCTTACAGATAAGAATTAATGGAGAATACCTCATGTACAAAACACAACTTGCTTCCATGATGATGCTTTTTTCGGCTACAGCATTGGCTGATACCGCCAGCGTGGAAATGGTCGATCTAAATTCAGGAAAAACTCTTGGTACCGTCTCAATAGAGCAAACCTCTTATGGCTCTGTCTTTTCGCCTAATTTGAGTGGTCTACCTGCTGGCCTTCATGGTTTTCATATCCATACTAATGCATCTTGTGGCAGCGTAGTGAAGGACAATAAGACGGTTTTAGGCGGCGCAGCTGGTGGGCATTATGATCCTAAAGGAACAGGTAAGCATGGGACTCCTTGGAGTGATGATAACCACCTTGGTGATTTGCCTGCGCTTTACGCTGATGCTAAAGGTATGGCAACTCAGCCAGTATTAGCACCAAGAGTACAGCTAAGTGATGTTAAAAATAGAGCCCTTATGATCCATGCGGGTGGAGACAACCATTCGGATCACCCAGCCCCATTAGGTGGCGGTGGAGCGAGAATTGTATGTGGTGTGATTAAATAAATTACAAGCCATAGATATAACAAAAAAAGCCAAATGATATCTTTGGCTTTTTTTGTTATTAAAAACTCTAAAAGTTTTCAGAATTAAAACAATCGGCTTGACCAGCCTAGTTTATTTCTTAGGACGTGGTAGTAGCTGTAATCTTTTGGATGAATAAGATTTAATGTGTTGGGGCTTTGATAAATATGAACCTCGTCTCCTGGCGAGACAGGCAAAGAAACTTGTCCATCACAACTTACCTCTTGTGTCCCTCTATTTTCTGGTGACACAACGAGTCGAATACGGCGTTTACTATCAACAACCAGAGGACGGCTCGAAAGCGTGTGTGGAAACATAGGTACGAGAGAAATAGCATTAAGACTAGGAGACAGAATCGGACCTCCCCCCGATAGAGAATAAGCTGTCGAGCCTGTAGGTGTAGAAACTATCAACCCATCAGCACGGAGAGAGAAGGCGAAGCTCTCATCGATATACACTTCAAATTCAATCATGTGAGCAACTTGGCCAGGGTGCAACACAGCTTCATTCAATGCCGCATTATGACTTTTAACTTGGCCATGGCGGTGAACTTCTGCTTCAAGTAAGAAGCGCTCTTCAGCAATAAATTTGCCGTCCAACACATTCTTCAATGCCGTTTGAAAATCTTCAGGGTTAAGATCCGTTAAGAACCCCAAACTTCCCCTGTTAACACCGATGACAGAAATATTAAATCGTGATAAGACTCTGGCGGCTCCGAGCATATTACCATCACCACCTACGACAATGGCTAGGTCAGCAGCTTTACCAAGTTGAATGAGACTGGAAAAGTCTTTGGCAGGCACATCAGTCAAAATATCGGCTAATCGGTCATCAATAAAAACCTGATACCCTTCAGATTTTAGCCAGTTATATAGCTCTCTGTGAGTCTGAATAGCTTGCTGATCTCTGGGTTTACCAATGATGGCGATCACTTCAAAAGGCTTTTTCATAGATTTTCCGCACTAAATAGGCTTGATTCGACAATCTTCATCCCCATAATAATGGCAAGTTAGCTAATTATGCGAATTTTTATGTATCTAAAAGCAATAAACGTGACGCTTTAGATGCAGATGGAATTAAATTCTGGAGATATCATGAGCAACGAAGAAAACAAGATTAAAGAAGAAGAACTACAGCAGCAAGAGACGGTACAAGGTGCTGAAGCCGAAGTTGTAGGTACTGAGGCTGATATCGAATGGAATGAAGAGACAGAAAATGTTGAGCAAGATTCAAAGATTGCCCAACTTGAGGCGGCTCTACTTTCTAGTGAATCAAAAGTAAAAGATCAGCAAGATGCGGTGTTACGTGCGAAAGCAGACATTGAAAACATGCGTCGCCGTACCGAAACAGAAATTGACAAGGCACGTAAATACGCTTTGAACAAATTTGCTGAGGAATTACTTCCTGTTATCGATAACTTAGAGCGTGCGATTCAATCTGCGGATATTGAAAATGAAGCGGTTAAACCGGTCATTGAGGGTGTGGAGTTAACACATAAAACTTTTGTTGGTGTGGTGGGCAAATTTGGTCTTAAAGAAATTAACCCTGAGGGTGAAACCTTTAACCCAGAAATGCATCAAGCGATGTCCATTCAGGAAAGTTCTGACCATGAATCCAATACCGTCATGTTTGTGATGCAAAAAGGTTACGAGCTGAACGGTCGAGTCATTCGCCCGGCCATGGTTATGGTGTCTAAATAATAACCACTGCTGATGTTTTTTTATAAAGAGAGGTGTTCACCTCTCTTTTTTTGATCTTGTCAGAGCACTTGAAGGTCGAGATTCGAATCTATTGATTTATTAAATTATTTACTAAAGAGAGCGATAAGAAAAATAACCCCCTAATTGATGAATGTAACAATAAAGTAAACGCCAGCTTTATTTTGTTACCTTTGTGTGTATTATGTGCGACTTCCGTCACGTAGGTGGTCGGTATAAATTATAAAACCATAAAATACACACAACATCCTGGAGATGAATGATGGACAAATCTCTATCGAGCAAAATTTTTGTCGGCTTGTTTGCAGGCCTATTAATAGGCACTGCAATTCAATATCTGTTTAGCGGAGTCGCTATATTTGATACCTATTTACTTGGCGCAGCGGAAGGTGCAGGGGGAATGTTTGTATCATTGATAAAACTCCTAGTAGTACCTCTCGTTTATGTGTCTATTGTCTGTGGTATTGTTGATCTGAAAGACATCACTGCATTCGGCCGTTTAGGCGGTAAAACCTTCGCTCTTTACATAATCAATACCATTATTGCTATTACAGCGGCTTTGACTGTTGGTCTTATTTTCCAACCTGGCGCTGATGCAAATTTGGCTGGTACAATTTCAGAATCAGTGAAACTGACTACGACTGAAACCCCTGATATTTTTTCCTTGGTGGTCAATATTGTACCGAGTAATCCAGTTCAGGCGTTTGCAAATGGCGATATGTTGCAAATCATCTTCATGGCTATTTTGACAGGTCTTGCTATCCAAGCTTTGGATTCTCGAGGTGGCCCAGCCATCCGTACCTTTAAACTAGCAAATGAAATTATGATGAAGCTCGTTGGCTTAGTCATGAGCCTTGCTCCCTACGGTGTATTTGCGCTAATGATTCAATTAGGTGCAACGCTAGATGCCCATACTTTAGGGTCTGTTGTTAGCTATGTGGCTTTGGTCGTTGCGATGCTAGTGTTCTGGATATTCGTTTTCTATCCAATGGCAGTTGGCATTACCACAGGGACTTCTCCTAAGACATTCCTGCGTGCAACGCGTGAGCAAATTCTGTTCTCACTATCGACGGCAAGTTCGAATGCAACGATTCCAGTTACGATGAGAACGCTGACAGAAAAGCTAAAAGTATCAGATTCAGTTGCAGGGTTTGGTGTACCACTTGGCGCAACTATGAATATGTCAGGTGTGTCTATCTACATCGCACTTGCCACTATTTTTGTTGCTAACGCTTTTGGCCAGCCAATTAATTCGGCAGATATTTTCACTCTTGGTTTGACTATCTTGCTCCTCTCTATTGGTGCAGGTGGTGTACCTGGTGGTGGTGTGGTTATGGTTGGTGTATTACTTCACCAATTGGGCTTACCGCCAGAAGGTCTAGCGATTATTGCAGCTGTGGACCGTATCAATGATATGTTCTGTACTTCTTCAAACGTGGTTGGTGATACAGCGGTTAACACCATTGTTGCTAAAACAGAAGGTGAAATTGGTAAAGAAGATCACAAGGTACAGCCAGCTGAAGCGAATGCATAAACCTACATAACAAAATTGTTAAGCGAGGCTAATAGTCTCGCTTTTTTTATATTAATTTGTCATTTTTTTTCACTATCCCCTTGAAAAGGCATTTACTGCCCTTATTTATTTGGCATGAATGAAACAAACAAAATTGTTTTAGTTTGTAAGTAAGGGTTGAATCCCTGTTCTCCATCCCCACATAGGGGATATAGCGAAACGAAAATAGAATTTATTCGGAGATAGCCTGATGGGTAAAATCATTGGTATTGACTTAGGTACTACTAACTCTTGTGTTGCTGTTCTTGACGGTGACAAGCCTCGTGTAATCGAAAACGCGGAAGGTGAGCGTACAACAGCATCAGTTATTGCATATACAGATGGCGAGACGCTAGTAGGCCAACCAGCTAAACGTCAAGCGGTAACCAACCCTGAAAATACGCTATTTGCAATTAAGCGTTTGATCGGTCGTCGTTTTGAAGACGAAGAAGTACAGCGTGATATCGAAATCATGCCTTACAAAATTGTTAAAGCAGATAATGGCGATGCTTGGGTTCAAGCTCAAGACCAGAAAATGGCCGCACCTCAGGTGTCTGCTGAAGTATTGAAGAAAATGAAGAAAACGGCTGAAGATTTCCTCGGTGAGGAAGTCACTGGCGCAGTCATCACCGTTCCTGCTTACTTTAACGATGCTCAGCGTCAGGCAACGAAAGATGCTGGTCGTATTGCTGGCCTAGAAGTAAAACGTATCATCAACGAACCTACTGCTGCTGCTCTAGCTTACGGCTTAGATAAGAAAGGTGGTGACCGCACTATCGCGGTTTATGACCTTGGTGGTGGTACATTCGATATCTCTATCATCGAGATTGACGAAGTTGAAGGCGAGAAAACATTCGAAGTACTAGCGACAAATGGTGATACTCACCTAGGTGGTGAAGATTTCGATAACCGCATGATCAACTACTTGGTTGATGAGTTTAAGAAAGAGCAAGGTATTGATCTTAAAAACGATCCTTTAGCGATGCAGCGTGTTAAAGAAGCAGCAGAAAAAGCGAAAATTGAGCTTTCTTCTACTTCACAGACTGACGTAAACCTACCTTACGTTACTGCTGATGCTACAGGTCCTAAGCACATGAACGTAAAAGTGACTCGTGCGAAACTAGAATCTCTAGTTGAAGACTTAGTTCAACGTTCACTTGAACCGCTAAAAGTAGCTCTAGCCGATGCTGACCTTTCTGTTGGCGAAATTACTGACGTTATTCTAGTGGGCGGTCAGACTCGTATGCCTATGGTTCAGGCAAAAGTGGCTGAATTCTTCGGTAAAGACGCTCGTAAAGACGTTAACCCTGATGAAGCAGTCGCAATGGGTGCTGCCGTTCAAGGTGGTGTACTTGCTGGTGATGTAACAGACGTTCTTCTACTTGACGTTACTCCTTTGTCTCTTGGTATTGAGACTATGGGTGGTGTGATGACTAAACTGGTTGAGAAGAATACCACTATCCCAACTAAGGCAAACCAAGTTTTCTCAACGGCAGAAGATAATCAGAACGCAGTGACTATTCATGTTCTGCAAGGTGAGCGTAAGCAGGCGATGTACAACAAATCTCTAGGTCAATTTAACCTAGAAGGTATTCAGCCAGCACCTCGTGGTATGCCTCAAGTGGAAGTGACTTTTGACCTTGATGCGGACGGTATCTTACACGTATCTGCGAAAGATAAGCAGACGGGTAAAGAGCAGAAGATCACTATCCAAGCTTCTGGTGGCCTAAGCGATGATGAAATCGAGAAAATGGTTCAAGAAGCGGAAGCAAACAAAGAAGCGGACAAAAAGTTCGAAGAGTTAGCAGCAGCACGTAACCAAGCAGATCAAATGATTCATGGCACGCGTAAGCAAGTTGAAGAAGCGGGTGAAGCATTACCAGCTGAAGACAAAGAAAAGATTGAAGCTGCAATCTCTGAGCTTGAAGAAGTCAAAGGCGGCGATGATAAAGACGCAATTGATACTAAAGTTCAAGCGCTAATGACTGCTTCTCAAAAGCTAATGGAAATTGCTCAACAGCAAGCTCAAGCACAACAAGCAGGCGCGGAAGCTGGTGAAGAACAGCCTAAGCAAGAAGATGATGTGGTTGATGCTGAGTTTGAAGAAGTTAAAGACGAGAAAAAATAAGCTTTAACTCGGACTTAGCTTAATGCAAAATTGCGGGCGTTTGAGGTAACTCATTCGCCCGTCTGTTTGTAGTAAGCTTGTCAGTCTAGATAATGGTTCTTGAAGCGGTAGTCTCGAGTTTTTATCTAGAAATGATATAAACACCAAGCGACAAGTGGTCGTTTGCAGTAATAAATTGGTGACGAAGAACATGTCAAAACGTGATTTTTACGAAGTATTAGGCGTCAGTCGTGATGTATCAGAGCGTGATATTAAAAAGGCTTATAAACGCCTTGCTATGAAATTTCACCCCGATCGAAATCAGGATGATGACGCTGCTGCTGAAAAGTTTAAAGAAGTAAAAGAAGCGTACGAAATCCTCCTCGACCCTCAGAAAAAAGCAGCTTATGACCAATATGGCCATGCGGCATTTGAGCAAGGTGGCATGGGAGGTGGCGGCGGTGGCGCTGGCGCAGATTTTGGTGATATCTTTGGTGATGTGTTTGGCGACATTTTTGGCGGAGGTCGCCGAGGCGGTGGTCAGCAACGTACTCAGCGCGGTGCGGACTTGCGTTATAACATGGAACTATCTCTAGAAGATGCCGTTCGTGGTGTTTCTAAAGAGGTAGATGTTCCAACATTGGTTAACTGTGACATTTGTGATGGCAGTGGAGCGAAAAAAGGCTCAGCTCCTGAAACTTGTGGTACTTGTCATGGCCATGGTCAGGTTCAGATGCGCCAAGGCTTTTTTGCCGTACAGCAAACTTGTCCTACTTGTCATGGTAAAGGCAAGATCATTAAAGACCCATGTAATTCTTGCCATGGTCAAGGCCGTAAACGCAAGACTAAAACACTCAATGTTAAGATCCCTGCAGGTGTTGATACGGGTGACCGTATCCGTTTATCTGGTGAAGGTGAAGCGGGAGAAATGGGTGCGCCAGCGGGTGACTTATATGTTCAGGTTCATGTAAAAGAGCACCATATCTTTGAACGTGATGGCAATAACTTGTATTGTGAAGTACCAGTGAGTTTTGCAATGGCTGCTTTAGGCGGTGAAGTTGAAGTGCCGACATTGGATGGCCGTGTAAACCTTAAAGTTCCGACTGAAACTCAAACGGGTCGTATGTTCCGTATGCGTGGTAAAGGTGTTAAAGGTGTTCGTGGCGGTGGGGTTGGTGACTTAATCGTTAAATTAGTGGTTGAAACGCCAGTTAAGCTAAGTAGCCGCCAAAAAGAATTGCTCAAAGAATTTGAAGAATCGTGTGGTGGCGAAGCAGCAACTCGTCATAAGCCTAAAGCAGAAGGCTTTTTCAATGGCGTCAAAAAGTTTTTTGATGACCTAACCAGCTAACGTATACATTATTAACAAAGCCTGCAATCTATGCAGGCTTTTTTATTGCCAGCAATCTTTTGGAAACTCTCTGTTGCGAGCATCAAGGCTAAGGTAATTGGTGTTGCTAATGATTAAGCAGTTGTCTAGGGTCTGCTGGCTTTTCTCTTGGGCAATAGCTTTGATTAAGTATAGCGAATCTGCATCACTGTTTATTTCAAATAGAAAACGTTCAGGCTCGGAATTGCAGAGTTTGCATCTTCCCCCAGACACTAAATCTTGCCATACATACCCTCCCTGATAGCGAGCTTCAAGTTCCAGTTGCAGTTTAGTTAGATCACCAATAGCCACTGTTCTATGCGCTTTTCTGATCTGTTGCTGGTAATTTGGGTAAGCCACTAGAGCTAATATACAGATTAAGACCATAACCACTAATAGTTCGATTAAAGTCATTGCATTTAAACTTTTCTTACTTTGATTGCAGTGATTTACAAGCATCATCTCGAATCCTTTCTCATGCTGAGCATGCAGTATTGTTGAGTAGTGTTAGCATCAAACCAAGTATGAATTTGGGCATATGGATTGTTGCAGGAGATGTTGAGAAGTGACTCGTGGATTTACATTACTTGAACTGGCGGTAGTAATTGGCCTAATAAGCCTGAGTTTACTATGGGCTGTACCTAGCTTTCGCTCAGTGTCGGATAGCACTAAGATGTCTCAATTGGCAAATGAATTACGTGGGTTTGTGTTACTGGGTAAATCACAGGCCATATTGCGTAGGCAGCCTTTATGGATTCACTTTAGCCTCACTGATTCCAGTTGGGAACTGAGTCTTACGGATAATCAGGATCCTGTGCAAGGTTCTGTGTTGGTGAATCTATCTGGTGAGTCTTTTAAAGATCTGACAATTAGATCTAATTACAGCGCAAACCGAATCAGTTTTGACGCGACTCATGGGCGCCCTAAGAGTGGAAGATTGATATTTCACCCTAGAGGCAATCCCCATCTTTTACTTGAACTTAGAACTCACTTTCGTTCTGCGATTGTTCGTGTATGTGCACCTACAATGGCTCGTTTGGGTTTTGAAGTGTGTTGAAGCCAAAACATTATCACAACGGGATGAGCCTAGTCGAATGTTTGGTTTCGGTGGCCATGAGTATGATGGTCATTACGAGTGTAATTAGTTTACTGCTGCATAATGCCCGAGTCGCTAATACAAGCATGCAACGAAGGTTACTGTCACACAACACTCATAGCGTTGCGCAGATGATAAAACACGATTTATATCGAGCTGGCTATGGCGGCGTTCATGGTCGAAGTATCAAGGTATCAGGTTCTGAATATGTGTTTTTTATTTACCAAGATGTGAATACTATCTTGATTGCTTACGCGTACCTTTCTGGGGAATTAGGCACAGAGAGCGCATATACCAATGTGGTTTACCAGCAAGATAGTCAATATAAAGATATGTTGAGAGTATGCGAAACTAAATTACCAAGAGTTATGTCAACTTTTGAAGCTGCAAATTTTAGTACTCATTTTGGCAATACGTGCAATACCTTGTTTGATAGTAAACAGATAATTGTTAAAGCATTTGAAATAGATAGGATTGTATTGCCTCTCGATTCCCCATCAATTGCGATACTTAATGTCAATATCATCACGGCTTTGACGGTTTGGCCAGAAAAGACCATGTCAGTCTCTTTTACCATCAATCCAAGGAACCCTTAAAGTGAAGCCGCAATGTGGGGCTACGACCATTATCATAACGAGTGTACTGGTAAGTATTATCTTAACTTTGGTAATGGCAAGCGCCAAAGGTGTATGGTATCAGCTCAAACACAGCAATAATCAGGTTGATGGCCGTCGATCGTATTGGCAAGCAGAAGGTGGGCTTGAATGTGCATTCACTAAGATGTTAGGTAGTGGGGAACTGACTCAAAATTTCAGTGATTGTATCGCAATGCTGGGCTTAGATGAGCTGAAAATTGAACAAGGAACGCCCAATATCATTCGCTCTAGCAGTGGTTATGTCACTTTGAGTAAAGCTTTCTATTTACCTGAGCTGAAAATAACCAGCCCTATAACAACAAGATCGAATTTGCTGGTCAATGGCAATCTGAGTATCGACCCCAATATTGGCCCGAGAATAAATAACACCGATTGGCAGTGCTACTCATTGCGTTATATTGGAGAGCTTTATGCGCAAAGTTTCTCAAGTAAGTATTCTTACCAAGCTGATCTTGAAACTCGTTATTTTCCTAGCGTAAATAGTTTTCCAACAGTAGATAGTATTCCACGCCGACAATGCGCCGACTCTTATTTTACCAGCCTAGCGTGGCGGTTAGAAGATACCCTAAATGACTTTAGCTTTGAGCCGGACATTGACCCTTTTAAAGAGGTGTTTAATCTTGAACGCCACGAATGGTTTAGTGTGATGTCAGATACGTCTCGGCTAGCGCATGTGCCCATTTGGCTAACCGAGTCGATGCCCACTGATGCTACCCAGTTGCCAAAGGCTGTGTTTATTAATAATTGTGGTCAGGAGGTTGTGAGCTTAGTGAAAGCGGCTCATCAGCTGATTTGGGTGTATGGTGGATGTGAGCTTAGTGACGAGGATATCTACGCGATTAATCTTGCTATTGAGACTCACTTAGAATCCGGCTTAGTGCTAGTTTTTCACAACGGTATTGTTTCCATTTCAGCTCAGCAGCCACTTAAAGGGTTGGTCTATCATTTGGTGACATCCGATTTACCGCTAGGTGACAACGACTGGTCAAAGACAGCAAATGATAAGCCACCGTCAGCTTTGGGCCAAACGATAGAGGAACTGTCATTTGTCACTCGGTTACGCAAACAGCAAGTGAGTTATTTTCAAAATGGCCGCTTTTATCCACTTGGAGGCTTAGTGCTCGATGCACCTGAGCGCTACGCTTTAATTAATGGGTCACTAAGCACAGAGTACAGCAAGTATGTGACCGAATCTGTTGCACGTGATTATCACTCTTTAACATGGGTTTTAGGCAGCTGGTATGACTTCTAATCAAGCAGGTACGAGTTTGATAGAAGTATTGATCGCGCTTGCGATAGTGGCGGTGAGTGCGATGGGACTCGTGAAACTCCATATTGATATTGAAGCTAAATCTGGAATGGCGGAAAAAAGATTGGCTGCTCTTAGTCTGGCTGAGTCGAGCTTGGAAGCCTTCTCAGCCCATGGATACTGGCCAGAGGGTTGCCAATCTACAGCTGGGTGCGCTTCTATTGACGGCGAGCATTTACAGCGACATTGTACAGTAGAGTCTGTGTTACTTGGTGGTACACAAGCTAAAAAAGTCAAGATTGACGTTTGCTGGAAAGGGCGGCACGGTCGTGTTTATGCGATCAGCTTTAATACGTTGTTTGTCATGCAGGGTATGGTCGGCTCTTAAATTGGGCTAAAATTATTATGCTAAAGCATCAATATGGGCGCTTTTACTTATCTTGAGTTAATTGTAAAATTATCCAATACCCAGATATATAGCTAGGAGCTCCTTTGCCACAACCTCAATTTAGCGAACAAGATCACTTATTTATGCAAAGAGCCATAGAGCTAGCAGCACAGGCTGAACTAGAGGGAGAAGTGCCTGTCGGCGCGGTACTTGTAAGAGAAGGGAAGATAATTGCTGAGGGGTGGAATCAGTCTATTGCTCTGCATGATGCGACCGCCCATGCGGAAATGCAGGTGTTGCGCAAGGCAGGGCAAAAATTAAAAAACTATCGACTGCTTGATACCACCTTATATGTCACACTCGAGCCTTGCCCAATGTGCGCCGGTGCACTGCTACATAGCAGAGTGCAGCGCATAATATTTGGAGCACAGGATTTAAAGTCGGGCGCTGCGGGAACCGTTTTAAACTTGTTCGAGCACCAAGCTGCTTACCACCATGCAAATATAGAGCAAGGGTTATTAGAAGAAGAGTGTAGGATACAGCTGCAAGCTTTTTTTAAACGTCGCCGTAAAGAAAAAAAAGCCCTTAAGCAGCACATCAAAGATCAACAGCCTCCAGAACATTAGAGTCTGCATGCCTTTCGCTATTCATTGAGCATAGAAAGATGTCAGACTCTATCCAATACATGTTTATCCGTAGTAATTAAGTACAAATGAGCTGCATAAAGGCTCGGTGGCGTGCAATCACTTTTTTCTTGTTATTACTGAGCATTCTTTTGCGACGGTTGGCCGCAATGGTTTTACTAAAGCGCCTTGACTGAATTTTGTTTCTACGCATATGAACACCCTCCTAAGTAGGCGTATATTTTTGATACCAGTTACTATGTTTGGGCGCAGGGCAATAATTCAAGTGCTTAAATGCACTTGAATTATTAAACTTTAATTACTCTTGCGTTTGCTCAGGTAATACAGCTTCTGCTGTAGAGAGTGCCGCTTCTGGAAGTTCAATTACAGCTAGGTCGTCAATGTTAACATCGCTATTTTCGATGGGTTTTTGATCAATGTGGCCGATGATGCTTTGGTAATAACGGCGAATATTTTCGACATAATTTTTAGCTTCATCTCCTCTAGCGTAACCATAGCGTGTTTGACTGAAGTATTTTTTCTGCCGAAGTAGCGGTAAACGATCTTTGACGTCGACCCATGAGTTGGGGTTCGCCCCTTGCGTTTTGGTCAGTCTTCTTGCATCCATCATATGCCCGTATCCGACATTGTAGGCGGCAAGCGCAAACCAGATTTTTTCATGCATGGCGACAGAGTCAGGAATACGAGAGACCATACGTCGTAAGTATTCAACGCCTCCGCGTACTGATTGCTGTGGATCGAGGCGGTTAGTGACTCCAACACTTTTCGCGGTGGGTAAGGTCAACATCATCATACCACGTACACCAGTGGGGGATTTTGCACGTGGATTCCAGTGAGACTCTTGATAAGCCAAAGCGGCGACCAAACGCCAATCAAATTCGTCAGAATATTGTTTAAACAGCGGTGACCATTGAGGAAGCTTGCTATTCAACGCTCTGATAAAAGCGCGTGTGTCGACATAATCAAAGCTACCAATATGGCCAATATACTTTTCTTCTAATGAAGCAAGGAGCCCAGATTGTTTGGTATAACCAAAGAATTCAATCATCAAGGCATATAGGCTTTCATCTTCGGAGCGTCGCACAAACCATGAAATGGGTTGGTCTTCGGTAAGCTCAAAAGCGACCGCGACTTCTGGATAAACCCTTTGTGAAAGAGATAATTCAACTGAATCAGCGACAGTAAACATCAGCTCACCTTGGGCAACTTGTTTTAGCAAATCACTGACTTCGGCTTCCGGGTCGACTTCAAACACAAAATCTGGATGTTTTTTTTCCCTGATAGTATTGAGCGTTTTTTTTACATGGGAATCACTAACGATTTTGAGCATGGCAGCTGGGTCATCATTGTCGTCATGTCTGTTGACTAGCTGCTCTAGATTCCGTGGTCGCCAGTTGCCTTTTTTGTAGACGACTTGCTGGCTGACATAGTAATACGCTGGGCCGGGGCGAAAACGTTCCATCCGTTCAGGCGATAGAATAAGGCCTGCTGCAATGACATCAATCTCACCTTTTTCAAGCGCAGGGTAGAGTGACGATATTCGATAGGCGGGCTTCATTTCAAGTTGAACCCCGAGCTCATTGGCAAATTCACGTGCCAATTCATAATCCAAACCAGCAGGGCCATCAGGGCCAATATAATAGGAAAGCTGGTTGTTTAACGTACCAACGCGTAGTACGCCGCGCTCACGAATTTGGTCTAAGTCACTTTTAGGCTCAGATTCGATTTGGCAGCCGGACAAGATTAAGGCAGAAACCAACAAGGTGCTGATGGATGTCCAACGTTTTAAGTAATGCTTCTTCATTGACCACATTCTCATACTTCCATTATGAGCATTTATATCAGAGTGTCGTGACAAGGCAAGTCAATCAGGGCTAAGATTTAAAATTGCGATTACGGCGGTAATTCAAATTTGCAGAAAAAAATGACGCAAACGGTTGCCTTTGGTGTTACATCACAAAAATAAATCCTTTATAATACGGCTCGACATCGCGAGGTAGCATCGGCATAAGTTCGAGGTATTTTCATATAACCTTCTGAGTTTATTCCCATATTACCTTAATACAAGAGACCTAAGCACATGAGAATTTTGCGTGGCTCCCCAGCTCTTTCTGAGTTTCGTGTTAACAAACTACTCGAACTTTGCCGTGAACAAGACTTGCCTGTTATAGGAGTTTACGCTGAGTTTATGCATTTTGCTGATCTAACTGAAGACCTAAACCCGTCTGAGCTTGAGAAAGTTGAAAAACTTTTGACTTATGGGCCGACGATAGAAGAGCATGCGCCGCAAGGTCTGTTACTCTTGGTGACGCCGCGTCCGGGGACCATCTCACCTTGGTCTTCAAAATCAACCGATATCGCCAACAATTGTGGTTTGGATAAAATCAAGCGCCTTGAACGTGGTACGGCGTATTATCTAGATACCTCTTCTTCGCTGTCAGAGGATCAAGTTCAGCAAGTTAAAGCCATTATCCATGATCGCATGATGGAAGTGGTGTTTACTGAACTTGAATCTGCGTCGGCTTTATTTACGGTTGCAGAGCCGGCACCGGTTGCTGATGTGGATATTCTCAATGGTGGACGTGCGGCATTGGAGAAGGCGAATCTGACGCTGGGTCTCGCTTTAGCAGAAGATGAAATTGATTACTTGGTTGAGAGCTTTACGACACTTGGCCGTAATCCAAATGATATTGAACTTATGATGTTTGCTCAGGCTAATTCAGAGCATTGCCGTCATAAAATTTTTAATGCCGATTGGACAATCGATGGTGTTGAGCAGCCTAAGTCTCTATTTAAAATGATTAAAAATACCTATGAGACAACACCTGAGCACGTATTGTCAGCGTATAAAGATAATGCTGCGGTAATGACAGGTTCGAAAGTAGGTCGTTTCTTCCCAGATCCTACGACTCGTCAGTATGGCTATCATCATGAAGATACCCATATTTTGATGAAAGTAGAAACGCATAACCACCCGACAGCCATCTCCCCTTGGCCGGGCGCATCAACAGGATCCGGTGGTGAGATTCGTGATGAAGGCGCAACCGGAATTGGAGGTAAGCCCAAAGCGGGTTTGGTTGGTTTTACCACGTCTAACCTGCGTATTCCTGGTTTTGAGCAGCCTTGGGAAACCAATTTTGGCAAACCAGATCGCATTGTTAATGCGCTGGATATTATGCTTGAAGGCCCACTTGGTGGCGCTGCATTTAATAATGAATTTGGCCGCCCGAATCTGCTAGGCTATTTCCGTACCTACGAAGAAAAAGTCACTTCACATGCTGGTGAAGAAATACGTGGTTACCATAAGCCCATCATGATCGCGGGAGGTATGGGTAACATCCGCGATGATCACGTACAAAAGAAAGACATTCCAGTCGGGGCGAGCCTAATAGTATTAGGTGGCCCAGCGATGAACATCGGTCTTGGCGGTGGCGCCGCTTCGTCAATGGCTTCGGGTCAATCAGCAGAAGATTTAGATTTTGCTTCAGTGCAGCGTGAAAACCCTGAAATGGAACGTCGCTGTCAGGAAGTCATCGATCGTTGCTGGCAGTTGGGTGATGATAACCCAATCGCCTTTATTCACGATGTGGGTGCTGGTGGTATTTCTAATGCGCTTCCAGAACTGGTTGATGACGGCGAACGCGGTGGTAAATTCCAGCTGCGTGATGTACCTAATGATGAGCCGGGAATGAGCCCACTTGAAATCTGGTGTAACGAGTCTCAAGAGCGTTATGTGTTGGCGGTTGCTAAACAAGATATGCCGGTATTTGAAGCTATTTGTCAGCGTGAACGCGCGCCTTATGCTGTTGTTGGCGAGGCAACTAAAGAGCGCCACCTGACTTTAGAAGACTCACATTTCGACAATACGCCCATTGATATGCCGATGGATATTCTGCTTGGTAAGGCGCCGAAGATGCATCGCGATGCAACCACGCTAAAGGTGGATAGCCCTGCAATTAACCGTGATGGTATTGAAATCAATCAAGCGGTTGATCGCGTGTTGCGCCTTCCTGCGGTTGCAGAGAAAACCTTCCTTATTACCATTGGTGACCGCACGGTGACTGGCCTTGTCGCCCGTGACCAAATGGTGGGGCCTTGGCAAGTACCGGTAGCTAACTGCGCAGTGACTGCGGCAAGTTATGATACTTACCACGGCGAAGCCATGTCAATGGGTGAGCGCACCCCCGTCGCCCTACTAGACTTTGCAGCCTCTGCACGTTTGGCGGTTGGAGAAGCGTTAACTAATATTGCTGCCACCGATATTGGTGATATCAAGCACATTAAATTGTCAGCTAACTGGATGTCGCCAGCCGGTCACCCAGGTGAAGATGCAGGTTTATACCAAGCAGTAAAAGCCGTTGGTGAAGAGTTGTGTCCTGCGCTTGGCTTGACCATTCCTGTTGGTAAAGACTCTATGTCGATGAAAACAAAGTGGCAAGATAACGGCGAAGACAAGAAAGTGACTTCACCACTGTCACTGGTTATTACCGCCTTTGGCCGAGTTGAAGATGTGCGCAAAACCATCACGCCACAGCTTTTAACACCAGCGACGTCACAAGGCTTAGGTGAGACTTCGCTGGTGCTGATTGATTTAGCTAACGGTAAGAATCGCCTTGGCGCGACGGCGCTTGCGCAAGTATATAAGCAATTAGGTGATAAACCTGCCGATGTCGATAACGCAGAGCAGCTGAAAGGCTTCTTTGATGCGATGCAAACTCTGGTGCGCAAAGACAAACTGCTTGCCTACCATGATAAAGGCGATGGCGGCCTTGTTGTGACTCTGGCTGAAATGGCATTTGCGGGTCACTGCGGCGTGCAGGTCGATATTGCTCAAATTGCAAGCGCTGCGCAAGAGCAAGACGTATTAGCCGCTCTGTTTAACGAAGAACTTGGCGCAGTAGTGCAAGTGAGCAGCGACGAGCTAGACTCGGTTCTCTCTACTTTATCCGCTTATGGCCTTGAAAGCTGCACTCATGTCATTGGCAGCGTAGAAGCGTCAGATAAGTTCGTCATCACATCTGGTGATGAGGTACTTCTTGATCGCTCACGTACTGATCTTCGCACTATTTGGGCAGAAACCACGCATAAAATGCAAGCGCTGCGTGATAACCCAGCGTGCGCCGATCAAGAATTTTCAGCTAAGCAAAACGATGCTGATCCAGGCTTGAATGTGTCTTTAAGCTTTGATGTTAACCAAGATATTGCAGCGCCTTATATTGCCACTGGCGCGAAGCCGAAAATGGCGATTTTACGTGAGCAAGGTGTTAACTCTCACGTTGAAATGGCCGCAGCGTTTGATAGAGCTGGTTTTGAATCAACCGATATCCACATGAGTGACATTCTAACTGGTCAAGCAGCACTGGATGAGTACCACGGCCTTGTCGCTTGTGGCGGCTTCTCTTATGGTGATGTACTGGGCGCGGGTGAAGGTTGGGCAAAATCTATCTTGTTTAATAATGCGGCTCGTGAGCAATTTGAAGCTTTCTTTAATCGTGACAATACTTTCTCATTGGGTGTGTGTAACGGCTGTCAGATGCTTTCCAATCTCAAGGGGTTGATTCCGGGGGCTGATCTTTGGCCACGGTTTGTGCGCAATCAATCTGAGCGTTTTGAAGCCCGCTTTAGTTTGGTTGAAGTGCAAAAATCCGATTCAGTTTTCTTTGATGGAATGGCTGGCTCTCGGATGCCAATTGCGGTTTCCCACGGTGAAGGCCAAGTAGAAGTTGAAGGTGGCGATCACCTTGCCGCGATAGAGCAATCTGGCACAGTAGCTGTACGTTATGTCGATAACTTTGGCAAACCGACTCAGCAGTACCCGAATAATCCAAATGGTTCGCCAAATGCAATCACAGGTTTAACCACTCAAGATGGCCGTGTAACCATTATGATGCCGCACCCAGAGCGTGTGTTCCGCACTGTGGCAAATTCATGGGCACCGCAAGATTGGGGTGAAAATGGCGCTTGGATGCGTATGTTCCAAAACGCGCGTAAGAACCTAGGCTAAGTCGGTATTTCATTTCTAAATACAAAGATAAAAAGCGCAGGTCATTGGCTTGCGCTTTGTTTTTCATGACTAGAAAAATAGGGCGCTTTTGTTATAGTAAGCTTATTTTGTACGCTAAGGAAAACCAATGAGCCTAGAACATTTTGAGACCATGGATACCTTTATCCTACTTAGCATGGTGAATATGAAAATTCGCGATGAATTTGGCGATTTGGACAGCCTAGTCCGATTTTATGATATTGATAAAACCAAGCTGGTAGAAAAACTCGCTGAAGCTGGCTTTGAATATTTAGCCGAAGCTAAGCAGTTTCGCTAAGCCTTTGGCCGTCCCTTAGTGGCGACTGCCCAAATCTTCATCATGCGCTTGCCCTGGTATCATTCGAGTTAGCTCCTGACAGCGAACAATTTTGCCCTCATCGGTTTTCTTCTTATCGGTTTTCTTTATCGGTATTGATGAGATAAAGATTACCCCAATAAAATCTGGCTGACTTTCGATAAAAAGACTACCAATTTACTTATATGGCCAATTTGGGCTTTCTACTAGATCGTGATACTCAGCAACAATACTTGGTGCTTTTTAGTCGTAAATTCTCTTATTTAAGATTTATCTAATTTAAGTGCCTGAAATGATAAATTAAAATAATAAATTTATTGTGAGTAATGTCAGATCATGCAATTTATTTATTTAATGTATATAAATGTAAATTACAATCCCAGCTTGGAAATTATTGTGTCAATTTATGTGTTTGCTATACGCAGACACATGAGCCGTATCGGCTAGCTTTAATGGAGCAGAACATTTTCTGGTGCGTTATATCATGTGACATCCCGTGGTAATGCACGGCAACCTATTTATCTAGACGAGCAAGATTTCACTTTATTTATAGAGGTTTTGGTCAAAAACCAACCCGATAGATTTGCTATCTATACGGTAGCTGCAAAATAAAACCATGCCTCTTGATATTAAGGGGGCTTTTAAACGTCAATCTTAAAACCAAAATAGGTTAATGATGAAAAAATAGCTTTAATCTTTACGCTTTTATTTAGCGCTTATTCTTTTGCTGATGTAAATACCCAGCCGCGTATCGTGGATAGAATCAGTATGGATAATAGTGGTATATATTACTTTAAATCGGATCAAGGTTGGGGAGCGCCAGGTTGCAAAGATGCCCAACATCTCTTTATTGTAAAGCATGAGACTCCGACTTCAGAAGCCATGTTAAGTCTTGTACTTTCTTCGCAAGCACAAAACAGAACTATATACGCTAGAGGAAATTGTAAAGATGCTGCGCATTTTAAGGTAACTCAGCTTTACCAAGGAGCAAAATAAAACAACCAATATTTAATAGAAAATAAAAGAGAAAAAAATGAAAAAAATAATCGTATTAGGGTTACTATTCGCCAGTTCATCGGTATCGGCAGGCTATGGATGCTCAGGTACAGTCAAAAATGTTTTGGTCTATGGTAATGGAAAGGTAAATGTCAGAACCAGTTACAGAGGTGACTATACCGTTATGTGTAGCCTCAAAAATGATTGGAAAGGTTTGAGTCCAGAGGCTTGTAAAGGTATGCTAAGCACTTTATTAACCGCTCAGTCGACAGGAAAAAAATTGCGACTTATTACACATCGTATACATGTGAAACTTTACCTCACTATGGCTCAGCTCCTGGCCCAGTTTATGTGGGCATTGTTAACGATTAAAAGTAAGCGTTTAAATTAGGAGGCAAGACTTGCCTCCTTTTAAAAGAAAACTAATAAAAAATTATTTTTCTAACTATTATATAAATATAGGATTTTACAATGAAAATTAAACTCTTCCCACTGATATTAACTCTTATTTCAACATTTTCATTTGCTGATGGATGTGAAAACTGGGGGTGTGAATCAACAATAGAAATGCTTTATACAAAAGTTAATGGCGATATATATATAGGCACACCGCTTGATGAGAGGAAAGCAAATTGTAGTCCAATATCCAATGTGTATTTTACACTAAACCCTCAATCGAATAATGCATCACAAGTATATTCCAGCCTTTTATCTGCATATATGTCCGACAAAAAAATCGTATTAAGGATCAAAGAAGGTCACCCTAAATGTGAACTAGAGTACGTGCAGCTTAAATCAAACTAACCTAGTAAAAACAGTAAGTTTTAGTCAGTTAAAACGTCCAAGCTGCGCCTAGTGCACCTGTTATAGCCTAAGTGATCAATTTTCTTCTTAAAACTTACAGGTTTTGAGGAGAAAACTCAGTATTATTTTAGAGTTATGGTGAATAGGTGATGGCGAAGAAAAAAATACTTAGCGTCTTTGGTACTCGGCCAGAGGCGATTAAAATGGCACCTTTAGTTGATGCGCTAGCTAAAGATGCGCGTTTTGAAGCAAAATGCTGCGTGACCGCGCAGCACAGAGAAATGCTCGATCAGGTGCTTGAGGTGTTCTCAATTACCCCAGATTACGATTTAAATGTGATGCAGCAAGGTCAAACGCTCAATGAAGTCACTGCGCGTATTGTGCTTGAACTTAAGCCAATATTAACAGCGTTTAAGCCAGATATAGTGTTAGTGCATGGTGATACGGCCACCACTTTTGCTGCGAGTTTAGCGGCCTATTATGAGCAAATTGCCATTGGCCACGTTGAAGCAGGGCTTAGAACGGGCGATCTCTATTCGCCGTGGCCAGAAGAAGCCAACAGGCGACTCACTGGGGTATTTGCGCATTATCACTTTGCGCCAACCGAGACCTCAAAAGCCAACTTAGTGGCAGAAAATGTTCCACACAAGCGAATTTGCGTCACGGGTAATACGGTTATTGATGCTCTGCATCTGATTAAAGAAAAATTGGGCTCAGACTTGGAACTTAAAGCCGCGCTTAAACGCCAGTTCCACTTCTTAAAGCCAGATAAAAAGCTCATTTTAGTGACAGGCCATAGACGAGAAAGCTTTGGCACAGGGTTTGAAAATATTTGCCAAGCATTAGTCACGGTGGCACAAAATCACCCAGAAGTTGATATTGTTTACCCCGTGCACCTTAATCCTAATGTGCAAGAGCCAGTTAACCGCTTGCTTGGCGGCATCGACAATATTTCACTGATTGAGCCTTTGCAGTATTTACCTTTTGTCTACTTAATGGATAAAGCCGATATTATTTTAACCGACTCGGGTGGTATTCAAGAAGAAGCGCCAGCCTTGGGTAAGCCAGTACTGGTCACAAGAGAAACGACAGAGCGCCCAGAAGCGGTAAAAGCAGGTACCGTAAAACTGGTTGGCACAGAAGTGCACACTATTACGGCTCATCTTGAAACCTTGCTTTGCTCTCAAAAAGCCTATCAGGCCATGAGCTTTGCTCATAACCCTTATGGCGATGGCAAAGCGTGCGCAAGAATATTGGCACAATTAGCCAAGTAGAGATTTTAAAGTAAGTACTTGCTTACTTTAAACCATTAAGATTATAAGACATAGATTAATGATGCTATCACCAAAAGTGACTAATGCCAGATACGCCGTAAGCGCCATATTTTTGCGCCGTGGCTAGGTCATTGACGCTCACTCCGCCTAGAGCAAAGGCTGGCATTTTTGCAATACTGGCAAGCTGTGAAAAGCGTTGCCACCCAATCGGTGTGGCTTGTGGGTGGCAGCTGGCAATATGAACGGGAGAAATCGTCACAAAGTCACATTTTACGCTGTTGGCAATCTCTAGTTCAGCTTCATTGTGACATGAGGCGGCGATATAGCGCGCCCCCGCTTTTTTGATATCTTTGATAAGCGCTGTATCTTGGGCATCTTTTGAGGTTAAATGGACGCCTTGGAAAGGGCCAAGCTGGCTGCCATCATATGAGGCTGAGTTTAGCAAGACTATACCCGTTAGTTTCGAGCCCATTACCTCTTTGAGTGTGGTGAGAGTATGATTTTTGGCTCGGATTTGACTCATGCCAGCCCTACATTTTTTCTCTAGCATCTGGGTAATAACGTCTAAGTTTTCTTCATTACCTGTAATGGCGTATTTCCTTGGTAATTGGCTCAAGCTCAGTTCCTTATCAATATACCGCTCAATCTAGTAGGAAAATACCACTAGCCTGCGTTTTTATAAAGGTTATGCAGTGTCTTCAAAATCTGAAATCAGCAGGTTGGCTGCCGCAAAAGCGGCTTTTTCTCGTATTTCTTTAGGCAGGTCGTTTTGCGCGGCAATATCATTGAGCGCGCGTAAGGTGCAGTTAATGGCTTTCGGCACATAGGCTTGATCGCCGCTGCCGATTTGGGCGTAAAGTTCTCGAATTAACTCACAACAGTCATACACTTTCATTTTTAATTTATTCCTTTTTCATTTATTTAAGGTGCTATTGAATATACCCATAGTAACGACTGAACCCTAAAATATGGTTTGATCGCGCGCAAAGGATGGGTTGATATGGCCAAGTTATCCCCTTTGGGCTGATTGTCTCAAAATCAGGCTTTATATAGGTAAAAAAATAGATTTTACAAATTAATAACATATAGTGCCGAGTTCATAACAAGGAAAATAAAATGAAAAAAATACTATTAGTTTTAATGGTTTGTATGTCGGCAATGGCTAGTGCATCTGAGGAAGAGTACCCATGCCCAGAAGGTAAAGTGTTACGTTGCGGTGCTACAACGGGCTGCTTTTGTATGCCTGAGAACTAAGCCTCGCTAAATAACATTCGGTTAAAGTAAAAATGGGACCAAACTGGTCCCATTTTTGGATGTGAGTACCCACCCAAGTCATGACTAACTTTGCAGCTGCAATTCAAGTTGAGCAGTCAAATCTGGTGCTAGTTGCAGCTGTTTTGCGAGCTCTTGCAGGTAAGCCTTCTCCATAAAATTTTGCTCGTCAATAACAATCAATGAAGCAAGATAGATTTCACTGGCTTGCTGTGGCGATTGTGCAAGCTTGGCAATTTCACTTGGATCTAGAGGCTTATTCAGTTCATTGCGCAGCATAGTTTGCAGCTGAGTATCTGCTCCCGCTTCTTGAAGCGTCGACTCAATACGTTGCATCTCATCATTATCTACATGACCATCGGCTTTTGCTGCGGCAATCATAGCTTTTAAAATTAGTTGTTGGTGTATGTCGTCATCGCTATTGAAGTTCTCACTATTTTCGGTGGCTGACTGCTTACTTTGCCAATTATTGTATGCAGAGTATGCGAGAGCTCCAAGTGCCGCCGCGCCGCCAATCTTTAGTGCATTTTTACCGACTTTTTTGCCGAGCTTTTTACTCTTTTTAGAGCCCATTAATAGGCCGACGAGTCCACCGCCTAGAGCGCCTGCACCGAGTGTTTTAAGCGAACCAGAGCTTGAGGCCTGCTGAACTTTCTGTTGGCCTTGGCGAGCGAGCTCAGAGTTTAATGCCTGATTGAGTAAACTTTTTAAATCCATTCATGCCTCCTTGGTTTTAGCCAGTCTAGCTTAACGTAAATGAATACAAGATTAATACAGGCATTGATAAAAAGGATGTGAGTGAGAAATAAAAAAAACGGGCCAGCCCGTTTTTTTATTTATAAACAATTAATCTTGCGCATAGCCATGAATGCCAAGGCGCTGACCATCTAGATAGGCTTCTTTGCCATTTTTCATCGTTAGACGTTCTTCAACCAGCCATTGCACAACCAAAGGGTAGATATTGTGCTCTTGAACTTGGACACGCTTGGTGAGTGTATCCACAGTGTCATCTTCAAAGATTGGTATTTTGGCTTGGAGGATAACAGGCCCTCCATCGAGTTGTTCAGTCACAAAATGCACACTGGTGCCATGCTCTTCATCACCGGCGTGAATAGCCCGTTGATAGGTGTTAAGACCAGGGTATTTAGGCAGTAGTGATGGGTGAATATTGATCATGCGCCCCATGTAGTGACGAACAAACTCGCCACTAAGAATACGCATATAACCGGCCAGTACAATCACGTCCGGTTTATACTCATCTATTTGCTTCATTAACTCTCGATCAAATGCATCGCGGTTGTCGAACGTATTAGGATCTAAAGAATGTGCGGCAGCGCCCGATTTTTTTGTACGTTCTAAGCCATAAGCTGTTGCTTTGTTTGAAAAAACAGCACTTACTCGGCCCGTTGTGATCTTATCTTCACAAGCGTCAATAATCGCCTGTAAGTTTGAACCATTTCCTGAAACTAAAACAACAATACTTTTCATCGCTTATTTGATCTCAACTTGTTCTTCACCTGCATCAGCATCGGCAATATCACCAATGATCCATGCTTTCTCGCCTTCAGCTTCAAGGAGTTCAACCGCTGCTTGAGCTTGGCTTTTAGGTAGAGCTACGATTAAACCAACACCACAGTTGAAGGTGCGATACATTTCATGAGTGGTCACATTGCCTTTTTCTTGTAACCAGCCGAAGATACTTGGCCATTGCCAGCTGTTGCCATCGATAACTGCTTTGGTGCCATTTGGCAAAACGCGAGGAATATTTTCCCAGAAGCCGCCACCCGTAATATGAGAAATCGCGTGGATATCATGCTTTTCGATCATTTTAAGTGCAGATTTGATGTAGATCTTCGTCGGTTCTAGTAAATGTTCACCTATGGTTCGACCTTCAAGCTCTTGGTGAGTATCGGCACCAGACACTTCAATGATTTTACGTATCAGAGAGTAGCCGTTTGAATGCGGACCACTTGAACCAACGGCTATAAGCGCATCACCAGCAGCGACTTTAGTGCCGTCAATTATGTCGGCTTTTTCAACCACACCAACGCAAAACCCTGCCACATCGTAGTCTTCACCTTCGTACATACCGGGCATTTCAGCGGTTTCACCACCGATCAAAGCACATCCAGATTGGACACAGCCTTCTGCGATACCAGAAACCACATCCGCAGCGGTATCAATATCAAGCTTGCCTGTTGCATAGTAATCGAGGAAAAATAAAGGCTCCGCACCTTGAACTATCAGATCATTGACGCACATAGCGACAAGATCGATGCCGATGGTGTCATGTTTGTTCATATCCAGTGCAAGACGCAGTTTTGTCCCAACCCCGTCGGTGCCTGAAACAAGTACTGGTTGCTTGTATTTGGTGGGTAACTCACACAGAGCACCAAACCCCCCAATGCCCCCCATGACTTCAGGGCGGCGAGTTCGTTTAACGGCCCCTTTGATACGGTCAACTAGAGCGTTACCAGCATCGATGTCTACGCCAGCGTCTTTATAGCTAAGAGAAGTGTTATCAGCACTCACAAGCAAGTCCTCAGTTTAAATATTGGATATGAAATCGGCACTATTCTAACAGTGGACAACACTATATGGCAAACGTTTGCGTGGGTTTTTCTTTTGTTCTAACTCAAGAATTACATTACGAAATCATTTATAATCAGCAGGTTTGTTTAAATTTTACCTAAATACTCGGAGATGGAAATGAAAGTTGTTGAAGTAAAACACCCTCTGGTTAAGCATAAAATTGGTTTGATGAGAGAAGGTGATATCAGTACAAAACGTTTTCGTGAGTTAGCAACGGAAGTGGGCAGTCTGCTGACATATGAAGCGACTTCTGATTTTGCAATGGAAAAAGTCACCATTGAAGGTTGGAATGGTCTTGTTGAAGTAGAGCAGATCAAAGGTAAGAAAGTTACTGTAGTACCTATTTTGCGTGCTGGGTTAGGCATGATGGATGGCGTACTTGAGCACGTGCCAAGTGCTCGTATCAGTGTTGTAGGCATTTATCGTGATGAAGAAACGCTTGAACCTGTGCCTTACTTTAACAAACTCGCTTCACACATTGACGAGAGAATTGCTTTGGTCGTTGATCCTATGTTGGCAACAGGTGGGTCAATGATCGCAACCATCGACTTGCTCAAAGAAAAAGGTTGCAGCCAAATTAAAGTATTAGTGTTAGTCGCAGCTCCGGAGGGAATTGAAGCTCTTCAAAAGGTGCATCCAGATATTGAACTTTACACTGCGGCCATCGATGAAAAGCTTAATGATAAAGGCTATATCATACCTGGCTTGGGCGATGCTGGTGACAAGATATTTGGTACTAAATAAGCGCGTAAGATTGAACGAAAGAAGGGAACTTATGATCCCTTCTTTCGTGTGTTAATTTATGCGGTTAGTTATCTATATTATTATCAAGAAACTATGATGATTAAAAACTATGTTTATTACCAACCTTTTACTATCCCACCTTGGAAAATCTTATAAGCGGCGCTATAGACTTCTTCAGTTTGGTAAGATTTGATGAAGTTTTGTACTTTTTCGGCATTAACATTATCTTCGCGTGCCACGATGATGTTTACGTATGGTGACTCTTTATCTTCAACAAATATCCCGTCTTTTTCTGGAGTAAGGTTGATAGAGCTGGCATAAGTTGTGTTGATTACAGAGAGTGCAACATCATCTAAAGAACGTGGAAGCTGAGCGGCATCTAGTTCAACTATTGAGACATTTTTTGGATTTTCGCTAATATCACGGACTGTAGCCAGTAGACCTACATCTTCACGTAGTTTTATGATCCCTTGTTGTTCTAGCAATATGAGTGAACGGCCAAGGTTGGTAGGATCGTTTGGTACAGCAATACGATCGCCTTTAATGATTTCATCGACAGATTTTATTTTCTTTGAGTAGCCTGCAATTGGGTAGACAAAGGTATTGCCAGCAATAGCGAGCTTGTATTCACGATCTTTGATCTGTTGATCTAGGTAAGGTTTGTGCTGAAATGCATTGATATCAATTGAACCGTCATCTAATGCTGCATTTGGCGTGACGTAATCGGTAAAGGTGACAAGTTCAACATCAAGGCCGTATTTCTCTTTTGCTACTTTAGCAGCCACTTCAGCGACTTGTGCTTCAGCGCCAGCCATCACACCCACTTTAACTTTGTTTGTATCGGTTTGTTTGTCACCACACCCTGCTAACACTAGAGCAGAAGTGGCTAGGGCTGTAGCGAGCAGGCCTTTAAATCCAAATTTCATGACTTTCTCCTTAACTTCAATTCAAATATTGTTATCTATGATCGACTCGGCGCACAAGGGCATCGCCGATCGATTGAATAATTTGTACTAAAACAATTAACATCACGACTGTTACCGCCATGATCACCACATCATAGCGGTGAAAACCATAGCGAATGGCTACATCACCCAGTCCACCGCCACCAACGGTGCCTGCCATTGCTGAGTAACTAACCAAAGTGACAAGCGTAATAGTAACTGAGTTAACTATAGTGGGTAGCGCTTCAGGCAATAAAACTTTAGTGATGATTTGTAGAGGTGTTGCGCCCATAGATTGTGCGGCTTCTACTAAACCCGTTGGAACTTCGAGTAAAGCACTTTCAATCAGGCGAGCAACAAACGGAATGGCTCCAATGGTGAGCGGGACAATGGCGGCAGTTGTGCCAATAAAAGTACCCACTAGAATTTTAGTGACTGGAATGATGGCGACCATTAACACGAGAAAGGGAACCGAGCGGCCAACATTAACGATTGCACCCAATAAACGGTTCAGCTTGGTGTTTTCCAGCAAGCCATCTTTTTTAGTGGTATGTAGAATAACCCCTAAAGGGATGCCGACAGCGAAGCCCACTATACCTGCAACTGCCACCATATATAGAGTTTCCCAAGTTGCGGTGATTAAAAGTTGGCTATTGATATGTAACCACTGTGAAAGAACGTCAAAGGACATAACCGAGTACCTCTACTTTTACATTATGTTCACGCAAAAATTCAATCGCACCGTTGTCATCATTTTCATTCCCAAAGAGCTCTGCGACCATCATGCCGAATTTAACGCCGCCAGCGTAATCGAGATCAGAACTAAGAATACTGACGTCAATATTAAACTTGCGTGCAATTTGACTCATCACTGGTGCGTCAACCGTTGCTCCAGTAAATTCAAGGCGTACTAACGGATAACTGCCCTCTACTCGTGTTGGTTGAAGGCGTGCCTGATAATCATCAGGGATAGATAAATCGAGCGTTGAGCGAATAAATTCATGGGCGAGATCAGTTTTAGGGTGAGCAAAGATGTCACCTACTGAGCCACTTTCAACTAGCTCCCCACCACCTATAATCGCAACATCATGGCAGATACTTTTTACTACATCCATTTCATGTGTGATAAGAAGAATTGTGATGTTGAGCTTACGGTTGATTTCTTTTAGCAATTCAAGAATTGATTGCGTGGTAGCAGGATCAAGAGCGCTGGTGGCTTCATCACACAATAAGACTTTTGGATCGCATGCTAACGCCCTTGCAATAGCAACACGTTGCTTTTGTCCACCGCTTAAATTCGATGGGTAGCTCTCGTGTTTATCAGCCAGACCGACAAGGTTAAGTAGTTCCGTCACCTTGTGTTGGGCATGTGTTTTTTCTTTTCCAGCAAGTTCGAGAGGCAAGGCCACATTATCAAAAACAGTACGAGATGACAGCAGGTTAAAATGCTGGAAAATCATGCCTATATTACGACGGGTTTCACTAAGTTGTGATTTAGATAACCTTGTTAGATCTATACCATCGACAATAATGGAACCACTCGTTGGTGCTTCCAACATATTGACGCAACGAATCAGCGTACTTTTCCCTGCTCCTGATGAACCAATCACACCAAATATGGTTCCCTGAGGTATATCAAGGTTAATATCCTTGAGAGCATGTATCTCTTTGCTTCCTTGCAGAAATACTTTGTTTACTTGATTTATTTCAATCATCGAGAAATCCGAGAACAGGTTAGGGCCAGCTAACGCTTTGAACATCAATGATGCTTGAAAGCTAGCAACTCCCAGTGAATAGTAGAGTGTTTGACACTATGCCGTATAGATAACAGATGCTATGGCTTCATACGAAACCTGTCAATAGATATTTTTACGTCTAGACGTCTAAATGCCTTTTTTCATCTAACCGAAGAGGAATTAGATAGTGCTGAATGAAATAAAGCGTGTAATAATTTAAGCATGTGTAGGCCTTTCTAGCAAAACGCAATCCTGAAAGGCGAGTAATAAATAGTAAATATAGAGAAATACATGTTGCCAAAACCAGCTGTTTTTTTGGATCGTGATGGCGTCATTAACGTCGATCACGGTTATGTACACGACGAGCATGACTTCGAATTTATTGAAGGGGTGTTTGAAGCAACAAAAAAACTCAAAGATATGGGCTATATGCTGGTGTTGGTTACTAACCAATCTGGTATCGCTCGTGGGAAGTTTAGTGAGGAACGTTTTTTATCGCTTACCCAGTGGATGGATTGGAATTTTGTTGATAATGGGGTCGAATTTGACGGCTTTTATTACTGTCCTCACCACTTAGAGCATGGGCAAGGAAAATATCAACAAGATTGTGATTGCAGAAAGCCCAAACCAGGTATGTTTATTTCCGCGCGTGACTTTCTCAATATCGATATGGCTAACTCTGTGATGGTGGGTGACAAAGCTGAGGATATGATGGCCGCTCAGGCTGGTGAAGTTGCTACGCGTATATTGGTTCGAACGGGTAAGCCGGTAACGGAGCAGGGACAAGCTTTAGCATCTGTTGTGCTTGATAGCATCAAAGATGTTCCTGAGTATTTATCACAATAAAGGAACGGCGTAGCAGCGATTTAATAAGGTCTCTTTTACTAGGTAAAGAATGATGAATTTGAAAGTACTGAACATCGCTTTGTTCGCTATCATATTGCAGAGTTGTAGCTCCCAGTATGTGACTTATTACTGCCCATCAGATAAACACTTTGATGTGGTATTTTCAGAAGATCATGAAAATGCAGTACTTAGGCTGGCTAATGAAGAATATTCGTTAATGCATGTTCCTGCTGGCTCTGGGGTGAAATACATTCTCAAAAGTGATACAAAATCGACCACCCATCCTCTGATTTTACATACAAAGGGCGATTATGCGCGTCTAGAAGTTGGATCTGAAGTTTATAAGGGTTGTAAAATATAGCTGTTTTAACTGATTAATTTTCCAAAAGGAATTATGAGTAAAAAACTGACCATTGTTGATATCGCAGCACTTTCAGGTGTTGGGAAATCTACCGTATCTCGTGTTTTGACTAATGATCCTAAAGTCAAACCTGCAACTAGGGCAAAAGTCGAGCGTGTTATAGAAGAATCTGGTTATGTTCCTTCTAAATCAGCGCAGGCCATGCGTGGTGGCAGTCAGAAAGTCGTTGGGGTGATTATTTCCCGTTTAGATTCGCCATCAGAAAACAGAGCGGTCGGTAGCATGTTGCAGGTGTTATATCGTAATGGGTATGACGCTGTCATTATGGAAAGTCAATTGAATCGTCGCTTAGCCAATGAACATCTTGAGGTACTTGGCAAACGTAATGTAGATGGCGTAATCGTTTTTGGTTTTAGCCACTTTGATGTTGAACGGTTAGCAAGTTGGCAGGGAAGATCTGTGGTTATTGCTATGGATACCAATGCGACGTCATCGATTAATTATGACAATGATGGTGTGATTCGCTTAGCGCTAGAGCATCTAGATCGCCATGGCGTTCAAGAGATTGCTTTCATAGGTGTTGATCCTTTAGATCAAACAACGGGTCATTTACGTTTACAAGCCTATCTTGATTGGTGCGATGAAAATGGGCGTCAAGTCAATTACCAAACAGGTCAGCTTGACCTCGAAAGCGCTTATAAGTTGGTTGATCAAGTTTTAACAAAGGGCACTCAGGCGATTAGCTGTGCAAGTGATACTTTGGCACTAGGGGTTATCAAACGACTCCAGGAGCTTGGTAGAGAAGATGTGATGGTTACAGGTGTGGGAGGTAGTGAGTTATTATCGTTTCTTTTCCCCAGCGTCTTTAGTATTGATCCTGGTTACGCCAAAGCTGGAGAGAAGGCCGCTAACCTTCTGATTTCTTGCATTAATGACATCGTTGAGCCTGTCCATCTTACTCAAGGTCCAATTCCAAATTAACTTCCTTATTTTATGTGGTTTAAAATTATACTGTGATCTTATTCAATAATTGGGATCGTTCCCATTTATATCTTTCGATAGATTTGACAGTATTGAACTCAGCTTGGGAATGTTCCCATTTTTATTATAATTCTTTGCTCGGCATGAAGTGAGCTGAGTAAAATGAGAGTCCAATTCAGGGTGGATATGATTATGAGCAAGATTTCGAGGCAAGAGGTCGAGCACCTAATAGAGAATGTCGGTGGACGCGATAATATTGCTAGTGTGAGTCATTGTTTGACTCGGCTTCGCTTTGTATTAAACGATACTGGCAAGGCTGATACAAAAGCCTTGGAAGCTCTGCCTTTAGTGAAAGGTTGTTTTACTAATGCTGGCCAGTTTCAAGTTGTTATTGGCACTAATGTTGATGAAGTATATAAGATTCTGACGGAACTTTCTGGTCAATCTAGTGCATCAAAAGATGAAGCTAAGCTGGCTGCTCGCCAAAACATGAACGTTTTAGAGCGTGGTATATCGCATCTTGCAGAAATTTTTGTTCCGCTATTACCAGCAATTATTACAGGTGGTTTGATTCTAGGCTTTCGTAATGTGATTGGTGACATCAAAATGTTCGATGGCCACTCCTTGACCCAAATTAGTCAGTTTTGGGCTACTGTCCATAGCTTTTTATGGCTAATAGGTGAAGCTATCTTCTTTTTCCTCCCTGTCGGTGTGTGCTGGTCAACCGTTAAGAAACTCGGAGGTACGCCAATTTTGGGGATTACTCTTGGAGTGACCTTGGTATCACCTCAGTTAATGAATGCGTATTTGATCGGTCAGCAAATACCGGATGTATGGGATTTTGGTTGGTTTACGATTGAAAAAGTGGGTTATCAGGCACAAGTGATACCCGCAATGTTAGCTGGAGTAGCGTTAGCTTTTATTGAAACCAATCTTAAGCGCATTGTACCTTCTTATCTCTATCTAGTCGTCGTGCCTTTTGTTTCGATCATTGTCTCTGTGGTATTAGCACATTCTTTAATTGGTCCATTTGGACGCATACTGGGTGATGGTGTGGCATTTGCTGCTAAAGCAGCAATGACAGGAGACTTTGCCATCATTGGTTCGAGTATATTTGGCTTTTTGTATGCACCATTAGTTATCACTGGTATTCACCACACCACTAACGCTGTCGATCTGCAATTAATGCAAGATTTAGGTGGCACGCCAATATGGCCACTGATTGCTCTGTCTAATATTGCTCAAGCCTCGGCTGTTGTTGGCATTATTATTATTAGTAAAAAACATGGTGAACGTGATATTTCCGTTCCTGCTGCGATATCTGCGTATTTAGGGGTAACAGAGCCTGCAATGTACGGAATTAACCTGAAATACAAGTTCCCTATGCTCAGTGCAATGATTGGTAGTGCTATTGCGGCTGCTATTTGCGGCAGTGCAGGGGTGATGGCAAATGGTATTGGTGTTGGTGGCTTGCCCGGTATTCTTTCAATTCAGCCACAATTTTGGGGGATTTACTCTGTCGCCATCTTAGTGGCAATAATGGTGCCTACTGCTTTGACTTTATTTTTCTACAAGCGTGCTCAAATAAAAGGTGAGTTAGAACCTGTAAACGCTTAGCAACGATTCTGGTCGAGGCATTAATTATAGGCTCAACAGATCTTGATGATGATTCAACTATTTTATAATTTTTATTTTTTGGTAAGTGAACGAGACAATGACATTAAGCACACCTGATCAGCATTGGTGGAAAAAGGCCTCTATATATCAGATTTATCCTAAAAGCTTTTGTGACAGTGGTGATAAAGGGACTGGCGACCTTCAAGGAATAATTTCCAAGCTGGATTACCTGAAGTTACTTGGCGTCGACGCGATTTGGCTCACTCCGGTATATCAGTCTCCGATGATTGATAACGGCTATGATATTTCAGATTATTACGCTATCAATCCTGACTTTGGTACTATGCAAGACTTCGAGCAACTGGTGACAGAAGCTCGCCTGAGAGGCATTCGTATTGTCATGGATATTGTTGTTAATCATACATCTACTGAGCATGTTTGGTTTCAATCAGCTTTGGGAGACCAAAACAGTCCTTTCCGTGATTACTATATCTGGAAAGATCCTGTTGACGATGAGAAGCCCAACAATTGGCAATCTAAGTTTGGAGGTAGTGCTTGGGAGTTAGATAGTAAAACTGGTCAGTACTACTTGCACCTCTTTGCGAAAGAGCAAGCGGATCTTAACTGGGAGAATCCGGATGTGCGTCAAGCCGTCAAAGAAGTGATTAGCTTTTGGGCACAGAAAGGCGTTGATGGATTTCGTCTTGATGTCATTAATCTGATTTCTAAGCAGCAGGATTTTCCAAATGATGAAGTGGGGGATGGACGTCGTTTTTATACTGACGGCCCACGTGTGCATGAATATTTGCAGGAGATAAGTGAAGATGTGTTTCGAAAATATGGCAGTGTTACAGTAGGAGAGATGTCCTCAACTTCTCTTGAGCATTGTCAGCGATATTCTTCACTTGATAACAAAGAGCTTTCAATGGTGTTTAATTTTCATCACCTTAAAGTAGATTATCCTAATGGTGAAAAATGGACGAAGGCACAGTTTGATTTTATTCAGCTCAAAGAGATTTTTAACCACTGGCAAACCGGGCTAAATGGTCAAGGGTGGGGGGCATTGTTTTGGTGTAATCACGACCAGCCTCGAGTTGTTAGTCGTTTTGGGGATAATGAGCAGTATCGAATTGAGTCAGCAAAGATGCTCGGAGCTTCTATCCATATGATGCAGGGAACACCCTATATATACCAAGGTGAAGAGATAGGCATGACTAATCCTGGCTATACCTCTATTGCTCAGTATCGCGATGTCGAAAGTACCAACATATATGACATCATGGTCAATCAAAATGGTGTTAGTTCTGATGAGATGATGGCTATTTTAGCGCAGAAATCACGTGATAACTCACGTACACCCATGCAGTGGAATTCAGAGCGACACGCGGGGTTTTCTGCTTCTCAACCTTGGCTTGATATTGCCGATAACTATTGTGATGTTAATGCTGCTCAAGCGGTTGATGACAATAACTCGGTATTTTATTTCTACCAAAATTTGATTGCTTTGCGTAAGAATGTTGACGTGATTACGTCTGGCAATTATCAAGATCTTTACCCACAACACAAACAGATTTTTGGTTACCAGCGTCAGAATGAAACTCAAACCCTGATCTGTTTAAATAATTTTTACGCTGTTGAAGCACAATGCTTTCTTCCTGAAGAATGTGACATCAGTAAAGCTAAATACCTGTTGGGCAACTATGTAGATTTGACAGAGAAGGTGCCTTTACTTCAGGTTCTGCGCCCGTATGAAACGCGAATTATCTTATTTGAAAAGTAAACACACCCTCTTTAGTGTTGTCTTTTAGCCCTGCTTAGCAGGGTTTTTTGTTTTTTGGGGAGAGGGAGAATTAAAGATATAAAAAAACCAGCTCAAGAGAGCTGGTTATATTGAATATGGTGGAGGGGGACGGATTCGAACCATCGAAGGCAGTGCCAGCAGATTTACAGTCTGATCCCTTTGGCCACTCGGGAACCCCTCCAGGGTGTTTTTATCCTTAATTGATGTTTTCCCAACACAGCAATCAAGCCTTATATATGGTGGAGGGGGACGGATTCGAACCATCGAAGGCAGTGCCAGCAGATTTACAGTCTGATCCCTTTGGCCACTCGGGAACCCCTCCAGGGTGTTTTTATCCTTAATCGATGTTTTCCCAACACAGCAATCAAGCGTTAAATATGGTGGAGGGAGACGGATTCGAACCATCGAAGGCAGTGCCAGCAGATTTACAGTCTGATCCCTTTGGCCACTCGGGAACCCCTCCAGGGTATTTTTATCCTTAATCGATGTCTTCCCAACACATCAATCAAGCGAGGACCGAATGATAGCAAACTCGTTAAAGCTGTAAAGCCTTTTCTTGTAATTTTGAATTGAATGCTGACTTTTTGGGCAAAGAGGGAAGGAATGAGTATTAATTTAGTAAAGATAAGTTTATTTTCTCTTAAATTTCATTGATTTAGTTTTTTTTGGAGTAGAGTGTAGGCGCTTTAGTCATATCTAGCACTAAGGCTTCTCATCCTAATTGAGTATATTTTGATGATGTTGAGGGTTGTAAATCACTCCAAACAGCATAAAGAGTGGAGTTATTGATTGTGGATAGGGCGGATAATATGACCGAATGAACCAAAGTCTGAACTTACAGTTTATTTCTTTCTCTTTACATTGCTTGACGTTTTTAATGTTGTTAACCAAGTAAACTATATGTAGCTTTTTGATACAGAACCTAATCATGAAAAAAACAATTATTCTAAGTATCGTTTCGTTTTCATTGGCGGTAATAACGTCAGTGGCCAGTGCTCGAAATGGTCAGATGCAAGCCGTCACTGTAGTAACAGAACAAGTCCAAAGTCATCAAATTTCTCAATCATTAACTTTAGTGGGTAAAATTGAAGCCAAACAATCCGTGGTTATAGCCTCTGAAGTGACTGGTCGAGTGAATAGGATTGCTGTAAAAGCGAATCAGCAAGTTAACACCGATCAGATGCTTATTCAGTTAGATGATGATAAAGCTAAGGCCAGTATTGCTGAAGCAAATGCTTATCTTACTGATGAACTACGTAAACTTAAAGAATTTGAACGGTTGGCGAAAAGCAATGCGATTACTCAAACCGAGATTGATGCTCAGAAAGCGAGTGTCGACATCGCTGGGGCACGCTTGGATGCAGCCAAGGCTGACCTTAGTGACTTGCATATCAAAGCGCCTTTTTCAGGAACCGTCGGTTTTATTGATTTTAGTCTTGGTAAGTTAGTCACCGCAGGGGATGAGTTAGTTACATTGGATGATCTATCGGTGATGCAGCTTGATCTGCAAGTGCCGGAACGTTACCTATCACAAATTTCTAAAGGAATGGAAGTCATAGCGACAACGGCTGCTTGGAATGGCCAAGAATTCAGGGGACAGGTTGTAGGTGTGGATTCGAGAATCAATCAGGAGACCTTGAACTTACGAGTACGGATTCACTTTCTAAATCCAATCAGTAAGCTTAAACCTGGTATGTTAGTGACGGCAACCATGGCTTTCACTGCTTTAGAGGCTCCTATTATCGCAGTACAGTCTCTTGAATATTCAGGCACTAAACGCTACGTGTACCTTGTTGATGCGAACAATAAGGTTAAGCGAACTCAAGTCTTTTTGGGTGCTCGTATTGGTAATCAGGTTGTCATAGAGCGAGGGGTATCAATTGGCGATAAAATTGTTGTTCAAGGTATAGTTAATATGCGTGACGGGATTTCTGTAACTGAGCTTAATCAGAGTAGTCAGTCAGATGAGGCTCTACTGGAAGGAGCTGGCTAATGTGGTTATCTGATGTTGCAGTAAAACGGCCTGTTGCTGCGGTCGTACTTAGTTTGCTCCTATGTGTATTCGGTATTGTTTCATTTAATAAGCTCGCTGTGCGTGAAATGCCTGATATTGAAAGCCCAGTGGTTTCTATCAGTACTCGATATGAAGGCTCCTCTGCAACCATAATTGAAAGTCAGATTACGTCAATACTGGAGGATCAATTATCCGGTATAAGTGGTATTGATCAAATTGAGTCAACCACACGAAATAGTATGTCGCAAATCATGATTACCTTTGAGCTTGGTTATGATCTTAATACTGGCGTGAGTGATGTTAGAGATGCGGTATCTAGAGCGCAGAGGTCTTTACCTGATGAAGCTGATGATCCGATTGTCTATAAGAACAATGGCTCTGGTGAAGCCTCCTTATATATTAATTTGAGTTCTTCTCAAATGGATCGGACACAGTTAACTGATTACGTTGATCGAGTACTTCTAGATAGGTTCAGTCTCATTTCGGGTGTGAGTTCTGTGGATATATCAGGCGGTCTTTATAAAGTAATGTACGTCAGGCTAAAGCCAGCCGAAATGGCAGGACGTGGAGTAACAACAGCCGATATCACCACTGCACTTAATAATGAAAATATTGAGAGCCCTGGCGGGGAAGTACGTAATGACCAAATCGTCATGTCTGTACGCACCGCGCGAAGCTACAACAAAGCTGAAGACTTTGAATATTTGGTGGTAAAGCGAGCCAGCGATAATGCTCCAATATATCTCAAAGATGTGGCTGATGTGTTTATTGGTGCTGAAAATGAGAGCTCTACTTTTAAAAGTGATGGCATTGTTAATGTCAGCATGGGGATAGTGCCGCAGTCTGACGCTAACCCGCTTGATGTGGCAGATCGAGTTCATGAGGAAGTGGAAAAAATCCAGAAGTTTTTACCAGAGGGGACTCGGCTTGCCATTGATTATGACTCGACAGTATTTATAGAACGCTCTATCACAGAAGTCTATAACACTTTATTTATCACAGGGGGTTTAGTTGTTCTCGTTCTTTATATTTTTATTGGCCAAGTTAGGGCGACCCTTATTCCTGCTGTTACCGTTCCGGTTGCTTTAACCTCTTCTTTTATCGCCGCTTACTACTTTGGTTTTTCAGTAAACCTTATTACTTTAATGGCACTTATTTTATCCATTGGTTTAGTTGTTGATGATGCGATTGTGGTGGTAGAGAACATATTTCATCATATTGAAAGAGGTGAAAAGCCGCTCCTAGCCGCTTATAAAGGAACGCGAGAAGTTGGATTTGCTGTTGTGGCAACCACATTGGTTTTGGTGATGGTTTTTCTGCCTATCTCTTTTATGGACGGTATGGTTGGATTACTGTTTACTGAGTTCTCTGTTTTGCTCGCGATGGCTGTTATTTTTTCGTCTCTCATTGCATTGACTTTGACTCCTGTGCTGAGTAGCCACTTATTAAAAGCGAATGTGAAGCCAAATCGATTTAATCAACGTGTTGATCGTCTTTTCTCCTGTCTTGAAACGGGTTATCGGAAGCTACTCTCAATGACCTTAAAGTGGACGTGGTCTGCTCCTATTATTATTTTGGCTTGTGTGGCAGGAAGTTGGGGGTTAATGCAACAGATACCTTCTCAATTAGCTCCATCAGAAGACCGTGGTGTTGTGTTTGCTTTTGTTAGGGGGGCTGATGCAACCAGTTACAACCGAATGGCGGCAAATATGGAAAGCGTTGAGCAACGTTTACTGCCAATGTTGGGAGGAGGATTTCTCAAATCATTTAGTATTCAGTCGCCTGCTTTTGGTGGTAATGCTGGTGACCAGACTGGATTTGTTATCATGATACTTGATGATTGGAATGATCGTGATGTAACAGCCACACAAGCTTTAGCTAAAGTAAAACAAGCGCTAAGTGGTATTCCTGATGTGCGTATATTCCCGTTTATGCCAGGCTTTCGAGGTGGCTCTAGTGAACCAGTCCAGTTTGTTTTGGGTGGCGCTGATTACTCTGAACTAAAAGCCTGGGCAGAGAAAATAGAGCAGCTTGCCGAAGTTTCTCCCATGATGGAAGGTGCTGATATTGATTACTCAGAGCGCACACCAGAGTTAGTGGTGAATGTAGATAAACAGCGAGCCGCTGAGCTAGGTATTAGTATCTCAGATATTTCTGATACGCTTGAAATTATGCTGGGAGGGAAAAGTGAAACGACCTTTATTGAGCGTGGTGAAGAATACGATGTGTATTTACGTGGTGATGAAAACCGTTTTAATAATGCAACGGATCTTAGTCAAATCTACTTAAGGACTAGCTCTGGCGAGTTAGTCACTTTAGATGCGGTAACTAAGATAGAAGAAGTCGCTTCATCTATTCGCTTGTCTCACTTCAATAAACAAAAATCAATCACAGTAACGGCTAACTTATCAGAAGGTTATACCTTAGGAGAGGCGTTAGACTATTTAGACCAACAAGCTATTGAGATACTGCCTGGTGATGTTTCGGTCAGTTATGCCGGGGAATCAAAAGATTATAAGGAGAATCAATCGAGTATTTTGCTTGTATTTGGTTTAGCTTTGCTTGTTGCTTACCTAGTATTAGCGGCGCAGTTTGAGAGCTTTATCAACCCCTTAGTTGTTATGTTCACAGTACCCATGGGAATATTTGGTGGCTTTATAGGACTACTAGTTATGGGGCAAGGACTCAATATATACAGCCAAATAGGCATGATAATGTTGATTGGTATGGTAACCAAGAATGGTATTTTAATTGTCGAGTTTGCTAACCAGCTACGTGATAGAGGTTTTGCATTTGAAAAAGCGATTATTGATGCGTCAGCTCGACGTTTACGACCTATTATGATGACGGCCTTCACTACCTTGGCTGGGGCGATACCACTGATCTTTTCTTCTGGCGCTGGATATGAGAGTCGAGTGGCTGTCGGGAGCGTTATTTTCTTTGGAATGGGCTTTGCGACGTTAGTTACTTTGTTTGTTATTCCTGCAATGTATCGACTTATTTCAATATCAACTCGATCGCCTGGGCATGTCGAAGCTGAATTAAACAAGGAACTTAGCCATGATGTGAAAGCGCGCAGTTCACACTAAGTCTCACCCAGCTCTTTAGTAATAAGGAGCTGGGTGAATGAATGCTATCCGTAGTGGACAGAGTAGCGGGTAGGTTTGTGATTCATTGCCAGGACTATATTGAGTAAAATGGCACCTAGAATAGATAAAGATATGCTGGTGAGTGAAACAAAAAAGCATGAAGTGGCGAGAATACAGCAGTCAATGGCTAGCTGACATTTACCAGCAGAAATGCCATATTTATCTTGTATGAATAAGCAAAGTACGTTGAATCCGCCAAGGCTCGAGCAATGGCGAAATAAAATCAGCATACCTAACCCCATCAACAGTCCTCCAGCTACAGCGCAGTACACGCTGTTAATTGTTTCTAGGCTGATAACAAGGTAAAGGTGATCAGACAGTACAGATACCAGAGCACCTGAAATCATACTACTTGTTGCAAATCGAGGACCAAATCGACGCCATGCAAGAACATAAAAAGGGCAGTTGGTTAGAAAATAAACTACGCCAAAAGAAAGCGGTACGAACTGACTAAACAAAAGAGCTAAGCCTGTTGTCCCGCCGGTTAACAATTTGGCAGATTGAAGAAAGAAAATGCCTTGTGCGACAAGAAATGAGCCAGTTAAAATCGCCATCCAGTCTTCTTTGGGTGAATGTTTGTCCATTGAATAAAAATAAAATAGTAAATAATGGCAGGCATGGTAGTGAAAAAAAATCGATTTCGGTAGCTTGGTAGATACATTTCAGGTAAACCTATGTACTTATCGTTTTACGATCCGTAAAGAGAAAAATTGACACTTTTGTTATCCATATACTTTTTTGGCAACAATAGGTGACACCTTCTGCGTCACTCCGTGAAAAGCCCTTATAAGAAAAAGTATAATTTTCTCTTTATGGCTATCATCAAATTATGTAGAATGCGCGCTATTAACGCAATGCAAACGTTTGCGTGGGTTTATTTATGTAGGTTAATAGGCTATTCGTAGATTTTTATCAATTTCAGTTTAACTCTGAGTTAGGAGATATAGATGCTAAAGCGTGATATGAACATTGCAGATTATGATGCGGAATTGTTCACTGCGATCCAAGAAGAAACTCGTCGCCAAGAAGAGCATATAGAACTTATTGCGTCAGAGAATTATACCAGTCCAAGAGTCATGGAAGCACAGGGCTCTCAACTTACTAACAAGTATGCTGAAGGCTATCCTGGAAAGCGCTACTACGGTGGCTGTGAGTATGTTGATAAAGCTGAAGCCTTAGCGATTGATCGTGCATGTCAACTTTTTGGTTGTGCGTATGCTAATGTTCAACCTCATTCTGGTTCACAAGCAAATAGTGCCGTTTATATGGCATTGCTTAATCCTGGTGATACTGTATTGGGAATGAGTTTAGCACATGGTGGTCATTTGACTCATGGCTCACCGGTTAACTTCTCAGGCAAGCATTACAACATCATTCCTTACGGTATTGATGAAGCAGGCCAGATTAACTACGATGAAATGGAATCACTGGCATTAGAGCATAAGCCTAAGATGATCATTGGTGGTTTTTCAGCTTACTCTCAAATTGTTGACTGGGCACGTATGCGTGACATTGCCGACAAGGTTAATGCCTACTTATTTGTTGATATGGCCCATGTTGCCGGTCTTATTGCTGCTGGTGTATACCCTACACCAGTCCCCCATGCCCATGTCGTGTCGACAACTACCCATAAAACACTTGCAGGCCCTCGTGGCGGATTGATCCTTTCCAATGCTGGTGAGGAAATGTATAAGAAGCTCAATTCTGCGGTATTCCCAGGTGGCCAAGGTGGCCCACTTATGCACGTTATCGCGGGTAAAGCCGTTGCTTTCAAGGAAGCACTTGAGCCTGAGTTTACTGCTTACCAAGAACGTGTGGTTAAGAATGCCAAAGCTATGGTTGCTCAGTTCCAAGAACGTGGCTTTAAAATTGTCTCGAATGGTACTGAAAACCATCTATTTTTAGTTGATTTGATTGACAAGGATATTACAGGTAAAGATGCTGATGCAGCGTTAGGATCTGCCAATATCACAGTTAACAAGAATTCGGTACCTAATGACCCACGCAGCCCGTTTGTAACATCTGGTATTCGTATTGGATCGCCAGCTATTACTCGTCGTGGCTTTACTGAAGCTGATGCTAAAGAGCTTGCTAACTGGATGTGTGATGTACTAGATAACCTTGGTAATGAAGATGTAATAGCCTCAACGAAGGCTAAGGTTTTAGATATCTGTAAGCGTTTACCTGTTTACGCTTAAGTTTTATAATGCAGAAAAAGGCGGTTGATGTCATCTATCAGCCGCCTTTTTATTTCAGTTAATTATTTAGAAATGCTGAGTAGTGTGCCTGACTTACATTTGAATGAATAGTACTTGCGACTTTCACTGAATTTCCCCAGCCCTTCTCCGTGACAGTAGTCAATATTAATGTCACGCATAGTTTGAAGAGTTTCTTCACTGGCTAGAGCAAATTTTGAACCATCTGCGCAGACGATGCGAACTCGGCCGTCATCGCTAACAGAATAGAGTTCAACCTCTGTATTACACAGTTCAAAAGATGCTTCACGGAAGTTATCTTGTTGAGTGTTTGATGCGCAACCCGCAGTCAATGCAGCGATTGCTACAGCAATAAAACCTAGTCTTTTCATTATAATCCCTTGGAAAAATATCGTTTTTGGAGTTATTAGAGCTAGCCTATAGAATAGTGCGATCTCATTCAAGAAGTGAACAATAAAAGGGTTGACTGATTCAAGAAGTGAGCAATAAAAAAGGCTAACCTAGTCAGTTAACCTTTTTTAATGGTATTGCTGCCGAAAAATTAACGCTGAAGTTTACAATATTAGCCTACTTCGATGCCTTGAGCTTGTAGATCTGCATGATAGGAAGAGCGGACAAACGGTCCACAAGCTGCATGCGTAAAACCAAGTTCAAGTGCTATTTCTTTCAGTTCATCAAATTCAGATGGTGGAACATAACGTTCTACTGGAAGGTGATGGCGGCTGGGCGCAAGATATTGACCAAGGGTTAGCATAGTCACGCCGTGAGTACGTAGATCCTTTAGAACGTCAATGATTTCTTCTTTCGTTTCACCAAGGCCCATCATAATTCCTGACTTGGTTGGAACAGCAGGGTGTTGCTCTTTAAACTTTTGCAGAAGCTGTAATGACCATTTGTAATTAGCTCCTGGACGCGCCTTACGATATAAACGTGGAGCGGTCTCAAGGTTATGGTTAAAAACATCAGGTGGGTTGTCTTTTAACAGCTCAAGTGCCACGTCCATACGGCCTCTAAAGTCAGGGACTAAAGTTTCGATACGGATGTTGGGATTTTTTGCACGAATCTCGCGGTTGCAATCAGCAAAATGTTTTGCACCACCATCGCGCAGATCATCGCGGTCTACTGATGTAATAACTACATATTTCAGCTTCATATCTGAAATAGTTTGGGCAAGCTTTTGTGGTTCATTTTCTTCAGGTGCAACAGGTCTTCCGTGAGCAACGTCACAGAAAGGACAGCGGCGAGTACAGATGGCACCAAGGATCATGAAAGTTGCTGTTCCATGGTTAAAGCACTCCGCTAAGTTAGGGCAGGATGCCTCTTCACAAACGGAATGAAGATTGTTTTTACGCATTGCAGATTTAATTTCTTGGATGCGCTGGCTGTCAACAGGCAGTTTAATCTTCATCCAGTCCGGTTTGCGTAGAATTTCTTTTTTCTCAGTTGGCATATTCTTGACTGGAATTAGTGCCATCTTATCAGCGTCACGGTATTTAACGCCTTTTTCCATTTGGATTGGTTTACTCATGCTTTTTACTTCTCTTTGCTTCTCATCGCGTAGGAGAGGCTTCTGTGCTAAATTCTATTTGCTCGTAACCCAGCAAAGCGACAAGCTCTTCGACTAATGTCTTTTCAACTTGGGCAAGGTCTTTTGGTCCACCAAGTTGGCTCATTTGGACCATTTCCATCCCCGCATAGCCACATGGATTGATACGTAAAAAAGGTGATAAATCCATATTCACGTTAAGTGCTAATCCATGAAATGAACAGCCTTTGCGGATCCTAAGGCCCAAAGAGCAGATCTTTTTATCATTAACATAGACGCCTGGTGCATCTGGTCGTGCTGTTGACTCTATATTGTAATGCTTTAATGTTTTGATAACGAGAGTCTCAATTGAAGTAACGAGCTCTCTTACACCCAGCTTTTTGCGCCGAAGGTTAATTAGGAAATAAGCAACTAATTGACCAGGGCCATGGTATGTTACTTGTCCACCTCTATCGCTTTGAACGACGGGGATGTCACCAGTGTTGATTAAATGTTCTGCTTTGCCCGCTTGCCCTTGAGTGAAAACAGGGTTGTGTTCAACAAGCCAAACTTGATCACAAGTATTCTCAGTTCGAGTATCTGTGAAGTCATGCATCGCTCGCCAAATGGGCTCGTAGTCTTGCCGCCCCAAGTGCATTACAACAAGCTGGTTTTGCATTCCCGATCCTATCGTCAGTTAATCAAGTTTACAGATTATAAACTGGTTCGGTTTATGGAACTATATATTAGAGAGATATTTTTAACCATTTTTAGAGAGGTGGTATTTATATCTATCTGATATATATAAATAAAATGGCATGGAATCTGATTCTAAATTTATTGGGATTAGCCAAATGAATTTACAGAACCATGCGGACTATATCAATCTCACCAAGCTCTTTATATAGAACTTCTACTTGTTCAATCGATGTTGCTGTAATCGTTATAGAAACGGAGTTGTAATTCCCTTTAGCGCTTGGTTTTACCGTGGGGCTATAGCTACCTGGAGCATGTCTTTGTATGACTTCAAGTACTTTTTCCGGCAATTCCGGTTTAGCGTAGCCCATCACCTTATAGGTAAAGGAGCAAGGGAACTCAAGCAGATCTTTCAGTTTTGCATCTGAGTTGATGGTCAACATTTTGAAACTCCAAATTGGATGTCATTTAGCCAGCGCGAAATAGTACTGCTATTCAAGTAAAATCTCAACAGGTCCCAAGAACAAAGAAAGCCGCTAAACGCGGCTTTCAAGTCTGGAAGCTGGGATGATTAAAACATGCTTTTAAACAACATGATTATATAGTCCCAAAGACGACTGAATAAACTTCCTTGTTCTACATCTTCCAGAGCAAGAAGTGGGTATTCAGCGACATCTTCGCCTTCTAGCTGATAGTATAGCTTACCGACAACATCGCCTTTCTTAATTGGCGCTTCTAGTTCTTTCTCTAGAACAAAACTGGCTTGAAGATTTTTTGCTTGGCCACGAGGAAGCGTGACATAGGTGTCTTGATCAAGGCCAAGAGCAACTGTGTCTTTATCACCCATCCAGATTTTTTCTTCGACAAAGGTTTCGCCCGCTTTATGGGGGGCAACAGTTTCAAAGAAGCGAAAGCCGTAGCTTAGTAGTTTTTTACTTTCAGATTTACGCGCGTTAGCGCTTTTGGTGCCCATGACAACAGCAACTAAGCGCATTTGCCCTTCGGTTGCTGAGCTAACTAGGCTGTAACCTGCATTACTGGTGTGGCCGGTCTTTATGCCATCTACATTCATGCTTTTATCCCACAGTAAGCCATTACGGTTATACTGAGTGATGCCGTTATAAGTATATTTTTTTTCGGAGTAAATACGATATTCATCCGGAACATCGCGGATCAGAGCTTGGCCTAATAGTGCCATGTCATAAGGCGTAGAGTATAAATTAGGGTTGTCTAAGCCATGTACGTTAGCAAAATGCGTATCTTTCATACCTAGGCTATCTGCCCAAGCGTTCATTAAATCAACAAATGCATCTTCTGAACCAGCTATGTGTTCAGCCATTGCCACACAAGCATCATTACCAGACTGAATAATAATACCACGGTTTAGGTCGTTTACTTTGACTGTCGTACCCACTTCAATGAACATTTTTGAAGAGTCAGGGAAATTTTTAGCCCAAGCATTTTTACTAATGGTGACTTCATCATCAGGAGATATGTTTCCTTGTTCCAACTCTTGACCAATGACATAGCTCGTCATCATTTTAGTCAGACTTGCTGGGGATAATTTTGTATTCATTTCTTGTTCTGCCAGTACTTTGCCCGAATGATAATCCATCAGAACATAGCCTTTGGCAGAAATTTGCGGTGCATCAGGCACGACGATCGGTGAGGCGAACGAGGAAGATGCGAATGTTGCGGAAAGCGCAATAGAAGAAGCAAAAACGGATTTAATTAGCGTTGTTTTTTTCATATTGACTACAGATTTTAATAAACTGTCCATATCTTAACAGAAACAATCGCTCAAGCCAGTGTACTACATGCATCAACTGGTTTGAGGACTACAGGGATTTTATAAAAGCGCTCGAGTAACCCAATATCTTAACTTGTTCTAATGTCTTTTGCGTCAGCATATAGTCATCAAATGGGCCCAAAAAGACACGATGCATGCTTTTATCTGAGTTTATGTAGGTCTTAACAGAAAGTTTTTGACTCAAATCTTTCGCTAAAGTTCGAATTCTATCTTCATGTTGTGATGAGGCTACTTGAACGACAAATTTAGGCAGTGCCTTTTGTTTGTGTTTTGCGCTAGGTTTTTCTACAGAAATGACTTCTAGTTTAATATTGGCAGTGCCGGTTCGTATTACATCGAGTTTAGCTGCCGCCGCGTAACTTAGGTCGATAACACGGCCGTGGTGAAAAGGTCCTCTATCATTTATTCTAACAACAGTGGTTCTACCGTTGTCTTTGTTGGTGACTTTTACATAGCTTGGAATAGGTAATGTTTTATGGGCGGCGGACATTGAGTACATGTCATAGACCTCACCATTTGATGTCAAGTGACCATGAAACTTCTTACCGTACCATGAAGCTATCCCTTCTTGTTTAAAGCCTTGAGGCTCCTTGATAATCGAATAATTCTGCCCTCTTAGGGTATAGTCACGATTTCCACCTACGCTATAAGGCTCATACTGAGGATGCGCATCTTCAATATGATCGACAGAGATCGGTGAGTTTGGTGCAAGGTCATCGTCGATAGAATAACGTTTTGATGGTGCAGAAGAGCAGCCAGATAAAACGATCGCGGCACAAAGCATACCGAGTAGAGGATTACGAAAAATCATTTATGTTGCCTTTGAGAATGCTTTTCTATGAGTGTGTATAGACATCAATATGCCAAAGCCTGCCATTAGAGTTACCATCGATGTTCCTCCATAACTAATCAGAGGTAATGGAACCCCGACCACAGGTAGAATACCACTAACCATACCAATATTAACAAAAACATAAACAAAGAAGCTCAATACTATACTTCCTGCCATCATTCGGCCAAAAGCAGTTTGTGCCTTGCTGGCTAAAATAAGGCCTCGGCCAATCACAAATAAATACAAGCTAAGTAAGATTAAGATGCCAATTAACCCCCATTCTTCTGCAATAACAGCGAAGATAAAATCTGTATGGCGTTCAGGAAGGAACTCAAGTTGAGATTGGGTTCCTTGTAACCAGCCTTTACCTGATATTCCCCCTGAGCCAATGGCGATTTTGCTCTGAATAATGTGATACCCAGCACCTAGAGGATCGGATTCTGGGTTAAAAAGGGTTCTTACTCTGACTTTTTGATATTCCCTCATCATAAAAAACCATAAGATAGGTAAGAAAGCACCAAGGCTGCATACTGCAGCAAAAATGATTTTCCAACTAATTCCAGCAAGAAAGATCACGAAAATACCTGAAGCAGCAATCAATATTGAGGTACCAAGATCTGGTTGCTTGGCAATAAGAATCGTGGGTACACATACCATCACTAGTGATATAACTAGCGTTTGAAAACTAGGTGGTAGTGAGCGTTTGCCAATAAAACGCGCCACCATTAAAGGTACTGCGAGTTTCAAGAGCTCAGAGGGTTGAAAGCGAACGAAGCCTAGGTTTAGCCAGCGCTGAGCTCCTTTTGAGGACTCCCCAAAAAATAGTACCCCAAGTAGCAAGAGTACGCCGACTGTGAACATGAGTGGGGCGAGTGTTTCGTATGTCCGAGGCGGTATTTGTGCAAGTAAGACCATGATACCTAGAGATAAGGCCATTCGCATTGCTTGTCGATCCATCATTCCAAGGTTCTGCCCGCTGGCGCTATACATAACGACGAGACCAAAGGCCATTAATACCAAAATTCCAAGTAACATAGGAAGGTCGATATGGAAACGTTCAAATAGAGCTCGGTTTTGGCCTGTGGCTGGGTCAAAATCCATGATTATTGTGCCTCTTTATCTTCTACTAACGCATGGTCAAAAATTTTTCGTACTAAAGGCCCGCCTTGTGATGAGCCCCCTCCAGCATTTTCCAACACGACTGATACAATCAGTTCTGGTGCATCGAGGGGAGCAAAACCGGTAAATAAAGCATGATCGCGCAAATGTTCGGCAATTTCTTCGGCATTGTATTCTTCATCTTCACCTAAACCAAATACTTGCGCGGTACCTGACTTCCCACCGCTGGTATATGGCGTTTTGTAGAATGAGCGACGGGCTGTGCCTTTAGCTCCGTGATTTACTAGGCGCATACCTTCTATGGCCATATCCCAGAAGCGGCTTTTTACACCTTCAATTGGAGGGTAGGTTTCACTATTAGTCAGCACTTGGTCTTCAAATGGTTGTCCATTATCTATAGTGCCTCTTAAAAGGTGGGGAGCCATTACTTTACCTCGGTTGATCAAGACAGAGGTTGCTTTCGCAATTTGCATCGGAGTAGCAGTCCAATAGCCTTGTCCAATGCCTACAGGGATGGTGTCCCCTTGGTACCAAGGAACGCGGTGGCGGGACATTTTCCATTCCTTAGTCGGCATGTTGGCCTTACTTTCTTCATAGATATCGATACCTGTTTTTTCGCCAAAACCAAACAACATCATCCAGTTTGATATACGGTCAATTCCCATGTCGTAAGCAATTTGGTAAAAAAAAGTATCTACTGATTCTTCTATTGATTTTACAATATTGACCTTGCCATGCCCCCAGCGTAACCAATCTCTGAATGGTTTGGTCTTAGAGTTGGGGATTTTCCAATAGCCAGGGTCGTTGCGTGTGGTATACGGAGTGACGACGCCTTCTTGAAGCGCAGCAACTGCCATAAAAGGTTTGATGGTAGAAGCGGGCGGGTAGATACCTAGGGTAGCTCGGTTGACTAAGGGGCGATTTATATCATTTAGTAAGGCGTTATAGGCTTTACTAGATATGCCATGTACAAAAGAATTTGGGTCATAACTTGGACTGGAAATCATAGCTAAAACACCATTATTATTGGGATCTAGCACAACGACACTACCACGACGTTTGGCAAGTAATTGATGAATATACAGCTGCAGGTCAATATTTAAGTTGAGGACAATATCTTTACCTGGAGATGGAGGTATATATTTGAGCGTGCGAATAATACGACCACGGCTGTTTACTTCGACTTCTTGATAGCCTGCTGTCCCATGCAATAAGTCCTCATAATAGCGCTCTATACCGAGCTTACCAATGTCTCGTGTCGCCTGATAATTACCATCTTTGCCCTCACGGCTAAGCTTTTTCATGTCTTTATCATTAATTCTTGATACATAACCAATGACATGGGTGAGGACTTCTCCATATGGATAGTGTCTTTTGAGGTTTGCATTGACAGTTACACCGGGGAATTTATGCTGATTGACGGAAAATTTGGCGACTTGCTCCTGAGTTAATTGTGTCAAAATAGGCACGGATTTAAAACGACGTGAGTGGCGTCGCTCACGTTCAAAACTCTCAACTTGTTCGGGGGTGATTTCTAGATATTTTCGCAGTTGTTCTATAGTCCCCAGCATGTCTTTGATTTTCTCTGGGGTAATTTCTAAGCTAAATACTGGGCGGTTTTCTGCAAGTAATTTACCATTACGGTCGTAAATAAGGCCGCGGTTTGGAGCGATAGGAACAATTTTTATACGGTTATCGTTGGAACGCGTTTTGTAATCCTGATACTGATTGATTTGAATATTGTATAGATTGGCAACGAGTAAACCTACAATAGTGATGATTCCAATGAAAGCGGTGATAGCACGGCTCTTAAATAGCTTTGCTTCTTCTTGATAGTCCCTAAACCGGGTGTGCTTCCTTATCATTGGGTACTTTATTCTCGGTGGTATGGGTGGTTTGTAGTAATACTCCAAGCGCGATAAAGGCTTTCTGCCATGACAATCCTCACTAATGGATGTGGCAGTGTTAGAGCTGACAGTGACCAGCTTTGTTCGGCAGCCGCTTTGCAGGCTGGAGCAAGGCCCTCTGGCCCACCAATTAGAATAGATACGTCGCGACCATCTAGTTTCCAACTATTGAGCTGTTGTGCCAATTGCGGTGTATCCCACTTTTTACCAGGGATATCTAGGGTGACGATTCTACTTCCTTTTGGTACCGAAGCTAACATAGCTTCGCCTTCCTTTTGTAAAATTCTTGCTATATCAGCATTTTTACCGCGTTTCCCAGCGGCTATTTCAACCAGTTCTAAGGGCATATCATGAGGAAAACGGCGTTTATATTCTTGAAAGCCGTCTTCGACCCATCTGGGCATTTTGTTGCCAACTGCAATCAACTGTAACTTCACAAATTAGCCCCAGAGCTTTTCTAATTGATAAAGCTCACGTTGTTCTTCCTGCATGACATGGACGATGGCATTACCCATATCAAGTACTACCCATTCTCCTTCGGAATCACCATTAATACCAAGTGGTTCAAGGCCTGCATTTTTCGATTCTTTGGCAACATGCTCGGCTATCGAATTAACATGGCGCTTTGACGTTCCAGTACAAATAATCATGTAGTCGGTAATACTTGATTTACCTTTAACGTTTAAGGTTTTGATATGTTGTGCTTTCATATCATCTGCTTTTTCGACTAAAAAATTATTCAGTTGCTCAAGTTGCAAGGTGTTGTCCTCATTGTATAGGTAAATCAAAGCACAGTATTATATCATGCTTTTTACAGCTCAATTTGTGGTAAGCACATCTCAATACTTAACTGCTGTAATAATGGCCAACAGGAAGTCTCATATTGAGTTTTGGAAAGAATTTCTGCTTTGGCAATTAACTGTATTAATTGTGTTAGCTTATTTTTTGATAGTCTGCTTGATGCACTAGAGTATAAGGCTCGCTTTGATTGCCAGATTTTATGGGATTCGAAGATTTGCCCTATAGGCTGAAATTGTATTTTCTGCTGTATTGTGAGTAGTAGTATGAGTTCTTTTTGTATTGTCCTAAGAAGAATTGTAGGCTCAATTCCCTCCGCTTGTAACTGGCGTAAGATACGCTGACCACGCTTGGCTTTACCGATAAGTAAAGCATCAGACCAATGAAATACGCTAAAGTGGTTACTGCGGCTGAGTGAATCTTGAAGTCTGATTAAGTTTAATTGTCCATCAGGATAGAGCAGAGCGAGTTTTTCTAAGCTTTGTGTTAGAGCAAATAAATTGCCTTCATGCCATTGTGCTAGTAATTGAACAGCCTCAGCGTCAGGGTGGAGTTTCATTTTTCTACAACGAGCCTGCACGAATTGAGGTAATTTGCTGAGGTCTGGAGTGAGGCAGCTTACCCAACACCCTCTTGAAAAGAGGGCGTTAAACCATTTAGCTTTTTCTTGTGCCTTAGTCAGTTTTTTACCTATGATGACCAAAATAATGTCATCATGTAGCCTATCCGCTAGGTTTAATAAGGCATTAGCAATGCTGGCGTTTACACCAGCGTCAGGCAGTTCTAGTTCAATTAATTGACGAGATGAGAATAAACTCATGCTTTGGCAGCAATGGTAGATTACATTCCAATCGAAGCTAGCATCAATAGCAAAGTTGTGTCGCTCCTCAAAGCCCTGAGCAAAAGCGACCTCTCGAATTGATTGACGTGATTCTTGCAGTAGCAGAGGCTCATTGCCAAACAGTAAATAAGTTGAGTGAAGCTGTTTGCCCAGTTGTTCAGGAAGCCTTTCAGCAAAAAGTCGCATTACATTGCTACTCTACACTGTCAATATCTGATGACTTTTCAAAGTCTTGTTCATCAAAAGATTCAAGCTCTTCTTTTGTTAATATATGTCCAGCTTTGATATCTGAGCGCAAACGAGCCATCTGACGGATAATTTGCCCTGCAGCAAACTGACGCATTTCATCTTCTATCATGTCCCTCTCAACAGATTTTGCTAATGCAGTTAACGGGTTTTCTAAATAACTGCGACTGACGCTTGTAGAAAAGGTTTTATCGCCTAAGTCGGGAATAGTGACACGGTATGTTGCTGTAAAAGTGAGTTCTTTTTCAGCGGCGGTCGTATTTTGATAAAGCGATAAGTTTCGTTCACCTACTCCTTCGTCTATGATGTGCAGGTTGGGTATATTTTCTGATGGTGGGACAAGGTTGACTTCATTGATACGTAACTGAGATTTCATCATTCTTGTAAATGATCCATATTGATCATAGCTGGTGAGTGAAAGAGTGCCAAGTTCTTCAGGGATTGAGTAATCACCCCGGAGATGAAACCCACATGCTGATAATAGGCTTGCGGCAAGAATGACGCTGACTAATTTTGTAAAAGATATTGAAATTATGCGCATTAGTGAAACTTTCTCAGTTATAGGAATACTTATCTTAATCTACTCAATGAATACACTGAGATAAGTAAAGCAGGGTGAAACTACACCCTGCTTTAAATTGGCTTGCGAGTTAGTTTGCTACTATGTTCAAGAGTTTACCCGGTACGTAGATTACTTTACGAATGGTATTGTCTTGTGTGAATTTAGTAACATTCTCATCATTTAGAGCGAGCTTCTCGACTTCCTCTTTTGTGATGTCTGCGGGTACAGTTAATTTACCGCGCAGTTTACCATTGACCTGAACAATAATTAATTTTTCATCTTCAACTAATGCACTTTCATCGTGAATTGGCCATGTTGCACCATCGATATCAGATCCACCAAGAGCCGCCCATAGTTCGAATGAAATATGTGGAGTAATTGGGTAAAGCATTGTGACAACTGCTTTTAGTGCCTCAGCAAGAATCGCACGATCTTGAGTCGATTCTTGAGGTGCTTTTGCTAGCTTGTTCATTAGTTCCATGATAGCGGCAATTGCTGTGTTGAATGTTTGGCGGCGAGCAATATCGTCAGTGACTTTGGCAATAGTCTTGTGAACATCGCGCCGCAATGCTTTCTGGTCGCCAGATAAAGTGGCAGTATCAACAGCAGCAGCAGAACCTTTTGCTGAATGCTCATTAACCAGCTTCCATACACGCTTTAGGAAGCGATTAGCACCTTCCACTCCAGATTCTTGCCACTCAAGGGTCATATCTGCTGGTGAAGCGAACATCATGAATAGGCGTACAGTATCAGCACCGTACTTATCTACCATCTCTTGTGGATCAATACCGTTGTTCTTTGACTTTGACATTTTGATCATGCCTGAGTGAGCAACATCACGACCTTGATTATCTTTTGCTGAAGTAATGCGCCCTTTTCCATCACGATCTACTGTTACATCTGCTGGGGTTACCCACTCTTTGCCGCCTTTGTCATTTTCAAAGTAGAAGGCATCTGCCAGAACCATACCTTGGCAGAGTAGTTTCTTGAATGGTTCGTCAGATGTCACGTAACCTGCATCACGCAATAGCTTGTGGAAAAAGCGAGAGTAAAGCAGGTGCATACAAGCGTGTTCGATACCACCTACGTACTGATCTACTGGTAACCAATAGTTGGCTTTTTCAGGGTCTAGAATATCATCTGCTTGAGGTGAACAGTAACGAGCATAATACCAAGATGATTCCATGAAGGTATCGAAGGTATCCGTTTCACGTAGAGCAGGTTCACCGTTATATGTTGTCTTGGCCCATTCTTTATCAGCTTTAATAGGACTGGTTACACCATCCATGACTACATCTTCTGGCAGAATCACCGGTAGTTGATCAGCTGGTACTGGGTGAACTTCACCATCTTCAGTGGTCACCATCGGAATTGGAGCACCCCAATAACGTTGACGAGATACACCCCAGTCACGAAGGCGGAAGTTAACGGTTTTATGACCTTTACCTTCTGCTTCGAGTTTTTCTGCGATGGCATTGAAGGCAGCTTGGAATTCAAGGCCATCGAATTCACCTGAATCAAACAAAATACCCTTTTCAGTGTATGCTTCTTCAGAGATATCTAGTTCGCCAGCAACGGGCTTGATTACTGGCACTATGTCTAGACCGTATTTAGTCGCGAACTCATAGTCACGTTGATCGTGAGCAGGAACTGCCATTACAGCGCCTGTACCATAGTCCATTAAAACAAAGTTAGCGACGTAAATTGGGACTTCTCGACCATTTAATGGATGAATAGCAGTCAGGCCTGTCGCCATTCCTTTTTTCTCCATTGTGGCAAGTTCAGCTTCTGCAACCTTATTATTTTTACACTCATCAATAAATGCAGACAGCGCTGGATTATTTTTCGCAGCAGTCGTGGCAAGAGGATGACCAGCGGCAATACCGACATACGTAACCCCCATCAGTGTATCAGGGCGAGTGGTATAGACTTCTAATTCTTGCAGACCTTTTACTTCAAACTTTAGTTCAACCCCTTCAGAGCGACCGATCCAATTACGTTGCATGGTTTTGACCATTTCAGGCCAGCCATCTAGGTTATCTAGTTCGTCTAAAAGTTCTTGTGCGTATTCAGTGATTTTAATAAACCACTGGGGAATTTCTTTTTGTTCTACTGGAGTATCACAGCGCCAGCAGCAACCATCCTCCACTTGTTCGTTGGCGAGAACGGTTTGATCGTTAGGACACCAGTTGACAGAAGAAGTTTTCTTATAAACTAAGCCTTTACTATATAGCTTTGTAAAAAATTCTTGTTCCCAGCGATAATACTCAGGTGTGCATGTTGCAAACTCACGGTTCCAGTCATAACCAAAACCAAGTAACTTCAGCTGGTTCTTCATGTACTCAATATTTTCATAAGTCCAAGGTGCAGGCGCAGTATTATTCTTTACTGCTGCATTTTCTGCTGGAAGACCGAATGCATCCCAACCTATGGGTTGCATGACATTTTTGCCCTGCAAGCGTTGAAAGCGAGAGACAACATCACCGATAGTGTAGTTCCGTACGTGACCCATGTGCAGTCGACCACTTGGGTAGGGGAACATAGAGAGACAGTAGAATTTTTCTTTGTTTGGGTTTTCACTTACAACAAAGGTTTTGTTGTCATCCCAGTGTTTTTGAACTTTTTGTTCAATATCTTGTGGGTTGTATTGCTCTTGCATCGATGATATCCGGTTATCTTGGAAATTGTGAGTTCAGTTAGAACAGACATAAATAGATCGTCATAGAATACCTAAAGGAGAGGAGTACAACAATAGCTTACTCAGTTCAATTGTTCGAAGGAGGCGACTATGTCTAAAAGCAAATTGGGTTATGAGGAAATGTTTGAGGATGTGGTTGAAGTACTTAAGCACAGCCCAGATGAAATTAATCGCGTTCTGGTAACCTCAGAAAAATTAGTTGAAGCGGCAAATGATTTGACTAAAGATGAACTCGCTTTGGTCTCTGCATATGTAAAATCAGATTTAAAGGAGTTTTCTGAAAGTTTTGAAGAGTCAAAAGGGGGGCCATTTTACTTAATGGTTGAAGATTCAATATGGCAGGGTTTACTAGAGATTACTGATCGAACAAAAGTGGAATGGGTCGAGTTGTTTGATGATCTTGAACATCAAGGCTTATATCAGGTTGGAGAGGTGATTGGTTTAGGTATTTTAGTTTGTGATGAGTGTGGGCATAAGATTCAATATAATCATCCTACAGTTGTTATCCCATGTATTAAATGTGGTTGCAAGGGCTTTAGCCGTAAAGCGCTGAGGCCATAATTTGTTCATATACTTCAATTGGTGAAGGGCTATGTAGCTTCCTAGCCCTTTTATTCCATTTAGTCTTTCAGTCGCCAACCTATAACTAAGCTAAATAATACCCAGATATAAAGTGGCCATGTGCCAAACTTATGAAAGGGAGTTTGGCCACTTGTAGATGTGACTTGAGTGCGAAGGACGCCAGTTTCAAATTGAGGAAGCTGAGCAATGATTTTTCCACGATAATCGGTAACAGCAGTAACTCCGTTATTTGTTGAGCGGATGACTGGTTTACCCAGCTCCATGGCGCGCATACGGGCAATCTCCATATGCTGGAGTGGGCCAATGGATTTACCAAACCATGCGTCATTTGACAGTGTGAGGATAAAATCAGTATCTGGTGTTACATTTCGGCGAACTTGCTCGTTAAATATAATTTCATAGCAGAGTGCAGATGCTATATGCCTTCCATTTGCTATTATGTTAGTTTGAATAAAGTCCCCACGGGTAAAGGATGACATGGGGAGATTAAAAAGAGGGGCTAAGGGCCTTAAAATATCTTCAAACGGCACGAACTCACCAAACGGTAGTAGATGATGTTTGTGGTATCGCATACTCATATCTAGGCGATAATCGCCATAAGTGGTTTTACCTAACGTAAGAATGCTATTAAAGAACTTGTCATTTTTATCTTGATTGAGCACACCTGTAACAATTGCACTATCGTTCATTTTCCCTGCAGAATCGAGATTACTTAAATAGGAAGGGATTTCAAATTCAAATGCTGGGATGGCTGCTTCGGGCCAGATGATGATATCAGCATCCCAATTTTCACGAGTAAGATCGGTATACTTCATAATGGTTGGCCAGCGCTGCTTAGGTAACCATTTTTTGGCTTGATCCACGTTTCCTTGAATTAGCGCAAGCTTTGTCGTGCTTTCTGGGTTTAGCGTAACCCAGTGAGTGGATTGTAAGCCGAAGCCAGTACATAATACGGTTAATGGAATAAGCAAGTGCATCCATTGTTTTTTCATTATGGCATAGGCGATTGATCCTGCTGAAAGGATCAAAAGCAGAGTAATGAGTTCGACTCCGCCTATTGGTGCAAAGTTAACTAATGGCCCCTCAATTTGGCTATAACCAAGCCATAACCAGGGGAATCCAGTCATAACCCAACCTCTTAGCCAATCACAGCATAGCCAGATGGCTGGGGCCGCCATAAGAAAGCGTATGCGATTATTTTGCCTAAAGTAACGGTTTAGAACCCAAGCGAAAAGTCCAGAATAAATAGCCAGATACCCTATCAATAAAGACATAAGGAAAAGACTGGCAATTTTGGGCATGCCACCGAATTTATCAATACTAATATGTACCCAGCTTATCCCTGTGGCAAATTGACCGATTCCCCAAGCATAACCAATCCAAAGAGCAGATCTACTTGATTGATTGTGAATCAATATCATTAGCAGGGCAGGACTAAGAATCGCAATTGGCCAAATCTGGTAGGGAGCAAAAGCAAGTGTGGTGAGAGCGCCAATAAAAACGGCCGCTAGCGGCCGTTTTAGGCGATGAAAAAGTTTTTTTATCATCGTAGTACTATCTAATAGAGTTCGCGTTACTCTTCAGCTGTTTCTGGAAGAGGCTCTTCGTCGGGAATCGTTACTTGTAATTGCAAGACCCGACGGTTATCGGCAGAGGTAACTTTGAAGTTATACTTTTCAATTTCAACCACTTCTCCACGGGATGGTAAATGACCGAAAGCTGTCATCACTAAACCTCCCACGGTATCAACTTCTTCGTCACTAAATGAAGTATTGAAGGTTTCATTAAACTCTTCGATGGTTGTAAGCGCTTTGACGGCGTAGGTATGCTTACTCAACTTGCGAATATCAAGCTCTTCTTCATCGTCAAATTCGTCTTCGATATCGCCGACGATCTCTTCAAGAATATCCTCGATTGTAATAAGGCCAGAAACACCACCGAATTCATCTACGACAATCGACATATGGTATCGTTCTTCTCGGAATTCTTTCAGTAAGCGGTCTACGCGCTTGCTTTCTGGGACCACTACGGCCGGGCGGATGACTTGTTCAATATCAAAAGGAGCACAGCCAGAGCCTAAGTATTTCAGTAAGTCCTTCGCCAATAGTATGCCTTCAACATGATCTTTGTCTTCACTGATGACGGGGTAGCGGGAATGTTGTGCATCGGTAATTAAGTGAACCAAAGCATCAAGATCATCACTACGATCAACAGTAACCATTTGGGAGCGTGGGATCATAATTTCACGCACCCGCATCTCGGCAATCTCCATAACGCCTTCGAGCATATCTCTGGTGTCATGGTCTATTAAGTCATTTTCTTCAGAGTCTCGAAATACTTCTACAAGCTCTTGGCGGTCTTTAGGATCGCCTTGAAATAGTTGACCTATACGTTCGAAGAAGGACTTTCTACTCGGACCTTCAGATTTTTCTTTCTTACCTTCTGGGGAAGAAGGCGAATTGTCTTCGTTCATTATTTTTCATTTAGGTAACGCTATCAGATGTGTGATAGCACACATTAGTAGAACCAAATCTTAAAAGGTATTAAATTCAATATCTTATCTCACTACCTTTATTTGGATACTACTCTTTTTCTGCAATATACGGGTCATCAAACCCCATAGATTGCATTATTTCAGTCTCGAGAGATTCCATTTCTTCAGCATCTTTATCCTCGATATGATCATAACCTAGCAGATGCAGGCTGCCATGTACAACCATATGGGCCCAGTGTGCCATCAAGGGTTTGGATTGTTCCTCTGCTTCTTGCTCGACAACTTGTTTGCAAATAATGAGATCGCCAAGAAGATCCATTTCTATTTCTATTGGGACTTCAAAGGGAAAAGACAACACATTTGTAGGCTTGTCTTTGCCACGATATTCATGGTTCAGTTGATGACTCTCGTATTCATCAACAATCCTCACTGTTACTTCAGCCTGTGGTTGAAACTTTTCTACCGCTGATGTTAACCAAAGATGGATATCTTCAAAGCTGGGTAAACCTGTTTCTTCTTTGACTGCTAACTGAAGATCAAGTTCGATACTCATGATGGTTTTATCTCTGAAGTTGGCGTTGGTTGAGATGATATGGTGTTCTGAGCCCTAGTATCATGTTCTTCACGGCGACGTTTTTCGTATTCTTTACGTTCTTTTTGATCTTGTGTTTCCCATTTTTCATAAGCGTTAACAATACGAGCAACAACTGGGTGACGAACTACATCGTCCGACTGAAAAAAATTAAAGCTGATTTCGTCGACTTCATTGAGTACTTCAATAGCATGGCGTAGCCCAGATTTAGCACCACGTGGCAGGTCGATTTGTGTTACATCGCCCGTAATAACGGCTCTAGAGTTAAAACCGATACGAGTAAGGAACATTTTCATTTGTTCGACAGTGGTATTTTGACTTTCATCTAAAATAATAAAAGCATCGTTAAGTGTCCGACCCCGCATGTAAGCCAGAGGGGCGACTTCAATGACATTACGTTCAATCAGCTTTTCGACTTTTTCAAAGCCAAGCATTTCAAATAAGGCATCATACAGAGGACGTAGGTACGGGTCGACTTTCTGGCTCAAATCTCCCGGCAGGAAGCCAAGCTTTTCACCGGCCTCAACGGCAGGACGCGTTAGCAAAATACGGCGAATTTCCTGACGTTCTAATGCATCGACTGCGGCAGCTACAGCTAGATAAGTTTTACCTGTGCCAGCAGGGCCGATTCCAAAAGAAATATCATGGGTCACCATATTAACCAAGTACTGAGCTTGATTTGGAGTACGAGGCTTAATGACCCCTTTTTTGGTTTTGATAATGACTTCTTTTCCATACTCATTATTGGGTTGAGCATCTTGTTCAAGAACTCCAGATTCTTTGATAGCAAGGTGAATCTGATCTGGCTCTATATCCGGGAAATTACCATGCACAGGACTTGTGTCGACGTAAAGTGTTTTGATGATTTCTAAAGCAGCAGCAGAAGTATGGGGTTTACCGACGATAGTGAAAAAATTACCACGGTAGCTAATCTCGACACCTAAACGGCGTTCTAAGTGTTTGATATTGTCATCGAAAGGGCCGCAAAGGTTTGCAAGGCGGCGGTTATCTGAAGGTTCTAGATTGATTTCTAGAGTTACAATTTTATTGCTCAAAGTTGCCTCACATTATTGGCCATACTGAGAGCCCGATTTCGACCGGGCCCTAATGGCTTTGTATACCTCTATCTAAGATGGTCACTTAAACGAGTATTTTCAAGCTTAAGGAGTAAAGGTTATTACTCCGAGTTCATCTTCGCGTTTTGTTTTCGCCATCATTTGAGTTGGAGAAATGACGGTCCTAAGATCCATGTCTTTCTCAGTGCGAATAATGTCGCCGCGTAATGAATTAGCGAAGACATCAGTAATCTTTACATCAACAAATTGACCGATTAGATCAGCATTCCCTTCAAAATTGACAACACGGTTATTTTCTGTTCGTGCACGAAGCTCCATTAAATTCTTTTTTGAAGGCCCTTCAACAAGTACTCGTTGTTCTGTATCAAGCATCAGCCGAGAATAACGCATTGCTTGTGCGTTGATGGTTTGTTGCAATTCGTACAGGCGATCTTTCTTTTCCTGATCCGATAAGTCACATGGGTAATCGGCCGCAGGTGTTCCAGGGCGAGGAGAAAAAATGAAACTAAAGCTCATATCAAAATCGACATCTTTAATCAGCTTCATTGTGGCTTGGTGGTCCATACTGGATTCACCAGGGAAGCCGACAATAAAATCCGAACTGATCTGAATATCTGGGCGAGCTTTACGTAGCTTACGAATAATCGATTTATATTCGATACCTGTATGTGGACGTTTCATCATCGTTAAAATACGATCACTACCACTTTGGACTGGAAGGTGCAAGAAGCTAACAAGCTCAGGTGTATCCTCGTATACAGCGATGATATCATCCGTAAATTCAAGCGGGTGGCTTGTGGTAAAGCGTATTCTATCAATACCGTCAATGGAGGCAACAAGGCGAAGCAGTTCGGCGAAACTACAGATATCCCCTTCGTGAGTTGAACCGCGATAGGCATTAACGTTTTGGCCGAGTAGGTTAACTTCTCTTACGCCTTGGTCTGCTAATTGTGCAATTTCAAACAGTACATCATCGAGTGGGCGACTAACTTCCTCACCTCGAGTATAAGGGACGACACAATAAGTACAGTATTTGGAGCATCCTTCCATAATAGAGACGAATGCGGTTGCCCCTTCAGCCTTAGGCTCTGGTAAACGATCAAACTTTTCAATTTCAGGAAATGAGATATCCATAACTGGTGCATCGTCATTTTGCGACTGTTTGATCATTTCTGGCAAACGATGCAAGGTTTGAGGGCCAAAGATAACGTCAACAAATGGAGCACGTTCACGAATATGATCACCTTCTTGAGTGGCGACGCATCCACCGACACCAATGACGACCCCTTGCTTTTTATCTTTTAGGTTTTTCCAACGACCGAGTTGATGGAATACCTTCTCTTGGGCTTTTTCGCGGATGGAGCAGGTATTGAGGAGTAATACATCTGCTTCTTCTGGTTCTTCTGTTAGCTCGTAGCCATTTGTTGCATTCAGTAGATCGGCCATTTTGGATGAATCATATTCGTTCATCTGGCAGCCCCAGGTTTTAATTAGCAGTTTTTTACTCATGTTGTTCGCTCGATCGTTAGTTTAAATTAAGGGAGCAAATCGCCCAGTGTGAAACAGTGTCGCCATTTTAATTGATTGGCTATATTTTAGCCTGTTTGTTGGCGTTAAGCGGCGTATTGTACTGCTTTCAGTACCTACTGACTAGGGGCTTAAATAAAATCATTTTCTGACCATATCTAGTAGAAAGTAGACCATATAGTGGATGAGGTTTTTAGTTACATTTTTGGCAGTGAAAAAGTACAATAAAGTATCCTACTAATTAAAGTGCGAAAAATGACCAAGTTTGATGTTGCCGTTATTGGCGGAGGAATGGTTGGTGCCGCCGTGGCTGTCGGGTTTGCAAAGCAAGGCAGAAGTGTTGTTGTTGTTGAAGGTAGTGCGCCTGAGCCTTTTATGTCTGATCAGCCGATGGATATTAGAGTTTCAGCTATTTCACATCATTCGGTGTCCATTCTCGATAAGCTAGGCGCATGGCAAAGTATTTCAGAGACGCGAGTATGTCCTTATCGTCGTTTGGAAACTTGGGAGAATCCACATTGTCGCACCCGATTCCATTCTGATTCATTGGGAATCGACCAACTCGGCTACATTGTTGAAAATCGTCTAATACAACTTGCCTTGTGGGAGCAATTTGAATATTACTCCAATATTTCACTCCACTGCCCAGATAAATTAGCAGAGCTTGATTTTGGTCAACCTAGCGTCATTACCTTGTCGTCTGGACAAAAGCTGAATGCTGAATTAGTGGTTGGCGCAGATGGAGCCAACTCACGTGTTCGTTCATTAGCTGGTATTGGTGTTACGGCGTGGGATTATCGCCAACATTGCATGCTGATCAATGTTGAAACAAAGTTAGCTCAACAAGATATCACATGGCAGCAATTTACCCCATCTGGGCCTCGTTCATTTTTACCTTTATGTGGTCATCAAGGTTCATTAGTATGGTATGACTCACCTAGGCGTATTAAACAGTTGTGCTCTATGACGAATGAGCAATTACGGCAAGAGATCTTAACTCATTTTCCGGAAGAATTAGGGGATATTCAAGTATTGCAGTTTGGTTCATTTCCATTAACTAGGCGGCATGCTCAAACCTATTCTGGTGAAGCTTGTGTGTTAGTTGGAGATTCTGCTCATACGATCAACCCTCTCGCAGGCCAGGGCGTAAATATTGGGTTTAAAGATGTAGAGGCTTTACTTGAAGTGACTTCAGGGCAAGACTTGTTTTCGCAGCAAGTGTTGAAATCATACGAGCGTAAGCGTCGTCCGGATAATCTAGCGATGCAATCAGGCATGGATATTTTCTACAAAACCTTTAGCAATAATTTAGCACCTTTGAAGTTTGCTCGTAATGCGATTATGAAAATAGCGGATAACTCAGGCCCACTAAAAAAACAGGTTTTGAAGTATGCGTTGGGATTGAAGTAATTTACTTTGTTAATAAAAACGCAGCGAAGAGCTGCGTTTTAGGCGATATTGTTGATTTTTGGTTATTTGGTTACGCGTAAAACAGGCGTTTCACCAACTGAAACGGTACCAGACAGTTTGTTTAGTTCTTTGATTTCATCCATGTTTGAAATGACAACAGGAGTTAATGTTGACTTAGCTTGCTCTTCAAGAAGTGCAAGATCAAACTCAATGATTGTGTCGCCAGCTTTTACTGTTTGACCTTCTTCAGCGATGCGATTAAAACCTTGACCTTTAAGTTCAACGGTATCGATACCAAAGTGAACGAACAGCTCTACGCCTTCATCTGATTCTATTGAGAAAGCGTGATTGGTTTCAAAAATTTTGCCAATAGTACCGTTAACAGGAGCTACCATCTTGGTGCCAGAAGGTTTGATAGCAATACCGTCTCCGACGATTTTTTCAGCGAAAACAACATCTGGCACATCTTCAATATTTACGATTTCACCAGATAGAGGCGCAATGATTTCAATTGCATCTGCGTCAGCGCTGTCGTCAGATACTAGCTTCTTAAGTTTGTCAAACAGACCCATTGTGTCATGCTCCTAACGTTTTTGTTCAATTCTGTCGAATTATAGTATACCAATCTCAGAAGATAGACGACTATTTTTAGCCGACTATCTTATTAGTATCAGTTAATTATTGAGATTTTTCTGCAATAAATTTTTCTACAGTAGCTTCAATTTCCGCAGAGGTTGGTAAAGCAAGCGCTTGTTGAGCCATAGCTTTTACTTCACTGAAGTTTGAATTACGAATGACTTTCTTCACTTTAGGGATAGAAATACCACTCATTGAGAACTCATCTAACCCCATTCCGAGAAGTAGCAGCGTCGCTCTTTCATCACCAGCCAGCTCGCCGCACATACCTGTCCATTTCCCTTCTGCATGTGAAGCATCAATCACTTGCTTAATTACATTTAATACCGCAGGGGATAATGGGTTATATAAGTGAGAAATCATCTCGTTGCCACGATCCACGGCAAGAGTGTATTGGGTTAGGTCATTGGTGCCGATTGAGAAGAAAGTTACTTCTTTAGCTAAGTGATGAGCAATAACAGCAGCGGCTGGCGTTTCAACCATAACACCGATTTCGATGTTTTCATCGAATGCATGCCCTTCGTTACGTAGCTCTACTTTATATTCTTCAATGGCTTTTTTAAGTTCACGTATTTCTTCAACCGCGATGATCATTGGGAACATGATACGCAGTTTCCCATGCGCTGAAGCACGCAGTATACCACGTAACTGATCACGCAGGATATCACGGCGATCTAAGCTGATACGTATCGCTCGCCAACCTAAGAAAGGGTTCATTTCCTGTGGCAAATCCATGTATGGCAGATCTTTATCGCCACCAATATCCATAGTACGAATGATGACAGCTTCACCATTCATCGCTTCTGCAACTTCTTTGTAGGCTTGGTATTGCTCTTCTTCAGTGGGGAGAGCATCACGGTCCATAAATAAGAACTCGGTACGATACAGCCCCACACCTTCGCCGCCATTTCGTAAAATGCCGTCACAATCTTTAACTGTACCAATGTTACCGCATACTTCGACACGGTGACCATCTAGTGTTTCAGCGTGAAGGTCTTTTAGCTTAGCAAGTTCTTCTTTTTCAGCGATGAAGGCAGCTTTGACTGCTTTTGCTTCTTCAAGCTCTTTCTCTGATGGATTAATAACAACTTTGTTATTCATTGCGTCGAGAATCAGAATATCACCGTTTTTGACTTGCTTAGTGATGTTGTTTGTACCTACGATAGCCGGAAGTTCAAGGGAGCGAGCCATGATAGAAGTGTGTGACGTGCGCCCACCAATATCACAGGCAAATCCTAGCACGTAGTCTAGATTAATTTGTGCAGTCTCAGATGGAGTAAGATCGTAAGCAACAAGAATGACCTCTTGATTAATATCACTTAAAGACACGATATTAATGCCGAGTGCATTTTTCACAAAGCGAGAGCCAATATCACGGATATCTGTTGCACGTTCTTTCAAATATTCGTCATCGAGTGATTCGAGAGCCACTGCTTGTTCTTCGATAACAGTGTGGATAGCATTATCAGCATGCATCTTGTCATTTTTAATCAGAGCAAGGATTTCTTCTTCTAGCTCTTCATCTTCAAGAAGCATAATGTGACCTTCAAAGATCGCTTCTTTTTCTTCACCAAATGTTTCCAGCGCTTTTTGCTTAATAATCTCAAGCTGAGCCGTTGATTTATCGCGTGCTTCAAAGAAACATGCAACTTCAGTTTCGACTTGCGCATCAGTTATAGAGTTGGTGTTTAGGACAATTTCATCTTCTTGAAGGAGTAGTGCTTTACCAATAGCAATACCTGGAGATGCTAGGATGCCTGAAATCATAGCCTTACCTTAAAGTGGTCAACTTAAAAACGGGAGAAAAATGGGTGCGCTAACGATAATCTTTAGCTTATGTTCGGGTTTATTTCCAACAAAGCCATTTCATTTTTACAAAATGGCTTTAGAAATGCGAGATCGGATTAGTGTAGTTGGTCCATTAGAGCAACAAGGTGATCTACAGCTTCCTGAGCTTGAGGGCCTTCTGCTGAGATGGTTACTTGAGTTCCTTTAACTAGACCCAATGTTTGTAGCTTAAATAAGCTCTTTGCACTAGCACTCTTACCATTAGAAGTCACAGTAATATCCGCATCAAAGCCTTTCGCCTCTTTTACGAATTGTGCAGCTGGACGAGTGTGAAGGCCATTTTCTGCAGTGATTTCTACTTGCTTCTCGTACATGTATTATACCCCAAATTGATTTATATTTTGATAGATTCTTAATCAGACTCAGCTTAACCTTTAAATGAATGTCGTGACAAATGCACGATGCTCAATTAGTGTCATAAGTTATCTTGATTGCAAATTTTTCAGATATGATTTCGATCTGTGCCGGATTTCATAACCGATGCTAATTCTGGCTTCTCTTTTATTTTGAAGCTAAAAATAAAACTGACCCGATATTACCAAAGGTGAGTCAGGGATCAACAAAAAAGCCCCATTTAGGGGCTTTTTTCGATGAAAAATTGATTTCGTCACGTATTACTGATGATTCTCTTTTTCTGTGAAGATACCAGCAAATAGAGCTGAGCTCAAATAACGTTCACCTGAGCTTGGTAGAACAGTGACTATGGTTTTCCCTTTAAATTCAGGTAGCTCTGATATTCTGTTTGCGGCTACGACAGCAGCCCCCGAAGAAATACCAGCTAAAATCCCTTCTTCTTCCATTAGGCGTCTTGTCATAGTGATGGCTTCTTCTGAAGTTACCTGTTCAACGCGGTCAATTAGCTCTAAATCAAGGTTACCAGGGATAAATCCAGCTCCGATACCTTGAATCTTGTGCGGTGCGGGTTGAATTTCTTCACCTGCTAGAGCTTGAGTAATTACCGGAGACTCGGCTGGTTCAACAGCGACAGAAACAATGTTTTTCCCTTTCTCAGTTTTGATATAGCGGCTTGTTCCGGTAATTGTTCCTCCGGTACCAACTCCAGCGATAAATACATCGATTTGTCCATCTGTGGCATCCCAAATTTCAGGCCCAGTGGTTTTTTCATGAATTTCAGGGTTTGCAGGGTTGTTGAATTGTTGGAGTAACAGATATTTTTCAGGTGCAGCTGCGACAATTTCTTCGGCTTTAGCAATTGCGCCTTTCATTCCTTTTGCCGCCTCAGTTAGCTCGAGATTTGCCCCTAAAGCTTTTAGTAGCTTGCGGCGTTCAAGACTCATCGACTCTGGCATTGTCAGTGTCAGTTTATAGCCACGAGCTGCCGCTACGAAGGCTAATGCAATACCAGTATTACCGCTGGTTGGCTCGACAAGTTCTATGCCTGGGTTAAGCTTGCCTGCTTTTTCTGCTTCCCAGATCATGTTGGCACCGATGCGGCATTTAACACTAAAGCTTGGATTTCGAGCCTCTATTTTTGCCAAAACCTTACCTTTACTCACTTTATTGAGACGGACCAGAGGCGTGTTTCCTATGGTAAGAGAGTTATCTTCGTAGATTTTGCTCATGTTGTGATCCTTCGTTTGTTGAGTGCTTATTGGGCTGTGAAAATTATCGTGGTAATAAGCGATATAGCTGGTTCGTTAAAAACTGTATGGATAGAAGAGTAGGCTAGCAACAAAACCTAGAGAAGGATTAAAAAGTTATAACTTATTAGAATGAGATGAAGTGCATGTTATTTAACACACGAGTGCTGTCTTTCGAACTAAAATTAATAGCAAAGGTCAACATGTTTAAAGCCCCCGATGTGCATTTTAAACATGTTGACCTTTGAATCGATGTTAATTGAGCGAATTGTTCGGTTCTATAGAGCGATGGAACATATTCATAATCAATAGTCTATCGTTTAAACTCTGTTACCCAAATCGCTGTTGCACCGCATACAGCAACAGGCATAACAATGAGATTTAATACAGGTATGGTGGTAAAAATAGCCACTAACCCGCCAAAGCTGTATGCTTTAGTTTGCTTTTGCTTCAAATTGCTACGCATTTCGTTAAAAGAGACTTTGTGGTTATCGAACGGATAATCACAATATTGAATAGCCAGCATCCAAGAAGCAAAAGCAAACCAAAGAATAGGTCCTAGTGTTTGGCCTAATCCGGGAATCAATAGCAAAAGAAATAGGCCAAGAGCTTTTGGCAAAACATAAACCAGTTTTCGCCATTCTCTGGCAAGAATTCTCGGTGTGTCTTTGACAACAGCCAGTATACTATCATCATTGACTTTTTGACCGGTGAGATATTCTTCTACTTTCTCTGCCAGTAGGCCATTGAAGGGGGCAGCGACAAAATTTGCCAATGTACTAAAAAAATAAGAAAAAGTTGCGAGTATGGTCACTACTAATATTGGCCATAGTATATAACTTAACCAAGAGAGGAAATTTGGTAATTGCCCCATTAGCTGCTCAATCCAAGTATCTAAATGAGTAAACAGGTAGAGTAAGGCTCCGCCAATGAGCAGAATATTAGCAATTAGGGGAAGGATTACGAACTGACGTATCCCAGGTGTTACAGCGAGCTCTAAGCCGTAAAAGAAGTAACCGAAGCCGGAGCGATGTTGTGTTTTTGAATTCATAAGTTTTGTCTAAGTAATTAAGTTTTGTCTGAGTAATGATGTAAAAATGAACGCTTTCTATCATAACAAGAAAAAAGCGTGTTCAAAATCACAACATTGTATGAACTTCTCACATTAAGCTGTTCTAAAACAGGTGTGAGTTTTGATAGAGTTGGTTAGAGAAGGTTTAATAAGGCTCGATAAGTTCGTTCACGAACTAAATGTATCGATTAATTTGAGAGTGAAACATGCAGGAATTGCGATTTGTACTCATAATCGTCGGAGCGATAGCGATTGCAGCGTTATTGTTTCACGGCTTATGGACAAGCAAAAAAGAAGTTAAAGCTAAGTTTGGCAGTAGGCCACTTCGTAAGTTAGATGTGAACAAAAGCAAAGGCATTGAGCCCGAGCACGAAGTTGCGCCGGAAGACGATTTTGAAATTATTCGTAAGGAGCGTAAAGAGCCAGACTTTATGCAAGACAATATCGTCGCTGATCCTCTGATTGACGGCTATCCTGAACCAGAAGCAGATCAGCCTTTTGTCTCAAATTCTGAGATGAAAGTGGCAGATGTGGGTATGGATGACCTTTTAGTCTCCACGGCGTCGGTTGATGAGATTGATCCTTTTGTTAGTCAAACTCAGCACTCAGTTGCCAATGAACCTGAAGATGAGCCTGAAAAGCTTGCTTCACCACAACAGAATATGCAGGTTATTGTACTTAATGTTCATTGTGCAGGTGCAGAACCTCTAGTTGGAACTAAGTTGTTTGACAGTATGCAGCAAAATGGTTTGTTATACGGTGAAATGGATATCTTCCATCGTCATTCTGACTTGTCTGGAACGGGTAATGTACTGTTTAGTGTCGCAAATATGATGCAACCTGGTACACTTGCCCATACCGATCCTGCTGAGTTTAACACTAAAGGTATTTCATTTTTTATGACCTTACCTTGCTATGGCGATCCTGAACAAAATTTTAAATTGATGCTCAAAACTGCTCAGCAAATTGCGGATGATCTCGGTGCCAATGTACTTGATGATGGACGTAACTTGATGACGCCTAATCGTTTAGATGCGTATCGATCCCAGATTAAGGAATTCAAGACTTTACAAAGTGCCTGAATAAGAGAATATTCCCTCCAAGGCTCCGAATGTCGGAGCCTTTCTTTTTCGAGTTGCGGTTAAATATCTGAATTTAGAATTACAGTAACTTGAGTGATGTGCCAATCTCATTTAACCTGCTGCGAATGAATTGCTGATTTTCAGCATTATAGAAGTTACTAACTGTTTAAAATAGAGTGAGTTATGCCTCAAGATATTCAAGAAACGCTTAATCAATTGCGTGAGATGCTGCATTACCATGGTGTGAAATATTACGTTGAAGATCATCCAGAGATCCCGGATGCGGAATATGATCGCCTGATGCGTGAATTGTTAGAGCTTGAGGCCAAACACCCTCAATTAATGAGCTTAGATTCACCTAGCCAGCGAGTGGGAGGACAACCACTTGATGGCTTTCAATCTGTTAAGCATGAGATAGCAATGCTATCTCTTGATAATGCTTTTGATGATAGTGAATTGGATGCTTTCTATAAGCGCATATTAGATCGCCTCTCTTTCTCAGATTTATCTCATTTCTGTTGTGAACCCAAGCTAGATGGATTAGCCGTTAGTCTATTGTATGAAGACGGTATATTGGTCCAAGCGGCTACTCGCGGTGATGGCTCCACAGGCGAAAATATTACAGAGAATGTCCGTACCATTAAATCAATACCATTGAAGTTAAGTGGCCGAGATTGGCCTCAACGTATAGAAGTCAGAGGTGAAGTATTTATGCCTAAACTCGGCTTTGAAAAATTGAATCAGCATGCACTTAAGAAGGGAGAAAAAGTCTTTGTTAACCCTCGTAATGCAGCCGCTGGTAGCTTGCGCCAACTCGATTCACGCATCACTGCAACACGGCCTCTGAGCTTTTACGCATACAGTGTTGGTGTTATTGAGGGGGGGATATTGTCGCAAAGCCATTATCAACGTTTTCTTCAATTGAAAGAGTGGGGATTACCTATGTGTCCTGAGACTCGTCATGTTTTAACCCTTTCAGAAGTTAAAGCCTACTATCAAGATATTTTGGTTCGTAGAGATGAATTAGCCTTTGAAATCGATGGTGTAGTCATCAAAGTTGATGATATCGCTTTGCAAGAGCAATTAGGCTTTGTTGCTCGTGCCCCTCGTTGGGCTATTGCTTATAAGTTCCCCGCTCAGGAAGAGGTCACTTTACTTAATGATGTCGAGTTTCAGGTTGGCCGGACGGGGGCAATTACCCCTGTAGCCAAGCTTGAACCAGTATTTGTCGGTGGTGTTACTGTCAGCAATGCGACCTTGCATAATGCCGATGAAATTGCACGCCTTAAAGTCAAAATTGGCGATAGCGTTATTGTTCGCCGTGCTGGAGATGTGATCCCGCAAATAGTGTCCTTTATTGAAGAACGCCGCCCTGATGATGCACGAGAAATTGTTTTTCCACTACATTGCCCAGTTTGCCATTCTCAAATTGAACGAGTCGCAGGAGAAGCAGTGGCAAGATGTTCGGGAGGTTTATTCTGTCAAGCACAAAGGAAAGAGGCATTGAAGCATTTTGTATCGCGTAAGGCTTTGGATGTTGATGGATTAGGCGAGAAAGTAATTGAGCAGCTTGTAGACCGTGAGATGGTTACGACGCCCGCTGACTTATTTAAGTTATCAGCTGGAGTGATCACTGTACTTGATCGAATGGGGCCCAAATCGGCACAAAATGTAGTTGATGCACTGAATAAGGCGAAATCGACGACTTTAGCTCGTTTCCTATACTCGCTTGGTATTCGTGAAGTAGGTGAAGCGACAGCAGCCAATCTTGCCCAACACTTTAAAACTCTTGCCAAGATCAAAGTAGCATCACATGAGCAACTTATCGAGGTATCAGATATCGGCAGTATCGTTGCTAGCCATATCATTGCTTTCTTTGCTCAGGAGAAAAATCAGCAAGTGATTGAAGATCTGATTGCTCAAGGGATTACTTGGCCTGATATTGACGATCAAAAGCAGGATGTTCCCCAGCCTCTTATGGGTAAGGTTGTGGTATTAACGGGCTCTTTATCCCAGCTATCTCGTGATAACGCCAAAGCCGCTTTACAAAGTCTTGGAGCAAAGGTAACTGGGAGCGTTAGTAAGAAAACGGATATTTTATTTGCTGGCGAAAATGCGGGTTCCAAATTGGCTAAAGCGCAGGAGTTGGGCGTTGAAATTAAAACTGAGCAAGACCTTATTGATTTAATATAAGCTCCACTATTAGCTCGAAACCACCTCAATCAGGTGGTTTTTTTTTGTCGAAAAATATTGATGAATTTATTTGTTGCTAAAACAAGAAATAATGCAGTGATCTAAATCTAATTACTATAAAAGTGATCGTTATTATGGATCTTATGCGATCAAAATCTCAATTAAGCCATTGGGATTCTATTTTAAGTCTATGTTTTTAAAGTGTTAAAAGTTTTAATTGATGTTTTTATATTAAATATTTGAATAAAGTCACGATGTTGATAAAAGTTTGTATCAGGTCATAGTTCTTCATTTAAAGGCGAATTTCTAATTGATATTTTTCGTTGCAAAGTTAGTCTTGATCGTGGATACATTGGGTTAAAAACCTAGTGACAAAGTAAAAAGTTATTCTCTCTTTCTCGCTTTTTACACAAGGAAAAAGTTCTCCCTTCGGCGGCCAACTTATGGTGAGAATATAAAAACAGCTATATCCACTTTTAGGAGTTTTCCATGGACAAATTTTTAAAATTGTCATCAATAACATTATCCATCTTGGTTATAGCTAGCCCAGCTTTAGCCTCTTCAGAAAGTGCTGCTGGTGACCAGTATGTTGAAGCCGTTGACGAGTTTATGCAAGACTCGACACTCAATGCATTATTTGTTGTTGATACTCGTTCTAGAACACGTACAACGGGCAAACCCGGCGGAGAAAATGGTGATCGTTGGAGCCGTTTAAACTACTCTGCCTATAACGCGATATTGGACTTTTCTTCTGGCTATCATGAAGGATGGCTTGGCGCTGATATTGCTGCTTATTACTCTGGTGATCTCTACAATGAAAGCTTGAAAGGGGATGATGGTTATTTATGTAATGAGATTTCGACCTGCTCGAATTTAGATTGGGGAGCAGGGGAAGGCGAGCAACTTAAAATATATAAAGCGGCGCTAAAATTTAAATCTGATGAGGACTTTAACGCTCGTTTCGGTATGCTGCAATCTGGTGGCAATGGGACTGTTGGTAACGTATGGAGTTTTGTACCGGGAACTTATCGTGGTTTTGAGCTTAACGGAAAAATTGGTGAGTATAACCTGAGTTACTTTGGTGCTGACCAATTTACTGCTCCTTGGTTATTGCATGAGGATGATTATGCGCCTGCACTATGGTCTGATACGTCTTGGAGCTATCTTCATTCGCTTGGACTTAATGGCCAGTTAACAAAAAGTTTGTTTTTCCAGCTAGGTATTGGTCAGGCAACGGGTGTGAAGTATGCTGATAATGTTGATTGGAGTGCCAATCAAGTGACAAGTTATACGGACAAAAATGATAATTCTTCTTATAAGGCTTACCTAAAGTATCAACACAGTGAGAATACAGTACTGGCTGCTGATTTTTATGGTGTTAATGATGATGTTAAATATGATGGTTTAGGCTATCACGCAGGGCTTTCCTTACAACAATCTTTAGGGCAATTTTCTTGGATGTCTGAATTGCGTTATACGGATACAGATAATCGAGCTGACTTTGTACCACGAACTATCCACACCTATGGCATGACGAATGGAACTTGGTCGCAATATTGGGACTCATTATCTGATTGGAATAAAGCTGGTGAGATCGCATGGTATAACCGCCTCTCATACGATCAGGGCAATGGCTGGAATTATTATCTAGGATTGGGCTATGGTACTGGGGCGGATTCTGTCGCCAGCGGGGCATCGGGTGATTGGGATTATGAAAGTGAATATGCCGTTAACGCGACAGTGTCATACTCACTTCAAAGTGGTTCATTGAAGGGTACGACAATTCGCTTGCATGGTACAATGCTTGAGCGCGATGAATATTCTGGTGCCAATGATGCTGATGAAACCGATATTCGCTTCCAAGTTTTGATTCCATATGGTTTTATTTAATGATGTAGCCTTAAAAGAGGAACAATTCAGCTCCTCTTTTAAGTGGCCTTTGGTTTCCCATTAAACATTTTACAGTACAAAGGAGGAAGTAACTGGACTTGACCTGTCTTTAGTTCACACTTTATTTCTGTGCTTAATGCCCTTCCGCCTTGAGCTCCGCTGGCCTGTAAGTTAAATGAGATGATGGTTAAAACAGGCAGTAGTAGTGTCAGTTTCGCTTTCATTCTATCCTCGCTCCATAGCCGAGTTCTAGGGAAATAAAGGTGTGATTTAATGGTTTAAATAACTATGCAATACAAGCATTGCCGATGAGATTTACATTCGTCATTTAGTGATAAGTATGTAAGCGAAATGATTAATATCAAGCTAAATAGAATTTTTAGATAATTGGTTACGATAGGTGATGGGGAGAATCTAGAGGAAGGCGCTGGTATACCTCCCCTAAATTATTCATTGACCCCACACATGAAATTATTGTGACAATCAATTTTATGTTTGAGTTACGTGAGGCTTTTCTCTTTTATAGTCAGAATTATGCCATTTACTTTGGTGACTTCTACTAATGTTCCTGCTGCTATTGGATGGTCAGTTTGTGCAGACCATGTGCTGTCACCGACTTTTATTCGATGCCGACCTGGTGCTATATCTTCTTCAATAATAACGGTCTGCCCAATCATTTGTTTTTGTTTTTGATTTAAATCTCTGTGTTCATCATCGCAAACGTCTTGGTTAAATTGCTTTCGCCACCAGAGCCAAGATGTTACTAGTGAAAATACTGCAAAAGCTATCCATTGAAATTGCCAGCTAATTGGTAATAAAGATAAAATCAGGCCGATGAGTAAAGCAGATATGCCTAGCCATAGAAAGTATCCAGCTGTACCAAATAATTCCATTGCTAGTAGGGCAAGCCCAAACGCTAGCCAGTGCCAATGGTTAATAGAATCAAGTAATTCTAGCAAGTGAACCTCTATTTATTTTGTTCAGGTTGTTTGAACATCTCGGCAATACCTGCAACCGAACCCATTAGACCAGATGCTTCGAGTGGCAGCATAATGATTTTACCGTTTTCTGCCTGACCGATACTTCGTAATGCATCAGTATAGCCTTGCGCAATGAAGTAATTTATTGCCTGCATGTCACCTTTGGCGATGGCTTCTGATACCATAGTGGTAGCGCGAGCTTCTGCTTCCGCTGCGCGTTCTCTCGCTTCTGCCTGCAATATGGCTGCCTGTTTATCACCTTCCGCTTTGAGTATTTCAGACTGCTTGTGACCTTCTGCTCTAAGAATTTCTGCTTGGCGGATCCCCTCTGCTTCTAGGACCTCTGCGCGTTTATTTCGTTCAGCTTTCATTTGCGCATTCATCGCTGCTGTAAGGTCGGCTGGAGGCTGTACATCCTTGATTTCAATTCGTGTGACTTTAACACCCCAAGGGTTGGTCGCTTCATCAACAATGGAAAGCAATTTACTATTAATCATGTCACGTTGGCTGAGCATTTCATCTAGTTCCATTGAGCCTAATACTGTTCTGATGTTGGTAAGCGTCAAATTGCGAATCGCATGTTGTAGATCATTGACTTCATAGGCAGCTTGAGGAGCATTAACAACTTGTACGAAACAAACAGCATCAATTGTTACATTGGCGTTGTCCTTTGAAATAACTTCTTGAGCCGGGATATCAAGGACACGCTCCATCATATTGACTTTTTGGCCGATTTTATCGATGAACGGTATAATGAGGTTTAGTCCTGGTTTGAGTGTGTGGGTATAGCGACCGAACCGTTCGACAGTCCAATGATTACCCTGAGGAACGGTTTTTACCCCTGCGATAATAAATGCAATGACGACAATTAATAGCACCCCAATAGTAATAATAGAGTCAATAGTCATGAGTGTTCCTTGTTTAATTTGTTATGCTGATTGTTGCTTAGATTGACGTTGAATACAATGATATAAATGCAAGATAATTACATATTTCATGCTTTATCAGCAGGAAAGGAAAAATGTCAAAGCTGAACGCAGTGTTTATGTGTCTATATAGTAGAGGGTTAAGGTAAGTATTTGATAAAAAAGCAGTAGTGGAAATTAAGAAATCAAGATAGGGGAAATAAGAATAAGTTATCAGTATATCTCAAAAACGATCGCTATTTGGAATCCTAATGAATAAAGATAACTTTTACACCTTAATGAGTGAAAAAATTTGACTATTTTTACAAAGAAAAAGCTGATATTTGGTCAGCTTTCTCTTATTTAATCGTTAATAAAGTCGCGAATAAAGCTTGCGTCTATATTGAGATGCAATGGGATTGGTTTGTCCGAGAGCGGCAAGGATGTCCATGAAGTGCTTCTTTATATCCCCATCAAGAGCATTTAAGTCAGTACTTAAGAATTGCCAAAGAGTATCCAGAGCTTCTTGGTCTCTATTGACTTGATGGTAACTTAAGGCCAATTCTGCTGCGAGCTTTGCATTCGTTGAATCTGCTTCAAATTGCTGCTCAAGTGACTGAATTTCCGGGCTGTTTGCAGATTGTTCATGTAGTTCAAGTTTGGCTACTAACCCTTTATAATAGTTGTCTTGATATTCCAACGGAATATGATCTAATAAGATCTTCGCCTGTTCAAAATTCTGTATTTCTAGTAGGCATTCCGCCATAGCCAGCTTTACATCTCCTTTGTGCTTGAAATCGTCTGGTAGTGCTTGAAGTAAGGTCAGTGCTTGGCTGTACTCAGCTTGTTGAATGAATTCCATTGCTTGTTTGATATCAAGCTCATCTTGACTGGGTAAATGATTTGCCAACATGGCTTGGATTGCGTGGAGTTCTTGTGGCCCCCCAAGGCCGTCGGCAGGTTGGCCATTAACAAATAATGCGATGGTAGGTAATGTCTGAACCCCAAATTGACTGGCGATCATTTGTTCTTGCTCGCAATTTAAAAGTGCTAGGGTAAAAGCTCCGTTATACTGCTGCGCTAATTCTTGTAATTGTGGAATGATCTGGGTACTTTCCTGGCTCATTGGTGCCCAGAAATGAATAAGTACCGGTGTTTGCATTGATCCTTCAAGTACTTGACGAAAATTTTGTTCGTTCAGTTCGACGATAAAGGGAGAGTGCATTGGCGGGTTCCTTGCAAAGTTTATATATCACAGACATATGGGCGGCTCAGGGAAATATCAAGTCAGTGATTCGTGCATCTTGCTCCAATGTAAAAGCGCCGCTGTAACAGCGGTACTTTTGTTGCCAAATGCAATCGGGTTTGATTATAAGATTATAAACAAGGTTAACGTAACACCCACACTTAGCCAGTTTAATTGGTTTAATGTCATGTATTGTACCGAATGTAACGCTCTTAAAAGTAGTGAAGTTTGTTGCTTTATCTACCACAATATCGTCTCATTATTACGGTATGATGACATCCTGTTTTTAAGATGCGCGCCTCAACACCCAATCTAACGTGCGACTTGATAGTAAGCGCTTTAATATTGCAAATATCTTAGTTGGTGTCGTAATACGATAGCGAATTTTGGGTTTTTTGGCCTCTAATGCATGAAGCAGCGGCGCAACGCAGGATTCTGGTGGCAGTACAAATGCATTCGTTGATGTCTGGTTACCCAATGCATTCAAGCGTTTTTTGTATTCTTTATGATGAACACTTTGGTCAAAATCGATCCATTTCATCAAGGCTTTATGGGCATTTTTTCTAAACTGGGTTTCAATGGGGCCAGGTTCTATCAAACTGATTTTAATGTTGGTATTCGCGAGCTCTAGGCGCAGCGTATCTGTCCAGCCTTCTATGGCAAATTTAGATGCATTGTAAGCCCCACGATAGGACATAGCTGCAAAGCCAAGTACCGAACTGTTTTGAACTATGCGACCATAGCCCTGCATGCGCATAATTGGCAGTACTTGTTTAACTAGATGATGCCAGCCGAAGAAGTTGGTTTCAAACTGCTCTCTTAGAGCTTGTGTGGGAAGGTCTTCCAAGGCACCTGCTTGCCCGTAGGCTCCGTTATTAAACAGAGCATCAAGTGTTCCCCCAGTTATTTCCAACGTTTTTTTCACAGCACTTTCAATGCTGTCGCTGCTATTTAAATCTAACTGAATGCACGTGAGCCCCTCACTTTGTAGATGTTTAACGTCATCGGGATTTCGGCATGATGCGATGACTTGGTAACCCGCATTTTGTAGCGCATGAGCGCAGGTATGTCCTATGCCAGAAGAGCAGCCTGTAATAAGAATCGATTTCATTATAAGAACTTGTATTATATAAACTTTAGATGGTTAGCATACAAGATTAATCTTGGTGCTGTAATATGTTTTTCATAGCAGGTTCTATGCGGGAATAGCTGAAGCGAAAACCAAGTTCAGTGAGCTTTTTGGGTTTGGCTCTTAGGCTGTCAAATAGTAACACAGCGCTTTCCCCCATCGCTAAGCGCAGTGCCCACTTGGGAGTAAATAACATATGTGGTCTTTTAAGTGATTTGGCTAATGTTTGGCTAAACTGTTTATTGCTAACAGGGTGGGGAGCGCACAAGTTAAATTGTCCTTGTGCATGCTCTGTTTCGAGTAAGTAAACAATAGCTCGAACCATATCGAGCAGATGTATCCATGGTATGTATTGATGCCCACTTCCAATAGGACCACCTAAGCCTAGCTTATATGGTAATAACATTTTTTTTAATGCTCCACCATCAGCGCCTAGAACAACCCCAGTTCGCAAAATACAGACACGGGTTGATTCGGTACGAGCACGGTTGGCTATTTCTTCCCATTTAGAGCAAACGTGGTGAGGGAAACCTTGGTGGTGAACGTGTAAGCCTTCATCGAAAGGGTGCTCTTGTTGATCACCATAATATCCTACTGCAGAGCCGCTAATAAAAACACTTGGTGGGGAAGTACTGGCATGAATAAGGTCGACAATTTTTTCTGTGATCTGCCAACGACTATTGCATATTGTCTCTTTTTGCTTTTTATTCCAACGTTTGTCTGCTATTGGCTCACCAGCGAGGTTGATTACAGCATCGAATTCATTGAGGTCATGTAAACTGTCTAATTCTGATATGTAGGTAATGTTGCCAATATCAGCATGGCTGATCGTATTTCTCGCTTTGTGTGGAGAGCGTGTAAGAAGAACAATGTCATAGGTGGTGAAATGTTTTAATAATTCCCTACCAATAAAACCTGTGCCACCTGTTAGTAGTACTTTCATTCAGATCTCCTTTATCCTCCTAAAATGCGATTTTAATTCATATATTAAAATGGCAATTCTAGTAATTATAGCGAGTTAGCTGCGTTTAGGATCACTGAATGTTTAAAACTAACGATTATCACAAATTTAATATTTTGTTGCTTTTGTTGCCTACTGCGCTATTTGAGTCACACCTATAGCATTATCCCTTTGCCATTATAATTAGCAGATAACAAATATGAGGTTTTTATGCAGGCATTGGCCGCACTTTTAAAGGCTTTTTTCGGTAGTTTAAGAGATTTGCTGCCAATAGTGGCTGTTATCGTTTTTTTTCAACTTGTGGTATTGCAAGAACCTTTACCCAATATGCCCTCGATATTATTTGGACTAGTACTTGTTGTTATGGGGCTGAGTTTTTTTATTTTTGGGTTAGAGATGGGGCTATTTCCTATTGGCGAATCAATGGCACAAGCATTTGCGCGAAAGGGCAGTATTGCATGGCTTATGCTATTTGCGTTTTGCTTGGGCTTTGGTACCACGATTGCGGAACCAGCTCTAACCGCTGTAGCCGCAGAAGCTGCGCAAGTTGCTGCAGAGGGTGGAATGATCGCTTTAGATGATGTTGCTATGGATCAATACGCAAAAGGTTTGCGTTATACCGTAGCCCTTTCTGTGGGAATTGCCATTATGTTGGGAGTACTGCGTATTCTTAGGGGATGGTCTATCCAGTACATGATAATTGGAGGGTACGTTGGTGTTGTTGTGCTAACTTTATTTGCTCCAGAAAGTATTATTGGTGTGGCTTATGATTCTGGAGGGGTAACGACATCGACAATCACAGTGCCTTTAGTAACAGCCCTTGGTGTTGGTTTAGCCTCGGCAATTAAGGGGCGTAACCCAATGCTTGATGGCTTTGGATTAATTGCTTTTGCTTCATTGCTGCCAGTTATGTTTGTCATGATATACGGAATGGTGGTTACGTGATTGGTTGGCCAGAGTTTATTGGTACATTTAAAAGTACCATCAGCGATGTATTGCCAATTGCATCGATTATTTTTGGATTTCAGTTTGCAGTTTTACGCCGTCCTATAACAAACTGGCCGAAAGTTGTGGCTGGTTTTGGGTATGTGATTATTGGGCTTTCGTTGTTTCTTTTAGGCCTTGAACTGGCCTTATTTCCCCTTGGTGAAACAATGGCAATACAACTCACTAAACCCTCATTTTTAATTGAATTTGGCACAGCAGACGCGGGAAGTATTGGTTGGCAGGATTATTATTGGGTGTATTTGTTTGCTTTTTGTATTGGTTTTAGCACCACAATTGCTGAGCCGTCTCTTATAGCGGTTGCTATAAAAGCTAATCAAGTGTCCGGTGGTTCAATTCGTGTTAATGGGCTACGTATCGCAGTTGCATTTGGCGTAGCGTTTGGAATTTCGTTAGGGAGTTACAGAATAGTGGTTGGTGACCCAATCCATTATTACATCATTGCGGGTTATATTATTGTCGTTATTCAGACTTTTTATGCCCCGAAATTGATCGTTCCTCTAGCATACGATTCTGGGGGAGTGACGACTTCAACAGTAACAGTGCCTTTGGTTGCAGCTTTAGGTTTGGGCCTAGCCTCAACCGTACCGGGCAGAAACCCTATGATTGATGGCTTTGGTCTGATTGCGTTTGCCAGTTTGTTTCCGATAATTTCTGTTATGGGGTATGCCCAGATCACTCGATGGTTGAACAGGAGTTCATCACAGGAGGATAATGAAAATGCGCTTTAAATTGATACTCGCTTTTGTTGAAGACAGCAGAACAGAAACAGTGCTTGATGCTGCTAGAGAGGCAGGTGCGACAGGGGCAACGGTTATTAACCATGCCAGAGGAGAAGGGCTGAACAAAAAGCGAACCTTTTTTGGCTTGACTCTAGAAGTACAAAAAGATGTTCTTCTTTTTGTAGTAGAAGAACACCTTTCACGTCATATTCTCGAAACAATCAATGAAACAGGAGAGTTTGATCAAGAGTCTGGGCAAGGAATTGCTGTTCAAATTGATGTAGAAGATGCTGTTGGTGTTGCCCACCAAGTAGAGAAATTAACTGAGGTTGTAGGGAATGAGTTATGAGCGGTGATCAGAAAGTAAGAGTACGTGATGTGATGGTCGGTAATTACGTTGTGATTGATGGCCTAACGACGGTAAGGGAGGGGATCCAGCTTGCGAGAAAACATCAAGCTAAAGCCTTAGTTGTCAATAAACGCAATGATGATGATGAATATGGACTTGTTTTGATGAATGATATTGCCAAAAAAGTTCTAGCAATGAATCGTTCTCCAGATAGAGTCAATATATATGAAATTATGACTAAACCAGCATTGGCTGTAGAACCTGAAATGCATGTAAAGTACTGCGCTAGACTATTCGAACGTTTTGGTATAAGTCGGGCACCTGTTATTGAAAGTGGGCAGATTATAGGTATGGTCAGCTACAATAATATCGTTATTAATGGTATGGCGAGGGATGAATAATTCTCCCTCGTTTGAGTTAACTTTTACAGTGGCAAATATCACCTAATTAGAAAACAATACTGAAGAGCCATGATTTAAGCTTGTCAGTAATAATGTGTTTTCATTAACGATGTCAATCCGACGGCTTTGCTGGGCGTCCATTTTAAAAATCTGAGTAATGAGCTTTAGTTGTTCCTCATTAAAATCTTTACTTTGTGCGGAGGAGACATCTTTAAACTTTATTGGTGACACCAAAAGGTAGTTATCGCTGACATCCCATTCACCTTCCTCGGAAATATTAATGATATTTTCACTTTTAGTACCTTCTGCATAGAGTCGTACGGTAGCAAAGCGATTATATTGACCATTGGGTAAGTATTTTACATTAGAATCGACAGTTACACGGCGAAGAGAGCCAACAGACTCTTCTCTTAAGCCGTCAGTAATAAGAGTAACCATCCTTGACTGCCATTCTTTTGATGTAAGTACTTGTTCCACTTTGAGATCACTGCCCCAGTAAAGCCAACTACTGAACAAGGCTGACAAAACAAGTAATCCGGCTGCAATTTTATGGTTCATTTTATTCTTCCTATTGGCAAACTTTATTCAGATCTTGTTGGTTAGCAAATATACGGACGGTAATATTTTCACCTGAGCTAGTAACGGAATGGATGTAGTTAAGAACTAACTGGTTATTTTGACCACCAGTAGCAATGACTTCCACCGGAGACATCGATTCATGAACGGAATTATATCGTTTCACACATTGTTCAATTGATGCATACCAAGGTGTTAAGTCTGGGTGATTCATCGGAGTTTTTACTGGTGTATTGTCATAAACAGCGATCTGGCGAAATGTCGATTCAGCTGGGTTGGTAAACAAAATGACACTTAAAGGTAATAGCAGTGCCAGTAACAACATTACCCGCATTCCCCACTTTGGTTTATTTGGTTCAGTTGCTATTGATAACGGTTGAGGAATAGTTGTCTCATTGGTTGAACTGGGAGCTTCTTGGGGAGAAATGTCAGACGTACTATCTCCAGAAAAGTTATCAATTTCTTCTGATTCATCTTCCTGGCATTGTGCGCCGCTCAACAAGGGAGTTGTGCGTTCAACATCGCAGATTAATTGGTAGCCACGTTTTGGAACCGTTTTGATAAATTGTGGTGATTTAGTTGAGTCTTGCAGTTGTTTTCTTAAGGTTGAAATAGCTTGAGTTAAACTTGAATCATCAACCTCAAACCCTTGCTCTCTCCAAACGAAATCATGTAATTGATTACGAGATACTATTTCATTGGGCTTTTCTGCCAACAAAAGCAAAATTCTGCTTTCATTGCTTCCCAAACGAATAACTTCATTATCGCCTGAGTTGTCCACCAGAGAGTTGGTATTGGGATCAAAAGTAAATCTACTTGAAAGATTGAACTTAGTGCCTATGTTACTCATTCGGTATAACCATCATTGTTAGTTAGGTTTCATCAGATGTGCGCCAAAAAACGTGTTCGAGAGAGTCTAAATATTGTTTTTGATTTTTTGAGGTGCAAGGATAGACAAAATAAAATCAAAAAAACAATGTTTTTATGAATTTTGACCTTGAATTTACATTTGGCACCCTCATGTTAGTTTGCAGATTGTGTCAATATCGACCTAATTAATAAAAATTATGTTTGATAATTATAGATGTTATGGAGCGAACATGAGCGATACCGCAACACAAAACAAAGAAACTCGTGGCTTTCAGTCTGAAGTAAAACAATTACTTCACTTAATGATTCATTCTCTTTACTCAAATAAAGAGATCTTCCTGCGTGAACTCATCTCGAATTCTTCGGATGCTTCGGACAAATTGCGTTTTCAAGCGTTATCTAGTCCTGATTTGTATCAAGGTGACGCCGATTTAGGTGTTAAACTTGCTTTTGATGAAAGCTCCAATACCCTTACTATTTCTGATAATGGTATCGGAATGAGTCGTGATGACGTCATTGAGCACCTTGGAACCATTGCAAAATCGGGTACTGCCGAGTTTTTCTCTAAGTTGTCTGAGGACCAATCTAAAGATTCGCAACTGATTGGTCAGTTTGGTGTTGGCTTCTATTCAGCATTTATCGTTGCTGATGCCGTGACAGTGCGTACTCGCGCAGCAGGGCTCTCTGTCGATGAGGCTGTTCAATGGCACTCTGCTGGAGAAGGTGATTACACAATAGAAACCATTTCGAAGGAATCTCGCGGGACTGATATTGTGCTTCACATGCGCGATGAAGGTAAAGAATTCTTAAATGAGTGGCGTTTACGTGAAGTGATCAGCAAATACTCAGACCATATTGGTATTCCGGTTTCAATTCAGACTGCTGAGCGTGATGAGGAAGGAAACGAGACTGGTGAGAAGAAGTGGGAGCAGATAAATAAGGCTAAGGCGCTTTGGACTCGTAATAAGTCTGATATTTCTGAAGAAGAATATCAAGAATTCTACAAACATGTTTCGCACGACTTCGCTGATCCTTTGCTATGGAGTCACAACCGTGTTGAAGGTAAGAACGATTATACCAGCTTGCTATACATCCCAGCGAAAGCACCTTTTGACATGATGAATCGTGACCATAAATCTGGTCTTAAGCTGTATGTTCAACGTGTATTTATTATGGATGATGCAGAGCAGTTTATGCCGTCTTACCTACGCTTTGTGCGTGGTTTGATAGATTCTAATGATTTGCCTCTCAATGTGTCGCGTGAAATTCTCCAGGACAATAAGGTTACTCAATCATTACGTAATGCTTGTACCAAACGTGTTTTGACAATGCTTGAGCGTATGGCAAAAAATGATGAAGAGAAATACCAATCATTTTGGAAAGAGTTTGGTCTGGTTCTGAAGGAAGGTCCTGCAGAAGACATGGCTAACAAAGAGAAAGTAGCAGGCTTACTGCGCTTTGCTTCAACAGAAAAGGATTCGTCTGAACAAACTGTTGGCTTAGCATCCTATGTTGAGCGTATGAAAGAAGGTCAGGATAAGGTTTACTACCTTACAGCTGATAGCTACGCCGCTGCGAAAAATAGCCCTCACTTAGAACAGTTCAAGGCGAAAGGGATCGAAGTAATTCTGATGTTTGATCGCATTGATGAGTGGTTAATGAATTATCTGACAGAGTTTGATGGTAAGCAGTTCCAGTCGATTACTAAAGCGGGCTTTGATCTCAGCCAATTTGAAGATGAAGCAGAAAAAGAAAAGCAGAAAGAAGCAGAAGAAGAGTTCAAGTCTGTTGTTGATCGCACCAAAGAGTATTTAGGTGACCGTGTTAAGGAAGTTCGCGCTACCTTCAAATTAGCGACGACTCCTGCTGTAGTTGTGACTGATGATTTTGAAATGGGGACTCAAATGGCGAAGCTGCTTGCAGCAGCAGGTCAAGCGGCTCCTGAAGTGAAATACATTTTTGAGATTAATCCAGAACATGAACTGGTTAAGCGTATGGCCGATGAAGCCGATGAAGAAGCATTTGGCCGTTGGGTTGAAGTATTGCTTGGTCAGGCAATGTTAGCAGAACGCGGCTCAATGGAAGATCCATCGCAATTTGTTGGTGCAATTAACTCGCTACTGGTTACACATTAATTAGCACTAAAAAGCTCGCTTCGTGCGAGCTTTTTGTTAACTGAAACCGCTAGTCATTAAACAAGAACTTGTTCTGGTTAATGTGAGTAAACAGGCAATCTACACTTATGAGCTAAACGGTAGTACAAGATTGTATGATAGAATACAATCTTGCACCAAAGTAAACGGGCGTGTAATGTGCATGCCTGTTTTATTATCAACGAAAAACACTTATACCGAAACTTACCATGGCGTAATATCAAAGTGATAGTTCATCTGCATTGTGAGCTTCGGTATAAATTAATTTATCTTAAGAGGGTTCAACATGCGCATCATTCTTCTAGGTGCTCCAGGTGCAGGAAAAGGTACACAGGCTCAATTTATCATGGAGAAATATGGTATCCCACAAATCTCTACAGGTGATATGCTACGTGCTGCAATTAAAGCGGGCACTGAGCTTGGTAAGCAAGCCAAAGCTGTTATCGATGCTGGTCAGCTAGTTTCTGATGACATTATCCTTGGTCTGGTTAAAGAACGTATTGCTCAAGATGACTGTGAGAAAGGTTTCTTGCTCGACGGTTTTCCTCGCACCACTCCTCAAGCTGATGGCTTAAAAGAAACGGGTGTTGTCGTTGATTACGTTATTGAGTTTGATGTTGCTGATCGTGTGATCGTCGAGCGTATGGCTGGTCGTCGTGCTCACCTTGCGTCTGGACGTACATATCACGTTACTTACAACCCGCCTCAAGTTGAAGGTAAAGATGACGTGACTGGTGAAGATCTTGTCGTGCGTGATGACGACAAAGAAGAAACGGTTCGCGCACGCCTTGGTGTCTACCATGAGCAAACCGCGCCTCTAATTCAGTACTATGGCCAAGAGGCACTCGCTGGTAACACTAAGTACCTAAAATTCGATGGCACGAAACGAGTTGAAGAAGTGAGTGCAGATATAGAGAAAGCATTAGCTTAATCTACTACCATCGTAAACTGAATGTTTGATATAGTGAAAGCGGCCAATTAGGTCGCTTTTTTGATCTTGACCTTTTGATAGCTAAAGAGGTTTAAATCGTAAACTCTGTTTTATTGTATCAATGAGGTGTTATGAGAAATTCGAAAAAAAAAGGGGTGTTACTGGTTAACTTAGGAACGCCCGACGCACCGACAGCTCCGGCCATTAAACGTTTCCTCAGTCAGTTTTTGCATGACCCGCGAGTAGTCGACATGACACGCTGGCTTTGGTGCCCACTTTTGCATGGTGTTATTCTTCCTATACGCTCCCCCAAAGTTGCCAAATTATACCAAACCGTATGGATGGAAGAGGGTTCCCCTTTGCTCGTTTACGCTAAAAAACAGGCTGAAAAACTTAAGCAACAGATCGATATTCCCGTAGAGCTAGGTATGACTTATGGCAATCCAAGCCTTCAGGTAGGGCTTGAAAACCTAATGTTATCTGGTGTTGAAGAAGTTATCGTCTTACCTCTTTACCCTCAGTATTCAGGGACAACAACCGCTGCGGTTTCTGATGGGTTAACCAAAGCGTTTAAAGGGTTACCCGTGATGCCAGCTTATCGGTTGATTCGTGATTATCATGACCATCCCATTTATATAAAAGCTTTAGCGGAAAGTGTTAAGCGTTCATGGCAAGAAAACGGTCAAGGTGATTATTTGCTTTGTTCCTACCATGGAATACCACAGCGCTATGCCGATAATGGCGATATATATCCATTGCATTGCCAGAAAACGACTGAGCTGTTGAGGCTAGAGTTAGGCTTAACAAAAGAGCAGATCGGAATGACTTACCAATCTCGCTTTGGTCGCGAAGCATGGTTACAGCCATATACAGACAAAACGCTAGAGAAATTACCAAACCAAGGTATCAAAAAGCTTGATATTATCGCGCCTGCCTTTTCTTCAGATTGTTTGGAAACTTTGGAAGAAATTTCAGAGCAATGCTGCGACATTTTCAACGAACATGGAGGTGAAGTGTTTAATTATATTCCATGTTTAAACGATGATGATCGCCATGTTCAAATGATGGTGGAGCTGATTAGCTAAACCACTTATTTCTCACAATAGTAATATCAAGCCACCTAAATAGGTGGCTTTTCCATATCTAGGGGTAAGGGCGACAAAATGTTTCGACCCCTTGCCATAAAACCGATTTAGGTTTTTGGATCGATTTGATATCACTTAGGGCTTCTTGCCATAAATCAAGACAAGCTTTTTTTCTATCAGAGCCTGAATAGAGATCAAAAATGCGCTCTGCGGGTATTGTTGTGGTTAATGCTGAATTGGCTTTCAAGTAATAGGCAAGAAACATTTGTTTATTGCCTTTTTCTCGATTGATATTGGCCTGAAGAAGAAAAATTAGCGCATTATCTGGAATTTCAGCTGCATATTCTCTTTCTAGCATTCTAAGGCTTCTTTCAACATCACCTGAGCGATAAGTCACCAATGCCAATAGCATATGCAGATCTGGTGGAGTAGTGGATTCTCGTTCTTTTACTTTAGCAATCCACTTTTTAAAGTCGGTTTCTGTCTGGTTAGAAAAAAGGAGCTCTCGGGTATAAAACAGCACTTCCACATCCGTCAGAGGGCGGGCTAATAAGTCGCTTAGGGTTGTATTCGCTACTGGAATGATTAAGCCGGATACGTGGTTAGAAAATGTTTTAATAGCTTGGGGCAGTTTAAAGTAGTCACTTAAATCGGCATTTAATTGATTAACGGCCTCGGTTAACTGGTGAGATTTAAAGCGGTATATTTTTCGCCACGCTACTCGGCCTGAGGCTGAAAGATGAAGAAGGCTTTCTAGATTGAGATTGCCATGTTCATCTTTCCATAAATTAAAACGTAGTCTGTAGTCAGAATCGAACTCAGCATCTGAGCCAGGGAAGTGACAGTGCTCACTTAAACTGTGCAGATAGAAGCTAGGAGAACTCATATTCGACAGATGGATGAAAGGTGAGGAACTGTGGGCATAGAGTGTCAATGCTTTTAGTTTTAATGCAGTAGCACTAAGAGCCTCATCCTCGCAGACGATATTATCAAGCAGCAGCCGTACTTGGGGTACATGAAGAGCGTTGTTTTTCGCTTGTTGGCTAAAATGGGACCAAGTATGGACTGCGAGAAGTAGCGTCAGTGAGGCGAATAAGACACTCAAGCTCCAACCTAGGTAGCGCAGTTTTTTGCTTTTAAGTATTGTTGCTGGTGGTGTTTCTGATGCTTGATTGGGAGATATCGTTTGATCTTTGGCAATAAGCTGAATAAAACTTTGTGGAATATAGTAGCCACGTTTCGGGTAGGTGACGATAATTTTAGTTGAATCGGCTTGTTGAGTATGCTGTCGGAACAGATTACGCAATAGGCTGATTCGATTAGTCACTACATTTTTTGAGATATACTGACTTTCCCATACGGCATCGATAAACTCTTCAATGGACGTCGGGTTGTCGACATTTGATAGCAAGACTTCCAGTAGGGCGATATTTCTGGGCTCGAGAGGGATCTCACCCTGCAATGAGTACAGCGATTTTTCATGCGGATTGTAGATAATATCGGCAATGGCGATGTTGCAATGTTCGGCTTTAGCTTGTTCGAGTAAGTTCATTCATCTCTATTGAGGAATTACATTATATAATCAGTGTACCCTACTTTTGAGATCGAATATAAGTGTTTGAAATGTTGTATTTGTCCCATAAGTGAGATTTTTACTGGGGGGCAGTAAGAATTGTGTATAGAAAATAAGACATAATGCCACCACTATTAGCGGCATTAACTTGATGGTTAGAATCTGAATTTTGCATTAAGATAGGCGTTATAACTTGAGTCAACATCTACGTCTACACCTAAGTTTGAATTCTTAATATTGTTGCTAAAAAAGTAGCTATAGCGGTAACCTGCTTCTAAAGCAAAGTTCTCGGTAAAGCTATATCCTAAGCCTAGATTGATACCCGAAGAAAGTCCGGTGCTGTCTTCTTTAAAACTTGATGAAGTGTCTTCATCTTCTAAGACTGTTTTTTGGTAGCCAAGGTTACCGCCAGCAAGTAAATAAAATTGACTAGTGACATAATGCAAGTAGTCGGCTCCCGCCCCAGCTTCACGAGTAGTCACATCAGTATTTAGGTATGAGTCACTTACTGAGAGCCGAATGTAGCCATATGCCCTCAGACTTTCGTTAAGATAGTTGCCTATTTTTAGCCCGAATGAGCCCATATCATTTATTTGCTTATACGCTGGTAACTCAGAGCTAGGACCAGAATAGTCATACTCTCCAGCGCCAATCCCAAGTGCAAAATAAGTGTCAGCATACGAAGGCACAGAAACCATCGCAGTGACCGCTGCTATAACCAATGTTTTTCTCATCTTATTCCCTTTTTATCTTTAGATATTCGTAAAATATATAAATTAGATTTTATGTATATGCCATTGAATGCATAAAGATTGGCGCAAATTTGAGAGTTTGTGCTGAATAGAGAGCTTAATTAAATAATTGATAGATAATATAAATAATGAGTGTGGATGCGAAAGACAGATGAGGCTAGCAATGGTTTGATTAGCCAAATTTTAGCGAGGTAGTTTCGGGTAGCCAGATTTGGTGGAGTAGAAACAAATAATGCCGCTAGATAAGCGGCATTATGTTATTTAAAATTTTCTTAGAACGCGAAGTTAGCGTTTAGGTAGACAACATCAGTAGCATCAACTTTAAGCTCTACCTCTTTGATCTCATTGCTGAAGTAGTGGCTATGACGGTATCCTAGTTCCATGCCAAAATTATCGGTAAACTTATAGCCTAAACCTAAGTTAGCACCAGCAACAACGCCTGTGTTGTCGAATTTATAAGAGTCTATAGCGCTATCATCTTCCACTACTGTTTTTTGGTATCCTAGGTTACCACCAGCAAGTAGGTAAAACTTATCATTTACAAAGTGTAGGTAGTCGGCACCGGCACCCATCTCGCGAGTAGTAACATCTATATGGTTATACTCGTCACTTGCAGAGAGTTGAAGGTAGCCATAAGCACGTACATTTTGGTTTAAATAGTGGCCTACTTTTAATGCCAATACGCCCATATCATTTATTTCTTTGGCTTCTTTAGTGTCAGAACTTTTACCAGAATAATCATATTGACCAGCGCCTAGTTCAAGTGCGAAATAGGTATCGTTAGCAAGCGAAGGCATAGAAGCGGTAGCAGCAATCGCTGCAATAAGTAATGCTTTTTTCATTTGTTATACACTCAAGTTATTTGTCTTTAAGAAAAAGGAAGTTAAGTTGAGCGTTCTAAGTGATTGCTCAAATACTGAACCCCTTTAAAAAGGAGCCGCATCTTGGTACGGCTTTCGAGAGGAAGGAATTTAATACAAGGTGTACTGATGAAGCGAGAAACAAAATTACAATCAGTTAAATAAAGTTGAATTTTATGTATAAGATTTTGTTTTTATTAATTTTTATTGTGATTAATGAAACGGAATTTACAGATTTACATCTGATTTTTTAAGGTATTTAAAGTGCAAAAGTATCAACAGTAAAGGTTATTTGTTATCTTTAGGGTGGATTCTATATTCAATGGCCTGCCTATCTTGATTAAGCGCGTAAACTGAATAGGTGCCTTTTGGGCTGCCATTTTCCATCCCTGAATAGCCTAATGGTATATCAAGCACCGTTAATCCTTTCGCATCGTTGGGCGTAATCTCTAGTTTTTTTGTGATACTGTTCATATTATCATACGGTTTTTTTTGACTGTAAACCCTTCCTGTTGCATGTATTTGATAGATATGATATAGCCACAACAGGTTGGATTGTGATGTATAACATTGGCAGCCAAAACTTGGCCAAAGAAAATCACAGTGGGGTAAGTGCGGCAACATTAATCTTCATATGGATCTCTAAGATGATGTGAAGGCTTAAAGAGACGTAGCCTGTTAGCATTGCTAACAACAGTAATAGAAGACAGCGCCATGGCAGCACCTGCAATAACAGGACTGAGTAAAAAATCAAACGCTGGATAGAGTGCACCCGCTGCGATAGGGATCCCCAAGCTGTTATAAATAAAGGCGCCAAATAAATTTTGTTTCATATTTTTCATGGTAGCCTTGGAAAGTTCAATTGCTTTGACTACCCCAAGAGGGGATGAATGAAGCAGAGTCATTTGGGCGCTTTCAATCGCTACATCACTGCCGCTGCCCATCGCAATACTGATATCTGCTGTTGCGAGAGCAGGCGCATCGTTCACTCCGTCACCTATCATGGCTACATGTTGGCCTTGTGCTTGAAATTGGCTAATATGCTGCGCTTTTTGATCCGGCAGCACTTGGGCGATAACTGTTTTTATGCCTATTTGGGAAGCAATCGAATTTGCCACATCTTGATTGTCCCCAGTTAACATCACAGTATTGATACGCATTGAATTTAAGGCGTTAATTGCTTGTATAGCATCTGGCTTAATTGGGTCACTAATAGCAATGATTCCTACCACAGTATTTTTTTGAACGACAATAACTGGCGTCCATGCATAAGCGGCACATTGCTCTATTTCTGATTTGAAAGCGTCAGTGTTTATCCCTTGCTGCTTAGCATAGTTGAGGGATACAACTGAGGTCTGTTCATCATGAACTAGACCTGTTACCCCCATACCGCGCAGATTGGTAAACTGACTCGCCTCTTCAAGGTGAAGTTGTTTTTGCTCGGCAAGGTCCACAATGGCTTTACCAAGAGGATGCTCGGAATGTTGTTCTAAACTTGCTGCTAGGGTGAGTAAGTGGTTTTGGTTACCATTTTTTACAAACAGAGATTCAACCTGAGGTTTACCTTGCGTCAATGTGCCAGTTTTATCAAACACAACCGTATCAATCTTACTAGCAGATTGAAGCACATCAGCATCTTTAATTAATATCCCCATTTCAGCCGCTTTTCCGATTCCAACAGTGACCGAGAGTGGGGTGGCTAGTCCAAGCGCGCATGGGCAAGCAATAATTAAAACTGTGGTGGTGACAATTAGCATATAGCTGGCTTTAGGTTCAGGACCATATAGAAACCATATTAGAGCCGACACCAAAGCAATAGTGACAACAACCGGAACAAATACAGATGATATTTGGTCAGCCAATTTGGCTATTGCAGGTTTGCTACTTTGCGCCGTACGAACCATATTAATTATCCTTGCCAGCATAGTACCACTGCCTACGCTGGTCGCTTCTAATTCTAGACTACCGTCCTGATTTACTGTTCCAGCTGAGATTTGAGAGCCTTGCTCTTTATACACAGGGACAGGTTCGCCAGTTAACATAGATTCATCGAGGTAAGATTGACCGGATAAGACCACACCATCAACGGGCACTTTTTCGCCGGGTTTGATTCTCAGCTTCATCCCTTGAGTTATTTGTTTAATTGCCATCATTTGTTCGCCAGAATCGGTGATCACGGTAGCATTACTAGGCTGAAGGTTTATCAATGCTTGTAGAGAAAGGGTGGTTCTTGCTTTTGCTTTCGCTTCTATATAATGCCCCAGAGAAATTAAGCCAATAATCATGGCACTAGCTTCAAAATATACGTGACGTGATGCTTCTGGGAACCATTGAGGTAAACTGACGACCAGCATTGAAAATAGCCATGCTGCGCCTGTACCAAGTGCGACTAATGTATCCATTGTCGCGCGTTTGTTACGCAGCGCTTGCCACGCGTTTGCAAAGAAAGAGCGTCCAGCGGTGGATAGTAGCCACAGACAAATTAATCCTATGCCACCCCAAATAAGTTGATCTTGGGGGGTACGTATCATCATGTTACCACCCAGTATTCCCCAAAGCATTAATGGAGTGCCGATTGCAATACCTGCCCAAGCACTATTTTTGTGTTGTGCCTGTTTGGTTTGTTGCTTGGCCAAGTGCTCTTGTTGTTGGGTCTCCGGGTCAACAATATAATCTGCCTTATAGCCCGATTTTTGTACCGAGTCTAAGATTGACGTTATGACAGAGTCGCTTTTGGAAGCACTTATAACGAGTGCACTTTGCTCTGCTAGATTGACTTGCGCCTTTTGAATATCTTCAACTCGTTCTATTGCTCGCTCAACAGACGCAACGCAGCTGGCACACGTCATTCCGGAGATGAAAAAATTTAAGTTATAGATCTTTTCTTCTGCAAGTGGATGAAAAATTTCTATTGCAGGAGCGGTAATAGGGTTAGTGTTGTGTTGCTGCTCATCCTTTCTATATGCCTCGTAATCCAATGATGCGACAATATCTTGTATTTGCTGGGCGCTAAGCAATGTCGATAGTGATAAATCAGTTTTTGATGCTTGGAACTGACCAACGAGAGGGTGCTTTTCTAAGGCAAGGCTGAGTTTAGTGACACATTTACTGCAATTTAAACCACTTAGGTTGAATTGATAGTGATTGCCGGCATTATATCCTAGGGAGTGAATAGACGATTCTAATTGTTTAAAATTACTACTGCTATCAAGATTGATATGCTCTGTGGTTAACTCATGGATAAAGACAGAGTGCTCAGAGAGTAGGCGTTTCTCAATTTTTCGCGCGCATCCCATACAGTTTAAACCACAAAGTGGAATATCGAATCTATTCATTACATGATCCTTAGCAATAATATATTACTGAGAATAAACCTTACCCTATGGGTAAGGTCAAGCAGTGTGATATAAGCGTTCAAAAAACATTAAATGGTCAAAAATGCTCTTGTTGAGGGAATTCTACATCTGGTGGATTGTAGATTTGGATATCAGTGATAAAATACGCGCAACTTTTAGTGCCTCTTCAAGGTGCGGTCATTCTGTTAATCAAGGTATTTTAAATGACGGTTAAAACTCGTTTTGCTCCTAGCCCTACAGGCTATCTTCACGTTGGTGGTGCTCGCACAGCACTGTATTCATGGCTTGTGGCAAAAAACCAAGGTGGTGAGTTCGTATTACGTATTGAGGATACTGACTTAGAACGTAATTCTCAGCAAGCGGTAGATGCCATTCTTGAGGGGATGCAATGGATGGGGCTGGAGTGGGATGAAGGGCCTTATTTTCAATCTAAACGCTTTGATCGTTATAACGAAATGGTTGATAAATTGCTTGCAGAAGATAAAGCTTATCAATGCTACGCATCAAAAGAGCTTCTTGATGAAATTCGAGCTGAGCAAGAAGAAAATAAAGATATGCCTCGCTATGATGCTAATCACCCTAAGATTGTTGCTGCGAACGAAGTAGCAAAAGAGGGAGACCCTTGTGTGGTGCGTTTTCGCAACCCTACTCAAGGTAGCGTAATTTTTGAGGACCAGATCCGAGGCCGCATTGAAATTGGTAATGATCAACTCGATGATCTTATTATCCGCCGCACTGATGGTGCTCCTACATACAACTTTGTGGTTGTTGTTGATGACTGGGATATGGGAATTACTCACGTTGTACGTGGTGAAGATCATATTAATAACACTCCACGCCAAATCAACATTTATCAAGCTTTGGGAGCACCAGTCCCTATATTTGCCCATTGTGCGATGATACTGGGTGATGATGGTGCCAAATTGTCTAAGCGACATGGGGCCGTCTCTGTGATGCAATATCGTGATGAGGGCTACTTGCCAAATGCACTAAATAATTACTTGGTTCGTTTAGGGTGGTCTCATGGCGATCAAGAAATATTCTCTCGGCAAGAGATGGTAGAGTTATTTTCACTCAACGCTATCTCTAAATCAGCGTCTGCGTTTAACACTGAAAAGCTGCTTTGGTTAAACAATCACTATATTAAGACATCAGAGCCTGAATACGTAGCCGAGCACCTACAATGGCATATAGACAATCAAAAGCTCAATATTGACAATGGCCCAGCTTTGACCCGAGTGATTCAGGTCGTGGGTGAACGCTGTAACACACTCGTTGAGCTTACCGAGCAAATTCGTTATTTCTATGAAGACTTTTCTGAGTTTGAAGCCGGAGCGGCGAAAAAACATTTACGTGGAGTTGCCAAAGGCCCATTAGAGCTTGCACTAGCTAAAGTTGAATCTCTTGAAAGCTGGGGAGCAGAAAGTATTAAAGATAATGTGATTACTGCTGTATGTGAAGAGCTTGAGATTGGCATGGGCAAAATTGGTATGCCTTTGCGTGTGGCGGTAACAGGTGGTGGGCAATCACCGTCAGTGGATGCTGTCATGGATCTAGTGGGCAAAGAGCGAGTTATTGCTCGGATTAAAATGGCGTTGGACTTTATTTCAGAGCGAGAAGCTAACTCATAATGCTTTGAAGACAATTGATTAAATGCCTAAAACCGCAGCTTGTGTTGCGGTTTTTTAGCATCAAAGGGAGCGTAGTCTAAGGGCTAACATCAATAGATGACTAGAAAACTGTGAAAGGTATTTACTTAAGATCAATACTTGTTAAACGCCCCATAAACTCCAGTATTTCCAAGTTATCTTTGTTAGCTTCTAGCAAGGCTTTTTTAGTTTTTGTGTAAGCAGCGAGACGTCCATGTTTTTTGATTGAACATACAATACTTTTATAAATCAGCTTTCCATTTTTGTCATAATTGCGCCATGCAGCGATATAACATTCGTCTTTTGCACTAGGGTTGGCTTTTGTTGGTCTAGGTTTAAAGATGATTTTAGGCTCAATAGAATGGGGTAACCTAGTCATTAAATAAGGGTCTTTGAGTAATTTGCGCCAGAATTTACCCCACATAGCACTACCCAGCTCATTCCTGAGTTTGATCGCTTTTTTGAGCCCTTTTTCTTCTCCAATTTTTACATAACCCACAGAGCGATGTAACACCGTGTCATCAGGTGTGTGAATGTGAATTTTAAACGCAGTTTTGGCTTTGGAAATAAAACGGTGACCAGTGTTTGTAGCCAGATTACTCTTCTTCATTAAATATCTATAGATAATTTTATTAATAACTATTTTAGTTGAATGTGCTTGATTGGTGAAGCTCTGATTCGTCTTTCCTTACTTTGTTAAACAGAAATACACAGTTCTTTTTTGGTAAGCCTGAATAAGGCATTGAAATGATGATTATCTTTCCTGTTATGCATTAATATTTGTTATCAAAATTTATGCAAAGGCGTAAGACAGTCATTTGAATAGACTTAAGCCTATGAATTTTTTAATAATTGAGTCAGTGACAAAGTTTCAAGTTGTTGATATTTTTAGCTTTGATGCTTTGTGATTAATGTAGAGTGATGTATGAATTATGATCGAGAATATTATTCCAATGGAATAGTTCAGTTTGATGCAGCTAAGGAGTTATTGCAGTTACTGCCAAAGCGGGTTGATTCGTTGCTTGATGTTGGCTGTGGATCAGGGAAAGTATCACACCTCATTTATGAGCACTTGTCACCAAAATTTATGCTAGCTATCGACAACTCTTTAGAGATGATTAATCAAGCGACTCTTAGGTATCCGGATAGTAAGTTGCAGTTTTTACATGCGGATATTAATCAATTTGGATTAGAAAATCGTTTTGAGGTTGTGACAGCTAATTCATCTTTCCAGTGGTTTCGGGATTATGATGCTTCTCTGCTTGCGATTAAAAATGCGCTGAAACCTAGTGGTATATTTGTGATGCAAACGCCTTACAAGCAAGACTGGTGTCCTCAGGTTTCAGCGTTGATGGATAAATTCTTCACTGACTATTACCCTGAACATGGACATTGCTTTACACTGCCTTGCATGCACTTAGACTCTCCGGAAGAGTACATTAGGTTATTTGAGTCAAAAGGTTTCTCAACTGTTTCAATAAAGACCCACCATTTTGAATATCAGTTTTCTGGAAATGAGTTCAAAAAATTTTTTATGTCTGGAGCGTATAAAGTTTACACTCAAGTCAATAGCTATTCACTTGCTATCCCTAATCAATTAAAGGGGGATCTGGAAAGCTTTATTTGTGAGTATACGCTACTTAATAAAACCTTTGAGGTAAGCATGACAAGGGTAATAGCGAGTTTTAAACCTGCCTTCTATGTGTAGTTTAGAGGACCAAAGCTCAGCTCAATAAGCTTTGGCCTTTTTGAGGTAGTTACTAGATAAGATTAGTATTTTTATTTATTACAGATGAGTCATCATTTTTTCGAGATTTTAATAGCTTGTAGGAAATAACCAACCCGTATAATACAGGTAGTAAAGCAAATGCATAACCTACCTTGAATAAGTAATTGTCGGCAATTTTTTGTAATAAATCCATAGATGTTGATGAATTAAAAAACAAACCTATCCAAATGATTGTATAAATAGCTTGACCTATTGTGCTTGATATAATAGACCTAACCCATAGAGGAGATTTATATAATATCATGCTCAATTTTCTAAACGTAAAATTATTTGCTTGATCAGCTGATAATATACAAATGCTATTGATAAGGAATAGATATATAAGCGGCTCGAATACCTCTTTGTATGGAGATTTAATATCAAAGACTAAGAATGTGAGGGCAATTAAACCTGACGCCAAAGCGCACATACTGGCGCCAAAATAAGTAGTTGATTTAGCATACTCATACCTGAGTGTTGCATTGATGGTATCGAGAACAAGAAAGGTTAGAGGAAATATCAAAATACCAGCAGGTTGCCAAGTATCAAAAATTTGAACGCTATGCGGAGACATTGGTATCGCGACCAATAAGAATGCAAGATACAAGGCTGTAAGGAAGCCATACCATTTGATATCAAACTTTGTTATTGGATCTAAAGCATGGATAAGATCACGATCTTTTTTTGTAAAAAATACCACAAGTCCTTTATTTATCAGTGCTCTAGAAGAAGAGCTTAAAACATAATCTTTGTCTTCATTAGTATAATAAATTAAATTGTTCTCAACCTTTAACAAGTTTAAGCTTCTTGTCATTGATATGTTCCTTGTGTATTTTGGTTATAACTTTACCGATAGGAATGTAATTTTTGTTAGGAGCATGTGGATACCATGTTAAATCTATAAAGTTATCGACTCTATACAGTTCGAAAATATCATCACCAGCATGAAACAGATAATTACCAGTTCCAAGTTTTTTAGTACTAACTATATTTATTGATTCATCATGATAAACGAGTTTATCTGACTTGGCTATTGGCATATTTGTATCGAAAAAGCCAACGTTTATCAATTTGTCCCCTACAATGCCTTCAACATTGTAATCTCGTTCATGGACTCCAGTTCGTTCTACACCTGTCATTAACCATTCGTATGATATATCTAGCGCATCTGCTATTTGAAGCATGTTTTTGTGAGGGGTTTTAATTTTATTATTGAGTAATTTACTCATGTAGCCTCTCTCTACGCATACTCTACGAGAGAGTTCAGCGGCCGATACGCCTTTGACAAATAGAATTTCTTTTAATCTACCACCAATGGTAGTGACATCTTTCAATACTTTTCTCCTCAATATTTCTGATGCATAAGATTATACCGAACAGAGCTAATTTTGTTGAATTTAAGTTTCACATTTGACAACAAAGTGATGACTATATTAAACTCGGTTTTATCAAGAAGCTCAAGAGTTAGTGAGTAAATCTTGTAGAACAATAGTTGGGTTAGTGCTTGCTGTCACTCAGTGCAGCTGTTCATGTTCCTGAGTAACGGTTCGAATTTGCTACATTCTATACAGGAGCATTGGTTGATCCTTTCAACTTGTTTTCTTGGTATAGATCTAAAGTTAATTATCCTTATTGCAACATTTAGTTTGTTGAGGCCTCTTTCCAAACTGGAAGGAGGCTTTTTATTTTTATGGGGTATTAACTTAGCGTCATAGCTAGGGGGATAGAGAATAGAGCTTGCTATCTTGATAGTAGTAAGGCCTATATTCGGCCTAACATTGGTGTAATATGGCGCTCCCGACAGGATTCGAACCTGTGACCTATCCCTTAGGAGGGGATCGCGCTATCCAGCTGTGCCACGGGAGCATGGGAGCATCATACTATATTTTACTGGAATATTAAGCGCTAATTTGATGATTTAAAGCTGCTTGTGCATAACATCACCTATTTGGATGCTACCGGCAAGCTCTGGTTGATCTACAGTCAGTTCCGCTTCATTCTCGTATACGCGTGATACTGTGAGAGTGATATTGGATTCAGTGACTTTATTACGTGGTAGTCCGCGTTGATCAATAAATGAACTTGTATGCCAAAGCTTAAGTTTATCTCCTTGGTTGACGCCATGTATACGTCCAAGGTCCATAGTTAATACATTATCCCACCTAGAGATAATTTCGGGTAAAGTGATTTTGCAGGATACTTCTGATTCTAGGTCTAGCATAATATTTCGGCTAACTCTTAGCATCATATCGCCGTAGGTGGATGCCCAGAAACGGGCACTTCTGGTATCGACTTGGCTGGTTTTTGGAAAAGGCCATCGAGCGACTTCACGGTAGTTGTTTTTGTAGACTTTATTGCCAGTTTTGCCGTCAAAGACTGTCATTTCAAGCGCAAATTGACGATTGATAATGTCCTCTTTCAGTAATTTTTGTTCTATTGTTGCAGTTAAGTCAGTAATAACACCACCAAGAATATATTGAGCGCCTGTGTCTTGTGCAATCATCTTCAGTCTTTCGGGATAATGTTTATTAATTTCATAGTCTGTAGTTCCAACGGAGACGAAGTTGCTTGACTCTTCATCCAACTGGCGATTAATTACATTGGCAAAGTCATCTCCAACACTATAGATTTGTCCCATAACTGCTTGCTTAGGTGAAGCAATATCGATATTGCCGACTAAGAACGTTTTTTTATACTGGGCAAGATGGCAAGCTGTTGCCGATGGGTAGATATCTATACGTGCTTTAACGAACATGACACCTTTACGAACTCTTTGCTCGTCAACCAATATATAGCGTATTTCAGTGTTGCTAAGTTGGTATTCTTTGCGTTCACTTTCTAGTATTGGTCTTATATTTGAAATACTACCGATATCTGCACCTGAGAAGCTAACGGCTTTATATATCGCGTTTTCTAAAGCGTGAACGCGGGCGACTTCTTCAGAAGAAACTACGGTGGCTGTACCGGTTACTTCATACCATCCGCTCCATACTAACGCTGGATAGAGCGTTAGACAAAGAGTTGAAACTATTAAAAAAAACGACTTTTTCATCTTTAAATTCCAAACTGGTTCACTTTTTGCATTCATTTTGTTAGCTGATTTAGGTATTGCCGTTCTATATAGTGACATATATAGCAAAGCAAAGAATGTTCCACTTTGGTATCTGAGATATAAAGTGGCGCAGATAGGGCCTAAAATATATCGGAGATTATAATATGAAAAATTGGCTAACGCTTGTGCCTGTGGTACTTCTCACTGCTTGTGCCTATGCGCCTGTTTATAACGGTAAAGAACCTTACCCTGGCTCACAATTTATGCTAATGGAGAGCCCGCGTCATACACTTGACTTTTTTGTTGAGAGCATGACGGAAGATTTGATAATTTCAAATACTAGTGTATCAGCCCGGACACCCATTGCCGTAACTTCATTTGTTGATCTACAAAATATGGATGCAACCAATTGGTTGGGTAATTCAGTTTCGGAAGGTTTTATCCATCAGTTTCAGCGACGAGGCTTTAAAGTCGTTGATTATAAAACAACGGGATCTATTCAGGTTACTAGTCTGGGGGACTTCGCCTTTAGCCGTGACTGGAAAGACTTGGCTCAAGAGCAGGACATCCAGTATATATTAACGGGTACTATGCTTCGACAAGAAGGGGGTGTTTTGGTTAACGCCCGTGTTGTGGGTATGCAATCTCGAGTTGTTGTTGCAACTGCTCAAGGTTTTCTGCCTGCAGATCGAATTGGCCGAGATCTAGACACGCTTAACAGTATCCGAGATGAAGATGGTGTTTTAATTCGCTCTGACCCTACAATAAGGCAGCCATATACTGTTATTCTTCGTCCATAGGGAGTTGAGATGAATAAGATATTTTTTCTGGCCATACTGCTGATGATGGTTGGTTGCCAGCCTCTGCAAAATATGCGTGCGGATGATATGCTTACTGCCGTTGGATATGCCAATATTAGTGAGCAGAAGGGGCGCACTGATGAGGAACGGCAAGTGAGAGCCATGCGCGCTTCAAAAATAGATGCCTATCGTGAGTTAGCAGAGCAAGTTTATGGCATGCGTGTGAGTGGTCGAGCCGATCTAAAAGATCAACGCCTTGGAACTGAGCTCACCTCAGGTGCTGTCGATGGTGTTATTCGTGGAGCAGAGGTGGTACGAAGTTATAAAGTGGGTGATAGTTATGTGACAGAGTTACGCCTTGATATTAAAAAGATGAACAAGCTTCGTGACTATGGTGAAGTACAAGTGGTACCAGAAAAACGCCAACAAACATTATTCTAATTTGATTGCCGCCCTTGTTATTCAATTTTCATCTGCGGCAATTTTTGCCGCTTTTATTATGCTTTGATATTAGTACCTAATGTTGTGACATTTTTAGTTTGGCCATCAGCGCTGTATGTCATTCCAAGCTTTCCTTGGCTTTGCTGCATCAGGTTATTAAGTTTATTAAAACTCATTTGAGCTCGTTGCAAAGCCTCTCCATTTATTATGTTTGCTTGCTGGCAGTCACTGATGATAGCTCGAATTTTATCAACCAGAGGGCTCAACTCTGGGTCTGTTGTCAAACTATCTACATCGGGATGTTGTCCAATACGTTGATCGGTATGTTGAAGTTTATTGATTAGAGACAGCTTATCATTAGCAAGTTGTTCAATATCTTTAGCGACTCGGGTGGTTATAGCTAACTTCTCTTTTTCGAGAATATCAGAAAGATCTTGAGCGCTTTGTAACTGAAAGTCTATTAAACTGCTTAGGGTCGCCATAATAGAGATTCTCTACTCCAAACCACCAAGTTCTTGTTCGAACTTGATCATATTATCTGCCAGTTTTTGAGGGTCAACACTATATGAACCATTGGCAATCGCTTCTTTTATAGCAGCGACTTTTGCCTTATCAAAACTCGGTTGACTTGCTAGCTGAGAATGCATTTCACCAACAGCCTTCCCCTGTTGACTGAGGGAAACCGAATCTTGTGCAACGTCTGACTTTGTCGTGGAGCCAGAGCTAGCAGAGGTGCTATTCTCATTGCGTGCAGTACTCTTAGTAGACGTTGTGACCGTCTGCCCAGAGCGTATGTTATCAATGCCTGCCATATGTTTGAGCCTTTCGTATTTGAAATCTTGTACTGTCGATATCGGCCAAAGTTATTAAAGCTTTAGTAACTTTTCGTTTGTTTAAAAAATAACGGTAACTTCGGCAATCCCAGTCACTCTACCCTCAATTATACGGTTGGATTTGTTATTTTTCACTCTAATCTGCTCACCATGTGAACCATCTGTGAGTGCTGTGCCTTTAGTTGTGATGGTCATACCAGACTTTTGAGCTTTAATAGTGACGGTTTCATTGCGACATACAACGCAAATATCATTGCTTTCCACTACTTCTCCAGCCCTGAGGTTTTTTTTAGTTTTTGCACCGATTACCTCAGCAATATCTGAATAGCCTTGCCGTCTGACACGTTGCAAGTCTACCATATTAATAGTGACGTCTCGACTAGATAGAGTCTGCCCTCTGCTGATGGCACCAGTTGCTGTCACTTGCGGTCCAGTCCTGGTAAGCCTGACTGGGACATATAATTTCCAATTATCTTCACTACACTCAACTAGCACAGTGATATTACTTGCACTAGGGTTTGTAGAAGAAGAAGAAGTTGTCAGAGAGGTAGGGCAGTCAGTGACAAAGATACGGTTGTCAATGTTGGCTGCTTTCGCTAGCAAAGAGCCACCAGCTGGCCACTCGATGGTGGTGAGAATATAATCTTCAGCGGCTTTTTGGACGCGAGTAATCTGTTCTGATGTGGCTGAACTTAATGAAAAACTAAAGAAAAAGCATAAAAAGGCGATAGTCTTATAAAACTTTTTATAGAAAGCTCTACAATTAGTAATGGAAAAAGAGCATAAACGTAATTTATGGTATGTCATTCTGCTTCTCTGGTTTTCTTTACCTTTTAGTAGACTATCATTTTATACCATGAAAGTTTGAGATGGAGATGGGGCTTATGTCGGGTATTCTTGATTCGGTGAATCAGCGCACGCAACTCGTCGGTCAAAACCGATTGGAACTTTTAACATTTCGCTTGATGGGGCGGCAGCGATACGGTATTAACGTATTCAAGGTTAAAGAAGTACTCCAGTGCCCTATATTGACAATGATGCCTAATTTACACCCTCTGGTTAAAGGTGTTGCTCATATACGTGGTCAAACGGTTTCTGTGATTGATATGAGTTTAGCTATAGGAGGAAGACCAACTGAAAATGTGGATAAAGCGTTTGTTGTAATCGCTGAATTTAACCGAACCATTCAGGCGTTTTTGGTGTCTTCGGTTGAACGTATTATTAATATGCATTGGGAGGCAATTTTGCCTCCACCAGATGGTTCTGGCAAAGGCAATTACCTTACTGCAGTAACCAATATTGATAATGAACTTGTTGAAATACTCGATGTTGAAAAGATTCTAATGGAGATTTCGCCCATTGATGAAACAATGGATTCCTCTATCGGGGACGAAATTGCTCAAGTTCAGTCGGAAAAAGAAGTGGTTCGTCGTATACTCATAGCTGACGACTCTACGGTTGCTCGTAAGCAAGTCGAACGTGCGATACTATCAATTGGCTTTGAGGTCGTTTCCGCGAAAGATGGTAAAGATGCATATGACAAGTTGGTTGAAATGGCTGCTGAAGGCAGCATATATGAACAAATTTCATTAGTCATTTCAGATATTGAGATGCCGGAGATGGACGGCTACACATTGACGGCCGAAGTCCGACGCAATCCAGATCTGAAGGATTTATATGTTATTCTTCACTCATCACTCAGTGGTGTTTTTAACCAAGCTATGGTTGAACGTGTTGGGGCGAATGCCTTCATTCCTAAATTCAACCCTGATGAGCTTGGTAATGCAGTGAAAACTGCGCTTACTGATTAAAGAGAAATAAATGACAGCGATAACTATAAGCGATCAAGAATATCGCGACTTCAGCCGCTTCTTAGAATCTCAATGTGGTATTGTCTTAGGTGACAGCAAGCAATATTTGGTGAGGAGTCGCTTAAGCCCTTTAGTAACAAAGTTTAAGCTGAATTCTTTATCGGATTTGCTTAAAGATGTTGTCACTGGACGCAACAGAGATCTGCGTGTAGCGGCTGTAGACGCTATGACAACTAATGAGACCTTGTGGTTTCGTGATACATACCCATTTGAGGTACTTGCTAATAAGCTTTTACCTGAAGCGGCTGAAACAAAAAGGCCGATTAAAATTTGGTCAGCGGCAAGTTCATCTGGTCAAGAGCCCTATTCTATGGCAATGACCATTCTAGAAACGCAACAGCGTAAACCTGGCTTGGTACCCAATGTGGCGGTTACTGCGACGGATATTTCTGCTAGCATGCTCGATATGTGCCGAGAGGGTATATATGATAACTTAGCCTTGGGGCGTGGTTTGTCGCCTGAGCGCAGAAAAAATTTCTTTGAAGATGCTGGTGATGGGCGGATGAAAGTTAAGGATAATGTTAAACGTCTAGTTAATTTTCGTCCTCAAAATTTAATGGAGAGTTATGCGCTCTTAGGAAAGTTTGACATCATATTTTGCCGCAATGTTCTTATCTACTTCTCACCAGATATGAAATCTCAAGTGTTAAATCAAATGGCCAGCAGTTTAAACCCTGGTGGTCATCTACTGTTAGGAGCTTCAGAGTCTTTGACAGGGTTAACTGACTGTTTTGAAATGGTTCGTTGTAATCCCGGGATTATTTATAAGCTCAAATAGCATTATTTCCAACCGACTTAGCCCAGCTTTATGCTGGGCTAAGTCGGTTTAGAAGTCTCTCTATGAGGGTTTATGTTCTAGAGTTTATTCTATTTGGACTATTTGGCGCATAAGTTGCTATTAAAAATACCAACAAGTGAGTTGAGTTAGTTTGAAAGTTGGTACACTAATTGCTTTTATATCTAGTAATATCGGTCATTTCTTTTTGCAGAGGTTAACATGGCTATATCTTTCGACAACGCATTAGGTATCCACCAACATACGGTGGGAGTGCGCTCGCGCAATGCTGAGGTTATATCCACGAACATTGCTCAAGCCAATACACCAGGGTTTAAATCGAAAGGTATGGACTTTCAAAGGGCATTGCAGGCGGCAACATCAGAGGCAAGTATAGGTCTTAGTCGTACTGATGGTCGGCATATTCCTGCCTCTGCTCAAGTGACAGGAGAAATGCTATATCGACTTCCAACACAACCGGACACGGGTGATGGAAATACAGTAGATGTTGATTTTGAACGTAACTTATTTATGCAAAATCAAATCAGGCACCAAGCGTCGTTGGATTTCCTGGGCAGTAAATTCAGGAACTTAACCAAGGCAATTAAAGGGGATTAATTAGATGAGCCTATTTAATGTATTCAATGTAACCGGTTCTGCGATGAGTGCTGAATCAGTGCGTTTAAATACCACCTCGAGCAACTTGGCTAACGCGGACAGTGTGTCTAGTGCTGCTAAAGATACGTACAAAGCACGTCATGCTGTGTTTGGTGCCGAACTAAGTAAAGCTAAATATGGTCGCGAACACACGGTGCCTGTACAAGTTTTAGGTATTGTTGAAAGTAACAAGCCACTTGATGCTGAGTACAACCCCGAACACCCACTCGCTAACGCTGACGGCTATATTTATAAGCCGAATGTGAATGTGATGGAAGAAATGGCGAACATGATATCTGCTTCTCGTTCATATCAAACGAATGTACAAGTTGCAGATGCTAGTAAACAAATGCTGCTGCGTACGCTGCAGATGGGTCAATAAGGATAGGAGGTAACTTATGGCTGGGGACATTAATAATAATGTTGGTCAAAGCGGCTTGTCCTATGTTGACCAGCTTAAACGGCTTCAAGACAATAGTAAGCCAGATGAGATAACAGGTAAGCAAGATCTTAAACAGGAAGATTTCTTATCTTTGCTTACTAAGCAGCTTTCTCAACAAGATCCGTTTAAGCCGGTTAGCAATGACCAAATGATTGCCCAAATGGCGTCGTTTGCGACGGTAGATGGCATCGGTAAAATGAATAATCAGTTTGAAACATTGAATTCATCGATGACATCGAGTCAAGCACTTCAGGCATCATCACTGGTTGGTCGGGATGTTCTTATTCCAGGCTCTTCCGGTGTGAAGACTAGTGAAGGTCCCATGTCTGCTATGGTAAAACTCCCTCAAGCTGTCGATAATTTGATGGTTCGAGTTGAGAATCAGATGGGACAACTGCTCCGTACCTTTGACGTAGGCTCTAAACCAGGTGGTGACAGTCGCGTCGTTTGGGATGGCAAAGATCAAAACGGTAATCCATTGCCGGCTGGCAAATACAATGTGAAAGCGTCGGGTTTGTTGGACGGGCAGTCGAAAGAATTTGAAGTTTCGACTTACGCAAATGTAAATAGCGTTTTACTTGGAAAAGGCAATGGTAACGTACTACTCAATCTAGCTGGTTTTGAATCGCCAGTTCGACTTGCTGAAGTACTAGAAGTTGGAAAGGCGTAATTATTACGCTAGCTAGATAGGAGATTTGGAATGTCTTATGTTGCATTAAGCGGTTTATCCGCTGCTCAGTTAGATCTGAATACAACCAGTAATAATATTGCTAACGCCGCCACTTATGGTTTTAAAGAATCTCGGGCGGAGTTTGGAGATGTTTATTCTAACTCATTGTTCACTCATGCGAAAACGACACCGGGTCAAGGTGTGCAGGCAGCAAAAGTTGCTCAACAGTTTCATGAGGGATCCAGTATTTATACCAACAACCCAATGGACCTTAGAATTTCTGGGACAGGCTTTTTCTCTGTCGCAAAAGATCGCTTGCAGCCAGCCACAAATGAGCTGACACGAAATGGTTCATTTCACTTGAACAAAAACAACTACATGGTTACAGCGAATGATGAGTTTTTGTTGGGGTATCAAGTAAATAAGGATACGGGTGATGTTTTGTCCTATGAGGCTTCACCTATCAATATTCCTAAAGAGTTTGGTAAGCCAAAACAGACAGCGAATATTGAAGTCGGTTTTAATCTACCAGCAGGCGCTCCTTTAAAAGATCCAGCTTTGTTTGATATTACAGATCCTGAAACTTATAACCGTTCTACTTCTTCGTCTATCTACGATTCGATGGGGCAATCTTACAAACTGACGTCCTACTACCTTAAAGACGCGACTCAACCTAATACATGGTTAACCTATTATACTGTCACGGATTCTGATGGCGAGAAACCCATCAATATTGTTGGTGGGGATGCAACGTCACCAACAGGGCAAGTTGGACACACAATGAGGTTCAATAATGATGGTACTTTAGCTAGCATTAATAATAACCAAGATATAGTCACTGAGGCTTTGGGTACAGGAGCTAATCCAGTTAACTTAAATGGTGCAGATGAAACTCAAATCTTGGCATTTGGACTAAAAGACGCGACACAATTTGCCGCTCCATTTGAGTTAACCAAATTTGATGAAGATGGCGCCACAACAGGTTTCTTAACCAAAGTTGATTTTGATGAAAATGGCAGTGTTTTAGGGACTTATTCAAATGGTGAGAATATTACCCTAGGAAGAGTAGCTTTAGTGCGCGTGGCTAATGAACAAGGTCTTGATAAAAAAGGCAGTACCCAGTGGGATTCGACGCAGTTTTCAGGGTCTAAAATTTGGGGTGAATCTAATAAAGGATCGTTTGGTAGTGTTTCGAGTGGTACCTTGGAGCAATCTAATATTGATATGACCCAAGAATTGGTTGATTTGATTACAGCCCAACGGAACTTCCAGGCTAACTCACGTTCTTTGGAAGTTCATAATCAAACTCAACAGAATATTTTGCAGATTCGTTAAGACAACTTGTAAAACGTTAAGACATCCCGCATATCAAGCATGAATAAGCTGGTGGCAACAGCCAGCTTATTATCTTGCCACCTCCGGCAACTCTCTTCATATTTGGTCTCACTTTTCAATTATTCTACCTTTAAACTTCTGATTTATTGATGTTTTATGATGTGGCGTGATATTTGCTTTGTCTAGGTTAAGTGAGATTTTTGGAGCAAATTATGGATCGTGCATTGTTTCTTGCTATGAGTGGCGCTAAGCAAAATATGCAGGCTATGCAGCTTAGAGCTAACAACTTGGCAAATGTTGGTACAACCGGTTTTCGCGCTGATCTAGCGCAGGCCCGTTCTATGCAAGCATATGGCGAAGGTATGCCTAGTCGAGTATTTAGTATGACTGAGCGTCCCGGACACAATTTTCAACAAGGTAGTGTCATCACTACTGGTCGAAGTTTAGATGTCACTATTCAAGATCAAGGCTGGATCGCGGTTCTTGACAATATGGGTAAAGAGGGATTAACCCGAAACGGTAATATGAATATTGATGTTAATGGCTTACTTACGACTGGTGGAGGAAATCTAGTTCTAGGTGAGACAGGGGCACCAATCACTGTGCCAATCCCCGTGAGTAAAATTGAAGTGGGTAGTGATGGAACTATTTCAGTTGTGCCTCAAGGTGCTCCAGCTGATGCTATTGAAATTGTTGATCGCATTAAGCTAACGAGTACCAATAACCGCTCACTTTATAAAGATGTGAATGGAGTATTTCGTTCCAAGGATCCAAATGCGGCATATGAAATGGATGCCAATGTTAAGTTGCTAACGGGTGCTCTAGAAGGCAGTAACGTTAATGCTATCGGTGAAATGACCAATCTAATTGACCTTCAACGTCAGTTTGAAATGCAGGTCAAAATGATGAGCACAGCTGAAGATATGGACAAAGCGTCAGACTCTTTGCTTCGTATGAGCTAACCAAAGGATTAGGAGAAAGGTATGCATCCGGCATTATGGGTAAGTAAAACGGGCTTAGACGCCCAGCAAACTAATATACAAACAATTTCAAACAACCTTGCGAACGCTTCGACTGTTGGTTATAAGAAGAGTCGCGCTGTGTTTGAAGATTTATTTTACCAAAATATCAATCAGCCAGGTGGGCAGTCTTCACAAAATACTGAATTACCGAGTGGTTTGATGTTAGGAGCCGGCTCTAAGGTAGTTGCTACTCAAAAGGTGCATACACAGGGCAACACACAAACGACGAATAATAGCCTCGACATGATGGTTGAAGGTGATGGCTTTTTCCAAATTTTGATGCCAGATGGTAACATTGGCTATAGCCGAAATGGTCAGTTCACTGTGAATGATGAAGGGATTATTGTCACTTCTGGTGCAGGTTATTCACTTGAACCAGAAATCGCAATTCCCGAAGACGCCATAAGTATCACAGTTGGGACAGATGGTGAAGTTTCGGTTCGAATACGAGGCCAACAAGAAAACCAAGTACTGGGGCAGATAACGACTGTTGATTTTATTAACCCTGGTGGTCTTGAACCCATTGGACAGAACTTGTATCTACCTACTGGGGCAAGTGGTGATCCTCAGGAGGGGGTTCCAGGTTTTGATGGTTTTGGTGATATTCGTCAGTCTATGTTGGAAACATCGAATGTCAATGTAACAGAAGAGCTGGTCAATATGATTGAAGCCCAACGTGTCTATGAAATGAACTCTAAAGTTATTTCAGCAGTTGATAAAATGATGAGCTTTGTAAATCAGCAATTATAAACCTGAGGTAATGAGGAGATTGTTATGAATCGTTTACTGACCATTATTACACTGGTTTTACTCTCAGGTTGCTCTATGCTGGAAGCTCCGATTGAAACCTCTGATATTGTTCAAGGTACCACGACGGTGGATGCTGTTGAAGGCGATAAATCAGACGACGAGAGCTCAGGTATTATTGATACATTACGTGGAAGAACTGATCCACTTGCAGGAGATCCTGCATGGGCACCTATTCACCCGAAACATAAACCGGAACATTATGTAGCAGAAACAGGATCGTTATTTAACATTTCTAATGCAACCAGCTTGTATGATGATTCTAAGCCTCGTGATATTGGTGATATTATTACTGTGACTTTAGATGAAAACACCAAGGCTGCAAAAAGTGCTGATGCGGATCTTTCGAAAAATAATGATGCATCAATGGATCCACTCGAAGTCGGTGGCCAGCAACTCAATATTGGGGATTATAATTTCTCCTACAATCTGACTAATGACAACTCGTTTAGTGGTAGTGCTGCGGCTAATCAAAGCAACAGTATTTCTGGTTCGATTACCGTTGAAGTCATTGAAGTTTTAGCAAATGGGAACCTTGTTATTCGAGGTGAAAAATGGCTGTCTCTCAATACTGGGGATGAGTATATTAGATTGAGTGGTACCATACGATCAGATGATATTTCTCACGAAAATACAATAGCGTCAAATCGTATTTCGAACGCGAGAATTCAATATTCAGGTACAGGTACTCAACAAGATATGCAAGAACCTGGATTTTTGGCACGATTCTTTAATGTTGCTCTTTAAAACTTACTAAAGTCGAAGTTTTGGCGCTATGGTATCGAATGAAGGTAACCTAATGAAAATATTATTTCTACTACTGGCTTGCATTACAATGGTTTCAACACAAGCCAATGGCGCGCGGATTAAAGATATCTCGCAAGTGGCTGGTGTACGAGCAAACCAGCTAGTTGGGTATGGGTTAGTCACTGGATTACCTGGGACTGGCGAGTCTACCCCTTTTACTGACCAAAGTTTTAATGCCATGCTAGAGAATTTTGGGATTCAGCTTCCGGCGGGTACTAAACCAAAATCAAAAAATGTAGCCGCCGTTATTATCACTGCAGAACTCGCTGCATTTGCTAAGCAAGGACAAACGATTGATGTGACCGTTACTTCTATTGGCGCTGCAAAGAGTCTTCGTGGTGGAACATTGATGCAGACCATGCTTAAAGGGGTTGATGGGCAAATTTATGCCGTTGCACAAGGTAATTTAGTTGTCAGTGGCTTTAGTGCTACAGGTGCAGATGGCTCAAAGATCGTTGGTAATAACCCTACAGCAGGCATGATTTCTAATGGCGCGATAGTCGAACGAGAGATACCTTCACCATTTGGCCGTAGTGACTATATTACGTTTAATTTGCTTGAATCAGATTTCACAACGGCTCAGCGTATGGCTGACGCAGTCAATAATTTTCTAGGACCTCAAATGGCGCAACCAATTGATGCGACGTCGGTCAGAGTTCGTGCTCCTCGTGATGTCTCTCAGCGAGTCTCTTTCCTTTCAGCGATTGAGAACCTAGAATTTGAACCCGCTGAAGGCTCTGCCAAAATTATCGTCAATTCTCGTACTGGCACTATTGTGGTTGGTAAGCATGTACGTTTGAAGCCAGCTGCAGTGACTCATGGTGGCATGACAGTCGCCATTAAAGAAAACCTTAATGTTAGTCAACCCAATGCATTTGGTGGTGGTGAGACAGTTGTGACCCCGGATACTGATATTGAAGTGACAGAAAAACAAGGGAAAATGTTCAAATTTGAACCTGGATTGACACTTGATGATCTCGTACGTGCGGTCAACGAAGTTGGAGCAGCACCATCCGATTTAATGGCTATTTTACAAGCACTAAAGCAGGCTGGGGCTATCGAAGGCCAGTTGATTGTAATCTAGGAGGCAGCATGATTAATAATGGCAAAGATGTTGGATTTATCCATGATATCGCAAATCTCGATAAACTCCGCCAGAAGGCAGTTGATGGTGATAAAAGCAGCGAAAAAGAAGCTTTGAGTGCTGCAGCAAAACAATTTGAGTCCATTTTTACTTCTATGCTGTTTAAGTCAATGAGAGATGCCAATTCAACGTTCGAATCTGGATTGATGGATAGTCAAAATCAGCAGTTTTATCGCCAGATGATGGATGAGCAGATGGCAAGTGAACTGAGTGCTTCGGGGTCCCTAGGTTTAGCCGATATGATAGTTGCTCAGTTATCTTCAGGTTCAGTCGAGAATTCTAATGCTGCTGCTCGAGAAGTAAATTTTGAATCTATGATGAATAAAATTGATGGTATTCGTCAATCTGGAAATGTATCAAGCGTACCTCCGAAAAATCAGGTTCAAAGCATAGAAACAGACGTTTTTGAATCTCCACAATCATTTGTCACCACAATGAAACCTTATGCGGAAAAAGCAGCGCGTGCGCTTGGTGTAGATTCCTCATTGCTATTAGCTCAAGCAGCCCTTGAAACAGGTTGGGGACAAAAAGTTATTGGTAATAGCCGTGGAAGCAGCCATAACTTGTTCAATATCAAAGCTGACAAAAGATGGGCTGGAGACAAAGTTGCAAGCCAAACGTTAGAATATCATCAAGGTATTCCAGTCAAAGAAAATGCTGCGTTTAGATCATACTCAAATTTTGAGGATAGCTTTAGCGACTACGTCCGCTTTTTAAATGAAAATCCACGGTATAATACGGCTCTTAGTCACCAAGGAAATGATGAGCAGTTTATTAAGGGTATTCATCAAGCGGGTTATGCGACAGATCCTGAATACGTTGATAAAATCTTAAAAGTCAAAGCTCAAATCGAACAGATGTAAATTGATGCATTTTTGATGACAAAACAATCAAAACAGTAGCATTATGTTCTTTGACCTTGACACAGGATCCCCAGTGTCATTATTAATATCCCGCACCCGCACCCGAAACTTGGTATATATCTTGCTTGATAAGTAATTAAGGATATGTAGTTGTACTGCTTTTATTAGGCTTTCCTGGGGGCGATATGGCATCTGATCTACTGGGCCTTGGTGCACAAAGTGTACTCACTGCTCAGAGACAACTTAACACCACCGGACATAACATCTCTAATGTGAATACAGAGGGTTATAACCGTCAGTCGGTGATACAAGGTACCAACATGCCACACCAATACGGTGGGGAAACCTATGGTATGGGTGTACATGTGGACAATGTTCGCCGCTCTTGGGATCAGTTTGCCGTTAATGAGCTCAACCTTTCTACTACAAATCATGCCAATAAAGTCGACGATGAAGAAAACTTAGAAATGCTGTCTAGTATGCTTGACTCCGTCGCTTCGAAAAAAATACCAGAGAATCTTAATGAGTGGTTTGATGCTGTTAAGTCGCTCGCTGACAGCCCAAATGATGTCGGGGCTAGAAAAGTGGTATTGGAGAAAGCAGATCTTATTACTCAAAACCTTAACGATTTCCATGAGACTGTCCGTTTGCAATCTGATGTGGTCAATAAAAAACTCGATCTCGCTATCGAAAGAGTGAACCAATTAGCACTTGAAATAAGAGATATGCATCGGCTGATGATGCGCACACCTGGGCCGCATAATGATTTGATGGACACTCATGAAAAGCTTATCGCTGAACTTTCCGAGTATACAAAAGTTACTGTGACACCTAGAAAAAATGCCGAAGGCTTTAACGTTCATATTGGCAATGGCCACACTCTAGTCTCTGGTACAGAAGCAAGCCAACTTAAGATGATGGATGGGTATCCTGACGTTCATCAGCGCCGATTAGCAATGATCGAAGGTAAAGGGATGAAAGCCATTACCACGCGAGATATAGATGGGAAAATTGGTGCGATGCTATCGATGAGAGATGAGAAGATCCCTTATATTATGGATGAGTTGGGAAAAATGACGACTGCATTTTCCCACGATATCAACCAGCTTCAGACCCAGGGTTTAGATTTAAGGGGGAATGTCGGTGGCTTGATATTTACTGATGTAAACTCACAAGTTGTTGCCAAATCTCGCGCTGTTGCATCATCGGATTCATTAGCAGATATTGAAGTTTATATCGAGGATCTTAGTCGTTTAATTGCGGGAGAATATTCACTTCAATATACCGATGGTGATTATTATATAAAACGTCCTAGTGGAGAGCAGTTCATTGTTCCTGTGGTCGGTAATTCAATTTCCCTTGATGGTATCCGCATAGAGATTAAAAATGATCTTAAAACGGGTGAAAGGGTATTGATAAGACCGACTAGAAATGCAGCGGCTCAAATTCAGATGGAGACGAATGACCCTTCAGAAATTGCTGCGCAAAGTTATGAAGCCTCGACAACGTTTGCCCAAGGTAGCGCTGAATTTTTCATTGTTAATGCTGGAGAATTACGTGAATTTGAGGTGATTATTTCACCAAATGGCCAGCAGTTTGCCGTAACGGATACCGATGGAAATATTCTTTTATCACCTCAGGCTTATCCTCCGTCTGGGCCTGTAACAGTCTTAGGAACCTCGTTTGCAATAACTCCAGGTGCATTACCTAATGACAAGTTTACGGCAAATCTTGTCCCTTCAGAAGGTGGCAATGGAAACCTTCTGAATATGCAAGATATCCAGACTAAAAAGCATTTAAATGATGGAGAGTCTACCGTTTTAGACCTTTATCATAATCTCAATACTGATGTTGGGCTGCAAATGTCGACTGCTTCACGTCTTACAGACGTCTCTCGTTTGGAGAAAGAGTCGGCACAGGAACGTATTGCGACTATTTCCGGTGTTAACTTGGATGAAGAAGCAGCCAATATGATGAAGTTCCAGCAAATATATATGGCATCGTCACGTATCATGCAGGCTTCAAATGATACTTTTAACACTATATTGGCGTTAAGGTAGGAGGCAGATAAATGATGACTAGAATTTCAAGCTTCCATAATTATGAAGCTGTACAGAATGATATCCGTCGTCAGGAATCTAAAATACATCATAACCAGGCTCAACTCGCTTCGGGTAAGAAACTGTTGACGGCAAGTGATGATCCCTTGGCAACTCATTATATCCAAAATATAGGTCAACAAAATGAGCAGCTACGTCAGTTTACTGATGCCATTGTATTAAGCCGAAATCGTCTAGAACACCATGAAGTTATTATTGCGAATGCTGAACAATATGCTGATGAAGCTAAGCGTACAGTAATGGAAATGATTAATGGTTCGCTATCGCCTGAAGACCGAATTGCAAAACGTCGTGAGTTGCAAGAAATCGCTAACAATTTTTTGAACTTGTCTAACGTGCAAGATGAAATTGGTAACTACATATTTGCGGGAACAAAACCGAAGAATCAACCTTTCTTTCGTGACAAAAATGGGGACATTTCCTACGCCGGTGATGATTATCAACGCAAGATGAAAGTATCGAATAGTTTAGAAATCCCAATAAATGATCCCGGTAGCAAGCTATTCATGGAGATTGATAATCCATTTGGTGATTTTGAGCCAGAGTATGAGTTAAATGATGCTTCTGATTTGCTACTTGAGCGCGCCATAAATCTCAATCAAGATGACCAGTCAGTCTATAAAGTTACGTTTGTTGAAATGCCGGATGGCAATTTTGGTTACCAACTTGAGCGTGATGGCGCTGTGGTAAGTGCGGATACGTTTAACCCGTCTACTGGAGTTAAGTTTGAAGATATCACCATACAAATAAAGGGACAGATCACCAAAGGTGATGCAATTTCATTAGTTCCAAAAAAATCATACAGTCTTTTCGATACGTTCAAGCAGGCGATGTTGCTTTCTGAAGGCTCTGTCTCAGATACATCTAATACTGCCGAGTTGCATCAGGTTACGGAAGAATTTCACGCTGGATTTATTCACCTCAATAAATCGAGAACAGATGTAGGTGCTCGTTTGAATACCTTAGATATTCAAGAAGAGCAACATGAGGATTTTAAACTGACCTTGGCTAAATCGAAGAGCACCTTTGAAGATCTAGATTATGCCGATGCAGTTATCGAATTTAATGAAAACTCACGCGCACTACAAGCATCTCACAAAGCTTTTGGTAAAACAAAAGAGTTAACACTATTTAATTATATCTAGCTTCAGTGCCATATGTGCTCTGCCGTATGTGCGAAGTGAGATAGAGTCACCTGGTTAGAAAATTGTTGTTAAGCAGTGGCAACCAAGTGGCAAATAAGCGGCAACAAGATTGCCGCTGCGGGATACCGGCAAACTTAGTTAGGATATGACCTAGGTTAAAAGTCGGTAATATACTGAAAATAAAAGTAAAATTTAATTTTCTATTGGTTTTTAAAAGTTGGCATACTACTTGTATTTATGTAAGCAAGAGTTTAACTAGCAGGTTTTAAGTAGGTATATCCTACTTAGCAAGTCATCTACGGTCAGTGCTTCCAACTGAGATTAAGCTGGCCGCTTCGCAAGCACTTGCGAACTCAATAGGAGAGCAGACTATGACCATTAATGTAAATACTAACGTGTCGGCCATGACAGCCCAGCGTTACTTGACCAAATCGACGAATGACTTAAACACCTCGATGGAGAGACTTTCATCTGGGCATAGAATCAACAGTGCGAAAGACGATGCGGCCGGTCTACAAATATCTAACCGTTTGACAGCACAAAGTCGCGGCCTAGATGTGGCAATGCGTAACGCCAATGATGGTATTTCGATTGCTCAGACAGCAGAAGGTGCCATGAACGAATCAACCATTGTTCTGCAGCGAATTCGTGATTTGTCACTACAATCGGCAAATGGTACTAACTCTCTCTCAGAACGAGTGGCTCTAAATGAAGAAGTAGTGGCACTGCAAGATGAATTGAACCGTATCGCCGAAACCACATCTTTCGGTGGACGTAAGCTTCTGAATGGATCATTTGGAGAATCAGCTTTCCAAATAGGTGCCAGTTCTGGTGAAGCCATTATTATGGGTTTAACCAGTATACGTGCTGATGAACCTAGAATGGGAGGCCAGTCATTCATTGCTGACCCCGAGAAAGGTAAAAACAAAGACTGGGGCGTACCAGCCACGGCAAGAGATATTAAGTTTGAGTTTACCACCAAAGATGGTGAGGCAATTACCTTAGATGTTCTTGCTAAAGAAGGCGATGATATTGAAGAACTAGCCACTTATATTAATGGTCAAACAGACAAAATAAGTGCTTCGGTTGACCAAGATGGACGGCTGCAGGTTTTTGTCGCTGAGCCCCACATAGAAGGCAACTTAAATATTTCTGGTGGTCTTGCAACCGAGGTTGGTTTAAATGGTGGCCCAGGCGAGTTGACCACAGTTAGAAATATTGATGTAACAACGGCTGGTGGCGCGCAAAATGCGGTAGGCATTGTGGATTCAGCTCTGAGGTATATTGACTCACAGAGGGCAGATCTTGGGGCGAAGCAAAACCGTTTAAGTCATAGCATCAATAACTTGGCAAATATTCAAGAAAATGTAGCAGCATCAAATAGCCGAATCAAAGATACTGATTTTGCTAAAGAAACAACAGCATTAACCAAAGCACAAATATTGCAACAGGCGGGTACATCAATACTTGCTCAAGCAAAACAGTTGCCAAACTCTGCAATTTCATTATTGCAGTAGTAGTGAATACTTTCACTAGCAGTACCCAGACGTGGGTTAGTGAAAGCATTCCGGCAAGCATAGACTTCTTAGTTATATAGAGCTCTCTCACAGTCGCTCTCATACTTTAAAGTCTATGTATACGGAAGCCAGGCAGTGATCATTTCTCTCGATCTCCACAATGGCAACCACAATAGCCCCGGTTCTCTCAAAGGAAAAGGGGCTTTTCTTTTTTTATCAATAACTTAATTTATTTCTTGTTAGTCTTTTTTCCTATATTTTTCTTTGTACCCACCGGCCAATACTCCAAAATCTTTAGCTTACGATTGAATATCTGCAGACCAGATCAATCTATTTATGTTTTCCATCAGTTTGGGTGGGAATTTTATAGTTTGTTCTAAAGTAAATTATTTCTGCGTCGCTAATAAGGGTACTTTGAGAGAACTTGGTTTACCGAGACGTCGGAAACCTTTCGAAACTTCCGATCTACGGAAAATCAATAGGAGTAACCACTATGGCGGTTAATGTAAACACTAACGTTGCAGCAATGACAGCACAACGCTATTTAAATAGCGCGACAGCTGCCCAAGAGACCTCGATGGAGCGCTTATCTTCAGGGTTTAAAATTAACAGTGCTAAGGATGATGCAGCTGGTATGCAGATCTCGAATCGCTTATCCTCACAAAGTCGAGGGTTAGATGTAGCGGTACGAAATGCAAATGACGGCATATCCATTACGCAAACAGCTGAAGGTGCAATGAATGAAACGACTAACATTCTGCAGCGGATGCGAGACCTTTCCTTACAATCTGCAAATGGCTCAAACTCTAAGTCTGAACGTATTGCACTGCAAGAAGAAGTCACAGCACTAAACGATGAGTTGAACCGTATTGCGGAAACAACATCTTTTGGTGGTAATAAACTACTTAATGGTACATATGCAACTAGGTCTTTTCAGATTGGTGCAGATAATGGTGAAGCCGTTATGCTGACCTTGGAAAACTTACGTAGTGATAATGCCATGATGGGTGGCAGTATCTATGTGGCGGCTGAAGCGAAAGATAAAGATTGGGGAGTAGATGCTGCTGCTAATGAGCTAACCATCGGTTTTAATGATGTTTTTGGTGATGCACAAACTATTACTATCAATGCCAAAGAAGGGGATGATATTGAAGAGTTGGCCACCTATATCAACGGTCAGAACGATATGGTCAAAGCTTCTGTTGGTGATGATGGTAATATACAGATATTCGCTGGTAACAATAAAGTTGATGGCGCTCTGACTTTTGGAGGCTCATTATCTGGTGAACTCAACTTTGGTGCTGCTGAAGATGTAACGGTAGATACTGTTAATATTACTTCAGTTGCAGGTGCTCAAGAAGCGGTCGCTATTGTTGATACAGCGTTGCAATTTGTTGATAGCCATCGTGCAGAGTTAGGTGCATTCCAAAACCGCTTTAGTCACGCAATTAGTAACTTAGAGAACATTAACGAAAACGTGAATGCATCTAAGAGTAGAATTAAAGATACTGATTTTGCTAAAGAAACAACAGCACTAACGAAAGCTCAGATCCTAACTCAGGCATCGAGTTCTGTTCTTGCTCAGGCAAAGCAAGCGCCCAACTCAGCGTTGGGGCTTCTAGGCTAAGAAAGTAATATATTAGCTAAATAGAAAGTCATGACTATAAGTAAAAATCCAGCATTAGCTGGATTTTTTATTTTTAATCTATGCCAATGAATTATATTTTTAATCGGGGAAATATTGAAGTAATAGAATAAGATGGGTTTTGAAATAGAGAATTAATACAATGAAATATGTGTTCTAACTAGCAGGTATTTGTAGTCATTAAATAATGGTGCGGAAGG